>NZ_MRCA01000007.1:0-93543 GCF_001904645.1 Fischerella major NIES-592 | reverse complement strand
AATCTTGTTGAAAACTCGACCACCGATACACACCGATACACACAGATAAAAAGAGAATTTTAATTCTTGCTATTCTTCAGCTTTTATTTTTTCTTAATTAAATTTTGTATCTAGAAATTTCATTGATTTTTCGTTGAATGTTGTATCAAATTTTTCTATTAAATCTTGGACTGATTCTTGTCGATTAACTGTTAAACGAGGTATTTGATACTGATTTTTTAAAAAACTTCTATTTAAAATCTTATTATTGTATAAATACCCTGATAAATAATATTTAGATACATATTTTTGGACTCGTTGATTATAAGCACCATAAGGATACGCAAAATGAGAAGCTACTTTTTGCTGCGGATCTAAATCATGTGTACATTTTCTTAATTCATTCTGGGATTCTAGTAATTCCTTGATCAAGTTTTTATTACTTAGTCTTGTTAAATTTTTATGATTTAATCCATGAGATTGAATATCATAAAAACCTTGTTGTAATCCATCTCTTAACTCCTGACAACTTAGATTAGTGGAATTAACACTACTTTTCTTAGATAAAGCACCTGGATTGATAAACAAAACTACTTTTACTTTCTTGCCATATTTTTTTTCTAGTTTTTTTAATACAGGTAGTAAATTTGTGTATACTGTTCTATAGCCATCGTCAAAAGAAATCATAATAGGCTTTTTCTTGACAAATAAATCTGAATTTGCATGATTTTGATTTGATAAAATTTCATACAAATCTTGTGAAGTTATAAACCAATAATCGTTAATCAGCAGGTATTCTAAAAATCTTTCTAAATTTTTTTGGGGATAATGCATTCTACCTTGTTCAAGCTGGGTAACAGAATTTTTATTATTAATTACACCATGAAACCCCAAAATAGGAATGACGGTAGCATTATCCTGAAAAATTAAAAGAAATAAAATAATAATAAAACTTACAGCCAAACTCAGAGGTAAATTTTTACTTTTTGGGGGATTTACAACTGGAGCAGCTTTACTGTAAGTCATTTTAGAGTTTTCAGGAATGCGCCAAAATACAGACAATATTAAGAACTTAGAAGTAAGGTTTTTCTGCGAGATTTGTCGAAAGTGACAAATGAACCTTATTTTTTTGTAAAAAAACAAATTATTATAGTCTATTGGCTTCCATACTGAACCATATTTTGGTTTATTCTATACCGGCGAAAAATACCAAGTCTACACTACTCGAATTATTTTCTTTCAATACGGGTAGTAATAGAGCGTAATCGTATACAGAATCAAGTGAGTCGTAATTAAAGTTAATAGTATGTCCTTATTACAATCTCCTCTAGCCAGCAATAATAAGCAATCACGTACCGTTGGACGGGGTGTACAGTCTATCTTTTTGATTGTGTTTACCCTCTTAATGACAAACGGTATTCTAGCGCGGTTGGTGTATTTGCAAATTGTTCAAGGCCCCACTCTCCGAGAAAGGGCTGAGTCTAATCGAATTCGGCTTTTACACAAACAACCAGAACGGGGTAATATTTTTGACCGCAATGGCAAACTTTTAGCTACTACTCGCTATCCTCATTCTGTATATTTGTGGCCGATGGCTCACAAGAATAAGGATTCATGGTCGAGAGTAGGGCCGCGTTTATCTCAAATTCTTCATATCCCCTTAGATGAGATAGAAAAGAAACTTGAAGAAGCTAAGAAAGAACCTAACTATTCTGGACTAGTGCGGATCAAACGCGATTTAAGTTTAGATGAAATCACTGCCTTAAAAGAGTATGAAAGCGAACTAGATAATGTAGAAATACATACAGATGCAGTTCGTTATTATCCACATGGGAAAGAATTTGCCCATGTACTAGGTTATACTCGGGAATTGACACCCGAACAGTTGCAACAAAAAAGAGGCGAAGGCTACCGTCTCAGAGATGTGATTGGTCAGATGGGAGTTGAGAAGGCTTATGAGGACTTACTCCGGGGTGAATGGGGTGGTCAGCAATTGGAAGTAGATGGTAGCGGACGTCCATTACGGATTTTGGGACAGAAACAGGCAAAAGCTGGTGAAGATCTGCGATTAACCCTAGATGCGGATTTGCAAATGGCAGCAGCAAAAGCTTTAGGCGATCGCAATGGAACTATCATCGCCATGAACCCCCACAATGGTGCAATCTTAGCAATGGTGTCTCACCCTACCTTTGACCCCAATGTTTTCTCCAAGCCAAAAGTTTCCCAAAAAGAATTGGAAGAAATTTTGTTGGGTGCAAATCATCCCTTACTCAATCGTGCTTTGAGAGCCTATCCCCCAGCAAGTACATTTAAAATTGTCACTACTACCGCCGGGTTAGAGTCGGGTGAATTTTCTCCTGACACAATACTACCAACTTATGGTTATCTAAATTTTGGCGGTACTCGCTTTAATGAGTGGAACCATGCTGGATTTGGACCATTGGGATTTGCACGAGCGATCGCGATGAGTAGCGATACCTTTTTCTATCAAGTTGGTGCTAGAGTTGGTGGCCCGACTTTAATTGAGTGGACGCGCAAGTATGGGTTTGGTAAAAAAACTGGGTTTGAATTTACCTCAGAGGAATCAAAAGGTTTTGTTCCTGATGAAGCATGGAAACGCAAAGTCTGGAAAATGCCTTGGACTGTAGGTGATTCTGTGAATATGTCAATTGGTCAAGGAGCGCTACTTGCCACTCCTTTACAAGTTGCTGTGATGTTTGCTGTACCTGCTAATGATGGTTACAGAGTTCAACCCCATTTACTTGAAGACAACAAGCAAGCCAAATCTTGGCGTGAGCCAGTCAATATGAAAGCCTCCACAGTCCGAGTTCTGCGGGATGGACTGCGGAAGGTAGTAAGTGAAGGTACGGGTAAAGCTTTAAATGTACCGACTCTTCCTCCTGTAGCTGGTAAAACAGGAACCGCCGAAGCTTGGTTACGTCACGGTGTCAAAGCCAATCATGCATGGTTTGGTGGTTATGCTCCCGCCGATAAACCAGAAATTTTGGTTGTCGCATTTGCAGAACATTCTGGTGGTGGCGGCGGTAGTGTTGCTGGACCTATGGCGTTACAAGTGATGGAAAGTTATTTTCACAAGAAATATCCAGGTAAGTACAATAAGCTTCAGGGTAATAACTCAGGAAATCATCGTCCTTAGTACGATTTTTCATGGTTTGTAGCGAATTCTCTGCGTCTGTGGTGTGCTTATTCCACAGTACGCATGGGTTTAAAGTCGCTACGATTTCACAGAAAGAGATGTTTTGAAAGGCGAACACAGATGCACACTGATGCACACCGATGGACACAGATAGATTGTCTGTTTATGGCTAGGTGGAATTGCTATTGGTGATTAATCGAAAACTGTACTTTTTTGGTGTGTTAGGTGGTGAGAAAGATTATGTTTAGAACAATGAATACAGATGCACACTGATGCACACCGATGGACACAGATAGATTGTCTGTTTATGGCTAGGTGGAATTGCTATTGGTGATTAATCATATTGCTACTAATATCCTTGTAACTCGCTAGAATTACCGTATAATATTTCATGCAGGAGGTAGACTATGGCTATATTACAACTAGAAGACGGTAAAGTATATACTGACCTGAAATATATTTCCCGGGAATTAGCATCCCTCAATATTCAACTCAATTATTGGCCTGTAGGAGAAGATTCCCAATTACACGAGTTACTGGCAAAAGATAGCCTCAACGAAGATGAAAAGGAACAAGTATTAGTAGCTTTGGATCGCTATTTTGAGCAGTTGCAACAAACAGCAGGCTATCAATCCCGTGACTTAATTGTTCTTCATCCAAAAACTGCCAACTTGGATGGATTGCTAACAAAGTTTGACAAGATTCATACTCATGCAGATGATGAGGTACGCTACGTTGTTGCTGGAGAAGGAATTTTTGGCTTTGTGCGTCCTGATGGCACTCAGGTAGAATTAACAGTGCAACCACAAGAGTATATCAATGTGCCTGCTGGAACTGAACACTGGTTTTATCTCACGCCAAAGCGAAGAGTGAAAGCAGTACGTTATTTTACTAATACAGAAGGCTGGGTTCCTGAATATACGGGTACACTAATTCACAGACGTCAGGCTGTTGCTTAAGAATGAAACGTATCATTTTTTGCGACTTTGACGGTACTATTACGGTGTCAGAAACCTTTGTGGCTGTGCTGAAGCGTTTTGCACCTCAGCTTTCTGCTCAACTGATACCAGAAATGTATGCACGGCGATTGACATTACGTGCAGGAGTCAGGCAGATTTTGGAGTCAATTCCATCTGCTTGCTACCCCGAAATTTTAGAATTTACCCGCAAAGAACCAATTCGTCTGGGGTTTACAGAACTATTGGATTTCTTGGAAGTAAAGAAAGTTCCTTTAGTAGTAGTTTCTGGGGGACTGCGGGGTATGGTGGAAGTTGTGTTAGGCGAACTAGTGCCACGAATTCATGCCATCCACGCTGTTGATGTTGATACCAAAGGTGAGTATTTGCACCCTAATTCAGAGTTTGAAGGTGGGACAGAATTAGTTGCGAAAGTGGAAGTAATGGAAAAGTATCCAGCAGATGAGAAAATAGTGATTGGAGATTCGCTGACTGATTTAAATATGGCATTAGCAACACCGATAGTGTTTGCTCGCGATCGCCTAGCCTATTATCTCGAAGAAAATCAAAAACCCTACATCCCCTGGCAAGATTTTTTAGATGTGCGCGATTACTTAGCACAATTGTGGAATTCTGTCTAGTATAATGAACATTTCAACCCTCACCGATGTCCGTCTTGAGTTAATTGCTGCTGCCCGTTACTTTTACCAACAGGGTTGGATGGTAGGAACAGCAGGTAATCTTTCAATACGTTTATCTGATGGTAGCTTCTGGATTACGGCGAGTGGTAAGTCCAAAGGAGAATTAGTAATAGATGATTTTGTGCGGGTTTATCCTGATGGTAGGGTAGAACAACCCACAGAAGACTCCAAGCCTAGTGCTGAAACTGCTATTCACCAGGTTATTTATAACCTTTTTCCGGAAGCCATAAGTTGCTATCATGTCCATTCAGTGGAAGCTAATCTGGTTTCACGGTTTGTAAATGGAGATGCTTTACCCTTGCCACCACTAGAAATGCTTAAAGGACTTGGGGTTTGGGAAGAAAAGCCTGATTGCGTGATGCCTATATTTGCTAATCATTTACAGGTTCAGCAGATTGCAACTGAGATCAAAACAAGATTTAGCAACACTCCCCCACAATTACCCGCCTTACTCATCCGCGATCATGGTGTCACAGTTTGGGCTGCTTCCTCCACAGCAGCTCGTAACTACATTGAGCTAGTGGAATATATCTTCCGTTATATGGTTGCAGCGCGGCGAGTTTTTGGTGAAGTGTGAGGAGATGGGGTGATGGGGAACTCGGGGTCCCCTCTGGGGATTAGGGGCAGTGAGGGGAGTGTAAGGGGTATGAGGGCTGTAGGAATAACCATTTACCGTTAACTATTGGCTACTAACAACTAACAACTAACAACCAACTATTGACGACCAATGACTAATACAATTCGTGTAATTGCCCGTATAACAGCTCAGCCAGAAAAAGTCGAAGATATCAAAGCTGTCTTACTAGAAATAATTGAGCCTACTCGTCAGGAGAATGGCTGTATAAAGTATGAGTTGCTGCAAAACCAGTCTGATCCTACAGAATTTACCTTTGTAGAAGAATGGACTTCTAATGACGCCTTAGACGCTCATCTTGCTTCAGCACATATTCAAACAGCAGCAGCTAAGTTGCAAGACTTGGTTGCTAATGAAATAGATATCCGTCGCTACACTCTGTTAGCTTAACTTTTTGAAGTTGCTCGACACGAGGAATTTGTTCGATAAATGGTTTGTTACAATGTATAAGTAAAATCTTTCACCAACATCCCAGGAACCATACTACCTCCTAGTTGCCGACCTTCATAAGTCCCGACTTCGGGAATAAATTCTTGAAAATTTGTGAAATCGAGTAAATTTTCACCCCAAAAGCGATAGAGACTATCGTCAAACCGCAAATTATCTATTGGTGCGATGATCTCACTATTTTCTACCCAAAAACAGGCATAGCGGGTCATACCTGTAATTCTACCTGTGGGGCGATCGCTCCAATTTAAGTAATGCAAGTTTGACACATATAATCCTGTATCCAAATTGGGTAGAATTCGGTCAAATTCTAAACTACCCGGATTTATTTCTGGCGCACGTAAAGATTCATAACTATTAGCACCGTTAGCAGTTTTTTGATATTCCTTGGCAGTACGAGAATTTATCAAAGTATTTACTAATATTCCTTGAGTAATTATTGGTAGTTCTAGCGCTGCCATTTCTCCCCATTCATTAAAACGCGGTACTGTTCCTCGTTGAAAGTTTTCTTTCAAATTAAACTTAGAAGAAAGTTGTTTTTCTCCACCGGAAAGAGCTGCTAAAGCACTATTACCCTGTTGTAAATCAGCTTCGCTTGTACCACCCCAAGAAAGCATCATTAATAAATCTGCTACTGCGGCTGGTGCAAAATAAGTTTTATATTGCCCTCGTGGTAATTGCTTAGTTGGACGAGCCAGTAATTCTAGTTGCTTTTTTGCTTCTTGGATTTTTTGGATATAAGCTTGTTGATGCCAATCACTACCTGCAAATATACCTTTAACAGCTTGTCCTTCGGAGTTAAATATAGAATAATCTAGGGTAAAAGAATCAGTGGCAAACCAGTGTTTTTGACCACAAGAATCGGCATAAGCATGAACAACAGTTCCCCCAGCATAAAAGCCAGTAAAATCTAATTCTGCAACTGATTCTAAAACTGCTGATACTACTGCTTCTTCAACCAATAAATTACCAGGATGAATTTCGCGACTAGTGTTAGTTCCTAATGGCAATACTAAATAAGGATCTAAAGGTAGTAAGGGAAGTTCTTCGCGTAGTTCTTGCAAAGCTTTGTATGTTACTTGCCAATCTATTTCCCAATTTCCAGTAAAAGGAATTTGACGAAAACTACTACGCTGATCTTGCATTAAAGTTAGGTCAATCCAGCCATCAGCAACTGTACCTGTTTGTCTGACTTTGGCATGATTGAAACGAGTAAATTGACTACGCTCACTATTTAATTTGACAGTGAATTCTTCAGTTGCTGCTTTTTTTAGCAGGAGAGTATCAATCAGTTGGTTAAAGCTGACTTCTAATGTAGATAATTCCTCGTGTTTCATCTAAATTCCTAATTTTAAAGGGAAGTGGGCGAGCTACTTTTGTGATCGGGTGGTGGGTGGTGGGGTGGTGGGGTGGTGGCGAGAGTTTGATTCTGCATTCTTCCCATCCCCGGTTCTCCCCATTGCCCCTAATCCCCACTCCCTGGGGTCGTGGGGGCCCCGAGTTCCCCATCTTCATTCAAGCGCCGCCACCGAATACTTCGACGTTAGAAAATTGACAGACGGGTGAACCATGTCCTACCCAAATAGCTTGATTTGGTTCTCCTTTACCACAGTAGGGAGTACCGTACATCTCCCAAGTTGAAGAGTTTCCGACTTTAGTTAAGCTATGCCAAAATTCCGGAGTCGTAGCTCGATAGTTAGGATTACGCACGGTTTTGGTTAATTTACCGTTCTCAATTAATTTAGCGTATTCACAACCAAATTGAAATTTATAACGGCGATCATCGATTGACCAAGAACGATTAGATTCCATGTAAACGCCGTGTTCTATGTCAGCAATAATTTCTTCAAAAGAAGCTTTACCTGGTTCTAAATTTAAGTTAGCCATCCGGTCAATAGCAGGTCGATTCCAAGAACAAGCACGCGCACAGGCTACTCCCAGTACACCTGCTCTTTTTTGACTTTCTAAACTACCCAAACCCCGCAATAGTACCCCTTCTTTGATTAAATATTCTCGTGTTGCTACAGCACCAGTGTCATCGTAACCATAACTAGCTGATTCACCGGAAACAGTGGGATCAAAGGTGATATTCATCAAGGGAGAACCATACACCAAAACCCCAAAATCACTTGTATTCACAAAGCTACCACCAGCGTAGTTGCGCTCATCTCCTAAAATTCTGTCTAATTCTAGGGGATGTCCCACACTTTCATGAATTTGTAGCATCATTTGGTCTGGGGCTAATACCAAATTAGTGCGTGTGGTTGGACATTCTTCTGCTGTTAAGAGTTCTACTGCTTCTTCCCCAATTCGCTGTACTCTTTCCCAGAGATTTTCTGGTTGGAGTAATTCCATACCACCTTGGAAATAGTTTGCTTCCCAACCATTGTTAGTGCGCTGCTGGACGATCGCTCCATCTTGGGCGATCGCTCCATAGTGGGTACTGAGAAACAAAAATTTTTGATATACTTCTGAGCCGTTACTACTGACAAACCATGTTTCTCTTTCACCAGTATTTGCACCAGCAGTAGTTTTCACTATTTGCTCAGAAACTTTGAGTGATTGGCAGATGCGGACTAGTAAATGGTTGATTTCTCCGGCACTAAGACTATTCAATGGTTCAACAAAAGGTGAAACGTATTCACCAACCACTTTCGGACGTTCACTTCTGGCTTGAAAAGGATGTATCCACCACTGCTTAGCTGTGATTGCTTGTTGATACGCTTTTTTCGCGGCATTTTGTAGACTCGTCAGTTGGAGAGAATTAGTTGCTGCATAGCCGATACAGCCATCAACCATGACTTCTAGCATGGCTCCTGTGGTGACAGATTTACCGTTGCGTTGGGGTAAGCCATCACGCACAGAATGATGAGCAGAAGTGTCTTTAACTACTCGGATACCGAGCCAATCAGCAGGAAGATTGATGTGAGCGATCGCTTTTGTGAGTTCAGACCACATTTAGAAATTAAACAAACAAAAGTAAAAAGTAAAACCAATTCTCCAAAAGGAGACTACATATGTAGATGCTAGGTTAGCACGGCTGTGCTATTTTCCAAACATTATTTATGTGTAGTAGAATTTTTTGAATTGGTATAAAACGCTTCAAAACTATGAAGTATTTTTATTTAATTATATAGTTGATTATAAAAAATTCACAGCAGCGATCGCTAACCATAAAACCCAGGACTTACGCACAACATCTCTCTAACTCTTATTCCTCTGTGTCCTCTGTGCCTGGTGCGGTTTTATTCTTCTATCACTCGTGTGTAACTTCTAATACCATAATAATCGCCGCCCTAATTTGATTCTAGAGCGGCGATTGTTTGTATTGGCTATCTCACAAATGTGAGAATTAAACGACATTAGCAACTATTTGTGTGGCTTCTTGCAAAATCTCCTCGAGATGAGCTTCGCTCTTAAAGCTTTCAGCATAGACTTTGCATACATTCTCAGTACCAGAGGGACGAGCCGCAAACCAGCCGTTTTCAGTCGTTACCTTCAGTCCACCAATTGGCGCATTATTACCAGGAGCATTCGTTAATTTGTCAGTAATAGGATCACCAGCAAGGGTGGATGCTTTCACATCTTCCGGCGCAAGTTTACCCAGACGGGCTTTTTGTTCTGGCGAAGCGGGAGAATCGATCCGTTTATAGAACGGTTTGCCTAGTTTTGCTGTTAAGTCTTGGTAGTGCAAGCCAGGGTCTTTACCTGTACGCGCCGTAATTTCCGCTGCTAATAAATCTAAGATTATACCATCTTTATCTGTTGTCCAGACAGTTCCATCCTTACGCAAGAAAGAAGCACCAGCACTTTCTTCACCACCAAAGCCAAAGGAACCATCAAGCAAACCGTCTACAAACCACTTAAAGCCGACGGGTACTTCACATACCTGCCGTCCGATGTCTTTACCCACTCGGTCAATCATGCTGCTGCTGACCAAGGTTTTCCCGATTGCACTTGTTGCTGGCCAGCCACTACGATTAGTAAATAAATACCAAATGGCCACGGACAGGAAATGGTTGGGGTTCATCAAGCCGACGCTGGGGGTGACGATCCCGTGGCGGTCAGAATCTGTGTCATTACCAAAAGCGATATCGTAGTCATCCTTAATCTGGACCAAACTCGCCATAGCGTAGGGTGATGAGCAGTCCATGCGGATCTTACCATCCCAATCTACACTCATGAAGCGGAAAGTCGGGTCAACGGTGTTATTAACTACGGTGATATTTAAACCATAACGTTCAGCGATCGGCTGCCAATAAGCAATATTCGATCCACCCAGGGGATCAACACCAATGCGGATACCAGAGGATTTGATGACGTCGATGTCGATGATATTCTCTAAATCGTTGACGTAGGGAGTAATAAAGTCAAAATAGTGAGTCGTGGCTGCCTTGATAGCAGATTCATAGGGAATGCGCTTCACATCCCGGTTTTGATTTGCCATCAACTCATTGGCACGGGTTTGAATCCACTTGGTAATCTCTGGTTCCGCCGGTCCACCGGAAGGCGGGTTATATTTAAAACCACCATCACTAGGTGGGTTATGGGATGGGGTAATGATGATCCCATCTGCTAAACCACTAGTTTTGCCTTTGTTGTAGCAAAGAATGGCATGAGATACTGCTGGTGTGGGTGTGTATTGTGCGTAACCTTCGCCCGCAGCTATGTGAACTTCTATATTATTAGCTGCTAGTACTTCTAACGCAGACTTTTGGGCAGGAGCCGAGAGTGCGTGTGTATCCATACCCATGTACAGCGGCCCATTAATACCCTGACTCTGACGATACTCAGCAACCGCCTGAGATATGGTTAAAATATGGTCTTCGTTAAATGTGCCATTGGCAGAAGAGCCACGATGACCAGATGTACCAAAACTAACGCGTTGTAGTGGATTATCAGGATCGGGATGAACCGTGTAGTACTGATCCAAAAGCTGTTCGACATCAATCAAAATATCGGCTGGAGCAGGTTTCCCAGCCAAGGGATTGATTTGTTCTGCGGCTGTTGTCTGCATGGCGCTCGACCTATGCTGCTATGGTTTGGCTACGTCCAGAATACCGTGAAATGACTTCTTACAGAAAGTTGGGACAAGAGGAAAGATTAAAGGTATTGGATTTTCCCTGTACCCTTTAACCTTCCTCTGTTTCCAGGATTTCCTTTGCTTTTAACAGTTGTGCGTAATGTTCTTCACTAACTTTGGGATACGCCAAGTTTAAGGATTTCAATTTGTCGTAGATAAAGTAGCCTACAGCAATGCGGGTAAACCATTTATGATCTGCTGGGATAATATGCCAAGGTGCCCACTCTGTACTGGTATGGTTGAAGACATCCTCGTATGCCTGCATGTATTCATCCCAAAATTGTCGTTCTTTGACATCACTGATAGAAAATTTCCAATTCTTCTCCGGAAGATCAATTCGCTTTAAAAAGCGCTTTTTCTGCTCTTCCTTTGAGACGTTGAGAAAAAATTTCAGTACGATAATGCCGTTATTAACGAGATATTTTTCAAAGTTATTTATCTCTTCAAATCGTTGTTGCCAAATGTGTTTGTCTTTTGTTGGAGGCGGCAATTTTTGCTTGACGAGGAGTTCTGGATGTACACGCACCACTAGCACTTCTTCGTAGTAAGAACGATTGAATATCCCGATGCGTCCTCGTTCTGGTAAAGCTTTGAACGATCGCCACAAATAGTCGTGATCTAATTCCTCGGCGGAAGGAGCTTTGAAACTAAATACTTGGCAACCTTGAGGATTGATCCCCGACATGACATGTTTGATTGTGCCATCTTTACCAGCGGCGTCTAAAGCCTGAAGAATGATCAGCAGGGCATAGGTATCCTGGGCATAAAGTATATCCTGATACTTCGCTAACTCTTTGACTCCGATTTGCAATAACTCTTGGGCTTCACTTTTTTGAAAATTGCCCGTATAGTCTGGATCAAAGTCTCTCATCTTGATCTTTGCTCCAGGTCGAACAATCATAGCTTTGGGATTCAAGCGAGTCAGGAAGTCCGCGTAAGACATAGCTTTAGACTAGGCAGTTGGGAAAAGGGTAATGGGTAATGGGTAAGTGGAGTATTACCTAAGAGTTGCGATGGTCAAAGACCGCTCCTTCGGAGCATCGCAGTGGGTATGTAAACTTAAAGTGATTATCCGAGCCTGATATAAAGGTAAAGGGCAAAGGGAAATATACTTAATTTAAAACCTTTACCCTTCACCCTTCATCCTTCTTGAGTTACCCTTTACCCTACAACTAGTAAGGCCACTTCCAATTCACGATTTCGGGCTTATCAGTACCGTGTTCGTAGGCGTAGTTACGGCAGGAAATTTGCTCGTCCTTGAGCATTTCTTTGACGTGAGCACCTGCTACTTTGAGTTTCGGAACCCGATCAATCACATCGATCGCTATACTAAAACGATCAATCTGATTTTGGATCGCCAACTCCAGTGGGGTGTTAATGTTGCCTTTTTCTTTGTAACCGCGTACATGCATGTTGTTGTGGTTATGACGGCGGTAAGCTAGGCGATGAATTAACCAAGGATAGCCGTGGAAGTTGAAGATGACTGGCTTATCAAGGGTGAAGAGGCTGTCAAAATCGCGATCGCTCAAACCGTGAGGATGTTCTGTATCTGGTTGTAACTTAAACAAGTCAATGACGTTAACAAACCGGATCTTCAAGTCAGGGAAATTTTCTCTCAATAACACAGATGCTGCTAATGCCTCTAGGGTGGTAATGTCACCTGCACAAGCTAGCACTACATCTGGTTCTGTACCAGCATCTGTACTGGCCCACTCCCAGATATCAATGCCCTTGGTACAATTGCGGACAGCAGCTTCCATATCATGGTATTGCAAGTGCATTTGCTTGTCACACACAATCACATTGATGTAGTCCTGACTGCGTAAACAGTGGTCAGCAACTGACAACAGGGAGTTGACATCGGGGGGAAGATACACACGAACCACGTCTGCACTCTTATTGACAATCAAATCTAAAAAGCCTGGATCTTGGTGAGTGAAGCCGTTGTGATCTTGCCTCCACACGGTAGAGGTAATCAAGATGTTGAGTGAAGAAATTTCTTTGCGCCAACTAACATGTTTGCTTATTTCTAGCCATTTGGCGTGTTGGTTCACCATCGAATCAATCACGTGGACAAAGGCTTCGTAGGTGGAGAAAAAGCCGTGACGACCGGTGAGCAAATAGCCTTCCAGCCAGCCTTCCAAGGTGTGTTCACTCAATATCTCCATGACGCGACCGTCAGGTGACAGTTCACCACCATCTGCATCTTCTGGCAAATACCCAGCAATCCAAAACTTCTTACTGCCTTCGTAAACAGCATTCAGCTTATTGGAGGTAGTCTCGTCGGGACCAAACACGCGGAAACTGGACATGTTCGACTTGATGACATCGCGCAAGAAAGCCCCTAGAGGCTTGGTGTTTTCAACTTCAATGGTTCCAGGCTTTTCAACCTCTATGCCATATTTGCGAAAGTCAGGTAACTTCAGCCCCCGACGCAGCACACCACCATTAGCATAGGGAGTCGAACCCAGACGTTTTGAGCCAGTGGGTGCCATTTCCTGAATTTCAGGGAATAGCCTACCATTCTCATCAAATAGTTCTTCTGGCTTGTAGCTGCGCATCCATGCTTCTAGCATTCTGACATGCTCTGGGTTAGAATGCATTGCCCCCATTGGCACTTGATGAGCGCGCCAGAAACCTTCGACTTTGTGTCCATCGACTTCTTGAGGCCCTGTCCAACCCTTGGGAGTACGCATAACAATCATCGGCCAACGAGGACGCTTAGGAACGCCACTACTACGAGCTTCCTGTTGAATTTTATGAATTTCCGAGATGCAATGATCTAAAGTTGCGGCCATTGCCTGATGCATACTTTCGGGATCAGAGCCTTCTACAAAGTAGGGAGTGTAGCCATAACCTTTATACAGGTCTTCTAGCTCTTCATGGCTGATGCGAGCTAAAATCGTTGGGTTGTTAATTTTGTAACCATTCAGATGCAGAACAGGTAACACTGCACCGTCACGAATGGGATTGATGAATTTATTAGAATGCCAGGAGGTTGCTAAAGGACCTGTTTCGGCTTCTCCGTCTCCAGCCAGTGCAACAACAATCAAGTTGGGGTTATCAAATGCTGCACCATAAGCATGAGATATGCTGTAACCTAGTTCGCCTCCTTCGTGAATCGAGCCAGGAGTTTCAGGGGTACAATGGCTACCAATTCCACCAGGGAAGGAGAACTGTTTGAAGAACCGCTTCATTCCCTCTTCGTCTTCGCTACAGTCAGAAAAGTATTGGGAATAGCTACCTTCTAGGTAACAAGGGCCAAGGAATCCAGGCGCACCGTGACCAGGACCTACTATGTATAACATGTCCTGGTCAAATTTTTTGATTACGCGGTTGAGGTGAGTGTAAAGAAAACTGATCCCCGGACTGGAACCCCAATGTCCTAATAAACGATGCTTGATATGCTCGGGTTTGAGAGGTTCTCTGAGCAATGGGTTCTCCCGCAGATAAATCATGCCAATAGCCAAGTAGTTGGCAGCACGCCAGAATGCGTGCATTTTACGGAGTTCATCAGAGCTAAGGGGCATACCCTCAACTGTTGACCGTGCTTTGCCATAACAGCTAATAGAGCTAATTTCTTCAGAGGTTGGTTTTGGGGGTGTTGCTACCATTTTGCACCTTTGTAATTTAATTTGGAATACTCTACAACAAGCCGCTTTGTGTCTACGTGTCTATGCAATTTGGAATTCGGAATTAAATTTGTAGCATTGCAATCAAGAATGCTTTTGTAGTGATTGCACTCTTATAAAGGATTTCTGAACTATCACTGGGTAGAAATCAGATAGAACAAAAGATATATATGTCTAATTCAATAGGTAGATAAACCTCACTCAAATGCTTGTTTTAATAACTTGTTAATTATATTAGGTCAACAGCAGCAAATGAGCCACTCAAGCAAATTTTAGTTGAAAATTGAGAATTTAAACTATGAAAAAAAACTAAATTACATAGATTTTAACCAAAATATTTTAGATGTGAGCATAAAATTTCTATTCTGGCCACAGCACCTACTGGGGATTGTCTTAATTACGGGGCTTAGTTGCTAAAAAGATTTATTTATAGAACCGCCAAGACGCCAAGAATGCCAAGGGTTTGTAGAGTGTGCGTAAATCCTAAATTATTCTATAGCAGTCTCATTTGCTTCACGAACTTTTCTTAGAGGTAGGCAATAGGCAAAGAGTGCAATGGGCAATAGGAAAAGAAGTGGAAGAAGGGAGGTAGATAAGTAGGTCGTTTTTTCAAAAATAAAATGTGAGACTTATAGTTAAATTAATTGTTTACTATCAGAAATGTTTATATAAACTTTTCTTAACCAGGTTTTTAGAAAAATTTTATATTCTGAAGTGATTTAGAATTGACAAAAGTTTGAAAAATATAATTTTTTCTTTTAAATCAAATAAGTAGAGCGGTACAATTTAAAATTAATTCGTGAGGATTGTTATCTCTAAAAACTCATTTGTTATTAGGTAGGGGTATTGCTTACGATATCGTGTTTTGTTGTTGAATTGCTAAGAAAAACTGTTTTAAATCTATTACCGACTACTCATGCCTAATCATGACAATTGAAAATTATCAATTATTTTCTGCTTTTGATGGCGATCGCAATCAGCCTGTTATCCTTTTTCTACATGGATTTATGGGTAACAGTCATGAATTTGATGAAGCGATACAATTACTAAATAATAATTTTTATTGTTTGAAAGTAGACTTACCAGGTCATGGAAATACAAAAGTTTTGGGAAGTGAAGATTACTATTCAATGGCATATACTGCTCAAGGTTTAATTGACTTATTAGATAATTTAAAAATTCATCAATGCTTTTTAGTTGGTTACTCTATGGGGGGCAGATTAGCTTTATATCTCACTTTATACTTTCCTCAGAAATTTCCAAAAGTTGTTCTAGAATCTGCTTCTCCTGGTTTAATAACATTCGCAGAACGTCAAGAAAGAATTCAGCGGGATCAGCAAATTGCTAGAAAAATAGAAAGAAGTATTGAAAAAAATGATTTTGTAGCTTTTTTAATAAATTGGTATAGTCAGCCGATTTTTGGCAATATCAAAAATCATCCACAGTTTCAGAGTTTGATAGAAATTAGAACACAAAATAATCCCATAGAGTTAGCTAAATCTCTGCGATTAATGGGTACTGGCTGCCAACCTTCTTTGTGGGAAAAACTGAAAGAGAATCAAAATGATTTACTCTTATTAGTGGGCGAATATGATGAAAAATTTATAGATATAAATCAACAGATGGCTAAGATATGCCAACATTGCCAACTAAAAATAGTTAGTAACGCAGGGCATAATACTCACTTTGAAAATCCAAATGCATTTGTAGAAAATCTCAAAACATTTTTAATATCGAATCAGCCATTCAGGTAAAAATCCCACAACCAAGCATGAAAACCTCTTTCCGATCTCTGTTTCCTCATCCTTTCCCTGCCATCTTCAACTCTTCTTGTAACATTTTTTGATAAATCTTAGGTAAAAGGGGGCTGACAGAATTGGTTTCAATGCCATATCCCAAACTTGTCCATGTGGGAGATAGTCGCCGCAAAACTTCATCTAATTTCCCCTGACGTAGTAGCTGGGAAATATTTACTCCCCAAACTTGAGAATCACTCAACCAACTATGTACGACTGTGTCTTGATACTCTGGTTCAAAACTGTAATGAACCCAAAACATAAGTCGCGTTGGTTTTGGATGATATTTGGGTGCGATCGCATACCAAGTTGTGTTGATGATTTGGTATCTGCCGGCTGCTGTGGAACAATTACCCTTGTTGGGACCAACGACAATTGTGACACACTTTTGTGGGTGGCGGCTGAGATCACTGACATGTTCTCCACCATACAAAAGCGAGTAGGGACGATTACCGCTAGCTTCGCTGGCTGAAATTGTTCGCATCAAGGCGCGGATATAAGGATCACCGCCTTTCATTACCAAGGGCGGTTGTCTAGTATTGAATACGGGATCAGGACGCAATCGCAAATTATCGATAATATACCACTGGAATAAACACACAAATACTAATAAGGCAGCCAGTGGGCCGATGAATTTTTCAACGCCTTTGAGTTCCAAGCCTTTCAGAGTTCGACTCCTTAAAAATTGGTCATTGGTTACTGATCTTACAAATGATAAATGACAAATAACTATTGATTTTTGTATTAGACTACACCTGCAAATAACTCCCTAAAGCTTTTCGCCGCGGCTTCTGGTTTGGCTACGATCTCTACAATTTTATTGCGTGCCGCTGGCTCAAATAAAGCTTCTACACAAACTTGAGCGACTTTTTGTCGAGGAATGCTACCTTCAAACAAGGTATCCGCACTTTGCATGACGATTGAGTCGGTGTTATCTTCATTTTTCAAACCACCTGGTCTGACAATCGTATAAGTCAGACCACTTTTTTGCAGATATTCTTCAGCTTGTTTTTTCCAGACTAAAATTAGCCAGAATAAGTTCAGGGGATGGAAAAATTGGGAAGTAGCCAAAGAAGAAACAAAGACAAAATGCTCTATCCCCTTAGCTTTGGCAGCATCGACTAAATTTTTAGTACCTTCATAATCTACTTTATAAGGACCTGTAGGGTCAAAGCTGGGTTTTGCCCCTGTTGCACACAAAACGACTGTACTATCTCCCAAAGCAGCAGCTAGATTTTGTCGATCCAACACATCACCTTGCACTAATTCAATTTCATTGGGCAAAATACTCCTGGCTTTTTCGACATCACGCACCAAGGCGCGGACGGGAATATTTCGCACCATCAGTTCTTGTACGATGCGACGACCTGTTTCTCCTGTTGCTCCTGCTACAAAAGCTTTCATTTTTTACGCTATCCTGGGAAACTAGTATGTCTTTTTTCTGTCTCTATTGTAGAGATTCGATGAAATTTTATAATGTGTTTTTAAGTTTTTCGTCAAAATTTAGATCTGGTACGAAACCTTGCACTGAACTGGGGAAATATTAATTTAGACAATTTTAAAAAATATACAAAAATCTTATGATTTCAAAAAACCAAGAATATCAGTCTATGGAATCATTTGAGCCCTTGGAGTCAACAGAGGCTGTTTTGTCTATAGCATCACCGATCGCAGACACTGAAACTGCATCTCCAGAAAAATCTCTAGGGACTACCACGATATTTTATGGTCGTTATCAAGACAGCATGGAAATGTATGCCTCTGCTGACACAATAGCTGAATATTTAAATAATCATAGTAGTTGGTTTTCCCGGTGTGCTGAACCGATGAAAGTAGAACCACTGGGGGAAAATGGTTATGCTTTGGTAATAGGTCGCTTTGGGTCGTTTGGTTACGAAGTAGAACCAAAAGTTGGTTTAGAATTGCTTCCTCCAGAAGATCGTATTTACCGCATCCGTACCATCCCGGTTCCCGATTACCAAGCACCTGGTTATGAAGTAGACTATAATTCTTCGCTACAGCTGATAGAAATTCAACAATCCCAATTTTCTAATAATTCTGTAGAAATGACGAGAGTAGAGTGGGAATTGGATTTAAAAGTCTACATTAACTTTCCCAGATTTATTCAGCGACTACCTAAGGCTTTAGTGCAATCTACAGGCGATCGCTTACTTAATCAAATTGTCCGCCAAGTCTCCCGTCGTTTAACTCGTAAAGTCCAGGAAGATTTTCATCAGTCTTTGGGCATAGAATTACCAGCAAATGTCAAGAAAAATAAATAAATTAATAGTCATTGGTCATGTGTCGTTTGTCATTTGCAATCTCTAATAACCAATGACCAATAGCTACTGACTAAGCATTAGTCAGAATTTTTTGCACAATTTGCATACCTGTGATAGCTTGCCAAGTAAACAGACCTAAAAGGGTAAAATTTAGCAAAATATGAGTGACACGGGCCCAATTTGCCCCTTTTTGCATATAGGGAGATAAAGCAGCAGAAAAGGCAATAATGGTGGTCATGCCCAAACCTGCTAGCAGGTGTGGCCCAACGAACAACTTACCATTATTAATGTAGGTTACAGCCATCCCACCAATAGAGCCCGCCACCATAAATGCCAATAAAACAGATCCAATTTGATAATGTCTAACGTTATATCTGCCTTTAATCAGTTCTTTCTTTTGTTCACCCTGGGCATTTCTCGTGCGCTGCACTTGCAGACCCAAGTAAGCAGCATATACAGATATTAGTAATAATGCCCACATCATGATGGGGTGAAAGAATTGCGACCAGTATTTTACCGATGGTGATAGTTCCAGATTCATTGCCTTAGCCCCTATTCTTAAATCTTCATAAAAATTAGCATAACCTTAAATTGGGGCGGTGAGGTGATGGGGATTGGGGAGACAAGGAGGATAAGGGGACAAGGGGGACACGGGGGACAAGGAGGAGTATTAAACCAATAACTACTAACCACTAACTACTAACCACTGTAGAGACGTGCCATGGCACCTCTCTACAACAACCAACAATGGACAATTGACCATTGACCATTGACTCTTGACTCTTGACGATGGACTATTGACTAATGACCAATGACAAATGACTAATGACTAATGACGCTTCATTGTTAAAGGCTGTTAAAACTGGTGATATTAGGCAAGTACAAGCGCTACTGGCTAGCGGCGCCAGTCCTGATGTGACAGATCGCGAAGGTACGACGGCGTTAATGTTTGCTGCTAATTTTGGCTATACAGAAATTGCGCGATCGCTTTTGGATGCTGGGGCGAATGTTAATTTACGCAGAAGGCGCTACGGTTTAACAGCTTTGATGTTGGCTGCGAGTGCTAAGAGTATTGACATTGTGCGACTTTTAGTATCCAGAGGTGCAGATGTCAATGCCACTAATGAGGATGGTAGTACGGCTTTGATGGCAGCAGCACTTAAAGGCCATGCTGAGGTGGTACAAGTCTTACTGGCTGCTGGTGCAGATGTCAATGTCAAAGATAAAGATGATGATACTGCTTTGAAATTAGCACTCAAGCAAGGACACGTTGCTGTTGTGCAAGCAATAGTAGCAGTCAGTGCAGATATTAATGCCCAGGATGAAGAAGGCGAAACCCCGTTGATGCTGGCAGCAGACTTGGGACATTTGCCCATTGTACAAGCATTATTGGCGGCGGGGGCTGATGTCAAATTGCAAAATCGTGCTCGCAGCACAGCCCTATCAGCAGCAGCGGCAGCTGGACATTGTGCGATCGCAGCCTGTTTACTAGATGCAGGCGCTGATATTAATGTCCAAGATCAAGATGGGGAAACCGCCCTACACCTTGCAGTTGTAGAAGGTTATACCGATGTAGTCGAATTATTACTTAGTCGTGGTACGAATGTCCAAATCAGAAACAACCTGGGCGATACACCTTTACTAGTAGCTGCATTACAGGGATATAGCCAAATTGTGGAAATGCTACTACGGCATGGGGCAGATGTGAATGTCAGAAACTTTGGGGAAGTGCCTTTGACACTGGCAGTTACCCAGGGACACACTCAAACAGTGCAGGTGTTGTTAGAGTTTGGTGCTAATGTCAATATCTCAGCAGATGATGGTAAAACACCGTTGATCAAAGCAGCAGAACGCGATCGCATCAGCATCATCCAGCAGCTATTAGCCAAGGGTGCAGATGTGAATTTGCAAGACTCAGCTGGAGCAACAGCTTTAATGTGGGCAACTTCCCGGGGCTACACAAAAGCTGTGCAATTATTACTACAAGCAGGTGCAGACGTGAATTTAAAAAATCAAGGCGGCTATACAGCTTTGATGCTAGCAGAGTTTAATGAATATCAAGATGTAGCACGGCTGTTGCGGGCGGCGGGGGCGGTGGAGTAAATAGAAGGCAGAGGGCAGAAGATATTACGTTTAATAATGTCCAGTGACTTTGTGCTTTGGTGCTAAGAGTTTTAAACCACTAAGACACCAAGACACAAATAGTTTTTATATGTTGTGGTATTGGACAGTGCATGTTGGCGACTTAAATATTGTAAATACAAAATATTGAAAAAAAGTAAAAATTTAGACTATCTGTTGGGTGCATGTAAAAATGTACACCAAAAGATTAATAACTAATCACAATGAGCGAAAGTAAGACTTTACTGGAAAATAATGATCATTTACCTTTGCGATCGCCTGAAGAAGTAGATTTAAATATTTTCAATGCTATTAAAGGGCCGGACGATCAAGGAAGTTTACCAATCAAGGATATTAAGCGATTATTTCACAAGATGGTTGTTGTGGATGATGAAACTCTACTAAATGCAGAAACTATTAAGGTTCCGGGATTTATTGGTATTTCTGATCAACCACAAGTGTCAGATGCTCAAGGTAATACAGTCTCTGGATACGAAGATATTCTCAAGTTTATAGATAAATAGGGTCTTTTAGTTTGTACTTATCAATATAATAAGGATCGCTACGGTAGAGTTATTGACTTGCGCTGGCCTCCTAATGATCAGGAACAGTATGAGTTGATGGAGATTTTTATTAAAAATGAGGGACATCATTCTGGCGCAATCATACCAGCCCAGAGGTTTACTGGGGAGAAGATTTTTGCCAGCTTCAACGAACCAGATAGTTATCACAATGGGATGTATGGCAGCGATGGCTTTTTGGCTGTTGCCCAGCGTTTAGTGTTTCCTGAGTTTGTCACTCGCGAACAATCTCGTGGTTATACTGACAGTATCATCTGTTGGATGGCATTAATTAACCCATTTGTGCAATTTGCGGCGAATGATTTTAATGGTGGTGATCCTACGCGTGTTTGCGATCGCCCTACACTCAAAGAGTTTTTACAAAACTGCGCTTTGGCTAGTCTTGGTTTCCCAGAAGCACTAGAGTTCTTTAGCCGTCCAGAAAATACAGCTTATTGTGCAGAGTTTATTTATATCAGCTTGAATACACCAGTTTACCCTTTTAACAAGCAGGGTTTAACTTTGCTGTTGGATGGTGATGAGGCGAAGGCATTGGAGATACTTAAACTCCAAGAACATCAAAATAGTAGACGTGAAAATACTCTCAGTTTCAAAAGCGATAACGCACAATTCAAAGCTTTTAATATTCAGATGCCACTAGTACCAGCTGATTTACCACCCTTAGATGTGCTAATGGCAAAGCATGGACAAACCATTGATCCTAATAGTATTCCCTTTCCACCTTTTAAATTATCTCAGGTACTGCGGCGTGCCTTCCGTACTTTGCTTCCCCGCAGCAATGCGTTAAATAATTCAAAAATTGTCCAAGCACAAGTCAAACTGTTTGGATATCTAGAACCTTTGATTATCAGACAATTAGGTATTGGTATCCCTAATCCCCAACCTGTACCCACACCTCCAGTACCAATACCTGCACCAGTACCTGCAAATCCCCCCACTTCTGCAAAGAAAGCTGCAAATTATACTCCTAACACTTCTCCCCAACCGAGTCCCGCACCTATTCCTCAACCTCAGGATGATCCGAGAATACCCGCGATTCGCCAATTTATGGAGGATGTAAAAGCACATTTACAACAAGATTACGATAGTGAAGCAGAGTTTGATAGTACTTTTGATGCCATTATTGAAAAAGCAGATAATTTGGTAGGCGATAGTGAATTAAAGTATTTTGTTCCACCGCGAATTTATGTAGATTTAGGACAAAAAGATGGTGATGAAAATTTACCAAAAGGCTGGGGTTTTCACTTAGAAACGGTAGGGGCGCTGATTTATCGAGGAGCTATCAAAGGTACTCCCCAAACTGCTATTGAGACTCCTCAGCAGTTACCACAGCAATCATTAAATCAGGATTCTCAAGTTATTACTAGGCAACAAGCAAACAGATTG
Organism: Fischerella major NIES-592; assembly: GCF_001904645.1. Taxonomy (NCBI): domain Bacteria; kingdom Bacillati; phylum Cyanobacteriota; class Cyanophyceae; order Nostocales; family Hapalosiphonaceae; genus Fischerella; species Fischerella major. The sequence continues at coordinate 70,788 of NZ_MRCA01000007.1, read as the reverse complement.
AAATTGTAAGATATAACTCTTAACAGGCGACGGGCAACAGGGACTAAGTATATTGAAAGTTTAATTTAAAACCCTTATATTCAGTCTACTTCCAGTAGATTTAGGCTCTTAGCCCACAGTTTACTTGCAGGCAGGTCTATGTATTGCTATGTATTTTTGAAGTAAAATAAATAATGTAGAAGTCATGTAACAAACTTGGGTCATGCCTCATTCTCAGCCATACCAGCCTTTGCTGTTACGAATACTTCACTCTATCACTGCTTTATTGATTATTGGTGCAGCTATTACAGGATTTTTGGTTTATGACAGTTGGGATCGCAGATTTGGCGGATTTGGTTTCACACAAGCTAATCGAAATTTAATTGATATACATGGTACTTTTGGATTTTTGATCTTTTTTGTTGCTCTACCAATATTTATTGTTTATTGTTTGAAAGCTGGTAGAAGTCGTTTATTACAAAAGAATTCTTTACAGCAATTGACTTTAGTAGGTAAACCGATTTGGTGGTACACGTTACAACGTCTTGCCAATACTGCGATGTTATTAGCAGCCCTATTTGCTGTCATTTCAGGTAAGTTTCAAGATGAAAATTGGCTACCAAGGGGAGAGGTAAACCATATCTGGTATTATATACATTTAATAGCTTGGTTAGTAGTAGTGTTTGCACTTGCGATGCATTTGCTCATGAGTGCTAAAGTAGGAGGCTTACCTCTTTTACTTTCCATGTTTGACACAAAGTTTCGCCCGGAAGATAGTCCGCGATTATGGCGTGAGAAAATTATTAACTGGTTACGTCGTCCTAGTTTGTAATCGTTAGGCTATCTAAGTTGCTGTTAGCAGAATTTTCTCTCCGTTCAAAAAATTTGTGGCTAGGAGTTGGTTGTCAGAAAGGAACTTCACGAGAGTTGATAGAAGTAGCAATTGCACATGTGTTTAGAGAACATCAACTTTCCCAAAGTGCGATCGCAGGCCTTGCTACTATTGACACTAAAGCTGATGAAGTTGGCTTAGTGGAGCTTTGTCGGGAACGAAATTGGCTTTTAAAAACCTTCTGTGCTGAAATTCTCCGCACAGTTTGTGTTCCCAATCCTTCCCAATTGATTGATCAATACATAGCAACTCCTAGTGTTGCTGAAGCTGCTGCTTTATGTGCAGCTGAGCGTAAAAGTCTGTTAGTTCCCAAACAAATTTTTCGTCCTGTGATCAAAGATCAAAAAGGTATGGTGACGGTAGCTATTGCTCAAGTGAAAGATAGGAAGTTGTGAGGAGTCTGTAGACGCGCTCATCGGCTTCAAGGTAGAGTACCCGTAGGGTGGAGTAGTCAATAATCAACCACTAACCAATGACAAATCACCAATGACAATTACTCAACTACTCTCAAGAAATAATTGATTACACTAGAGACTATTGATAACACAATTGAACCTAATAAAGCTGCTATAGGTCCTTCAATGACAAAACCATAACTGGGAGTGAGAAAACTTGCTAGCCATAAAGCAAATGCATTGATGACAAAGGCAAATAAACCAAAGGTGAGCAAAGTGATGGGAAAGGCTAGAATTCTCAATATTGGACGAATAAAAGCATTGACTATCCCTATGAATATAGCAGCAATCAAGGCTGTAACAAAACTATCTACCTTAAAGCCAATATCAAAATATTGAAGAATATTAGCTGTTATTAGCAATGCAATTGCTGTACCAAGCCAAGTTAATAAAAAGTTTTTCATGACCTGTTTAATTTTGATTTGTCTGTTCTCTTTTGGATATTTCTAAAATCATACTTAGTAAGCAGCTCTAGTTGCTTCAAAATAGAAAGGTAAATGTAAAAGCTTTACTATGAACATGTTGCTATTTTTTAGCGAGTAAAAATTAAATTTGTATCGAAATACTGATAACTAATCATATCTATAATTTGACACGGTTCTCGACTTCTTTGAGTAAATCGAGGATCTTGATTATTGAAAATAATGAACAAAAAAAGAGTCTATTTTTAAGTATAGACTCTTTTATATAACTCAGAATCATGGTGTTATTATCCTGCTGTACGACCAATAATTCTCATTTGGTGATCAACAATGTTTTCATCTTAATTATTTTTGAAAGGTTTAGGAATCACTACATCAGCATTGTTGGTTTCGTGACTAGAATCATTCATCTTGAGTGATAGACTAGGGTTAGAAAAATTAACGTCGCCGTAGCAGAATTTCCCAAGTTTCGCCACCTACGACACCATCAGGTTCAATACCATAGCGTCTTTGCACAGCTTTAACTGCTGCTTCAGTTGCTTCGCCAAAGTCCCCATCCGCAGCACTTTCAAGGTAGCCGAGTTTTCGCAGTCTCATTTGTAATCTTCTGACTTCAACATTACTCATGCCTAGTCGTAAGATGGGGTATCCTTTAGAAGTGTATTGCACACCAGGAATCTTCTCAAAACGTGGAGTTGGTTGAGTGCGTTTAGTAGACTGGGTACGGGTGTTTGGTTGAGTGCGTTTAGTAGACTGGGTACGGGTGTTTGGTTGACTGCGAGTAGATGATGATTGGGTAACAGTTTTCTTCTGAGAATTAGTAGATGTAGTTTGTTTAGGTGGTGTTGCAGGTTTTGGTTCGGGAGTGGTAGTGAGTACTGTAGAATTATTCGCAATCTGAGTTGTAGTTGCTGTGGAATTATTCGCAGTCTGAGTGGTAGTAGTTGTGGAGTTGTTGAGAATTTGAGTTGGAACCGGAAAGTTACTGGCTGAGTTAGCGATAGAAGTGGTAGAAGCAGTGGACGATGCGATCGCTTCACCAGGAAAAAGTCTTTGCCAAGTAATAGCATCAACAATACCATTGGGATTTAAGCCAGCAGCTTGTTGAAACTGGGAAACTGCTTTGGCTGTTGCTTGGTTATAATTTCCGTCTACTGCTCCTGTGTAGTAGCCTAAAAGTTTGAGTGCTGCTTGTAGTTCCGATACAGGTTGTCCTTGACTACCTAGTTGCAAGTTAGGACGATTGATGCTGACTTGGGTGATTTGGGCAATTTCTAGTGGTGTTGCACCTACTGGTACAACAGAGGAGGCAAATAGAACAGGTGCACAGGAAAATAGCAGTAATTTGATTCCTATTAACAATTTATGCCCCTGCTTCTGTTTAGGTAAACAGCATTTTCCAAGCTGGTTGAGCGAACTTAAGTAGCCAAAGAATCTGGCTGTCATGGAACTCTGCCCCCGGTAAAGTTCATGGTAATACTCTATAAGGCAAAAGGCGATAAAATGCAAGAGAAAAAATATTGATATGATTGATATGTGCTACTAAATAACTGCATTTTTAACTGCTGCTTCTTGACCAACCAAAGATACGTAAGGTTTCTGTAAATACCGAGAAGCTACTGTCATTGCATCCTCAGCGTTAACATTGGTAATCAGTTCCTGGAATTTTTGATCAAATTCAATTCCCAGTCCCAAAATTTCATACCAGCCATATATTTGGGCTAGTTGTCCATTAGTTTGCTTGCCTAAAGCGTATTGTCCTAAAATTTTATTTTTTGCTGCTTGTAGTGCTACTTCTGTAAGTGGACTGGTATAAAGTAGGTCTACTTCTGCTTGCAATCCAGACAGGGCAATTTGAGTATTTTCAGGAGCCGTTCCCATATACACTACAAATGTGGCTGGAAAAAGCCGTGTGGGGTAGAAGGCGGAGACTTCATAAGCTAAGCCCCGCTTTTCTCGCAGTTCCACAAATAACCGACTGGAAAGTCCATTGCCCAAGTATGTAGATAATAACTTCAAAGCGGCGTAGTCAGGGGAATTGACTGCTGTAGCCATGTAACCCAGCATGACGATTGATTGTTGTGTCTGTTGGGGTATAATTACGCATTCCGGCTGGACGGTGAGATTTGGTAAATTCAGTGTGGGCAATGGCTTAGCAGGTGGTTGCCAATCACCAAATACTTTTTCTACTACTGCAACAGCATCATCTAAAGTGAGACGACCGGCAATACTAATCACCAGATTATCTGGACGAAAATAAGTTTGGTGAAACTGGACTAAATCCGCACGGGTGATGCGACTCATGGTCGATTCATTCCCCAATGCTGACATAGCATAGGGATGATCTTGGTACATCACTTGGCGTAGTTGATCAAAAGCGACAGTGAAGGGATGTTCTTTTTGAGAACGAATATCTTGCAGGGCGATGCGTCGTTCTAGTTCGACTTCTGCTTCTGGAAAAGTAGGCGATCGCAATATCTTTGCTGCTAGTGTCAAAATATCAACAAAATCTGCCGTGACTGTTTTCAAAGACAGCTGAAAATAATCAGCAGCTGTATCTGTACTTAAATTAGCCCCTATAGACTCCACTTGTTCAGCGATTTGCAAGCTGGAAAGTCCCTCACATCCTTTTGTTAATACCGCAGACAGCAAATGTGCCAATCCTGCTTGTTCCCGGTTTTCGTAACAACTACCAGCACGAATAAAAATCCGCGCTGCAATGATATCTGCTGTGGGATTTTCTGTCAGGAGTAATACTATGCCATTATCTAAGACGGTACGGTGAATGTGGGATTTTTTGAGGGAAGTGGTCATTTCTGGATGGTTCGTTGTTGGTGGTTGGTGGTTGGTGGTTGGTAGTTGTTCCAAAAAACTAACAACTAACACCTAACAAGGTTTTAATACAGTAACTGCGTAATGATTGGGTGAAAGATACTCTTGTGCTAATTTTTGCAGCTGTTGGGCATCATAAGACTGGATTTTTTCTGGATATATCATCGCTAATTCTACTTTGGCAATGGTGTTGTAATATCCATACAGTCCTGCTAGTTGATTGGGCGTTTCTGTGGAGAAGGCAAAATCATTACATAACAGGCGTTGACAGCGAGTTAGTTCCTGGGGGGAAATACCATTAGTTAGTAAATCCTCTAGGTGTAGACGAATTAAGGACTCGACACGTTCCAGATTTTCTGGTTCTAACCAAGCAGTAATCGTAAATAAACTTGCATCTTTTTGCAGGGAGAAATTACTGCATATACCCTGCACTAATTGTTGTTCTTCCCGCAAGTCCCGGACTAAGCGTGATGTCCGCCCTTCTGCTAGTAAAACTGAGAGTAAATCCAATCCGTAAGCGCTGCGGAGTTGTTCGACTCCTGGTCCAGTCCACGCCATCAACAATCGCGCTTGTTCTAAGCGGGGTAACTCTAATTGTTGACGGCGAATTCCGGCGATGATTGGTCTTGCTACTTCCTCTGTGGGTGGACACTCACAACAGCGATCGCCAAAACTGTTAAACTTACAACTAACTAATTCTAGAGCTACTTCCTGGCTGATTCCGCCAACGATTACCACCGTGATATTTTCGGGTTGGTAATAAGTGCGGTGAAAGCAGCGCATATCCTCTGGTGAGTGCTGCATCAGTTCTCGTTCTGTACCCAGCACCGAACGTCCGTAGGGATGGTGCTGATAAATACTCTGGAGTAGTGCTTGAAATCCTATCCAATCAGGATCATCTTGGCAAGAGCGAATCTCTTCTAACACCACATCTCGTTCGCGGTTAAATTCATCTTCGGGAATCGCCGCATTCTGCAATAGTTCTGCTAAGTAAGGAAGAGTCTCTTCAATAAAAGCAACAGCTGTAGTAATAGAGTAATGGGCATAATCATAACTAGTAGCCGCGTTAACTACCCCACCCCTGTTTTCAATTTTTTGGTCAAATACTCCTGGTGGCAGGTTTGCGGTTCCTTTAAATATCATGTGTTCTAAAAAGTGAGCCATGCCAAACCAAGGGCTTGGTTCAAGTCTAGTACCTGCACGTACCCAAACATCCGCCACAACCACAGGAGTGTCGGGAATTTCTTGATGGATAAAGGTTAAACCATTATCTAGTGTAAGGACCGAGGTTGGAAACACGGTAATTATGGGTTTTTGTAACAATATTTTGAGAGATTTAATCACAATTTATCGCAATCTTGCAATCCTAACTCTTGTGTGAACACAAATTAGAATCAATTGATACATATTTTTGGAAAGGCAGCTATGTTGGAGGCAGAGGGCAGGAGAAAAACCCCTAAAATAAAGCGTTGGTGAATTTGGTGATGAATTATGTTTGCATACATTTTTGTAGACGTAGTTTGTAGACCTAGCAATGCTACCTACGTCTTTACTTCTCATACATTTTCTATCTTGTTGTTCACGAATAATTTAGGAATGCTATATTATTAGTTGCTGTGATTTTGAAAAGTTAAAATTCTTGGTCTTTTTACCTTCTGAAATAATTAAAGCTCCTTAGTCTAATTAGACTTAAGGAGCCTTGATTTTTGTTCACCGCAACGCCGTTTTACCTAAGTTTTTGACCTGGAGAAAACCAGGTGGGTACCATGTTTTCCGTTTAAAGTTTCCGGGTACAAGCCCGGTCTACTGCCACGAAAAATGCTCGGTTCCCTTACTTTTACAAGTCATAGATCACAAAACTTGTTGGCAGTCACCAACGTCGCAGTGCTATGAATTGATTATAGCTTTTAAAAATGATTTTGTGTATGCCTAATGAGATTTTTTTGCCGATTTAATTGGCGTACCAAATATTTTCTATATTGCGGGCGATCGCCATTGCTTCATCTGGATTTTGATCATTTAACAAAACGGTGACATGACCTAATTTTCGCCCTGGACGAGATTCTGTTTTGCCGTACCAATGGACGTAACTTCGGGGAATTTGTTTTATTTTTTGGCGTTTAGTAATATAGTCGTCTGTTGATATTTCGTAGCCCAACAAATTTATCATAATAGCACATGGGCAAGTTAAATTAGGATTGCCCAAAGGTAAACCAGAAACAGCCCTTAAGTGCTGCTCAAATTGGGAAGTTTCACAGGCATCAAGGGAAAAATGTCCAGAATTGTGAGTGCGAGGTGCTATCTCGTTTACTAGCACTTTGTCATCAGCACTAAGAAATAATTCAATCCCAAAAACTCCCACTGTTTTGAGGCTATTAAGGAGTGTATGGGAAATATTCTCAATTTCTTTTTGGATATGTGATGGAATCTTCGCTGGTGCAATCACTCGCCGACATACTTGTTCTTCTTGTTGGGTTTCTACAATTGGGTAAATTACTACTTTACCATCCACAGAACGGGCTGCAATTACTGCTAGTTCTCGCTCAAAAGGGATAAATTCTTCTAATAAAAAAGCTAGATTATTGGCAGATTCTAATTTTTGCTGAAGAGTTTGGATATCTTGAATAACAAAAGTACCCTGACCATCATAACCGTGACGACGGGTTTTTAAAACTATCGGAAACTTTAATTTACTTTGAAGTGAATAATTATGAAGATTTTCGCTTTCTATTCCTAACTCTTGACTTTCAATAGTTAACTGTTTATTTTCTGTTGGTGAGTCTTGTCTCCAGATCCCTTTAATATCGAAAAAATGGGGAACTGGTAAACCTAAATCGCGTAAATAACAGCGTTGATGATATTTATCTAGAACTGGAACTAATGCTTGTAGGGGTGGACGAAAACAAACACCTTGCTCTGCTAAAATCGATAAAGCTTCGATATCAACAAATTCATTTTCAAAAGTAATGATATCGCATTTAGTAGCTAAAACTTTTGTAGCTGCGGCATCGTTGACTGGAGCGAAAATAGTCTCATGAGCGATCGCTACAGCAGGATCATAAGGGCTGGGGGTTTGTACCACCAATTCTATGCCTAATTTTTTTGCTGCACTGCCCATCATCCAGGCGAGTTGTCCGCCACCGATTACACCAATACGCACCATCTTACCCCAAACAATTACGAAGGTTGACGCCCCTGTCTTAGCATCATAGCGCGATAATCAGTTATCAGTTATCAGTAAAGATAAGATCCCCGACTTCTCTAAGAAGTCGGGGATCTGTGTGTTGTTTCTCACTCACTAAATCCGCGACTTGACAAACTTCTCTAACCTATCCATCCCCTTTTCAATTGTTGCCATATCTGTAGCATAGGATAGGCGAATGTTGTCATCTGCACCAAAAGCTATCCCAGGAATGGCTGCTACTTGTTCCTCTTCTAGTAAAGCGTCACAAAATTGCAGAGATTTCAGTCCGGTTTTGCTGATATCAGGAAACAGATAAAATGCACCGTCTGGTTTAGGACAAGTCAAACCAGGGATAGCGTTGAGTCGCTCTAGCATTACCTGACGGCGTTTAGCAAAAGCTTGGCGCATTTGTTCTACACAGTCTTGCGAACTTTCCAAAGCTGCGATCGCACCATACTGAGCAAAGGTGCATACATTTGAAGTACTATGGCTTTGGATAGTACTTGTGGCTTTGATTACATCTATTGGCCCTGCCAAATAACCGATACGCCATCCCGTCATCGAGTAACCCTTGGCAAAACCATTACTGACAATCGTGCGGGCAAATATTTCTTCTCCCAGGGAACCAATACAGAGGTGAGTTGCACCATCGTAGAGAATTTTTTCGTAAATCTCGTCGGAGACAACAAAGATATCTGCTTCAACTACTACTTCCGCCAAGGCTTTGATTTCCTCCGGCGTGTACACCATACCCGTAGGATTAGATGGCGAGTTGAGGATAAATAACTTGGTCTTGGGTGTGAGAGATTTTCGTAATTGCTCTGGCCTAATTTTATATCCTGTTGTTGCATCTGTAGGGACAATTACGGAAATACCACCCGCCAAAGTCACCATTTCCGGGTAGCTTAACCAGTAGGGAGCAGGGATAATCACCTCATCACCTGGTTCGATCGCTGCTAGCATTAAATTGAACAAAGAATGCTTACCGCCATTAGTGACGATGACATTTTCTGCTTTATAAGCAAGACCATTATCATTTTGCAGCTTGCGGGCGATCGCTTCTCTTAATTTTGGCTCTCCAGCAGCAGGTCCATACTTAGTTTTACCTTCATCCAACGCTTTTTGAGCAGCAGCTTTAATATGTGCTGGGGTGTCAAAATCCGGTTCACCAGCGCTAAAACTACAAACATCTATACCTTCGCCCTTCATTGCTTTTGCTTTCGCTGCGATCGCTAAAGTTATAGAAGGCGTTACTTGACTTACTCTTCCTGCCAGCTTCATCGTCACTCAGCCAATTCTCACCTCTTCCAGAATATCCCAGAAGTAGGGAATCAGGGAAAGGGGACAAGTAAGACAAGGGGGACAATATAGAGAGCATTGTTACTCCTGACACTCCACCCTTACGGGAAGCCGCTGTTGCGTCTACACACTCCCCACACTCTCCCCGATCCCGCTCAAGCAATTGTCACTGCATCAGATAAATAAACATCTTGGATGGCGTGGAATAATTGCACACCTTCCTCGAAAGGACGTTGGAATGTTTTGCGTCCAGAAATTAAGCCTGTACCGCCAGCGCGTTTGTTAATGACTGCGGTGCGAACTGCTTCTGCAAAGTCATTTTTACCTGATGCACCACCAGAATTAATTAAACCTGCACGCCCGCAGTAACAATTCAGGACTTGGTAACGAGTTAAATCTATAGGGTGGTCTGTGGTCAAGTCTGTGTAAACTCGTTTGTCGGTTTTACCGTAACTCTTACCTGTTGCTTGAGCTACTGCTGCATAACCATTGTTATTTTCTGGTAGCTTTTGTTTAATGATGTCAGCTTCAATCGTGACACCTAAATGATTCGCTTGTCCTGTCAGGTCAGCAGCCAGGTGATAGTCTTGGTCTTGCTTAAAAGCACTATTACGTAGGTAGCACCACAGAATTGTCACCATTCCCAATTCATGGGCACGTTTAAAAGCAAGGCTGACTTCCTGAATTTGTCTGGTAGAGTTTTCTGAGCCAAAATAAATTGTCGCACCCACTGCTACAGCACCCAAATTCCAAGCTTGTTCGACAGAAGCGAACATAATCTGGTCAAATTGATTGGGATAAGTTAAGAGTTCGTTGTGGTTGAGTTTGACAATAAAAGGAATTTTGTGAGCATATTTGCGTGAAACTGCACCCAAAACTCCTAAAGTTGTAGCTACAGCATTACAACCAGCGGCGATCGCTAGTCTAATAATATTTTCTGGGTCAAAGTAAATCGGGTTGGGTGCAAACGATGCACCTGCTGAGTGTTCAATCCCTTGGTCTACTGGCAATATGGAAAGATAACCAGTATCAGCAAGTCTGCCGGTAGAGTACAATGTTTGCAGATTACGCAAGACTTGAGGATTGCGATCGCTATTTATCCATACTCGATCTACAAAGTCGGGGCCTGGTAAATGCAATAAATCTTTAGCAACTTTAGCTTTGTAAGTCAGTAAGTCTTCTGCTTCTTCGCCTAGTAAAGACTCAATGGAATAGGGCGTTGCTAGCGTTGTAGTCATAGCCTTTCCTGCAATAATTTATAAACTGTTGCGAGTATTTGGCAACACTAATACTAAGATGATGCTAACAAAGCTTTTTCTTGCTTGTCTGGCTTGTCCTCCTTATCCGCTCTCTTTGGTGTGTGTAGGTATTTGCAACAAGAGAAGCCGCGCTCACAGCATGACAAACTATATAAATAATTTTTTGTTTGTGAAAACTTTTGACAATGGACAATGGACTATTGACCATTGACCATTATATTCAGTCTACTTAAAGTAGACTTAGGTTATTAGCCCGCAGTTAACTTGCGGGCGAGTTAATTGTTTAGTCTAATAATATTTATCGAACTCACGTAAATGTTAAGGCTTGTCCGCGTACTTGTGTATGCAGTTTGCCTTTTTCATAAACAAGCTCACCACCGACAATGGTGTAAGCAGGCCATCCGGTGAGATTCCAACCTTCAAAAGGACTCCAACCACATTTACTTAAGATTTCTTCGCGCAAAACTGGGCGATAGGTTTGCAAATCTACAAGCACCAAATCAGCATCATAACCAGGTGCGATCGCTCCTTTGTTGGCAATACCGTAGGCTTTGGCAACAGCAGTAGACATCCAATTGACAACTTGGGTAACAGTACATCGCCCTTGGGCTGTAGCTGTTAACATTAAAGGTAAAGAAGTTTCTACCCCTGGCATTCCTGAGGGGCTATTGGGGTAAGGTTGCGCTTTTTCTTCTAAGGTGTGGGGTGCGTGATCGGTGGCAATAAAATCAATCACGCCATCGTGCAAAGCTTGCCAGAGTACTTCGTTATCGTGGGGCGATCGCAAAGGTGGATTCATCTGGGCTAATGTGCCAATTTTTTCATAGGCACTAGTATTCAGAAATAAATGTTGTGGTGTGACTTCTGCTGTCACCCAACTTGGTTTGTGTTGACGCAGTAACTCTGCTTCCTCAGCCGTAGACATATGTAGAATGTGCAGACGACGCTGGTATTTTTCTGACAATTTTAATACCTGCTGTGTTGCTAAGAGTGCCGCCTGATTATCTTGGATTTGAGAATGAACAGCAACATCATGAATACCAGCAAATTCTTGGCGTCTTTGGTTAATTCTGGCTTGATCTTCGGCGTGGACGGCAATTAAGCGTTTTCCTTTAGCAAATATCGCCTCCAAAACCTCTTGCTGATCTACAAGCAGCTGACCATGCATCGATCCCATAAAAATTTTGATCCCTGGAGTAGGATTTGCCAACAGCAAGTCCGGTAGGTTTTCTGCTGTTGCGCCAATAAAAAACCCATAGTTAACTAGGCATTTATTCTGGGCGCGTTGCAATTTATCATCAAGTGCTTGCTGGGTAGTTGTCAGGGGACGTGTATTTGGCATTTCCAAAAAAGAGGTGACTCCGCCTTTAGCACACGCACAAGTCGCAGTAAACAAATCCTCTTTGTGTTCCAGCCCCGGTTCACGAAAGTGTACCTGTGGATCAATGACTCCTGGCAACAAAGTTAACCCTTCTGCGTCAATTTCTCTAACTGATGTTTGATCTGTGGATATTTCTGGCGCAACTTCGACGATGAAGCGATCGCGCGTCAGCACATCCCCAATCATGAATTCTCCATCGGGTAAGATTATCCGAGCGCGCCGAATTAGTAAACTAGTGGAAGATGACATGGATGTTCAACCGTTAAAGCAAGAGCGATTTTTAACTAAGCTCCCTTTAGGAGCCGTGTGTAGGTGAGTAAGGGTGTAAGGAAAAAAATAAAATCATGAATAACACAAGTTATGTGGACTTCACCTATACCCTTACACCCCTATTCCCTTATACCCCTAATGAGCAAGTACTGTCCCTTTAGGTTAAACTGAATGAGGTTGTTAGCCGTTAATTTTTGTTACTGGTCACAAACAAGTTTATTTTTTAATCATGAATGAATAATTAATTCATTTATGAACTACCTAAACTCCTGAGTTTTTATCTCCAGCTTCCATTTCAAACTTATCAATAGGACAAAGTAACTCAAAAGACTTACTTAGTACGGTTAAGATCAACAGATATACCATCTTTAAACTGACAAAATAGAAATTGTTTTTTGGACCATTAGTCAATTAATTTCATGCAAAATCAAGTGACTGATAACAACAACTCGACTCAAAAACCTGACAGTTCCTGGATAGCAGAACTAGGTAGAACAATTGTATTAAGTATTGTATTGGCTTTGGGTATTCGTACCTTTGTAGCCGAAGCCCGTTGGATTCCATCCGGATCAATGGAACCAACGCTACATGGTTCACCTAATCAATGGGAAGCAGATAAAATTATTGTTGATAAGTTAAGTTATAAATTTTCTAATCCCCAAAGGGGAGATATTGTAGTATTTTCACCCACAAAAGAGCTACAAAAAGAAGACTACCAAGACGCTTTTATTAAGCGTATTATTGCTTTGCCAGGAGAACAAGTAGCACTCAAAAATGGCAAGGTATATATTAATAACCAGCCCCTCCCAGAAAACACGTATCTTTCTCCTTCGCAGCAGACAGTAGTCAATGTTTGTACTTCTGGGCCACAACCGCCTTTTCTTGCTAAATCGGTAACTATACCTCCCGATTCCTATTTAGTATTAGGTGACAACCGTAACAGCAGTTATGATAGTCGCTGCTGGGGTGTTGTTCCTAGAGAAAATATTATTGGTCGTGCCGTAATTCGTTTTTGGCCCCTAAATAATATTGGTGGTATCGATAAATCACCATTGTATCCGTAGGTAGGGAGTGTGGGGAGTGGTAGATCATTAACTAACTACTAACCACTAACCACCAACCACTAACCACCAACTACTAACTACTAACCAACCGAAGTTTATAAAAATTTTCAGAAAGTATTTGTCGCAAAGCGACAACAAACATTACCCAGTTGGGTGGTTTCATCCCATTTTAATCACTTTTATAGATTAAGTGTAAATACGCGATTATGATCTTCTTCTGTAGACAACAATTTAAAACTTGGTGATGAAGTAGAAATTTTGGAAAAATAAAATTTTGGTAATTGGTAATTAGTAAAAAACAGCAATCAGTAATTGCCAATCACCAAAATCTATCTGTGTGCATCGGTGTGCATCGGTGTTTGTTCACTTCTTATATCTTGCACCAACTTTTCAGCCCGCCAAGAAATAAATTTCAAAAGCTCATAACTAAAGTCAGATAAATCTGACTCAAACAATATTTGAGTCCGTTGAAACGGACTAATGCTATTAGCCAGATAATTTATTCTCAGGCGGAACATAGGGCTAATTGAGAATCATGCAAGATATATCTTTTTAAAGATGAATATTAAAAAAGTGAATGATTTTACCTTTTTTCTGTAAAGTATGTTCAAAAGACTAATACTTCTAATCTAAGTAAACTGAAGTCTTATAAATAAGCTTTATTGAGAGGTAAGATAAGAATCAACAATAATCAGTGCATTCAAGTGATTTCCAGCACTAACTCACTCATGATGAAAAGATATGCTAAATACACCTATGCGTTTACAGTGTAGTTAAATCACAAGATAAAGTTTGCGATCGCAGACCAAGTGCAGGATGAATTACGAACGGTTACAATCAGATAAAAAAGATATTCTCATCATAGATGACACGCCAGATAACTTGCGGATTTTATCCTGGCTCCTCACTAAAAAAGGATACAGCGTTCGTAAGACTTTAAACTGGCAAATGGCACTTACTGCTTGCCAAACTTTATCACCGGATTTGATTTTACTGGACATCATGATACCAGAAGTTGATGGTTATGAAATCTGTCGGCGTTTGAAAGCTTGTCAGCAAACAGCTGATATTCCTGTAATTTTTATCAGCGCCTTAGATGATGTTTTTGATAAGGTAAAAGCTTTTCAGATAGGTGGGGTTGACTATATCACAAAACCCTTTGAATTTGAAGAAGTTTTAGTGCGTATAGAAAACCAACTGGCGTTGAGAACAGCGCGGTTAGAAATATTAAAACTCAACGCCGAATTAGAAAACAGGGTACAAGAACGCACTTGGGAACTCAAAAAGACTCTGCATAAACTCCAACAAGAAATGAATCAACGCCAGCAGTTACAGAATAAATTGTTGGAAATAGTACTACACGATTCTCTGACTGGAATACCAAACCGAGTTTTATTTCTCAAGCGATTGGAACAAGCTCTCAATCGCGCCAAGCGAGAATCTAATTATCGTTTTGCTGTGTTGTTTTTAGATTGCGATCGCTTCAAAATTGTGAATGATTCTCTTGGTCATTTAGTCGGAGATGAATTACTAATTGCAATCACTAGTCGTTTACAAGAATCTCTCAGCCCATTTGATACTTTAGCTAGATTTGGCGGCGATGAATTTGCTATTCTTCTGGAAAAGATTACCGATATTAATATAGCAATTGAAGTAGCTGAAAGTATACTCAAAAAATTATCATTACCATTTAAATTGTCTATGTACGAAGTCTTTATTAACGCGAGTATTGGTATTAATTGGGGAAATCATAACTATGAAAAACCAGAATATGTGCTACGAGATGCCGATACAGCAATGTATCGTGCTAAAGCTCTAGGAAAAGGTAGATACCATGTTTTTTATCCTGCTATGCATCAGGAAGTCATCCAAATTTTAGAATTAGAAAATGACCTGAGAAGGGCTTTAGAGCGCCAAGAATTTGTCGTTCATTATCAACCAATTATTTGCTTACATACAGGTAAACTTGCTGGATTTGAAGCTTTGATCCGCTGGCAACATCCTATAAAAGGATTAGTTTATCCTACTGCGTTTATCCCAGTAGCAGAAGAAATAGGCTTAATTAATGTTATTAATTTTTGGGTACTAGAATCAGCTTGTCAGACTTTGCGAATCTTGCAAAATCATCCTCATTTCACAAATAATCTCAATATTAGCGTCAATCTTTCACCACGTTTATTTACCTTAACAAATTTCATTGCTATTTTTGATAAAATTATTGATATAACTAAAATCAATCCTACTAATCTAGAACTAGAAATTACAGAAAGTTCGCTAATGGATACAAGTGATAATATTAAAACAAATCTTGATAAATTACAAGAACGTAAAATTAAATTAGTTATGGATGACTTTGGTACAGGCTATTCCTCTTTAAGTTATCTACATAAATTTCCTTTAAATGCTCTAAAAATTGATAAATCTTTTGTTCAACTTATTCAGGAAAATCAAGAAAATTTGGGTTTAGTACCAGCAATTATTGGCATTGCTCATTCAATGGAAATGAAAGTAACAGCTGAAGGTATTGAAACCCAATATCAATTATCTCAATTGAAAAAATTAAAGTGTGATTTCGCTCAAGGGCATTTATTTTCTACTGCTCTAGACTTAGAATCCGTTCTGAATTTAATTGCTGCTGCACCTCAATGGTAAATACCAAACCACCTTGAAAAAATCATCATGAGTCAAGAGTCAGTATCTGCCACTAAAGGCAACATTCTCATCATTGACGACCAGCTGGATAATCTGCGCGTGTTATCTACTATTCTTATGGATGAGGGTTATCAGGTTCGTAAAGCTTTAAATGGACAAATGGGTTTAATTGCCTGTCAAACATTAGCACCTGATTTAATTTTACTGGATATTAACATGCCAGATATAAACGGTTACGAGGTTTGTCAACGCTTAAAAGCTAACTGGCAAACCTGTAGTATTCCTATAATTTTTCTCAGTGTCTTAGATGAGGTTAGCGATAAAGTTAAAGGTATTAAAATGGACGGTGCGGACTACATTACTAAGCCATTCCAACTTGAAGAAGTAGTAGTGCGCGTACAAAATCAATATAAATAATTGTTTTTGTGATCAAAATATATTTTTTAAACTAAATGTATAAGTAGTCCTCGTTAACTGCGTACACTAAAACGTAGGAAACATATTCTCTACATTGCACTTAACCTTACTTTGTGCCTGTTTAATTATTCATATTCCCAAAATGCATTTGATTCCACAAAGAGATTACAAAGCAAATATCTTAGTAGTTGACGATACTCCTGATAACTTGCGTCTTTTGTCAGCAATGCTGACTTCACAAGGCTATGAAGTGCGTAAAGCCTTGAGCGGCAAAATGGCACTTACTGCTTGTCAAATGGTTTTACCAGATGTGATTTTATTAGATATTAACATGCCAGAAATGAATGGCTATGAAGTTTGCAGACAGTTAAAAGCTAATGAGAAAACTCGCCCAATTCCAGTTATTTTTATTAGTGCTCTCGATGATGTTCTAGACAAAGCTCAAGCTTTTGATGTTGGTGGTGTAGATTATATCACTAAACCTTTTCATGGAGTAGAAGTTGTCTTGCGAATAGAAAATCAACTCAATTTATGTTTACTACAAAATAAGTTACAAGAAAAAAATACTCTACTGCAAAAAGCTCTTGATGATTTGAAAGCTTCTCAAGTGCAAATGATTCAACAAGAAAAAATGGCAGCTTTAGGACAGTTGGTAGCAGGGATTGCTCATGAAGTTAATAACCCTATCAGTTTTATCTATGGTAATCTCCAATATGCTAGTCAATATGTATCGGATTTGGTAAATCTCATTGAAGTCTATCAGCAGGAATATCCAAATCCCACTCCAAGAATTCAAGAAATAGTCAAGCAAATAGACTTAAATTTTTTGATCAATGATCAACAAAATCTCATGGGTGCAATGTTTAGAGGAGCAGAACGCATCCGTTTTATAGTTGAAGCTCTACAAAACTTCTCTCGACTCGATGAAGCGCAAATGAAGCGAGTCGATGTTCATCAAGGTATAGATAGTACTTTGGTGATGTTGCAACACCGACTCAAACAAACAACAGATCGCCCTGCAATTGAAGTAGTAAAAGAGTATGGTAATTTACCCCTAGTGACTTGTTACGTCAGTGAACTCAACCAAGTTTTTATGCATCTGTTGAATAATGCGATCGATGCTTTAGAAGAGCATTATGAGCAACAAAATAGCAATTACCGATTACCGATTACCAATTACCAATTACCTAGCATTCACATTCGCACAATGTTAACAACCCCAGATACTGTAAAGATTTGTATTGCTGACAATGGTCCTGGTGTGTGTGAATCCGTGCTTTCGCGAATATTTGACCCATTTTTCACTACCAAGCCACCAGGCAAAGGTAGTGGACTAGGATTGGCGATTAGTTACCAAATTATCGTGCAAAAGCATCAAGGAAAACTCACTTGTGCTTCATCACTAGGAAAAGGAGCGGAATTTATGATCGAAATTCCTCTCAAACAAACCCAATTAAATTAGGCAAATGCCTACAACATTTTTCTGTCACATAGCATAATAGATAATGTGACTGATCACCTCAACCCTTTACAATCCCTCAAAGAAGGTCACTGGTTCAAGCTCATTTGCGGAGCCAGCTTTCAACACCTGCCTGCGGTCAGAAGTTTAACATTGGCCTACACACTGGCCGGTGCTGACTGTATAGATGTGGCTGCCGATCCAGCTGTAATTGCCGCAGTTAGAGAGGCCCTACAGGTTGCAGCTGAACTTGCCCAGGATGCACAAGCACGAGGCTTTGGCAAAAAAGGTAAGTTGCCGCTTTTGATGGTTAGCCTCAACGATGGCGAAGATCCGCATTTTCGCAAAGCAAAAATCAATTATACAGAGTGTCCTCCAAATTGCCACAGACCATGTGAAAAAATTTGTCCAGCACAGGCAATAAAGTTTAGCAATAAACCAGAGCTGTTTTCGGGAGTTATATCCGAAAAGTGCTACGGTTGTGGTCGTTGCATTCCTATATGTCCATATGAAAAAATTTATACAAATTCTTACGTGATCAAACCGGAAG
Source organism: Fischerella major NIES-592 (assembly GCF_001904645.1). Taxonomy (NCBI): domain Bacteria; kingdom Bacillati; phylum Cyanobacteriota; class Cyanophyceae; order Nostocales; family Hapalosiphonaceae; genus Fischerella; species Fischerella major. Next base: position 52,673 of record NZ_MRCA01000007.1, on the reverse strand, counting down.
CGATCGCACCATTAATTTTATCAACTGGGGTAGATGCCATAGAAATTCATACACAAATAGGACGTTTGACAGAATTTCAGCGATTATGGCAAACAATTTCACCCTGGGTTGAACAATTGCAGTTAGTAGCGATTAGTTGTCCAGATGGAGAGGGTATGATTGATTACCTACATGCCCTGTATGATGCGATCGCGACCCATAAAATTACCTTGATTTGGCAAACCGATGGACGGCCGATGAGTGGTGATATTGGTGATGGCACCACCACAGCCGCAGTCAAATTAGGGCAAAAAGTCTTGGCAGCAAATCTACCGGGATACGTGCAGTTAGCAGGCGGCACTAATAACTATACCGTTGCCAAGTTAAAGGCGATGGGACTCCTACGAGGAAGAGATGGAGAAGTAGAGGGAGTAGGGGGAGAAAATACTCCTCATACTCCCCACACTCCCCCATCAATTTCCGGAGTCGCCTACGGTAGTTACGCCCGTGTATTGCTGTCACCAATTCTAGAAGAGTTAGAAATCAGGGAGGTGAATGACACCAGTGTCAAAACAACTGTCCGCCTAGAAGATGAACCAGAATTGCTCTGGCAAGCTGTTGGACTTGCCCATTCTCTTGTTTCCCAGCTCAAGTCACAGCAGTAAGGGTACGGGGTAAACTCTCGTGTCCATACAAGCACATTCGCTATCTCTAAAAACGTCACCATAATAAGCATGACGATTACAGACGATCTCCAAAAATTGTTATATATTTTGCCCCAAGACCTGCGGCAAATATTAGAGAAGCATCCCCAACGAGATAGTTTAGTGGAAGTGGTTTTAGATCTGGGGCGTCGCCCAGAGGCCCGCTTCCCTGATCAAGCCGAGTATCTGAGTGAAATACCCGTCACTCAGAACGTCATTGATGATTGCATCCAGCGAGTGGGGAACTTTGGCGGAGATAATCGAGCAGGAATAGAGCAAACTTTGCACAGAATCAGTGCCATCCGTAATCGCAACGGTAAGATTATTGGCTTAACTTGCCGTGTCGGTCGAGCAGTGTTTGGAACCATCGGCATGATTCGCGATTTAGTGGAAACAGGTAAATCGATTCTGATGCTGGGACGGCCGGGTGTGGGTAAAACCACTGCCTTACGGGAAATTGCTCGTGTTTTGGCGGATGAGTTGAACAAACGCGTGGTGATTATTGATACCTCTAATGAAATCGCTGGTGATGGTGATGTTCCCCATCCAGCAATTGGTAAAGCCAGGCGGATGCAAGTTGCTCATCCGGAATTACAACATCAAGTGATGATTGAGGCTGTGGAAAACCATATGCCTGAAGTCATTGTCATTGATGAAATTGGCACTGCACTGGAAGCCTTAGCCGCTCGCACCATTGCCGAGCGGGGTGTACAGTTAGTAGGTACTGCCCACGGAAACCAAATTGAAAACTTAATCAAAAACCCCACCCTTTCGGATTTGGTTGGTGGTATCCAAGCTGTGACATTAGGAGATGATGAAGCAAGACGTAGAGGTAGCCAAAAAACTGTATTGGAACGCAAAGCGCCTCCCACTTTCGAGATTGCCGTAGAAATGCTGGAACGGCAACGTTGGGTAGTCCATGAAAGTGTGTCTGATACAGTAGATAGTCTACTCAGAGGGCATCAACCTAGTCCCCAGGTGAGAACCGTTGATGAAAGTGGCAAAGTCAAGATTACACGTCAGTTAACACCTTTGAACGGTCGTTCCCAAACTCTCGCCAAAGAAGAATCATTTTTACCGGCACGACAGTCAAACGGCTGGCGATCATCTGGGCAAATGCAACCATTACCACCACTTACCACAGAACCACCAAAACTGAGTAGACAAAACGAATTTGATCGGTTACTGGATGAATCTTTTAATTACTTTGGTGACTTTGATGAAGCTGATAGCAAACTAGCAGGGCCCAATGGTGAAGATTTGCCACTACACATTTATCCCTATGGTGTTAGCCGTGGTCAATTAGAACAAGTAGTAGAGGTGTTGAATCTACCGGTGGTCTTGACAAAAGATATTGATAGTGCTGATGCGATTTTGGCACTGCGATCGCACGTCAAAAACCACGCGAAATTGCGGCAAATGGCCAAAGCCCGGCAAGTCCCAATCCACATGATTAAATCTAGTACTATACCGCAAATTACCCGTGGCTTGCGGCGATTACTCAACATCGATGATCCAGAGGTAACTGATGATCGCGAACTGCAATTATTTCTCCACAGCGCCAGTGATGACGAAATTGACGCCCTAGAAGAAGCTAGATTAGCGGTTGAAAATATCGTTATTCCCAAAGGACAACCGGTGGAATTATTGCCCCGTTCTCCCCAAGTGCGGAAAATGCAGCATGAGTTGGTAGAACACTACCGCTTAAAGTCCCATAGCTTTGGAGAAGAACCAAATCGGCGTCTGCGGATTTACCCTGCGTAAGTTCTAAGAGGTTGCGAGGGGACAGATCCCTGACTTTTTAAAAAGTCGGGGGTCTTGAATTTTGAGGGTTAAAAAAACCAACCACAAAGACGCGAAGAGAAAGTTTACCCGATATAACTAGTAAAACAACCTGGACAAATCGGTTAAACTTCTTTCTTTGCGTTCTTTGTGTCCTTTGCGGTTCGTTACTTTTACCAGTTATCAGCTGATAACTGATTGCTCGAAAACATGTGTTAAATAGAACGCTTTAAAGTACGCAAACGCTCTGAGTAACTTCGCATCACAAGTAGTGCAAACATAGGTGTTTCTTGCACAGCGAACAGGAAACCCCTTCGGTCTAAGATAGCTAATTCGCTGTCGGTTTTCGCAATTGCTGTCGATGCTCTGGTTTGTTCTGGTACAACCAATGCTCCCATACCAAATACATCTCCCGCGTGAATAGTTTCCACCACTTTGCCATCGACATATAACTCTACTTCTCCAGATAAAATGCCATACATGCAATCCCCGACTTCACCATCTGTAAAGATAGTTTGACCACTGGAAAATTTTTTGATTGTTGGCTGTTTTTGAAAGATTTTTACGGTTTCTGCTGGTTCAAGCATGATAATAGATTTTCACTACATTACATTTCAAAGTACTACAGTAGATGATATTTTTGTTGTCCTTCCTGGCGTAAAGTATGAGAAAGCACTTTTGTTTGATTTTGTATAAATTTTTATTAAGCCTTCAGCATAGCTGCCTTTCTTCATCAAACCTTATAAACCAGCTTTAGACTGAACATACTCTTCTAACTCAAAGAGCTTTATTAAGAAATTAATGCTTCGGGATTTTTATTAGATGAATTGTGTGTTGTTTGAAACAAGAGATTAACAACAAGCATAATTCCTAGGAAGGTTGCCAAAATCAAAAAAGTCCTGTGCATAGCAAAGACTAATGGTGGAAGTGGCATAGATGCAAGTGGTGTGGTACGAGGTAAGTTAATATTACTGAGAGCTAATGTGATAAATAAAGCAGATCCAAAGAGAATTCCTAGAGTTTGACCCAGCAGAGATGATTCGTTTAACAATCCCGAAACTACACCAATTTTGTTTTGAGGACTAATACGCATGGTTGCTACATTGTTGGGCGATCGCCACATCGCTATACCTGCACCCATGACTATATCTGTGAGTACGTAACCTAAGGGTGTTAATTGGGTATTAAAGGTGCTAGCCAGCATACAGCCAAATGCTAACAAAATCAGACCAATCGGAATCAAACGACCACTACCAAATTTATCGACTAAACGCCTTGATATAGGTGTAATTATGGCGTTACTGATTGGCAAGGTGATCATTAACATTCCCACCTGATCAGTTGGATACTGTAAAACTAGTTCTAAGAAAAATGGGTAGATCAGCAACCGAGATGCCATGACTATGTAAACCACAACCATAGTCAACAGCTTGATACTAAGAATGTGATTACGAAACAAAGACAAGTCAATGATTGGTTGTCTGATCCGAGATTGAAGCAAAACAAAAACAATTAAACCGATGATGGTGGTAATCAGTAAAATGAGGGCGATCGCACTATTAAAGCCTTGTTTTGGCCCTTCACTCATCGCTAAGGCAAAATTAAGCATCACCAACGCCAGCAGAATTGTTCCTAATGTATCAAAGTTTTCTTGAGGACTACGGCTATTTTGGGAAGGCGGAACACACCAAGCGAATAACAAAATGGCTATTATCCCTATGGGAAGATGAATTAGGAAAATCGCTCGCCAATCACCAAGCGTAACCAGTAAACCACCGATTGCTGGGCTTAAAACAGAGGTAACAGAAAGCGTCATCACTGCAAGATTAAGGGCTAAGCCATATTGTGGGCTATGAGCGAACAAGTCAGTGATAATTGCCATCCCCAATCCCATAATTAGCACAGCACCGCATCCTTGCAAAACTCGAAAGCCAATCAGCCAAATAATTCCTGGTGCTAATCCACACAGTAATGAACTGATAGTACACAGGATTAACCCAGTTTGGAATAACTTTCGCCTGCCAAGCATATTACCCAAACGAGCAGCGCTGAAAATCACAGTAGTAACAACAATTAGATAACTGATAATCACCCATTGAGAGACAGCCAGGTGAGTATCGAAAGCTTTTGTAATCGTAGGTAGGGCAATATTGACCGTGGAACTATCCAGCGTAAACATTATCAAGCCCAATGCTATACTCAATAAAGCTAGCCAGATTTGAGACGGCGATCGCTCAGAATTAGAAAAATTTTGGGGTACTGGTTCGCTGTTCAATGATATTGCCACCAATTAGATTGAAAATTCTCCTATTTCCATTGTCTCTCGGATCATTTGAGGCAGATGAAGATGTAGCCACTTTGTGTCTACCGAAACAGTAGAACGGCAAGAACTTCCTATTGCCTATTTTCAACAATTTAATTCACTTTCAAAGTACCTACTGTTTCCTGTAATTGTTGGGAAATTCTCGCCGTTTTTTGTAGAGACTCAGAAACTCGCACAGATGATTCACTAGTTGATTTGGAAGTAGTAGCAACTTGTTTCATCAATTCGCTGACTGTTTGCGATGTCTGGACTCCATAGACTGTGGCGGTGGAAATTGACTGCACTAAAGCATCTATTTGTCGTGAAACATCTAGGATTTGATTCAGACTATGTTTGGCATCTTCAACTACCTGTGTTCCCTTGACAACGTGAGTCACTCCCTCTTGCATCGCTTCCACTACTTCGTTGGTTTCCTGTTGAATATTTTCAACAATTTCTGCTACTTCTTTGGTTGCTTGTGCTGAACGCGCAGCTAGTTCGCTAACTTCTTCGGCTACCACAAGAAAACCTTGACTTTCTTCACCCATACGTGCTGCTTCAATACCTGCATTGATAGCTAACAAGTTGGTTTGCATGGAAATATCGTTAATTAATGCCACTACACGCGAAATCTCTTGGGTAGATTGCCCCAAACGTTTAACTTTCTTGGCTGTTTTGCCCACGATTTCCCGCAAATTCAAGATGTTTTCTACTGTTGTATCCATCGCTTCTCCAGTTTTGGTGGCGGTGTTCGCGGCGGTGTTAACAACTTGTGCAGCTTGCTGGGCGCTAGACGCAACTGCTTGCATCGCCACAGTCATTTGAGCAACTGCATCTACAATGCGGCTAATTTCGGTAGTTTGTGTCAGTGCTTGTTGTGTAAGATGGCGGATTGTTGTTTCGTTGCTACCAATCACTTCATCTAATTGCATGATTGACACTTTTACTTTGATGATAATATCCCGTAGACTTTCAACAATGGAGTTGAAAAAGTCGGCAACTGTACCTATTTCGCCTTCATTCACATCAACACGTACCGTCAAGTCACCTCGAACTACACCTTCAACATCTTCAAGTAATTCTAATAGTTGCTTTTGTAGGGCTTGTTTGTGTTGCTGTTCTTCCCAAGAAGATATTTGTGCAGTTTGATGACTTTGTTCGATTTGTTGAATTAGTTCTGCCTGTTCTAGAGCATAACCAATTTGAATGCCAACTTGTTTAAATAAATTAATTTCTCTATCTTGCCAATGGCGTTCATGGGAACACTGATGAGTCACCAAAAGACCATATAGTTTTCTATTAATAAAAACAGGTGTGAGTAGATATGCTTTGACTGCTTGGGATTCCAGTTGTTGGAGGTATGATTGACTTAAATTATTTTCGTAGATATTATGGACTGTTTTCACAGAACCTATTTCTAACTCATCAGAATACTCTTCTCCAAAATAGGGAATAGAAATATTTTCTTCTAAAACTGTTGACCAAGACTCAGCAACTGATTCAGCAATGATATTACCTTGCCAATGTCCATTTAAATGATAAAAAAGTACGCGATCGCTTTGTAGGGCATCTCGTAGCTCTGATACTGCGGTGTTGAGGACTGTTTGACTACTAAGTACCTCTCGAATATGAGTTGTGATTTGCTGGAGTTGCTGTGTAAATTTTGTATCGTTTTCTTGACTATGCAACTCTTGTATGATTATGTCTGCCATTTGATTGAAACTGACAGCTAGTTGACCAATTTCATCATCAGCGAAAACTTGAGCGCGGATATGGCGATCGCCTGCGGTAAATTTTTGAGCGGTTTGCTGCAAATCGTAAATTGGTTTGCTGATTGAACGTTTCAAAATTAATGCCCAAATACCAATTAAAACGAAAGTTACAAAAACTAAAACCGTTTGTAGTAACCAACTTTGTGTTAATAAGTTATTGAGAGATGTCTCAGGAATTCCCCGTACTAAAATAGCTAGTGGCTGTGTGTGATCACCAGCTTTAGTTCTATTACCTTCTCCCAGAATTGTATTAGGCAAAGCCTTAGCTGCCATAATGTAGGTTTTGTTATCCAAAACCACATGTTTAGTTACTATTGTTCCTGGATTAACCGCAGCTGCTTCAGATAATAAAGATTTACTTTCTAGAGGTAATTCTATTTGGGGTTTGATTTGATGCAAATTATTGGATTCTTCTTGTAGTTGGGAACTTACAAGGGTAAATTCTCCATTGGATTTATGTAGATAAATTCCATGATAACCTGCTGGCAATGCTTGTAGAGTTTCTTTAGCGATCGCATCTTGTTTGTTCATGATATCACCAATCACTAAAGCGCCGATAACTACTTTTGTTTTGGGGTCTTTTATAGGCGTTATCAAATAGCGAATTAAAGCATCTTTTTTCCCAAATTTATTTGATATAAGTGGAGATTCTCGACTTATTTCTGATCCACTAACTATTCTAGTAGCTTTAATTGCTTGAGAAGTTTTTAAAGCCTCTTTCACTAAGTTGCTGGGGTTAAAAGTTTCCCCTTGACGATTAGCATTCGCATTGGCAATAATTTTTAAGTCTTTTCCAACTAAAGTGGCATACTCTACATTGAGAGTCTGAGTTTTATTTTTCAAAATTGGTTTAATTACTGTTTGCCATTTCTGATCTAAACCTTCACCAGAATTATACAGATTAAGTACTGTGATTATAGCTGCATTTTCTGATGGACTTCGTAAGCCAAAACTCATTTGATTAAATTTAGTATAATAATTAAATTCACTAACTAATAACTCTGATTTAGTTTGTTCAATTAGTTGAGTTCGTAAACTTTGATTGATAAATAATTTTGTACTTACAGCTATACCTAAAATAGAGACAAGTTCACAGCTAATTAAAGCAATTAAATGTTTACGATTAAGACTAAGTTTATAAAACCATTTAAATAAAGATTTATAATTTTGCAGAGAATTGGTAATATTAAACTTGCTTGATTTTGAAACTCTAGAACTGTCAATCATTAGCTGAGATGGAGATAGAGAAAATGATGAATCGGGATTTTTACTTTCGCTAGCAGTATTAAATGGATTAGTCATAAGTAATTTTTCTGGATTAATAACTCAAATCAATTAACTAGTAGGTAGACACAGTTATACATAAAACTCTAGATGGACTCCCTTGTTTGTTGACAGCATGACTGTCTATTCTGCTTTCTAGTTGAACTTGAGAGAATAATCCAGATAAAAGCTTTGTGTGTTTAGATACTAGTATTGCTGAGCTTTGAGTATAAGTTATATCATTTTTTAGATTTTAGGCAATAGACAAAAAGCCCATTAAATCCTCTGTTTACAGAAAATTTTGAGGTTATTACTGGTAGAAAAGCAGACACAATATTATAACAATATGTTGTAAATATTAATTAGAGCGGTAGTATACAAAAGACCTCTTGCACAAATCTTTTGATCTCACCCTAACCCTCCAATATTAAAAGTTTTTCCTTGTCTTCCCGGCAAAATGGGAGAATGAAGGGGGTTTTGAGAATTTATGCCAGAGGTCTAATGTAAAAATATAGATTTTAAAGTTTTTCTATTTATTCAGTCAGTTGTAAGATGAAATTATTATTTACTCGCACTAACCGAACTTAGTTTTTATTTGCTTCCGCCAAAGGAAAAATAATTTCTTCGAGTGTTCTCAATAATTCTTGCTCATTGTAAGGTTTTGAGAAGTACGCTCTTGCACCTAGTTGCATTGCTAGTTGTCGATGCTTGTCGCTACTACGAGAGGTGAGCATGGCAACTGGTATGTTTTTAAATTCATTGTTTGATTTGACCCGGCCTAAAAACCCATAACCATCAATGCGTGGCATTTCAATATCACAAATTACAGCCTGAACTTTTAAGCCACTTTGCAATTTTTCTAAAGCATCTTGACCGTCTTTAGCTTGTTCTACTAAATATCCTCCTTTTTCCAAAGTTAAGGCCAAAAAGCGTCGGACATTAATAGAATCGTCAACGATTAAGATTGTTCCTTTTTGGTCTTTTGATGAGTCTAGAGTTTTTTCCTCAGACGGAGTGAGGAACACAGTCTTTAACCTTGCTGATGGTAGTTGATTAGTTCTGGGTGTACGGTCATTAGCAGCAATCCAATAAAGCAACTCGTTGACATTGACTAATGCCACAACTCGACCATCACCAAGAATTGTACAGTTACTAAAGCCAGCAGGTAGAGAAATATTTCCTTCGACACGGCGGATAGCGACTTCTTGTTCACCCCAGCAACGATCAATTTGGATAGCGATTGGTTGATTATTACCTTCGATAATTAATACGCTGGCAGCATTAATTGCTGGAGGTGTTTCTAGGTTGGGGTTGTCATAGCGATAGCAATTAAATTCTAAGTAGCGACTGAGGCGAATCAACGGTAGCATGGTTCCTTGCCAGTTGATGACTTCACTACCTGCCATCGGGAAAACATGCTCATTTTGCAGGAGAAATATTTCCGAGACTGCATCTGTGGGGAATGCCAATAGCATACGGTTGCTTTCCACAAGCAACACACGAGCTACAGAAAGGGTAAATGGCACTAATAAAGTAAAAGTAGTTCCCACCCCAGGTGCGGTATCGACCTTGACGTCGCCCCGTACATGTTTAAGATTACTGCGAACTACATCCATACCTACACCCCGGCCAGATAAAGTTGTGACTTGCTCGCTAGTACTAAATCCTGGCTCAAAGATCAGGGAAAGTAGTTCTTCATCGGTGGCTTGGGCTAATAGAGTTGCATCTAAGCCCATAGCTAAAGCACGGGCGCGAATTTTGTCTAAGGAAATGCCGCGGCCATCATCTTTAATAGTGATGATGGTGCGATTACCTTGATGAGTGGCTTTAATTTCGATGGTTCCCTGTTCTGGTTTACCACAGGCGCGCCGTGTGGCAGCATCTTCTATCCCGTGATCAAAGGCATTTCGCATTAGGTGCATTAATGGCTCATTTAAAGCCTCGAGGATACTGCGTTCAATTAGGGTGCTAGCGCCTTCTATTTTTAACTGTACATTTTTGCCAAACTCCACGCATAAGTCGCGCAATGCTCGGGGAAAGCGATCGACAATATCGGATAGAGGGCGCATCCTGACTTGGGTGAGCTTTCTCTGTAACTGCTTGGAGGTTTTGTTGAGCTTCCTGGCGATTTGATCGGTATCATCGACACTGAGTTGGATGTCAGCAGTCACTTCTTGCACCTGCACGATTGTTTCCATTACTTCTTGCGACAGCAGGTTTAAGTCGTTGTAACGATCCATTTCTAAAGCATCAAACTTGCTTTCTATGTCTTGTGTCTGGTAAGCGTAGTCAAATGCAGGCTGATCGCCACTTCCCCCTGGCAATGGCAAAGATGGTATTTCTGCTGAGATCACAGCTTGAGTTGCGATTCGGTCATAGGCTGTGCGTAGTTCTTGATTTTCTCGTTCCAGACTTTGAACGCGCTGACTAAGATTGCGAATTAATTTACGTAGTCTTTCTAGCTGTAAGTTTAGCCCGTTGCGTTGGATGATTAATTCTCCGAATAAGTCGTTGATTTGCTCGAGCTGCTTGCTAGGGACTCGGACAGTATTTTCTTGAGTTTCGCGCTCTTTGTTGGCTGCGATCGCTTCCCGTTTGGGTTCAACAAATTTGTAATCTGTTACCGGAATTTCTCTGGCATTAATCGGAGTAGGCTCACCTAGCTCATCAGCAACAGAGTTGCTTTCGTCAGCAAAGGCTGCTTCTAAGGCTTCAAAGTCTGCGGCGATGATTTCTTCGTCCAGCCAAGTTTCTGCGGTAATTTCTGCTTGCAGAATCTCATCCTCTTCTGCTGTGCTTGCTGTTTGTTGAAACTGTGGAGTTAATTCTTGTGTTGTAGATGGCTGGGTTGATAGTTGGATAAAAGTTTGTTCTAGATCAAGCTCTGTTGGTAAGCTATCTAGTTGATTTGTCAATACTAAGGCTTGCGATCGCCGCCATGCTGTTAAGGAGGCGCGGGCAATTTCTTCAATTTCGTCTGCTTGTGCAGTATCTAGGTGGTGGGCTATTGATTCACACAACTGAGTAAAAGCTTCTAGCTGGAGCATTTCGCCCAAGCCACCCAACTCTGCTGCCATGATGGCAAGTTCTTCTTTCAGGCAAGGTTGTTGATGATCTGCTAAGACAGATTCTAAGCGTTGCAAGCATCCTTCTACCTCGGTTTCAAAGAGTAAGGGTATAATATTTTGCCCGTCATCTTCCGGTGATAGGATGGTTGAAGCGTCTTCTGGGGTCGGATCGCCCAAAATCTGATGCAGTTCGTCAAAAACAGGGTAACAAAAAGTACTTAGCCACTGCTCGTCTACGGTATTTCCTTCTGAGTGCAGTTCGACTATCTGTCGCAGCCAATCAACTCCAGATAATAATAAACTTTGTAGTTCAGTATCAATTTCTAAAGAATTTTTTCGAGTTTTTAATACTTTAAAAGAATCTTCTAAACGGTGCGCGAGATCAGAAAGAGAGCGAAACCCCATCATCCCTGCACCACCTTTGATGGAATGGGCAGCTCGGAGGGCAGCATTGATCTTGTCTGGAGCTATGCGGTGATTTGTCTCAATTTCTAATAATATTCCCTCCAGTGTATTCAGATAATCTGTTGCTTCCTCCAGAAACTGCATCTGAATTTCTAATTCTTTGTCCTGTGACATAGTTGTTGTCCTTGGTCATCCGATTTGAAATTTTGGATTTTGGATTTTGGATTGACCCCACGGATAAATCCGCTTTTTTGTAATCTGCTTGGAATTATCGCTTAATAGTCAATAGTCATCGATCATTAGTCATTTGTCATGGACAAATAACCACGGACAAATAACTAATGACAAAATTAATTGACCTTGAACGTACCCACAGTTTCTTGTAACTTTTGAGAAATCTTCACAGTCTGTTGCAGAGATTCAGAAACTTGTAAGGAAGAGTCACTGGTGCGTTTGGAAATAATGGCGATTTGTTTCATCAATTCACTGACTATTTGTGATGTTTCCACTCCAGAAGCTGTGGTGGTAGAAATTGATTGTACTAGGGCGTCAATTTGGCGTGAAACTTCCAAAATTTGACTGAGACTGCCTTTTGCTTCTTCAACAATGCGCGTACCTTCCACTACCTGAGCAGTTCCTACTTCCATCGCTTGCACTACTTCGCTAGTTTCTCGTTGGATGTTCTCAACGATTTGTTCAATTTCTTTAGTTGCGGCTGCAGATCGCGCTGCGAGTTCTCCTACTTCTTCAGCAACGACGGCAAATCCTTGTCCTTCTTCACCTGCTCTTGCTGCTTCAATACCAGCGTTGATTGCCAGTAAGTTGGTTTGCATGGAAATCTGATTAATCAATGCCACGACGCGGGAAATCTGTTGGGTAGATTCTCCTAAACGCTTGACTTTTTTGGCGGTTTCGCCCACAGTTTCCCGGAGGTGGAGAATATTTTGCACTGTCATATCCATTGCTTGACTACTTTTGGCAGCAGTAGTTGAAGCGTTTTGAGCAACGATCGCAGCTTGTTGGGCGCTGTCTGCTACTGCTTGAATAGATGCTGTCATTTGATCAACTGCATTCAAGGTGTGGTCAATCTCAGCAGCTTGGGCCAAAGCTTCTTCTGCGAGTTGGTGAATGGCGCCGGAGTTGGTGCCAATTGCCTGGTTTACTTGGTTAGCAGCAACTTTAACTTGGGTGACGATATCCCGCAAGCTTTCAACGATGGAGTTGAAAAAGTCAGCAACAGTGCCTATTTCACCAGCAGTGACATCAGCACGTACTGTCAAGTCACCACTAGCTGCACCTTCGACATTGCTAAGTAGTTCCAACAGCTGCATTTGCAGAGCTTCTTTTTGTTGCCGTTCATCTATGGTAGACTTTTCGGCAATTACCTTGGCGCTTTCTAGTTCTTGTAGCAACTTGGCTTGCTCTAGTGCGTAACCGACTTGGGTTGCGATCTGTTTAAATAAATCAATTTCTGTTTGTTGCCAAATTCGCGGACTGTCGCAATGATGAGCAATCAATAAAGCCACTAGTTCTTCTTGATGAACAATTGGTGCGATCAAATTCGCTTTGACTGCAAATCTTTCCAGCATTTTGATATAGCAGTCAGGGTTACTCAAATTGGGGTCTTGATAAATATTTGTAATTGCCCGCACTCGACCATCTTTGTAAGCATTGACATGACGTTCTCGAAAACAAGGATCATCTATTTGTACTCCTAACATTTTCGGGAAACTGCTACTGACTGCCTCAGCAACGACAGCCCCATCCCAGGTATCGGTGTGAAATTTATAAACTATTACCCTATCTGTTTTCAGTGCTTGTCGGACCTCTCTAACTGTTGTTTTGTAAATATCGTCTTCTTTCAGGCTTCTGCGTAATCGTAAAGTAATATCTGCAAGCAATTTGGCTCGCTCTGCATCTTGCTCTTGTTCTTTGAGTGAAGCTTCTAGTTGTGCTGCCATTTGGTTAATGTTGGCAACCAAGACTCCGAGTTCGTCTTCTCCTTGGAAATACAGACGGGTGTTGAGTTCGCCCCGTCCCAGTTTTTCTACCGTTGCTGTTGCTTCCAAAATTGGTTCTGTGGCTCGTTTGGCTATCCAGGCTGCGATCGCTGCGACGATGATCGCTGTTAACCCTGTACCGATGGCAAAAGTCAGTAATAATTCTTGTTGAGCGGCAAATGCTGTGGATGTATTAGTTGCCAGCAGCACTTCCCATTGCAAATCTGGCAAACCTTTGAGTGGTTTAATAGGTACGTAGCTCAACAACTGCTGGCGATCGCCGTGAACTGGATCTAATCCGACGACAGTCTGATCTCGGAATTTTTGTAGGGATTTGTATACGTCTGGGTAATCTGTTTTGATGTTGCTATTTAGATGGTCTGATTCTGACGCTATGAAAATTTTTCCAGATTTATCAAGGAAGAGATACTCTTCTACTGTTTTTGTATAACTTGTTGCCAAATCTTCTAATGGTTCTACAGGCATACGTACTCTGGCTATAGCAATTGTATTGCCTGTGCCATTCTCTTTCACAGGTGCGGCAATAAAAATACTATTTTTCTTTGTAGTTGGTGATACTTCTGGTTGACTGATATAGGGGCGATCGCTTTGCTGTACTGCCTTAAAAAAGTCACGATTTTTGACGTTCGCAATTGAGTCTGCCTGCGATTTCAAAATCAATTCACCTTTTAAATCATAGACAGCAATGCTTTCATAAATTCTGCTTCCATCTACAGTTTTGGTATCTATGACTCTATCCAGGATTGCTTGTTTTTCTTGAGGGGAAGTGTTTGCCCGAATTTGAGGATCTACGAGCATTGGCAGATTAGATATAAACTGAATATCTCCATACCGCTCAACCATAAAACGGTTAACTTTGTCTGCCAAGTCTTCAGCTTGAGATTGCTGCAATTGGGAAGCTTTATTTTGGACAGAGTTCTTGGTAATTTGATAGGCTAGCACCCCAATCCCCAATACTGGTAGTGTACCTATGGCGATCGCTAGTACTGTTGCTTTTGTTCCCAAACTCAAGCGTTTAAAACTAGCAAAGATACGATTCAAGGGAGATATTGTTTCTGTTTGATCGTTATTGGGCAAATCAGGGAGCTTTACTACACTATCCTTAACTTTTTGAGAAGGAAGCATTGATTTTCGATTTTCAATATCACTACTATTAGCCGCGTCCGTTTTATTAAACATAAAATAGTGTCCCACAATAGTTGGAGAATAACCCTAAACAAACCATCTTGTAGTAATACACCCTAGTTACCATGCAAAATAGAAGATTGGACAATAGCCTGTGCATCTAATACCAGCAATACTTCCTTCTGTTGCACAACGCACCCACGCAGATACGGAACTAAACTAGAGGCGACTTGTCCAACAGGAGAGCGAATTTCATCGGGCATAAATTTAGTTGTACCTTTGATCTCTTGTACAACTAAGCCAAGAAGCAGTGATTCTACCCGAATAATAATGATGTTGAACTGGCGGAATCTATGGTCTAAAGATTCTAAATTGAACATCCTTGGCAGATCAACTACCCAAACTATGTGACTCCGCCAATTCATCAACCCAAGTATGCAGGAGGGCATGTTTGGCATAGAGGTGATACTTTCCACAGGTACAACAATTGCCTCTTGTGTATACCTCATTGGTAAAACTGCTGGGGCTTGTTTATTGAGTTGAAACCTGAGATAGCCGTCTCCCTGGTTATGATCAATTGGTTTTGCAGCCAGTGTAATTTTTGAATTATTCATTTGATTCAAATCGCCACTGATTTAATTGCACGCAAAAGCTGTTCGCGGGTGTAAGGTTTGGTTAAATAAGCATCAGCACCTTGCCTCATTGCCCATAATCTGTCTATTTCTTGATTTTTGGAACTGCAAATTACAATTGGCACTTTTTGAGTAGCAGGATTTTTTTTCAGAGAACGGCACAACTCAAATCCACTCATTCCTGGCATTACGACATCCGTGACGATGACATCTGGTTGTTGTGAAATAGCTTGTTCTAATGCTTCTTTTGCACCAGTTGTCTTAATAACGTTGTAGCCACTTTCTCTAAGGTAGTGGCTCATTAGTTCCAATTCACTGGGAGAATCTTCCACAATCAAAATAGTCCCAAGCAAAGTTAGACTCACTCCTATATCTCCTAAACAGTCTTTCAATTTTAGATTTTAGATTTTGGATTTTGGAGCCACTGCGGTGTGCGGGTTAAGAGCATAAAGCTCCTGGCGTCACGTGGCTTGATTTTAGATTGGTTCCACAGATATGGAGACCTGTATCATTAGAGAATTATTTAGTCAAATTTTTACTACATTCTTTGTGATGACACACAATTAATCAAGATGTTTAAACACCATTTTTAATAGATCTGATTGTGTAAATGGCTTAGTTAAATAACCTGATGACCTTACCATTTTTGCCTTGGCTCGGTCTATAAATCCTGTTCTGCCAGTCACCATGATTATAGGTGTATTTTTAAAAGCTGAATGCCTACGCAACAAAGAACATAGTTCATAACCGTCTAGATTTGGCATTTCCACATCTAGTAAAATTAGATCAGGTTTGCTGCGGAGAATTTGCATTAAAGCTTTCACCGGATCGTTAATCATTACAACTGAAAACGTGTTTTCATCCAAAAAATTTCTAATGGAATTTAAAACTGTTGGACTATCATCAATACAAGCTACTGTGTATAAGCTCCTTTTCGCCGACTGTAAGGGAATCTGGCTATGAAGGATACTATCTGAATTTTCAAAATTATGATTGTCTTTTGTTATGTGTTGCTCAGGCTGAGCTTGAGGTTGTACCCTCCTTTGAGATGGTGTTTTCAGCAAAGTTTGGGAACTTTC
The DNA here is from genome assembly GCF_001904645.1 of Fischerella major NIES-592. Taxonomy (NCBI): domain Bacteria; kingdom Bacillati; phylum Cyanobacteriota; class Cyanophyceae; order Nostocales; family Hapalosiphonaceae; genus Fischerella; species Fischerella major. The sequence goes on along the minus strand of NZ_MRCA01000007.1, from coordinate 36,541 downwards.
TTCAGTATTAACTGTTGGATATTGCTCTTGCTTATTTCGTAACTGCTTTTGACAGTGTTCTACTAATAATCGTAAATCTAATCGACAAAACTTTGGTAGTTCGTCTAAAGGAGTTTCACGATAAAACTCATAGCTACCTTGTTTTAATGTCAAGAAAGACTCCAGCACTTCTTTGGCTAATTCATCTATCAAAATAGCTGCTTGCGGAGGAGTAATGTAGTCTTGATTTACTAACCAGCAAATAGCTTGATAATCTGCGTGTGGCATCGCTTGATTGTCGTTCTTGGTGTCAAACATCAATCGCATTTGCACACGATTTGCACTCAATAAATTCGGAATTTGTTGGCTTAAACGTCGCAATTGATTATCCAGCCGCTCAAACAATTTATCAGCAGAAGAGGCGTAGGTTAGTTTTCCTTCTTCTAAATAAATTGTCCAAGAATTTGTGTCAGTATATACTCGCAAGCAGCCCGTAGCGCGTCTACTAGTTAACTGTGCTAATAGAGACAGGGGATGTAGTTTCTGAAAAAATCTGTAGCTACTTATAGGACTTGTGCTCATTGTGATTCTACTTGTTGCTCAATTGGATGGGTCTAAGCTATATTTATTCAGAAGCTCTGGACAATAAAACTGCATAAAACTTAATTTCTTGTATTAAAAAATACAAAATTATTCGAGTCTGTTTGTAACTAAATTTAAAGTAAGATAGCTTGATATTTTGATAATAAAATCACCGTCAAGTTATAAGTAAGAGTTATTTTACTCACTTATACTGAGATTAACAAACATTCTCCGGCAAAAAGCAAAAAAAATGTGAAGACTAGATTAAACGATTTGCCCTTAAGTAAATATTATGTAATTTTAGCTGTCACATTAGTAACTGAAATTACAAACATAGACTTGCTATTTTCAGTGTTGCTACTCATATTATGTCCGCTTGAACACTTACTATTATCCATCAGGGTCGGTAATAGGTGAGCCAGCAGGGTCTAGCCTTCGGGAAGCCTATGAGCACGTCTATGGGTTTTTCCCATCAGTATCCAAGCTTTATATCATAAGCAACTAGTCGGACATGATATCAAACATCATCTGCTCAATCAATCTTACGGTTTCTAAGTATAGATACTTAAGCAATTAGTTAACAATAATATTTTTTAGCCTTTATTCTTAATGATTTTGACAAAGGTTTAGTTAGTTTACGTTATATATTAGTATTACCTTTTACATGGTTAAAAGTATTATTTAATACATTTTCCCAAAAACTTAATCTTTTAATCAAATGTGATTGCCTAAATTATTTTTGCGATACTAAAGACATATATTGCGTGTTAAAAGATAATAGTATGTATTCAATGTAACTATGATTTCAGTGGTAAATATCCAGCACGAGAAAGGGAAAAAATTATACGCCCATAACGGTAAATTTGAGTTGGTAAGCTAGCCCCCAAACCAAGAGTGAGTGCGATCGCTGTGATGAAATGACAATAGGTTTTCCTTCAACCGTAATTGTTGCATTTATTTACACCTAAAGCCACATCAGCCAGTAATTCATCTGCAAGATCAAGAAGCTTGGCTATGCGTTCATCACTGAGTTGATAGTATACAAAACGCCCTTGCTGTTGACGAAACACCAAATCACAACAGCGCAAGCATCCAAGGTGATTGGATACATTAGACTGGCTCAGTCCTGTAGCCTCAACAATCTCGTTAACAGTCAGCGGACCAGAACCCAATGTATTAAGAATAGACATACGTGAGTGGTCAGATAAACCTCGAAATAGTTTGACTTTCAGATCAGTTGTTTGAGTTTTGGTAATTTTAGTTTTAGCAATCATTAAAGTGTCCTAAAAAGCTTTATTATTCATAGATATCAGTTATTACTGATATTTAATTGTGATTGAGCAAAGACAGTGCGATCGCTAGCTTTGCCAATTATTTAATGATCTCACGAAAAATAAGGAGAAGCTAAGGCTATGACAACCGTAAGCCAAGTAAAATGTGCCTGTGGTTCTTGCCTATGTGTTGTTTCCATAGAGGATGCCATTATCAAAGATGGCAAACCTTACTGCTGTGAAGCTTGTGCAAACAGCCATCAAAGCGGTGAAGTCTGTACTCAATGTCAATCTGTTTGTGGCTGTGCATCATAAAATAGACCTCTTGCGTGCATAGTTGAAAAACCCCTCTTAGTCCCAGAAAATAAGGTAAAGCGTGTCTAAAAAGAAACAGGACTAGCTAAATTCACTTTCTCTGTTTAACCAAAGGCAAGGATTAAGGTGGGGTTTTTGAGTATTCATGTCAGAGATGCTAGTGTGATTGAACCACACTACAAAAATTACGAAAACGAAAAACTAGATAGGGGCAGATAAAGATTGTTAAATACAATACATAAAGAGATTAAAATTTGTTTTGCTTTCATAAAATAATATTGTTTTAAACACCATATTTTCGATGGCAGTATGGCTATAAATATTACAGGGTAGCATGTAAATATTACTGTTACTTTTAAGTCATACAATTAAGAGCTTTTTAGAATCTTTTACTCGTAGCAATCAGTTAGATTGAAGTCATAGTAATAATTAGCAGACTAGACGCCTGACTATTTTATTCAACATAGGTTTTCCAAAACTTTGTAGACAATTTAAAATAAAGTATTAATAACGACAACAATAAAACGACAAAACTACAAAGAGAGTTGATTTTGTGTGTCAAAAAAACTTTTATATTTAGTCGGTTTTATGAGAGTATTCTTATTAAGAATATGCATATTGCTCGAGATGCAAAATTTTAGCTAATTTTGCGAATTAATAAATAGAAAATCATCAGCATAAAGGAGTATTAAAGTGCATAGCAGAAGAATGCAGATGATCATGGATAAAGCTGCGATCGCACTTTCTACCACGTGTGCAATTCATTGTCTATTTTTACCGATTTTGCTCATTGCCCTTCCTGCACTAGCAACTACTTCTGTTGGTAGCGAAAGTTTTCACCGTCTTCTGCTGTGGTTTGCCTTTCCCGTTAGTGTGTTGGCTTTGACACAAGGGTGTCGTCGTCATAAAGACCGAATAGTAATTGGCGCTGGTGTTTTAGGATTGGCGCTTCTGACCACAACTGCAATTGCTGGCCACAACCTTCTCAGCGAAGATGGTGAACGTATTGCTACAACGTTAGGAGCAACAGTATTAGCATTTGGGCATATCCGTAACTATAGGTTATGCAATAAAAATAAATGTAATGTCTAATTCTCAGCTATATCTAAACAATAGTTCTGGCGAACAGTTACTAAAGAACAGCTAGGATCAGGATCACCCTACTCTGGAATTCTTTACTCATTCCCTGTAAGCTTTGCGGCTTTGCAATAAAGAAGCCTACAAAATAATTTTGTACTGTCATTAGTTAATTTATTATAATGCGGATGAAAGGACTTGAACCTTCACGCCTCGCGGCACTAGAACCTAAATCTAGCGCGTCTGCCAATTCCGCCACATCCGCATCAGTTTCCTATCATAGCATAAAGGTTGTCCATAGCAATAATTTTTTACGAATTAAGAGCAACTACCGAAGTTCAGCCCAAATTCTGCAAATGCCTATTTTTGTGTTGTGAACTTCGGTTGTTTAGTACATAAGGGTTTTAGGCTTTTTGTTTGGAGGAATTGAGATGTTTTTGTCTGTAAATTATCTGAACTTCGGAAATCGGCTCTGGAAATTTTACTGGGTAACGGTTTAAAATAGGATTCTCCCCACTCGCTGGGAAAACTAATTGAATGGAAACTGAATGGAAACAATGGGAACCTAAATTACACCGACACGAGGTAATCGATGCTTGAATCCGCAGAGAATTTCCCAAGAAATTGTGTTTAGTTGATTTGCCCAGTCATCAGCGGAGATTTGTTGTTTGCCATCTTGACCTAGTAGGGTGACTACCTCACCTTCTTGTATATCTGGTAAGGCACTGATATCTACCATCAGTTGATCCATTGTAATTGCGCCGATCTGTTGTACTCTTTGACCACGAATTAATACCTGCATTTTGTTGGAAAGATTGCGTGGAACACCATCGGCATAACCAATGCCAACAACAGCAATTCGCATTTCTTGCTTGGCAATAAATTGATGACTGTAACTCACACCAGTCCCAGCAGCAATGGTTTTGACTTGGGTGACTCTGGCCCTGACTTGCAAAACAGGTTTCAAGTTAATTTGCGATCGCAAATGTGTGGCTGGGTAAAGTCCGTAAATGAGTAAACCTGCACGCACCATATCATAGTGTAATGCTTTATCGGTCAGGGTGGCGGCTGAGTTTGCCAAGTGCAAGCAAGGTGGTTTTAATCCTAATGCTTTAATTTGAGCGATCGCTTCTTGAAAGCGTTGGTGTTGTAGTTGCATGACAGTCGGATCAGGACTATCTGCGGTTGCTAAGTGCGAATAAATACTAGCTATTTTTAAATGTGGCAAACTCTGCACTAGCTGCACAAACCCGCTGGCTTCTTGCCAATTGGTTCCTAAGCGGGACATACCCGTGTCTAACTTGATGTGGACAGGTATGGCACAAGTATAAGAATTCGCTTCTAGGATATTGGAAAATATAAGTGCTTGTTTGGGACTGCATAGTGTTGGCTGAAGTTGCCAATGGGCGATCGCATGAATTTGTTCTGGAGTGTGAGTTGCACCTAATATTAAAATTGGAGCTTTTACCCCAGCTTCCCGTAGTTGAATTCCTTCTGGGACAGTGGCAACACCAAGCCAACTTGCCCCTGATTCTAAAGCTGTTTGGGCAACTGTGACTGCTCCGTGTCCGTAAGCATCAGCTTTGACAACCGCCATGAGCTGGGTACGTGGTGATAGGAACTGGCGTAGTTGCTGGACGTTGTGGGCTAAAGCCACTAAATCAATTTCCACCCAAGCACGCTGCGAAAACCAAGCATAAGTATCGCATAGTCCAGCTGCAACACTCTGAGATGGTTCATGACTTAACATCCTGTTTACTCCTATCACACCACTGTTTTTCTTTCAGCTTATATATATTTATTCAAATTACTAAAAGCTACTCTGGAATAATCAGGAAGTTTACCGCTCATCGTGTCAACGGCACAAGGGTTAATAGTAGGATTTGATTAAATCAAAGTTGTTAAGCACGGTATTAATAAAATCAATAACCAGCCCAATATTGAATTATTGGAGCGATCGCTAAATTTAAGTTATAAAAAACAAGCTTTTCTCTCCATTTTGGCAACAAATCCAGCAGTATAATTTATTCTCATCACCAAAGCAGAGTATATTTGTGTTAATATATGTAAAACTAATACCTTGAACGATCATCAATGGGGAAGGTTTTAGTACTCAATGCCTCTTATGAACCGCTCAACATCACGAGTTGGCGCCGTGCAGCGGTTTTGCTAATCAAGGGTAAGGCAGAACGGGTAGAGCACAATGGCAAGTTTCTTTACTCCGATTTTCCGCTTCCAACGGTAATTCGCTTGCGCCATTATGTGCGGGTTCCCTATAAAGAAATTCCTCTCACACGCCGAAATATATTGCATCGGGATGGTCATACTTGTCAATACTGTGGTTACACAGGAGATGAGTTGACTTTAGACCATGTAATACCGCGATCGCGTGGAGGAGGAGATTCTTGGGAAAACATTGTTACAGCTTGCGTCCGCTGCAATGTTAAAAAGGGCTGCCGTACCCCTCATGAAGCACATATGCTTCTACGCCACACACCTCGGAGACCTTACAGTAGCTTGTACTTTGAGGTTACAAAGCACCTAAAAACTGGAACACACAAGGAGTGGCAAAAGTATGTTATAGGGCTTTAACATTTACCTTTATTTGATATCAATCGGTAAAAGTTTTTTATGGCTTTTGCTGTTTACCAACTGTGGACTAGGTTGGTTTAGCGGCTTGTTACTGGCTATATTGCCCTTTACAAGCTAGCATTATATTTTGTAAAGATTTGTTGCCGTTTTTGACCAACCTCGTCATCATAACACATTTTGGTATTCTTGCAAGTAGTTAAAAGTTTTTTATTTTGCAAAACATAATAGATACAACAAATATATCAATTAAGCATCCTTCGGTTATCAGCCAAAAAATGTAGAAAAAATAGACCCATATATACATTCCCAAGTTCATTAATTTTTGCGAAGATCGACATGGTGTGGCTAAACCAGTGATTTTCTGATTGTAGTTTTTATTGTTGAACTTATCTCACGCCACACAAAGTAAACTATCTCCTATGCAGTTTCATTCTTCCCTTACTCAGTTTGAGAGATTGCCATTGACGACAGATCCGACTCCAGAACCGAATCCAGATGAGGCAGAAATAGATAAAGAGTCTTTAGATGTTCCACAAATCAGGCAGTCTAACGGAACACTAGCATCAACTGAAGGAGTCAATCCTCTGGGTCAGCGTACCAATTCTGTAACACTACAGAAATCAGAAGAATTGCGTCAAGTAATGCTTGCCCATCGTCATGAGCGTCAGTTGGTAATTTTACAAGACTTTCCCGACCCAGACGCTCTTTCTTCTGCTTGGGCTTACCAGTTAATTGCGCAACAGTACGATATAAAATGTGAGATTGTCTATGCCGGCACTCTCAGCCACCAAGAAAATATCGCCTTAGTCAAGTTAACTGGCTTACCAGCCATCCGGTGTTCAGTAGCAGCCTTGAAAAGCAAGGATTTGTCTTTTTACCAAGGTTATACCTTAATTGATAACCAAGGTACTACCTCTGGATTAGTGCCGATAGTGCAACAGGCAGGAATTCCCCTGATGGCAGTAATTGACCATCACAATTTGCAAGGAGATCTCAAATCAGAATTTATTGATATTCGTCCAACGGTAAGAGCTACAGCAACAATTTTTACCCAGTATTTACAGGCAGGGTTGCTACCCTTAGATAACAGCATCAATCAGCATGTTAAATGTGCTACTGCTCTAATGCATGGATTGCGTTCAGATACAAATCTGCTGATGCAAGCCAAAGAAGAAGATTTTATGGCAGCAGGTTACCTAAGTAGATTTTATGACGCCCAGCTCCTGAGCGCTGTATTGCAAGCTAACCGTTCCAAACGGGTGATGGATGTGATTGAGCGATCGCTCAAAAACCGTATTGTCCAAAATAACTTTTCCATTGCTGGGGTAGGTTACCTACGCTATGATGACAGAGACGCCATACCCCAAGCCGCAGATTTTCTTGTCACGGAAGAAAACGTCCACACTGCCGTAGTTTACGGGATTGTTCACGATGAAGATGAGGAGTTAGAAGTAGTTGTAGGTTCCTTGAGAACCACTAAACTGACTCTAGACCCTGATGAATTTATCAAAGAAGCCTTTGGACAAGATAGCAGTGGTCGATTTTTTGGTGGTGGACGCACTAGCGCCGGTGGTTTTGAAATTCCCATGGGTTTTTTATCAGGCAGTAACGAAAATTCTGCTTATGCGAAAATGAAGTGGGAAGTTTTCGATACTCAAATCAAGCAAAAACTGCTGAGATTAGTTAACCCTAAAGATAACCCAATTCAACCAGAGTAGTAGTAGCAGGAATGATTAGTTTTGCTGGAGATTAATTTCTTGAAACGACTCAGAAGATGCGTCTAACTGCAAATTACCAGGTAAAGCTGACTTGCCGTTAACTTCCACAATATATTCTCCTTGCTGCAATCCTTCCAGATAATAAACTCCTGCACCATTAGTAACAGACAATCGTCGCAAACCTGAACTTGTTTGAATCGCTTCTACCCGTACCCCTGCAACTGGCTGACCTTGAGCATCAGTTACAACTCCCGTACGAGTATAAGATTTTACAAGAGGTAACTCTACTGTTGTATAACTACCAGCAACCACATCCACAGCCAAAGCGTCTGTCGTTGCTTTCCAGTCCAAGGGAAATCCGGCTGGATCTAAATCCAGACGATACTTTCCAGGAAACAAGCGCACTAAAGCCCCCTGATTTTGAATTTCTGGATCGAAAAAATTTAAAGAACGATTGTTAAGAATAAACATTAAATCTGGCTTATGGAGATAGACTGCTTCATGAGCATCCCGTTTACCATTGTGATTGCGGTCAAAAAAAGGTTGAATTAATATACCACCTTGGGTACGAAAATAATTAGAACGTCGAGAAGAATCAGGCTTAATTCCTCTTTGGGTGTCAAAGCTAGAAACTAACTCAATCCTAAAACTAGGTTGATCTGAAGTCAGAGATACGCCTTGGTAACGCCCCCTTAGCATCATACCTGGAATAATTGTTGTTCCCAAGCTGGCAATTACTCCCGAACCTTGGGAACCGATACCATAACCTAGTTGTGCTTCCCACAAATAGCTTCCGTCAACAGCGCGTGCTGGTGAACGGTAACGCCAACTCGCACTAGCTAGACTATTTTCCTGGGTGAGGAAATTACTAGTTTCGTAATTTAAGACTAATGAGTGTCCTGTATCTAAAGGATCTTTCCCAGAAAAATTGTAGGTGAGTTGAGATAGAGAACCAACTTCGTTACCACGAGTTGTAAATTCCAAATCACCCCAGCGTTGCAAAAAACTCCATCGGAAGTGATTGCGACTGTCTAAAGTTGCGCGAGCAAAGGTAAAAGAATTTTTACCACTATGGGAAATTTCCAAACCCCCGAATACACCATCTCGACTTTTATAGCCACCTAGCAAACCCAGCCAAGGAAACATTTGCCAATCGAAATTAAAATTATAACCAAAGCGATCGCTAAAAAATTGGGTATGTGCAGTAGCAGACAAATCAAACCGAATATCAGCATTCACATCCCAATGATTGTTTTCATCTCCGCTTAAAGCTGAAACAGCTACCGTTAAGGGTAAATTTTGCGGCTGATAAAAGATTTCTCCCAACCCCCGAAATGAATCATCGTAAACTCCACCAATTCCTATAGTTAAGTTTTCCGACAAACCCCAACGTTGAGCCACACCCCCTCTCACATCAGAAAATTCTCCCAACAGATTAGGGCTATCTAGTGAAAATTTCCGTCGCAAACCACCAGAAATAATCAACGCCTTCCCACCAGCTGGTAATTGTCCCGGTGCGGTAGAAAAAGTCAGATCCTGAATTTCTGGTGGTTCGGTAAGTCGTCCTTGGGGGTAAAGTAAAAGGCGGTAATTACTCCCAAGGAAACGACCACCAACTGGGATATTCTCAAAACGATAAATACCAGAAGAATCAACTAGAACTTCTGCAATTGGGCGATCGCTAAAACCTTGCGTTAATCGTACCAATGTTCCTGGTTCTGCTTTACCTGTAACTACTCTTCCAATTTCAGCAGCTTGTAAGCGCTGACGCGGATCTGGTGTTGCACCTAACCAAGTTTCTTTTGGCTTATATCCTTGGCGCTGAATAGTCGTAAAACCCCAATAATCACCCATTCCGTGACTAAACCAAAATGGTATCTGTGAACCAAGAATATAATCAGCTAAATCTGTCTGATGCAGAAATTGAGCTTCAGCAATTTGCCAAGTGGTAGCATTTTTGAAGTTTGGTTGGTGAGCGCGGATAAACCAACTACCACCCAAGGCTGTACCAACTGCTGTTAAGTTGCCTTGATAACTAGTAGCATTACTGACCGAACCATTAGCAAATAAACGTTGCTCAACAGCAGTAATACTAAAGTCTGGAGGAGTAATTTCTGGTAGTCCCACCGTTTCCACCGGTAGTTCTTGGGGGTTGCTAAGTTCCCCAGGTGCTGGAGTTTTTAACCAAGGTGGCAGTAAGCGTACTGTATAATCATTGATATCAAATTCAGCCGGAACGCCAAACAAAGTTTGCAAATCTTGCACAGAAAACACTAACCCTAATTTTGGGTCATTGCGGAGTAGTTTAGGATTAATACGAGTTACAATACCAGGCGCACGCACTTCTTGCAGACCATCCGGCAAAGCTTTAACATCCAAGTTCAAAGCTTGAACTATTGCATCATAAGGTATGAGCCATTGCTCAAAGTCAACAGCTGCGATTCCATCTTCCTTTCCCCGTACTAAAACACTCTTAATGACATTACGCTTGTCTAAATCTAGACCTACAGGGAAAACCTGAAAATTTTCTTTCATCGAAGGTACCGACGATGGCGTTACTGTGGCTGCGCTTGATTGAGGTAGAGAAGTTTCTGGAGCCAGGTTTTCTGGTGGTGCAATCTGCGGTCGCACACTGGGAGCGATCGCCTGATCTGTCTTAGTAGAATCAGTTTTTAAATCTGCAATTAAATTCTGATTACTAACAGAAAATTCAGGTCGATAAATCTCTGGTAATACAGGTTTGAAATCATTTTTTCCCGTCTCATAATTGACTAAATCAAAGACTGATTTGCTAATATTTGCAAATACTAAATCATAGTTATTAGGTAATTCTGGAGGAGATATTACATTAACCATAGTCACCCAATATCAAATTTACAATATTAATTTGCATATTAAATCTGTCCTATTAGATCTAGGAAAAATTAATAATATTCATTTATTTCGTTTACTATGGATTTAAGAGAGTGAAGCTACAATTTAAATGCTTCCCTGTTTTTAGTCAAAATCAGTGATCAAGAAGCATCAAATTTTTGAAAAAATTAAAAATAAAAATGAAAGATATCTAGAAAATGGATGCATTAGAAATTCAGATGCAAAAAACTATTGACTAGGGACAATTAGATTCATATTGAAAGGAAGAGAAGTTTGATTGGGAGCTTGACCCCAAATTAATTCACCATAAATCTCATATTTCCCAGGAGCGATCGCTGTTTTTCCTGTATCTGCAAGATTCAAAAATAAATAGCGATCGCTTTGGGCTGTAATTCCTGTAGGCTGTATTTCCCCACTACGAATGATGCTTCCTTGTTGTTTCAAAGTCCAAGTAGCAGTTGGTAGAACAGACGCTTTACCTATGTTACGAACTAAAAGTTTTATTTGGTTTTTTTCGGGGTCAAAACTGCTACTATCTATAATCAACTGAGGAGATAACTTTCCTTTTCTTACATAAAAAGTAGACCCAACTTTTCCTCTGATGTTAACAACATTCCCCTTTTGATCACTTGTTTTCATCTCCTGCAAGTTTTCTGTGAAAACTACGACTCGATATTCTCCTTCAGGAAGGTGAGGAGGAAGTTGAGCTATTAAACGTATGCGTCTTGTAGTACCTGGCGGTACGATTAATTCACGAGGTGAAAATTGCAAGTAAGGACTAAGATCAGTGGGACTAGATGACAAAGTTTCAAAACCTGTATCACGGTTATAAGCAAAAGGCTGAACATAAACACGAGCGTGAAAAGGTTCATTGGTAATATTCGTAACGTTAATCACTCCTTCGGCTTGATTACGATTTACTTCCGTCTCAATCACCATTGGAGAAATTCTCACCTGTGCTTGAACTGCCTTTGCAGATATGACTGCCGATAAAGAACAGATACCCAGTAAAATAACAGTACGAATCATTAGTTTTTCCGATAAAATGTATTGTAAAAACCAGAATGTTTTGCTATTATGGATGGGTGAATAATTGCTCCTACAGTGTGCTTAAAGTCGCCTGTCTATTTCTGATGTGCAGAAAGTTATCCGCGCACCTAAGTTAGCAACAAGCATCTACCTAAAGAAATTGCGATTTGAATCCTAAGGTAGTAACTGTGTATTTTGTTGTCAGCCTTGGACTATAGTCCAAGGCTTGTTGCTATTAAGCGATAAGGTATATATTGTCAGACTTAGCTCAGAAAAATTTATGGTGTGACTGTCATATCAACAGTGAAAGCATAAGTTCCTTCTGGTAAAGCGGCAGTATCAACCACATCCATGTTGACTGTTAAAGGGATAGGAAGACCAGGAGGTACAATTCCAGGAGTAGAAACGCCTGCGACATAAGCAGTGTTCACACTTCCTCCAACAGCTGTGGCCTCATAAGTAGGAGAAGTAAGACCAGGGCCAGCGGTTTTAGTCACACCAGTAATTTGAAGATTTCCAGGAGCGCCAGTACATTGCACAGTTGCCGAACCAGCCGAACCACCCAAGCTAGTTAAATTAAATGGAGTTGGGTTAACTAGAGTACCAGCACCGGGAGTACCAGAGAAAGAACATGCTGCGGTGACTGTTCCACCAAATGGTACATTTACTGTACCGTCAGCAAAAGCCTTGGGAGCGATCACAACACAACTTCCCAATGCCACAACAGAAGCAATGACAATGTGACGAATCATTCCAAATCCCTAAGTATACAGTAATTGAACTTTAGTTTGAGCTGTCAACAAGAGCTAATCCTAGTAGAGAAAAAATTGAGGGTATAAAACAGGTAGACTCCCTGAAGCTGCTCGATATTCCTGTTGAAACCCGTGTTTTTGTAAACACCATACTTTGTATTTTGCTAGCCAAAAATGGCAAATGGCTTGAGTATTTTCCCGTAAAATTCTAGTTCAGAATGTAGAAGTACTGCTTTGATCCCACTTTATGCAAAGCTAAAAGAGTGGACTGTCTGCAAGAGCTTTTACCATAAAGTACTTATAATGATAGAACTGTATTTGATTCGTCATGGTATTGCTGAAGTTGCAACCGACAACATCAAAGATGAAAAAAGACGCTTAACAAAACAGGGACGGCAAAAAACAGAAAAAGTCGCCCAGCGTTTGAAAAAATTAGGTTTACATTTTGATTTTGTAGCTACTAGTCCCCTAGTGAGAGCTAGACAAACAGCAGAGATCCTCGTCACAGCGGGACTGAGTTCGCAAATGGAAGAATGTACTCATCTAGCTCCCGATGGTAATATTCACAATTGGGTTATAAACTGGTTAGAGCCAAAGAATTTTGCACCAGATACTAAACTGGCTTTGGTTGGACATGAACCCTGTTTGAGCCGTTGGGCAGAAGTTCTCGTCTGGGGGGAAGCGAAGGAACGTTTGCTGCTGAAAAAAGCGGGTATGATTGGGATAAAGGTACCAGAAACAGGCTCTCCTTTGGGTCGCGGTCAGATGTTTTGGTTGACACCACCCAAATACTTGCTCTAACAGTTTTTCCACAATTCCGTAAAGAATTTGTGCGATCGGGATTACTGTTATGGCAACAAGAATTTCTGGTAAGTTAGCCTGGACAAATCTTTAAAAATCAGATGGTGTTGCCATGATGGTGTGCGAATATAGGCCTGGTTTGGAAGGCATTCCTGCTGCCCAATCAAGTATCAGCTTTGTTGATGGGCAAAAAGGACTACTTGAATATCGTGGCATCCGGATTGAGGAACTAGCAGAAAAAAGCACATTTCTGGAAACTGCTTACCTTTTAATCTGGGGTGAATTACCAACAGCAGAAGAACTAGCAGCATTTGAGGATGAAGTTCGCCATCATCGGCGGATCAAATACCGCATTCGCGACATGATGAAATCCTTTCCAGAAAGCGGTCACCCCATGGATGCCCTACAAGCCTCAGCTGCTGCTTTGGGCTTATTTTATGCCCGTCGTGATCTGGATAATCCGGTTTACATCCGAGATGCCGTAGTTCGCCTACTAGCAACTATTCCCACAATGGTAGCAGCGTTTCAGTTAATGCGAAAAGGAAACGACCCAGTACGTCCTAATGATGATTTGGACTACGCTGCTAACTTTTTGTATATGCTCAACGAAAAAGAACCAGATCCACTAGCAGCGCGAATATTTGATGTTTGTTTGATATTACATGCAGAGCATACAATGAATGCTTCTACCTTTAGCGCTAGGGTAACAGCTTCTACTCTGACAGACCCCTATGCAGTAGTAGCTAGTGCTGTGGGAACCTTAGGAGGACCCTTACATGGCGGTGCCAATGAAGAAGTAATTCAAATGCTAGAGGAAATTGGCTCTGTGGAAAATGTGCGTCCTTATATAGAGGACAGGCTGCAACAAAAAGCCAAAATTATGGGTTTTGGACACCGTGTCTACAAGGTAAAAGATCCACGGGCGACGATTTTGCAAAGCCTAGCAGAAAAGCTATTTGCAAAATTTGGTAACGATAAATTCTATGACATTGCCCAAGAAATGGAGCGGGTAGTCGAGGAAAAATTGGGTCACAAAGGAATTTATCCTAACGTTGACTTTTATTCCGGTTTAGTGTATAGGAAGTTGGGTATTCCTACAGATTTGTTCACACCAATATTTGCGATCGCTCGCGTTGCAGGTTGGTTAGCACACTGGAAAGAACAACTCGCCGAAAACCGCATATTTAGACCGACCCAGGTTTATAACGGTCGTCATGACATTCCTTACACAGCTATTGATCAGCGGTAGGGATAGGAGGTAAGGGATAGGGGATTGGGGAAGGGGGACAGGGAGGACAAGGGAGAATAATTTTGTATCAAAATTTTCCTTTTTACCTTTCCCCCTCCCCCTTTAATCTCCTCAATTCTTACCATAAGTAGAAACTCTACATCCGGCTGATCGAGGTAAAACCCATCCAACGATATACTAGGCATGGAGATTGCAAAAAATCTTAAATTTTTGCCTGGTATAGGCAATGATTATTGATGGGTAAATTTACAGTGATTAACAAGTGTAGATAGTTGTAAACGACCATGAATTGGTGACTTGAAGAGCAACAAACATGAATTCAGGAATTGATCTGCAAGGAACTTTTATTCAATCCCTCACGGAATTGGGAGTGCCAGGAGACTTAGCCAAAGCAATTTGGATGCCACTGCCAATGATCTTAATGATTATTGGTGCGACAGTGGGCGTATTGACCTGCGTTTGGCTAGAGCGGAAAATTTCAGCAGCAGCACAGCAGCGGATTGGCCCTGAATACATCGGCCCTTTGGGTTTGCTGGCCCCTGTCGCAGATGGTCTGAAGCTTGTCTTCAAAGAAGATATAGTGCCAGCCAAATCTGACAGAGTACTATTTACCCTTGGCCCCATCATTGTTGTTTTGCCTGTATTCCTGTCCTACCTGATTGTGCCATTTGGACAGAATATACTCATTACTGATGTCGGAATGGGGGTATTTTTGTGGATTGCTTTGTCCAGCATTCAGCCCATTGGTCTGTTGATGGCTGGTTATGCATCCAATAACAAATATTCTCTTTTAGGTGGACTGCGGGCAGCAGCACAATCAATTAGCTACGAAATTCCTTTGGCGCTGGCGGTACTGGCGATCGCGATGATGTCCAACAGCCTTAGCACCGTTGATATTGTTAACCAACAATCTGGCTACGGAATCTTAGGATGGAACATTTGGCGACAGCCAGTCGGCTTCATCATCTTTTGGATAGCAGCCCTCGCTGAATGCGAACGTCTGCCTTTTGACTTACCGGAAGCAGAAGAAGAACTAGTAGCAGGTTATCAAACAGAGTACTCTGGGATGAAATTTGCTCTGTTCTACCTGAGTTCTTACGTAAATCTCGTACTCTCAGCACTCCTAGTATCAGTTTTATACCTGGGTGGTTGGGATTTTCCTATTCCCATTAGCACATTAGCGAGTTGGTTTGGAGTCAGTGAAGCCAATCCGGTGTTGCAAGTTGTCACCGCTTCATTGGGAATCACTATGACCCTACTGAAAGCCTACTTCCTAGTCTTTCTGGCCATCCTACTACGTTGGACTGTACCCCGTGTTCGCATTGACCAACTACTAGACTTGGGATGGAAGTTTTTATTACCAGTCGGTTTAGTAAATTTACTATTAACCGCTGCTTTGAAACTAGCTTTTCCCGTCGCCTTCGGCGGGTAATGGGTAAGAAACTATCACCAATTACCAATTACCCATTACCAATCACCTGTCATCCCTAAGGAGAGAAACACAATATGCTAAAGTTCCTCAAACAAGTTGGTGATTACGCCAAAGAAGCAGTACAAGCCGGACGTTATATTGGTCAGGGACTTGCTGTTACCTTTGACCACATGCAGCGACGTCCAATCACAGTACAGTATCCTTACGAAAAATTAGTTCCTAGCGAAAGGTTTCGCGGTAGGATTCACTTTGAGTTTGATAAGTGTATTGCCTGTGAGGTCTGTGTGCGGGTTTGTCCAATTAACTTACCAGTAGTAGATTGGGAGTTTGACAAAACCAGCAAAAAGAAAAAGCTCAAGCACTACAGTATTGACTTTGGTGTTTGTATCTTTTGTGGTAACTGTGTGGAATATTGCCCCACAAACTGTCTCTCTATGACAGAAGAGTACGAACTTTCCACCTACGATCGCCACGAGTTGAACTACGATAACGTAGCAATGGGTCGTCTTCCCTACAAGGTCACAAATGACCCAATGGTTACTCCACTACGTGAACTAGTTTACCTGCCCAAGGGAGTTATGGACCCCCACGATCTACCAGCTGATGCACCTCGTGCAGGTTCCCGCCCTGAAGAACTTGTAGAAAAAGGGTAATAGGTAATGGGTAATGGGTAATGGGTAATAGCAAATACCAATTGCCAATTACCATTTACCAACTATCATTTACCAATCATTCAGATATCAAAGGACAAAAAAGTGAATCTAGCGGAAGGAGTACAGGTTGTTTCGTTTGGTATACTAGCTGCAATGATGATAGGAGCAGCCCTGGGTGTAGTGCTGTTCTCTAACGTTGTCTATTCAGCCTTTATGCTAGGCGGTGTGTTTGTCAGTATAGCTGGGTTGTACTTATTGCTAAATGCTGATTTTGTAGCAGCAGCACAATTGTTAATTTATGTTGGCGCAGTGAACGTGCTAATTTTGTTTGCCATTATGTTGGTGAATAAGCGGCAGAATTTTGTTCCCTTTCCCACAGCTTGGGTGCGTAAAGCTCTAACGGCTGTGGTGAGTCTGGGACTATTTGCGCTATTGAGTGCGATGGTGTTATCAACTCCTTGGTCGTATTCTACTGCTACTCCTGTAGGCAACCCCATAGTTGTTATTGGTCAGCACTTCTTTAGTGACTTTTTACTACCTTTTGAAGTCGCTTCTGTTCTGTTACTGATGGCAATGGTAGGCGCAATTATTTTGGCACGTCGAGAATATCTGCCAGAACAAATCGTCCCATCTGATTTGCCACAAACTGTTTTGACATTGCCAGAACGTCCCAGAGAATTGGTACCTGCTGGTAGCGACAAACAAGAGTGAACAGTTACCAAAAACCATGATTGCTAACTGATCACTAACAACTAACAACTCAAAAATAGTAGTAGAAGTCACGAAGATTTATGCAACTCCAGTACTTTTTGTTATTAGCAGCAGCTTTGTTTTGTATTGGCATCTATGGTTTGATTACCAGTCGCAATGCTGTGCGAGTGTTAATGTCAATTGAATTGCTGCTGAATGCTGTGAATTTAAACTTGATGGCTTTTTCTAACTTCCTAGACTCAACAGCAATTAAGGGTCAGGTTTTTACTGTATTTGTCATCACTGTAGCGGCAGCAGAAGCAGCGGTAGGTTTAGCGATAGTACTGGCAATCTATCGCAACCGTGATACTGTCGATATGGAGCAGTTTAATCTCCTCAAATGGTAAAGTTGTGGACCTTAAAAAGGTAATTATTGCTTATAAAGCAAGAGATGCCCAAAGTAAACGTTGGGCAGAAATTTGTGCAAAGCAACTCGAAAATCATCAATGTCAGGTACTAGTGGGGCCAAGCGGACCGAAGGATAATCCTTACCCAGTATTTTTGGCTTCGGCTGGACAACCAATCGACCTGGCATTGATACTCGGTGGTGATGGTACTGTGTTAACCGGTGCTAGGCACCTAGCCCCAGCTGGTGTACCCATTTTGGGAGTAAATGTGGGTGGCCACTTGGGGTTTTTAACTGAGTCTGTGGAAGAATTTCAAGATACAGAAAAAGTTTGGGAAAGACTGTTGGAGGATCGTTATGCTATCCAACGGCGAATGATGGTGCAAGCAGCGGTGTATGAAGGTCATGGTAGCAACTTGGAACCAGTGAGTGAACGCTACTTGGCTTTGAATGAAATGTGTGTCAAGCCTGCTTCTGCCGATCGTATGATTACCTCGATTTTGGAAATGGAAATTGACGGCGAAGTGGTTGATCAGTACGTTGGCGATGGATTAATAGTTGCTACGCCTACAGGTTCCACTGGGTACACCGTTTCTGCCACAGGTCCCATTGTCCATGATGGCATGGAAGCTATTACTATTACTCCCATTTGTCCGATGAGCCTTTCTAATCGCCCCATCGTTTTACCCCCTGGTTCAGTTGTCAGCATTTGGCCATTGGGTGATTACGATTTGAGTACAAAACTGTGGATGGATGGGGTGTTAGCTACTTCGATTTGGCCAGGACATCGCGTTGACGTACGCATGGCTGAGTGTCGTGCCAAGTTTATTATTCTACGGGAAAACAACTCCTATTACCAAACGCTGCGAGAAAAATTATTGTGGGCAGGGACAAGGGTTCGCTACAGCAGTACTAATCATAGTAATTAAACTTCTGGCACGAGTTAAATAAAGGTAAAAATGAAGGGTTAAAGGGGTTATTTTTTAGCTTCTCTTTAACCCTTAGCCTTTTAATATCATGCTTTAGACTTGCGAAATTTTCTTCAGGATAGATAATTATGAAGTGATCATTCTCAAACAACGAAAGATAATACAAAATTACCTTATGCTGATAGTTTAACTAACTAGATAATTTTAGACAAATTCTGAGAAAAAACATAATTATGCAGCGTCTCATACTTGCTCCCAGGTGGTTGCAGTTTTTTATTGTCGTACTTGTGATATTTGGTATATTTTTTCGCTTTGTTAATCTTGATGGAAAAGTTTATTCGTTAGGGGAAACAGATACTTTATTACGTATTTCTGGTTATACAACTACCCAAGTTAAACAACAACTTTTTAATGGTAGGGTAATTAATAAACAAGCTTTTGCAAAATTTCAAAGTCTCAATCCTGAAAAAATTTTTGGAGATACGATTAATTCATTAGCAATAGATAATCCACACCATCCACCATTTTATTATCTATTAGCAAGATTTTGGGTACAACTTTTTGGCGACTCGATGACAACAATCAGAAGCTTATCTGCTGTAATTAGTTTATCAGTATTTCCCTGTGCTTATTGGTTGTGTCGAGAATTATTTAAGGTGCCTTTATCACTACCTGGAATAGCGATCGCACTTCTGGCTATCTCTCCTATACAAATTATCTATGCTCAAGAAGCACAGGAATATATTCTATGGGAAGTCACTATATTACTATCTAGTGCTGCTCTGCTGAGAGCTTTGCGGCTAGAATCAACCCAGCTAAAAGAAGAGTCTTATATATTGAATTGGGGAATTTATACATTTACATTAGTTCTTAGTCTATATACGTATTTATTAAGTGTTTTTGTAGCTATTGCTCATCTGTTTTATGTAATTGCAATTGCCAAATTTCGCTGGAATCAAACATCTCAAAGATTTTTAATGTCATCATTATTAGGATTTATAATTTTTTCGCCTTGGATATTGGTCATACTTGCTAAACAATCATCCGTTTTATTTTCTACTGATGCTAAAATTAAAAACTCATCTTTTCCTAATTCAATTGTAAATTGCTTAATACAGATCAATCATATTTTCATTGATTTAAATTTTAATTGGATCAAGCCTTTAATTATAATAGTAGTAACGCCAATATTTTTTACTTTAGTTGGATATGCAATCTATTGCCTTTGGCGTACAACTCATGAAAAAACTTGGTTATTTATTATAAACTTAATTGCCATACCAACAGTACCTCTAGTAGTTTCGTTTTGTCAATTAGATTTAATACCCTATTACTTAGGCGTACAAATAGCAGTTGCTTATCTCCTGTCAATCCAGCTATATAATGGCAGTATTTCCCGACAAAAAACTTGGCAAACTATATTAGCATTGTTAATAATAGTTGGGTTATTTTCTGATACTTTATATTCTCGTTATTATACTTGGTGGAGTAAATTTAGTGGTAATAATCACCTAGAAATAGCCAAAATCATTAATCAAACTTCTCGCACACTTTTAATTAGTAATGATGCAGGTAATAATTCTATCAATATACTTTCGCTTAGTTCTTTGATTGAACCAAATGTGAGATTTTTGTTAGTACAAGGTAATAATATTCCAAAATTTTCTAAAAATTACTCTAATATATTTTTATTAAATCCTTCTGATACATTCCGCAAAAGAATAGAAAAAAAATCTCAAATGAATATTAATATTATTTATCAAGGTGAATATTATTCTCTATGGAAATTATCAGAATAATGTGCTCCAGCAATACTATCTGATTTATAAGAATCGCAAAGCCCAGATCCCCAACTTCTCCAAGAAGTGGTGTTTCTTTTCTCTCGTATTAAAATAACTGAGATCTTGCACTTTTATTGAGTGCGGAGAGGGACTGTTTTTGTCAGGTTTTTCAATTCATTTTGCTGTAATAATTTGTCATTGCTACTCAAATCATTAGAAATAATAAAAAATCTTAGATGAAATTAAAGTTTTCCGTAATGTCGGCTACTTGATTGGAATTATTAATAAATTTAGGGAATACCATAGCTATGAAATTCAAAATTTTAGCAATTATAAGTATTTTTACTTTATTGACCGTAGGTTGTACAACAGGTGTAAACTCCGAGCAACCAGTTAATGAAGCCCAGCCGATAACCGGAAACAACACTCAACCAGGAAGCTTTGTTGCTGGAGAATATCCTACTCAAGGAACTGTTAAAGTTTTAACAGAGAATGGCAAGCGTTATTTAGAATTCAATGGAAATTTCAAAACTAGCAAAGGTCCTGACTTGTTCGTAATTCTGTACCGTAATGATACAGTTCCTACATCTGGTATTCAACAAAAAGATTATCTCAAAATTTCTCGTTTACAAAAGACGAGTGGGAATCAACGCTACGCTATTCCTAATGATGTAAAGCTTGGAGATTATCAATCTGTGGCAATTTGGTGTCGTCAGTTCAATACAACTTTTGGCTATGCGTCTTTAGCTAGGTGAACTGCTGTTTCGTTAAGTTTGAATTGATGGGTTTGTAGTAAGCGGTTATTACAAACTAATAAGCATCCTGCGTAACAAAGTTGACAGGGTACTATTCAGTCATTCACAGGAAAATCCTATTTCCCTATTCGCTTAATAGGATTGGCTAAATTTTCTACACAATTTATCACCTTTTTACTCTGTTTTTTCTTAGCAACTCTTAATTAGCTTCTCAGTCTGAGGTAAAAATCGCGACGGATAATCAAAATAGCGATTCCATACAGGTATGCGGTGATATGTGCATTGAATTTGGTAGGGAAGTATGTGGCACTCTCGATTTAGCAGAATCACGGGAGTGGTTAGTAACTAATGGTATCGGTGGATACGCATCTGGCACAGTAGCAGGTTTGCTGAACCGTCGCTACCACGGGTTACTAGTAGCAACCCTAAAGCCACCTTTAGGTCGCACCCTGATGTTAGCAAAGCTGGATGAAACTGCTCTGTATGGCGATCGCATTTATCCTTTACATACGAATCGTTGGGCTGACGAAATCGTCAGTCCTAACGGCTACCTACACATAGAACGTTTTGCTTTGGAAGGCACTATTCCTGTGTGGCATTTTGCCTGTGCGGATGCGCTATTAGAAAAGCGAATTTGGATGCAGCAGGGTGCAAACACTACCTATGTCCGATATGTCTTACGCCGTGCTTCTATGCCGTTACAGCTAACGCTGAAAGCATTAGTCAACTACCGCGATTATCATGGCAGTACCCAAAGCAACGGCTGGCAAATGAGTGTTGAACCAGTTCCCCAAGGAATTTGTGTGACAGCCTTTCCCACAGCTGTACCGCTTTATTTACTGTGTGACAATGCTAGCGCTGTTCCTGCACATAATTGGTATTATGGATTTCACTTAGCAGTAGAACGCTACCGAGGATTGAGTGACAAAGAAGACCATTTACACGCTGCTACTTTCCAAATTACTCTCAATGCTGGTGAATCTCTAACCTTTGTTGCTAGCACAGACAAGCAACCAGATCTACATGGCGAAACAACCCTCAGACTCCGCCATAACCAAGAGCAAAAGTTAATTAGTCTTTGGAAAACTAACCGCCCTTCCCATGCCAAAGAAACCCCAGCTTGGGTGAACCATCTGGTTTTGGCTGCTGACCAATTTATTGTGGATCGTTCCTGGTCAGATGAAATTCATGGCAAAACGATCATCGCAGGCTATCACTGGTTTAGTGACTGGGGACGAGATACGATGATTAGCTTACCAGGACTGACCCTGGCTACAGGTCGCCCAGAAATTGCCCGTTCTATTCTCCGCACTTTTGCTAAATATGTAAATCAGGGAATGCTGCCAAATCGCTTTCCAGATGCGGGCGAAATACCGGAATACAATACCGTTGATGCTACTCTTTGGTATTTTCATGCTTTACAGGCTTACTACAACGTTACAGAAGATGATGATCTTTTAGAAGAACTATTTCCCATCCTGGCAGATATCATCGACTGGCACTGTCGCGGCACTCGCTACAATATCCATTTAGATGCAGCAGATGGGCTGCTTTACGCTGGGGAAGTGGGAGTGCAGCTGACTTGGATGGATGCCAAAATTGGGGACTGGGTTGTCACGCCCCGGATTGGTAAACCGATTGAAGTGAATGCCCTCTGGTACAATGCCTTGAGAACAATGGCTAACTTTGCTCGCCATATCGGTAAACCTCACCGAGAATATGAGGCGATCGCTGAACGAGCCTTGGTCAGATTCTCACGCTTCTGGAATCAACAAACAGGTTACTGTTACGATGTCCTCGATGGACCTGATGGTGATGATCCGTCCCTACGCCCCAACCAAATTTTTGCTGTTTGTTTACCTGAAAGTCCTCTGAACTCAACCCAACAAAGAGGTGTAGTAGACGCTTGCGCCCAGACTTTGTTAACTTCCCACGGATTGCGATCGCGATCCTGTGATCATTCGCAATATCAAGGACATTATCGAGGTGATCAGCTGCAACGAGATAGCGCTTATCATCAAGGGACAGTGTGGGGATGGTTAATTGGCCCCTTTGTACAGGCACATTTGCGAGTTTACAAAGACCCTACCCAAGCACGGCAATTTCTGGAACCAATGGCCAATCACCTGCACGCCCACGGTCTTGGTAGTCTCAGCGAAATCTTTGATGGTGATCCCCCGATGACGGCGCGGGGTTGCATTGCTCAGGCTTGGACAGTGGCGGAAGTACTACGGGCTTGGTTAGCAACTGAAGTGTGAAAATGTTGTTAGTTGTTTGGCGATCAGCAAAAACGCTCTGGTGCGATCGCTTAAATTAAAAAAACGCCAGTAGAAGAAACTTCTCTGGCGAAAAACCAAGCAATAAATAAATTTTCGTATGCTTAAATGTTTTGAAAATTTAAGCATGGTGTTTTACTTATCCAGTACCTATTTCAGATTTTCAATGTTATAAAATCTGCTGTAAACTCAATTTTTGCAAATTTGAAATCAGCTTTATACTCGTCAAGTGATAATTCAGTCACACCTCCACATATTTTCTCTGTTTCGCTATCTGTTAATTCTTCAAAAAGTTGGATGCTTTCAAGTTTTTGTGGTGTCTGAGTATTTAATTTTTGCTTTACTTTCTGCATTTTTTCCTCCAAGAAAAATTGTTTTCTGACTCAATAATTCTATAAAAATTTTTTTTTGTAAATTTAAATGCTACTTTCATGCAATAACAAACTATCAAATAAGCAAGATAATAACGATAATATAAATTAATGAAAAACCTGACACTAATAGTTAGTAGTAACCCAAAATATTAATTGTGATGGTCTGCTAGATCCCCGGCTTTTTGAAAAAGTCGGGGGTCTGACCCCTCGCAACCCCTCAGAACAGCTACGTATTGTGTCCTGAACTTGATGGTAAAAAATACTTATAAATCAGTAACTAACCTGGCTTTTCTCAGCATAAATTGCAGTACAGTCTCTTCTCTAGAAATAATGTCAGCTTTAGCCTGCATCCCTGATTGAATTTGACATTGGCGTTCACCATTTCCAAATGTTAGACTTTGAGGCTTAATCGTCGCTTCAAAGTAGCTAGTAGATCCTGATTTTGCTGCATCTATATTGTTGTTTACAGGTGTAATTGCGTCTGGGGAAACACCTGCAACAACGCCTTTGAGAGTCCCATAATCAGGATAAGGACAGGTATCTATTCGCAATTGTACTTTATGACCAATAGCGACTTTTTTGATCTCTTGGGTGGGAATGATTGCTTTAATAACAACAGGAGTATTACTCGGAGCGATTTCAGCGATCGCTTCGCTAACTCGCAGCACTTGACCAGGGTTTCGCAAATTGAGTTTGAGAATGATACCATCACTAGTTGCACGCACAGTAGTATCTTGTAGTTGATTGGCAACTTGCTGGAGTTCTTTTTGAGATTGTCCGAGTTGCTTTTGTATTGCAAATCGATGCTGAATTAAGGCTTGTTTTTCTTTTTTTAAAGCAGCGATAGTTGCTTTACCTCTAGCAGTTTCTTGGGTAATGCGCTCTTGAGCGATCGCTACTATAGCAGTGGTAGGATTACCAGCAGCTTTAGCTGATTGCACTTGAGCTTGGGCGATCTCAACAGCTTTTTTTTCAGCCTCAAGCATGGCTTGAGTTTGCTTCACAACTAGCTTTTTCTGCTCAAATTCCCGGTTTCCAATTGCACCAATTTCTGCTAATTGCTGATAGCGATCGCGATCCATCTCTGCAAAACTTAAATTAGCTTCAGCTTTTTGCAAGTTTGCTTTGGCTTTTTGCAAATTTGCTTGAGCTGCAAGTAATTCGCTGTTGGTGGTAATTTGCCGATATTGATATTCCCATTGATTACGCTCCAATTCTGCTTTAGCAGAAGCTACTGTCCCTTGTGCAACTCTGGCTTCAGCAAGCATCTGGGAATCTAAAGCTTTAATCTGAGCATCAATTTGCACGATTTGTAACTTATCCTGTTGGATATTACCTTGCAGCTGGCTATTTTTGCTTTGCAGTTGTTGATCTTCCAGATAAGCGATCGCCTCTCCCTGTTTGACAAATTGATTTTCTTTAACCAAAATACTTTTAACAGTGCCTTCAATTTTCGATTGTACTAGCCTATTTTCTCCTGTAGGACGCACAAAAGCATTAGCTTTTATCGTTACATTGTATTTAATCCATGAACAGAGACCAATACTAGCGACAATACTCCCGATCAAAAAAATCCCTCCTAAGGATATCCAGCGACTAACAGGGGGAAGAAAATCTTCACTTTGCATTGATGGCAAAAGTTTTTGATTGTGGGTGTAGAGCATAATTCCCTGAATAAGTGTGAATAATTAAGGATTGAAAAATTTCAAATGTTCCCCAGATTGGTAACGCAATTGCACCAGAGAACCTTGAGTTTTTAACTTGCCTTGATCTAGCAACACAATCCAGTCAGCACGATTAATTACCTGGGGACGATGGCTAATCAAAATCGTGGTTTTACCATGACGATGCTTCAGTAAACGATCTAAAACTTGCGCTTCACTCACTGGATCGAGTCCGCTAGTCGATTCATCCAAAATTAACACTGGTGGATCTGTAACAATGGCTCTTGCTATTGCTAAGCGTTGGCGTTGTCCACCAGAAAGATTTGCTCCAAACTCACCCAAAATAGTTTGATATTTGTTAGGAAGTTTACTAATAAAATCATCTGCTTCTGTAACTTGAGAAGCTCTCACAATTTGCTCAAATGTCAGGTAAGGCGCTCCTAAACGAAAGTTTTCAATAATAGAGCGATTCCAAAAGTGAGCATCTTGGGGAACAAATATTACCTGTTGACGCAGACAATCCAAACAGAGGTCTTCTAGATTGTAAATTCCCAGGCGGATATTGCCAGATTTGATTGAATATAGACCCGCAATTATTTTAGCTAGAGTGCTTTTACCACAACCAGATTTACCAATAATGGCGATATTTTTTCCACCAGGTATTGTTAAAGAAAAATCTTCAAGCAGTTCAACCTGACCTGGATAATGAAAACTGATATTACTACAAGTAATGTCAGCATCTCCAGAAATTGTAGCGAACTGCTTTGTTTCATCACCTTGATTTTCTGGAGTAGTATCTATAACTTCTGCAAGGCGCTGTGTGGCTGTTTTTACTCTAGTGAATTCATCTACGAAAGTAATTAAAGTAGCAATTAAATTTATGAAATTGCTATTCATAGAGTTAAATGCAAGTAGTTGCCCAATACTGAGGTTTTCATTCGGATTAATCACTAAATTTCCGCCAAACCAAAGCAGAACAATACTACCAATTCCAGAAACTAAATTAGAGAATATATTATTGTTGATACCAATTTGTATTGTGCTTAATTTTAGGGTAGAAATTCGCCCAAATCGACTTTGTAATTCATCTAAAAATTGCGGTAATGCTGTAGTAGTTTTGAGAGTAATAGCACCTTTAAATGTTTCTACTAAAACACCTTGTACTTCAGATTCTGTAACTAAAACTTCACGAGTTTTTTGCTGCAAACTGGGCTGAAATATTACTGTAGATATGACCATTAAAATAGAAATAACAATAGCTAAAATCGTCAAATTAGTACTATAAAAAGCCATAATTACCAAAGAAATTATGGCAATAAAAAACTTATTAGGTAGAATAACGACAACTTGAGAAACTAACTGATTAATCTGGTGAATATCTTGTAGGCGACTGACAATTTCTCCACTGCGATGAGTTTCATAGTACGAGAGTGGTAATTGCAGAATTTGACGCCCAAATTCTAGAACTAGCCCTAATTGCAGGCGTTGGGCAAAGTGAGCAATTAAGTTAGACTGTACCCAAGATAAACTACTAGAAATAAGATTCATGACTACCACAGCGATCGCCATAGTAGTAAGGAGTCTTGTATCACCCCTAACTAGCACATCATCAGTGAGAATTTGTAACAGAAAAGGAGAAGCTAAAGCTAGCAATCCCAACAGAAAGTTAAGAGGTAATGCTTGAGCTAGAATTGCCCGAAAATTCCAGATGCGCTTGAAGAAACCCCAAAAGCTACCGATGCGATGGTTCTCTTGGGCATAAAACCTAATTGGATCTGGCTCCAGTAAAAGCATTAACCAATCTGCCCAACCTTCTACTAAATCTTGTGGAGATAGATATCGCAGCCCTACAGCAGGATCGGCAACTACACATTTTTTGCCTTTCTTACCATATAAAACTACCCAGTGATGACCTTTCCAATGAATAATTGCTGGTAGGGGTGCTTCATTGATTCGGTTTAAAACTTCTGGTGATGTTTTAACAGGACGAGCATTAAAACCAAGTCTTTCAGCACCTCGTTTCAGTCCCAACAAAGTTGTTCCAAATTGTCCAGTACCTACGACTTCACGAATGTGGTTTAGAGTAAAGTTACGTCCATAATATTTCGTAATTGAAGCAAGACAAGCTGCGCCACAATCTTCTTTACTATGTTGTAAGACGTGAGCATATTTCATAAAGTTAAAATGCTATTTAAATTTACCTTTAAAAATAATGCAAATTAATCATTACATACCGATTACTAACAAGTAATTATTAGTTTGATGTGAAAAAATGAAATGTTGATGTAAGATATACTTTTTTATTGTCGAATATTGATACTTAGAACATTATGAATTAATTTACCTCCTATCTAATATTCAATTGCTTCTGTTTTGATTTTTCGATATATTGTTTACATCTACAAAATATCTGGAATCTGTTATTTGTCAAGCCTATATGCAACCTAGGCAATGCTCAAGCAAATCTTTCCATCATTCGCGCGTTTCAAACTTAGAGTTGGCTATGACAAAATTATCGGCGTTACTGAATCAAGATATGAATTTACGTCTAATGTGAATTAACAAAGGCGCTAATAGATCATGGGAAATACTCAACAAACCAATGACCACCCAACCACCCATGAAAGATCCATCTGTGTTATCTGTGTTTATCGGTGTGTATCGGTGGTCGATTTCTAAAAAACGTTTTTTCCCAGGCGCAAGGAATATTGCGTCTCCATATTCAATTCACATCAGGCGTAATTTACAATTTAAAATCAAAATTTTAAAAATAGGGAGCGAAATTCCCCGGATAGAATTTTTACGTATCCCCGATTTTACTACCTCATACCATTTCACCAAATTATTGATACAAATCTTCCCCTTCTATTCCTTGTTATCCTCGTCTAGTTGGTGGCTAAATGTCAAACTTTGTAGAATTGGTAGGGTAATTTATGGAAGTACTCCTAATGCGCCGAAATTCACTGGATAGTGCATTAAGTAAAGTGGCGTAACGAGACTAGATGTGGAGTGATTAAACAATTTTTGTGTATGCGGTTGTCTACTACGAGAGAAGCAACCTCAGGTGACCAGAGGTTTTACTTTACAGGCATAAAGTTTGAAACTGAATATTAACTGCTTGTTGAATATATTTTCAGCCAGTCTGAAAATATTAAGTTATACTTAAGTACCTCCAACAGCTGTGATTATCTAGGAGCCTTTGTATGTTTGTATTTGCAATTACAAAGTAAAACTTTATTCTTTCTGTCTCTACCAATTTAGACCTTAACTTAGCCAATAGTCAGCCTGAATGCCTCTTGTAGCTCTGACAAGCCTAATGATTGTATAAAATAACTATTCTTGAAGATAAGCATTGACAGAACAGAATTTCTAGTACAATGTTATATCAATTTTAATAAAATCACTTTTAAGACGTTGCAGCTTTCCTGTTTTGCCTGATGGCGTAGGAAGTTATTATTTGTAGAGGAACGCAATTACTGATAGTTATTACTTGTGGTCAAAAATTAAGTTTTTCAGCTTACTTCAATCAAGCCGAGTGAACGAGAACAGCTATGTCATACGTCTCCATATTAAAAACCATACCAGAAATAATTAGTCAGCCAACAGGGATAGCAGTATTAGCCTCTGTTGGTATCCACGGTGTAATCGCCTTATTTCTCCCGTGGATGCAGTTGGAAACCAAACCAAAAGAGACAAAATCACCAAAAACTGGCGTCGGACTTGTTGAATTAAACCAGGCTGATCAAAATCGTCTGCCGCAAACAACCACATCTGGGCTTCCCAAGCAACCAGGAATTCCTTTACAGGCACAGTTACCGCAAGCTGGGCAAGTTCCCCTACAAGCACAAGTTCCTCCTTTCCCTAACTTTGCGTTCAAATCAACACCCTTACCGGCACAACCGCCAACAACTTCTCTGGTTGAACCACCACTAACTCCTGTTCCCTTATCTCCGAACCGAGTCAGTATCTTGCCTCTACCGCAAAAGAATCAGTTGCAGGTAGCTCGAAGGCAAAACTTCCAATTTCAACCAAAGTATGATGTCAGCCAAAGCGACACAACAACTATTCCACGTGTCAATGATAGGAAAGTTAGTCGTTTACAGGATGAAATTGGCTTAGGAAAACCCCAACCACTACCATCTTCTGTCAACACGTCTAACTCCGTATACCCCACAAATTTGCCAGATTTACAGGCTGCTAACATACCCAGTAATCTGCCTAACACCCCGGCTTCCAACTCTTCAAATAACCCTAACACTCAGCCGGGGCTTGCTAATCAGGAATTTGTGGCTCCTGGTGGTACTCCGCAACTAGGAGGAAACTTAGCAATGGGCGGTACAAGCTTACCGCAATGGCAACCACAACAGCCCACGCTTCAAAAGCCTGAATTGCCATCACCCGCACCGACAACATCCCAGGTGACAGCACAACAAATCGCGAAAATCACTTCTTTAAATGATCAATTACGCAAAGTAAGGGAGCAATACCCCAACATTGAAACCAAAAAACTTATCTCCGAAACCGTTAGTGGTCAAAGAGGGCAGGAAGGTGAAATAGAAGGTGGTTTAGTCTACGCAGACGGTCAGGTTGAATCGATAGAGTTTCTGGATAATTCAGTTTCATCCAACCTTAAAATCGCAGCACGGGAATACTTTAGAGATTATTTCCAAAAAAATCCTGTGCAGGCCAATGGTAAACCTCAGTACTATCCATTTAGACTCTCTTTCTTACCAAATAGTAACATCACTCCTGCAGCTGCTACTCCACCAAAATTGCCTGTATTAGTTCCTCAAAAATTGCCGATTTTGGAAACAAGTAAAACACAGTCATCTCCAAGCGGACAGCAAAATTTACAGCAGCGTTTGCGATCGCTTCCGCAAAATCAACAATTACCTCAACAGCAACAACCCACACAAGCGACTGTAAAACCTACAACATCACCAGTGCAAGTGGGGACAAATCAGGCTCAACCAACCCCACAAGCATCTCAGTTGCAAGTTAATAACACTCAAAATCCCAACCACAAACTATTACAACAATTACGCCAAGTTAAACAGGAAAGACAAAAATCAAATTCACAGTAAACAATGATATAGTTATCAGTTATTTGTTAACTGATAACTGTTCACTGAATTTGATATTACCAACCCTGTTCTGCTTTCTGAAAAACGTAAGCAGCTACTTGGACAATTTCATCTTTGCTTAACTTGCTTTTAAAAGCAGGCATGGCGTTTTTCCCATTTTGTATTTGGTGAATAATTGCTGCAATAGAGTCAGTATCGTAATTTTTCAGATACTGTTGTAAGGCTTCCTTTTTCAAAGTCTTCTCAGCGATGAGAACATTACCACCACCAATATGACAAGAAGCACAGTTAGAATTAAATATTTTGGCAGCATCAGATATTTCGGCTGCTTGTACTGGACTGGTAAATATAAAAAATGACAGCGCGATTGCAAATAGCAAAATTAATAATAGAATTCTCAAAATATTCTCCTTGGGATAAGCTTTTAGCCCCTGAAAAAATCCTTTCAGTAATATTCTATGGCTGCTAAAAGCTTTCAAGGTGAAGTAAACCAATTTTGAATTTTAGATTTGCATCCAAAAAAAGCTTTGAGCGCTGACTTGCGGCGATCAAAGCTTTTCGCGAAATCCAAAATTGGCACTGTCAATTAACTTTCCACAGAAATATCTCTTGGAACTAGATTGGAGTGCTATTCAACAGTGAGTTTACCAACCATGCCAGCACCACGGTGAGGCTCACAATAGAATGTATATTCACCTTTGGGAGCATCTGCGGGGATTGTGGTCTCATATTCTTGGCCAGGACTCATCAGTAACTGCTTATGAGTAAAAGATTTAGCTAAATCAGCACTTTTAGATTGAGCAGGATCGAATACAACATTGTGGGGAGGAACTTTGTTGTTTACCCATTTAATAGTGTCACCTGGCTTGACAGTCAATTTTGCAGGTTCAAATGCCAGCATTCCCTTATCACTGCCAAGTTTGACTGTATATGTGTCAGCCGCAGCACTAGGAGTAAAAACAGCAAAGCTGCCAACAACTAAAAGAATTGTTAACAATGCTAAACCAAAGCGACGCAAGCCGGCCGCAATTAATTTCATAGCCTTCTCCAATCAACAAGTTTTATTTTCCTCTATTCATTTTAGATAAAATTAACGCCAAATATGACAATACGTCGTAGATGTAAGTTTTTTTTGAGAAAAGTGAGCAAAATTATAGTTATTGGCCTTTTGTAAGTAGTCCTATTCATCTTGGACTACTTAACAAAAGACTGATGACTAAAAAATGATGACTATGTTGATCGGAGGAAGTTTAGTAATAAATTTTACCACCACCCCACTTAATTCCAATTACTTTTGGTTGTACTAGGATATAACCAGCGATCGCCTTCAAGTCATCATCAGTGAGATTTCTCATTTCTGTGAAAATATCAGCACTCTTGATGCTGGGATGTAACTCAGAAATTTCCTCTTCTCCATCGTAGGTAGTGGGGTTTTTCATGTAGTCCACTAGTCCTTCAATGTTGTTACGGGGTGGTGTTGCCAACGCCAAAGCCTCAGGATCAAGTCCTACGTTTTGGTTGGTTTTGGTGATACCACCAGGATGACACTGAGAACAAGTTTCATTAAACAAGCGTTTGCCTTCTGTAAGCTGTTTCAGGCTGACTACAACTGTGTCACCCTTTTCATTTAACGCTACTGTGCGTGAAGCTTCATCTAACTCCACTGCTGTTGCACTACCGACAACAAACTGAAAAGTCAGCAACACAGTAACTACAAAAATGCCAATTAGTCTTTTTAACATCTTTCCCCTTAAAGATTTTGACACTCAACACAGCTAAATATCACGATACTCAATCTTTTTTTGTTAACTGCCAGTTGTCAATGTTTGTTGTTTGTTGTTTGTTGTTTGTCGTTTGTTCTACCAACCACTAACAACGAACTCAACTATATTGGTTGCAAACAGATGACATCCATCCTCTAAGAGGGGTGTTATCTGCTGGTATCTTTGTGATTAATAGGTTTGCACAACCCATAAATTAGGTTAACTGACAGATATAGATAGAGTCGCTGTTATACAAATATCACGTTAAGAGGCCAATTTGTTGCCCTAACTACTGGGTAGGTAGACAGGAAAATAGAGAGATATAAATATGAGTATTTTTACTGGAAAGAAGTTGCGATCGCACTTGTATTATTCTGATATCCGTCTTGTAAATAGGGGAAAGGGCAAAGGAAAGATTTATTTTCATCCTTGTCCCCCTTGTCCTCAATTCTTACCCTTTGCCTCCCGTAAAAGTCACACTTTGAATAAAATATCGGTTGAAAAAGGCATAAATTGCTAAAGCTGGCAGAGTAAACACCATTGAAGCTGCCATGATGTAGTTCCAGTAGCTGATATATTGACCTTTAAAAGAATTCAACCCCAAAGGCAAAGTAAACATTTCTGGATCAAACACTATCACTATGGGCAGCAAAAAATTATTCCAACTGCCCATAAACACAAAAACTGCCTGCGCTGCTAATGCTGGTTTTGCCAAAGGTAAAACAATACGCCAAAAAATGCCCAAAGGAGTTAAACCGTCAAGTGCAGCAGCTTCCTCTAATTCTTTAGGAAAATTAACAAAAAACTGCCGCATCATAAAAATGAAAGTGGCATTTACCATACTGGGGACGATCATACCTTGGTAAGAATTCAGCCAGCCGAACGCTTTTAAGATCAAAAATGTTGGAATCAGAGTAATTTGTGCTGGCACTGCTAGTATTGCCAAAACCAGTAAGAACCAGAAATGTCTACCCCAAAACCGCAGTCTTGCCAAAGCATAACCAGCCATTGAGTTAAACAATAAATTTAAAATAGTGACGCAAACCGCAATCACTAGACTGTTGAACAACCAACGCAGAAATAGCGGTTCTTGCAAAAAAATTTGTTTATAGTTGTCAAAAGTAAAGTTTTTGGGCAAAAAATTAGCTTCGCCACTGACTATTTCCGAGAGGGGTTTAAAGGATGCCGAAAGTGCCCACAAAAACGGGATGAGGGTAATGATAGCGTACAGCGTCAACAGGACATACACAAGTCCCTTCCCTATTCCTGCAGATTTCATTTCTCTATCCCAACCCCTAACCCCTAATTTTTCAAAAACAATACAGTACTTCTAACTTAATTATTGCCCAGACAAAGCCAAGCGTAACTGTTTACAAGTTGCTTCTATCGCATCTATGCTACCTGCATTCACGAGTCCGTAATAGTCAAAAATATAAACACGGTTGTTTTTGATAGCTTGTAATTGCTGCCAAAAAGGTTCTTTTTGCCAAGACTCTAAGAGTTCTGTTTTAGACTGAGGTTGGGGAGTATTAACCAAAATTAATACTTCTGGGTTTTCCTGTAAAATTTTTTCCGGGGAAAGAGTTACATAACCTCGGAATTGACTTTGCCCTTGTAAGTCTGCTGTGACATTTTCGGCTTTAAATTTAGCGAGCAAATCACCAGCCCAACTATTTTTATTCGGTGACAAAATTGGTTTAACACTCACTAACACCAAAGTTGAATATTGCTGATTAGGCTTATTTGCTAAAAATGATTGATAACGGTTTATTAAAGGTATTGGATCGGCAGCAATTAATTGAGCAAGAGCTTGAGTTAGTTTTTGTAAAGCTTCCCAACTATTAAGATTATAAGTATAAGTAGCAATTCCTAGCTGTTGTAACTTTCCCATTTCTTGCACATAAAAACCAGTTGGAGCAACAACTAAATCTGGTTTAAGTGCAATAACTTTTTCTAGATTTAGTGGTGTTCTTCCTTCATTAATACGGGGAATATTTTGAAATCTGCTATTGTTGTTAAAAAGGTTACTACCAGTCATTCCTACCAATTTAGATTGATCAAGTTGGGAGATAATATCAGCCGCAATTGTAGAAAGAGCGACAACTCTTTTGGCTGATTTTTTTGGCACTACTTGGGTAGGAGTAGTAAGAGATTTTTGGGGCTGTTGATTAATCGTCGTGGCACATGCAACTATATTCACAATCAAGAATACTTGCAAACAGAATATTATCCAAGAGCGACGCATTTTAAATTTCCTCATAGCAAATTATTAAGTATCTATAGATTAGAAAAGAATACTTTGGCTCTAATTTTTTAGAGATGAATTGATGTTAGTGGACAAATTTGTAATCCCACAGGTGTTTCAATAACTGCAACGTGTACACCTAAAACTTCAGCTAAATAGGTGGGTTCTAGAACAAATTCTGGAGTTCCAAGAGCAAATATTTTTCCTTGGGACAACAGAGCAATTCGAGAACTATATCTGGCAGCTAAATTAACATCATGTAAAACAGTTACTATAGTTAAATATTGCTGTTGATTAAGTTTTTTAAGTAATTCTAATAATTCTAATTGATAACGAATATCCAAATAGGTAGTCGGTTCATCTAACAATAAAGTTTGAGGATTTTGTGCTATGGCTAATGCTAAAAAAGCCCGTTGACGTTCTCCACCTGAGAGTTTTTCGATAGTGCGATCGCGAAAGTTTTCCATTTGTGTTAGCTGCAAAGCCATCTCTACTTTGCTGCGATCTTCTGTATTTAATTCCCATTGCCACCACGCTTGATGAGATGTACGTCCTAAACTAACTAACTGTTCCACTGTTAAACCAGTCGGGATTGTTTGCTGTTGTGGTAAAAAAGCTAATTTTTGTGCCACAACTTTACTAGGTTGTGTGTGAATTGCCTTACCATCGAGCAATACAGTCCCCTGCTGTGGTTTTATGAGGCGACTGAGGAGTTTTAGCAATGTAGTTTTCCCTGAACCATTAGCACCTACTAAACTCAACCATTCTCCTTTGGCAATAGTAATGTTGATATCTTTAACTATTTGTTGATTTGCATAACCACCAGTAAGGTTGTGAGTTTCTATAGGCATAACATTAATTTTCGATTTTGGATTTTATATCAGTCCGACTAATTGCTTACGATGTAAAGCTTGGGTATTGGGTCTCAGGCATGGTGAAAAAAATAACCAACTATAACCAATTACCAATTACCCATTACCAATTACCGACCCCAACGGATAATATAACTGTTCAAGCCGACATGATATTAAATACTTGTTTGGCGGCCATAAAGCAACCAAATAAATAGAGGTGAACCCAACAAAGCAGTAACTGCACCCACTGGTAACTCTACAACTGCTGAGCGAGAAACTACATCGGCAAGAGTGAGGACAACAGCGCCACCAACAGCACTAAGTGGCAGAACAGCACGATAATCTGCACCTACAAGTAAACGGATGCCATGCGGTACAATCAAGCCGACAAAGCCAATTAATCCGCCGATACTCACAGCACCCGCAGCCAATAACGAAGCGATACCACCAATCAAAATCCGCGATCGCACCAGGGAAACTCCCAACCCCACTGCTAATTCGTCACCCAAATTCAACAAATTCAAAGTACGAGCTAGCAAACATCCTAATAGCAAAGATACGCAAATATAAATTCCCCCAGTTTTGACCTCACTCCATCCCCGTCCATTCAAGCTACCAATTAACCAATTCAATGCTGCTTGCACTTGCCCATCTTCAGCCATTAGTAACAATACCGATTGAATCGCACCAAATAGAGAACTGACCGCCACCCCACCTAAAATTAATCTTTCAACTGAAATACCATCACCTCTACGAGCTAAAAAATAAATAATGATAGTTGTGAATAAGCCTCCAATCCAAGCCGCTAGAGGAACCCAAGCCTGTAATACCCCAAAACTAAACATTGCCACAGCAACTAAACCTGCACCTGCTGAGATACCAAGAAGAAACGGATCAGCTAAACCGTTACGCAACATTCCCTGTAACAATGCGCCTGCTGTGCCTAAAGCTGCACCCACAAGCATTGCAGCCAAAGTTCTCGGTAGCCGTAAATCCCATAGAATTGTTTGGTAAAGTGGATCTCCTTGACGCCAAATTGCTTTCCATAACTGGATTGGCGTTATTGACACAGCCCCCAATGATAAAGAAATTCCAATCATCACAACCAACGCAGCACACAAGAGCAAAGTTGCCACTACTAGCCGATTTCTCTCGATGATTTTTCGTAGAAACATTAGTATTAGTTCTTGGTGTTTGTCTGTTTCTAGTCGCAGTTCATCTTCAACAAACTTAATGTCTTGGTCATGGTTTACAAAGACATCTTCACTAGGGTTTTTACGGTTAAAATTCGATATTTTATAAAATTTTATACAGAAATATGTTCAGTATAAACATGCAATCACGTCTAATGTGAATTAACAAAGGCGCTAATAGATCATGGGAAATACTCAACAAA
>NZ_MRCA01000006.1:79013-366235 GCF_001904645.1 Fischerella major NIES-592 | reverse complement strand
ATACGTTGGCGCTTTGCGCGCGTTGTAAGGTTGCTGTCATTGTTCTTATGATTGCAAAGATTTACTTATGATGTGCAGGTAGTTTTTTTACCCTGTTACATATCTTAAAGTACATATTGCGGTTTGTAAAGTCTTTTCAGAAATATCTACTTCTGGTATGATATTTGTCCTTAATCCTCATCTAGATTGATGTGTGGAACCAATCCAAAATCTAAAATCTAAAATCGAATGGTACTGCTTGCTCGATATCAAGAGCCAAGTGTTTATCTAATCCTTAGATACATCCAGTAAAGAGATAATTGTGGATCTGGACTTGTTTTGCGGAAGCCTACTGCTGTTCCTGAGTTTTCTGAAGTTGGATGGCTAGTGTATACATGTCGCAAAGATTCGGAAAATCCGCTTGCATGCGTATGAGAGTTTTTTGGACATCTTTATAATAATTGACACAAAAGATGATGTTGCTGATGGGACAAATCTAGTTGGAAGCTACGGATAAACACAGGAGTACAATCCTTATCCTCCGGTGTTGCCATTTTGATTGGATCGGTTTTTGTAGCAGCACTGAGGTGAACACCTCATACCCGTTATAACTTTGCTATCACGCACTACCAAATACCTATGAACATAATTACCTACAGTCCTGCTTACACTATTGTTCCTACTTATGAATGTTTTAATCTTTGTACCTATTGTAATTTTCGTACAGACCCGGGTAAAAGTCCTTGGCTGAGGTTAGCAGCAGCAGCAAATATTTTGAAACAACTGCAAACTCAAAATGTCTGTGAAATTCTCATACTTAGTGGCGAAGTTCATCCCCAATCATCACGGCGTTCAGCATGGTTTCAGCAAATTTATGATTTGTGTAAACTAGCGTTGACAATGGGTTTTTTGCCACATACAAATGCTGGGCCATTGAGTTTTGAGGAAATGCAAAAACTCAAGCAGGTAAACGTTTCTATGGGGTTAATGTTAGAACAGTTAACCCCAGAATTGCTCAAAACTGTACATAAACATGCACCGAGCAAATTACCAGCTATCAGGCTGCAACAATTAGAATGGGCAGGAGAATTACAAATCCCGTTTACAACAGGTTTATTGTTAGGAATCGGAGAAACGGAAAATAATTGGTGGGAAACATTGGAAGCAATAGCCAACTTCCATCAACGTTATCATCACATTCAAGAAGTCATCCTCCAACCCCACAGTCCTGGAAATCAGCAAAGCTTTGATGCGCCGCCCTTTGATCCCAACCAGCTACCAGAGGTTATTTGCAAAGCACATCAAATTTTACCCTCAGATATTACTATCCAAATTCCGCCGAATTTAGTTAAAGATCAGCAACTGTTACTCGCATGTATAGAAGCTGGCGCGAGAGATTTAGGTGGAATTGGCCCCAAAGATGAAGTAAACCCTGATTATCCGCATATTCAAGAGCAGGAGCTAAGAGAAATTTTACAACCTGCGGGATGGGAGCTAGTACCGAGGTTGCCAGTTTATCCGCAGTTTGATAGTTGGTTGTTGGAGGAGTTGCAACTAGCAGTGAAGCGGTGGCGGGAACTCACCCCCAACCCCTCTCTTTGCCAAGGAAAGGGGAGTAGAAATTAGATACTTTGCAACACTGGCTCTTAATTTATCAGTAAACGAGCATCAGAACTTCGTCGATGAGTCTTTGAACTAGATAAACTGACTTGCTGACAAACTTCTACAATGCTTTTAACTCCTTTGTCCTGTTTTTTGTTTTTGCTGACTGTGCGGTTAAAAGTATCCGGAAGTACGCCACATAAGCGTTTAAAGTCTTGTGGCTTCAGACTTTTTACCTGTTCGTAATTGTTTACTTACATCATCAATACTGGAACAAGGCCGTCAAAGCCACTGCCAAAGCATCTGCGGCATCATCTGGACGAGGAATATAATCTAAATTTAACTCTCGCGCTACGGCTTGTTGAACTTCGCATTTTTCTGCATTGCCGTACCCTGTTAATGCTTGTTTAATTTGAGCAGGGGTAAACTCTAAATACGGAAGATTGTGTTGCGCCAAAACTAGCATGATTACGCCCCGGGCTTGAGCAACTAAGATAGTATTCCCCATACGATAGAAAAATAGTTTTTCAATTGCTACCAAATCGGGTTGTAAATCCTCGATCAAAGTGTGTAAATCTTCGTACAATGTACGTAGCCTCTGTCCCATTTCCGCGTCAGCTGCTGTACTAATCACACCGAAATCTAGCATATCTACTGTAGTATCTTGCTGCTGGGCTTGGCTTGAATTGCAGATAATTGTTCCAAATCCTAAGGTTGCTAAACCTGGATCTAATCCTAAAATTCGCTTTTCCATTAATTTCAAATTAACTCAACCAGAATATTGTTTTATCCGGCAGAACGGCAACTTTGACAGGGTGCTTTGAATCTATTAGGGGTATAAGAGTGTAGGGTAGGGGGGAAAATACTAAGTCCTTTAATCAATCCTTACACCCTTTTGTGTCATCACAAATGTCATAATCCGACATTTGAGGTCTGGACCAGGTAGTGTAAATTTTCTGTTAATCATTAGTTTTTATCAACGCTTTTTTTAGGTATGTCAATTGGTTTTTTCAGGCAAGCCCTTAACGCTTTGCAAAAGCAGTCGCGCCGCCGCACTCCCCACCGAGTTAATCAGTGGTTCAAATGGTTATCACCAGGACTATCGGTAAAACGTTGGTTGTTAATTAGCATTGGGGGTGTGTTACTAGCATCTCTGGGGTTGGCAATTTGGATTAAGCTAACGCCGATTTTCTGGGCGCTGGAATTAGTGAGGGGTTTTCTGGGAACAATCACTGAGATCATACCCAACTATATTAGTGGGCCTTTAGTTTTGCTATGTGGGTTGTTGTTGCTGCTTTGGGGACAAACCCGCACAGTTGGTTCAATTACTGAAGTCCTACGACCTGATAGTGACGAAGAATTAGTGGATGTGCTGTTAGCCCATCGTCGACTGTACCGAGGACCAAAAATAGTTGTGATTGGAGGCGGTACGGGACTTTCCACTTTATTAAGAGGACTCAAGCGTTACAGCGCTAATATTACTGCTATTGTTACTGTTGCTGATGATGGCGGATCTTCTGGGCGCTTGCGTCGAGAATTTGGTGTTTTACCACCCGGGGACATTCGCAATTGTTTGGCAGCCTTAGCGGATGAAGAAAAATTACTCACAGAACTGTTTCAATATCGTTTTCAAGTCGGCGATGGTTTGACTGGTCACAGCTTCGGTAATTTGTTCTTAACTGCGATGAGTGAAATTACCGGAGATTTGGAACGGGCGGTTGCTGCTAGTTCTAAAGTCCTCGCCATCCGAGGACAAGTTTTACCAGCAACTCTCAGTGATGTGCGCTTGTGGGCGGAACTGGCTGATGGTCGTCGTATAGAAGGGGAGTCTAAAATTACCGCAGCTGGAGGTAATATTGTGAAGATTGGTTGTCTACCTGTGAATCCACCTGCTTTGCCTGCAGCAATTAAGGCAATTCAGGAAGCTGACTATATAATTATGGGGCCTGGTAGTCTTTATACTAGCGTCATTCCTAATCTCTTAGTGCCAGAAATTGCTGATGCGATCGCCGCGTCAGCTGCACCTTGTATTTATGTCTGCAACATCATGACTCAACCAGGAGAAACCCAAGGATTTAGTGTTGCTGACCACATTCGGGCAATTGATGCTGCTTGCAGTGGTAGACGTTTATTTAATGCTGTGCTGGTGCACAAAAAATCTCCCTCAGAACGCGCCCTGATACGTTACGCACAACAAAACTCCCATCCTGTCTTTTTAGATCGCGAAGATGTCACCAAATTAGGACGAAGGATTGTTTTAGCTAACGTCATGCACGAAGATGACACAGGTTGCGTGCGCCATGATCCCCAAAAATTAGCAAAGGTGTTATTGCGGTGGTACAGTGGAGCGCATCACGCCAGATAAGGTTGGGGTGGGGAGATCGGGAGGTTGGGGAAGTATGAGGGGTGTGAGGAGTGTGAGGAGTGTGTAGACGCGCTTTGCGCGGCTTACCGTAAGGGTGGAGTGTGAGGGTGTCAGGAGTAAGTATTAAACAACTACTAACCACTAACCACTAACTACTAA
The DNA here is from genome assembly GCF_001904645.1 of Fischerella major NIES-592. Taxonomy (NCBI): domain Bacteria; kingdom Bacillati; phylum Cyanobacteriota; class Cyanophyceae; order Nostocales; family Hapalosiphonaceae; genus Fischerella; species Fischerella major. The sequence goes on along the minus strand of NZ_MRCA01000006.1, from coordinate 362,130 downwards.
CCAATTACTTTTGACTAAATTATGAAAATTTTTCTTGCTGATGCAGAGGTAACGCGATCGCTCGGTATGATTCTGGGTCAATACCTGAGTGCTAATACTGTGATTTTGTTAGAAGGTGATTTAGGTGCTGGTAAAACTACTTTGATACAAGGTATTGGTGAAGGCTTGGGTATCAGGGAACCGATTGTGAGTCCGACTTTTACCCTCATTAATGAATATACAACAGGGCGGCTTCCTCTCTATCATCTAGATCTGTATCGCCTAGAGCCGCAAGAAGTAGCAGCTTTAAACTTAGAAACCTACTGGGAAGGTGTTGAGGTTGCGCCAGGAATAGTGGCGATTGAATGGGCGGACAGAATGCCCTATCAGCCATATAGTTATCTCAGTCTGCATTTGAGTCATGAAGATCAAGGATATCGTTATGTTGAGATTACTTCATGTAATTTCACCATTAGCCCAGACATTTTGGCTGTTTTTAAAGAATATGTTGGTAGCTGAGGGCATTAATGTTTTTATCTACCACTACCACGTTCACTAGAAGGATCAAATAGCATTGTTAACTCTCTTATCTAAATTTATTGACAATTTTTTCAAAAATAGTTAATCCAGCATTAACAAATACATTTTTTTGACATTCATCTCAAATTTGATTACTTGTTGCCAATGAAAATGTAATAATTCACAATGTAATATTTTTACTAATGTGTTTATTGAAGCAGTTATTTTATATCATATCTAGTGTCTTCAAATTTGGTTTATTTTATATAAAAATTGCTTTTTATAGTTTTTTTAAGAGTTTTTAGCAGATTGACAATGACTCTGAAGTGTTGGTGATTTTCTGTGGTTTCTACTTATGTGATGTGAGTAACTTTTATCTAATAATTTTAGTAGTTACATTTAAAGAAATTGAAAAAATAAAACTATACTTTGATGTCAACATACGGTGTTTAGAATTAACATAGTTCAACTCATGCGTTTTTCATAAACTGATAATTAGAAACTTATGGTTTTTACCATATTGATTTATACGTATTCATTCTCTACAAAACTCAGACATTAAATCCGGATAGTGAAACACTGAAATTTAGCTGATAAAAGTTAAACCACTATGTCATGATGCATAAGTCATTTAGCTTATGCATAGGCTTATATTTCCCAACTAAAGTTCACAATTTATACATCAATAAAATCAAATTATCTTTGATAAGATAAACTCATCATAAAACATGTAAATAAAGCTTTTGAATTGATTACTACATCCCGGGTTATGTTACGGAAACCAAAAAAGCGTTGGACACCATCGAACTGGGCAAGTTGGAAGCCATTTGGTATAGGGGAACAATATCCGAACAACTATTTTGAGGTATTTCGAGCTATTTGGTTGTCGCGCGATCGCTTACCCTATGCTTGGAATATTCTTAATCAGGGAGTTTGTGACGGTTGCGCCTTAGGTACAACCGGAATGCGAGATTGGACATTAGAAGGAATACATCTATGCAATGTTCGACTGCGGTTATTACGTATGAACACAATGCCAGCCTTTAACCCCGAATTATTGGCAGATGTGGGACAGTTGCAGATGCACAAAAGTGCTGAACTAAGAGAATTAGGACGTCTCCCTTATCCCATGATCCGCCAATGTGGAGAAAAAGGGTTCCGTCGAGTTAGCTGGGATGAAGCTTTAGATGTAATTGCTACTCGTATCCGTGCTACTACACCAGACCGCCTCAGTTTCTACATTACTAGTCGCGGCACTGTCAACGAAACTTACTACGCGACCCAAAAAGCTGTGCGGGCGATGGGAACAAATAATATTGATAATGCTGCTCGTATTTGCCATTCTCCCAGTACCGCCGGACTGAAAGCAGCCTTAGGTGTGGGTGCGACTACCTGTTCTTATAAAGACTGGGTGGGTACTGATTTATTAGTCTTCATTGGCTCAAATGTAGCTAATAACCAACCTGTAACTGTCAAGTATCTGCATTACGCCAAGAAAGCAGGTACAAAGATTGTTGTGATTAACACCTACCGCGAACCAGGAATGGAACGCTACTGGGTTCCCTCTATTCCTGAAAGTGCTTTGTTTGGTACTAAATTCGCCGAAGATTTCTTCTTGGTAAACGTGGGTGGCGACATAGCATTTTTAAATGGCGTCATCAAGCATATGATTGCCAATAGTTGGGTAGACGAGTCGTTTATTAGCCGCTACACCACCGGTTTTACAGAACTGGAAGCAATTCTTGCTCATCAATCTTGGGAAGAGTTAGAGAAACTTTCAGGTAGTACTCGCGAACAGATGTACACCTTTGCCAAAATCGTAGGGGAAGCCCAAAAAGCCGTGTTTGTCTGGAGTATGGGCATTACCCAGCATGAATGCGGCGAAGATAATGTTAGAGCGATTATTAATCTGGCTCTTACTAAGGGGTTTGTTGGTCGGGAAGGATGCGGTTTGATGCCAATTCGCGGTCACTCTGGGGTGCAGGGTGGTGCGGAGATGGGATGTTACGCAACTGTATTCCCTGGTGGTAAACCGATTACTCCCGAAAATGCTGCTCAATTAAGCCAACTTTGGGGATTTGAAGTGCCTACAACTCAGGGTTTAATAGCCCCAGAGATGATTGATGCTGCATACAACAGACAATTAGATGTATTGTTCTGTGTAGGTGGGAATTTTTTGGAAGTGTTGCCAGAACCTGACTATGTAGAACAAGCCCTCCAGCGTGTACCGTTGCGAGTTCACATGGATATTGTTCTGTCTAGTCAAATGTTGGTGGAACCAAGTGATACTGTGGTGCTTTTACCCGCAACTACTCGCTACGAGATTCCTGGAGGTGTAACAGAGACTAGTACCGAACGCCGAGTCATTTTCAGTCCAGAAATTCCTGGTCCTAGAATCGGTGAAGCACGTCCGGAATGGGAAGTGTTTATGGAATTAGCAAGGCGCGTTGTAGAGACACGACATGTCGCATCTTTACATTTTGAGAATACAGCTGTGATGCGACAAGAAATTGCCCAAGTCATCCCCCAGTATGCTGGTATTCAACACTTGCAGCAAGCAGGCGATCAATTTCAGTATGGTGGTCCGCATCTATGCTTTGGTTGGAATTTCCCTACAGCAGATGGTAAAGCACATTTTGCAGCATTATTCCCACATGGCAATGATCCTTTACCAGCAGATTGTTTTTTAGTCGCAACCCGCCGGGGTAAGCAATTTAATAGTATGGTACAAGAACGCAAAGATGCCATTACTGGTGCATTCCGGGAAGCAGTGTTAATGAATGCTGCGGATGCAAACAAATTGGGGTTGAAAACAGGAGATGCGGTGATTCTCAAAAATGAGTCGGGAGAGTTTCACGGTAGAGTATATATTGCGCCGATTCAGCCTGGTAATTTACAGATTCACTGGCCAGAGGGAAATGTGTTGCTAGATAAAAGCAAGCGATCGCGCGAAGGTGTCCCAGATTATAATGCTGTGGTGCGATTGGAAGTTAAGGATCATGGATAACGGGTAAGGTAAACCAAAAGGTTGCGCCTTGATCTGGTGTGCTATTTACACCAATTTCGCCGCCGTGAGCGTTGATTATACGCTTAGAAAGATATAATCCTAACCCTAAACTCACAGAATTGCGATTATTGCTACCCCGGAAGTATAAATCAAATAACCTCTCAGACTGTTGTTGACTCAAACCCACGCCATTATCGACAACTGTGCAATAAATTTGATCACCTTGGGCGATCGCATTAATGGTAATATCCAACCCTGGCGGATTATGTTTGACTGCATTCACAATTAAGTTAGAAAATACTCGCCATAGTTGCGTGGGATCGGCATTTACCAAGGGTAGGTCATCTTTAACTAAATTGGTTAAAATGATTTGATTTTCTGTCAACATTGGTTGAAGATCAGCGATCGCATCTTCGACAACTTTGTGCAATTTTACTGGTTGACGTTGCAAAACAATACCTTGCACTTCGCTCATATGAGCTTCCATTAGTGAGTTAATTAAATTTAGTTGTCGCTCACTGCTTTTTTTCATCCTTTCTAAAATTGAGCGAGGAACGGGAATGGAGGAGGGGAGGTGGGGAGGTGGGGAGATGGGGTGATGGGGAGGTGGGGAGGTGAGGTGATGGGGAGATGACGAAGAAAGATTACTTTCTTGTCCCCCAAGTCGTCCCCCTTGTCCTTGTGAAAGCAAATTATTTAATACCATCAGCGTACCCAAAACTGGGTTACGTAAGTCGTGGGAGACTGCATGAACAAAGACTCTGAGTGCTTCTTCTGTACGTTTGCGATCGCTAATATCTAAAATTACTCCCACCAAACCACCAAGAGATCCGTCTGCTTTAGAAAAAGTTGCTTTGTAAAAAATTACATCGTGTTTTTTGCCATCTTTGTATACCACCGAATCTTCATAACTCTGAATACCCCGTTGTTCAAATAGAGTTGTATCTGCCTGCTGATATTTATCAGCTAGTTCTTTTGGTGATATATCATACTCTGATTTACCTACTATTTGCTCTTTTGTAAATCCCAAAGCTTCTTCAAAAGCCTTGTTACAACCTAGATAAAAACCTTCAGCATTTTTATGAAAAACTGGTGTAGGAATAGTATCAATTAAAACTTGTAAAAAATCTAGCTGTTCTTGTAAAGCCGCCTCAGCTTGCTTGCGCTTGGTGATATCTTCAATTAATCCTTCGTAGTAGAGTAGCTTACCACTTTCGTCACGAACTGCATATGCTTTTTCCGAAATCCAAACGATGCTACCATCTTGGCGGTAAATTTGTGACTCAAACTCAGACACTTTTCCATATTCTTCAATTAAACGCACAAATTCTGCACGTCGCTGGGGGTCAACATAGAGTTGATTTTCTATATCAGTAAAATTTGTTGTTACCTCTGTTGGCGATGAGTATCCATAAATACGCGCTAATGCGGGATTAGCAGTAATGTAACGTCCATCGGGGGTACTTTGGAAGATGCCTTCAACAGCGTTTTCAAATATACTGCGATATTTAGCTTCTGCAACTCTCAGTTTCTCATAGGCAAATTCAAGTTCTTTACGGGCAAAAAATTCAGAGCGTTGCAGGCAATCATAGAGATAAACGCCAAGGTTACAAATAGCACAAAACCAGAATAAGTATAAAATAAAAGTAACATTATATAATTCCGGGTGTTCTGGCAGCGGTAATTTTAACCCCAGAACTGTATTTAGACCAAAATAGTAAATAAATAACCCTAGTTGAGAGATCAGATGCAGTTTCCAGCATACCGGGATGAATGTGGCTTGACTGAGGAACAAAAGCGACCAAGCCAAGGTGTCAGGTAGTGCAAAACCTTTAAGAGTTGCAAAAATTTGAGGTATGAGATTTATTGACCAAGATGACCCTAAAAATAGTATTCCTGGATGCTGACGACCAAATTTTGTTTGACGCAAAGCCATGCACAAAACCAGATTCAGCAGCATAGCAATGTCCATAACTAGCGCTTGAGTTCTAAGTACCTCTGGTAGGTTTTGAAATTCTTTGAGAGGAAAGAAAAAGTTATAAACGTCTCGCAATGTAAACGTTAAAATGCAAATTAACGCCAGCCATAACAATAAACCTAATCTCTGCCATAAAAAGTTATTACGCCAATTTTGGTAATCATTGGCAATGTAATCTGCTATTAGGGTTTTAGTTTGTTCAGAAACAGCTTTTTTTTGCCATTTCCGCAATATTTTTCCTACGGTCTTCATTAGTTGTGACCAAATTTTTTCATGCACAAAGAAAGTGTTTACTTTATTTTTGACTGCTCATACATTCTCCAGTTTAATTTTGGATTTCGGATGATATTGCTCTTCCTAAAGGAGGAAAACTTTGATTTTTTAGTTTTACAAGTTATTTTGAAAGAGTTCTAGAACATTTTGCCAAGCATCAGGAGCAGCTTCTGGATTATAACTTGGGTGTTGCTTTAAGAACGGGTACTTATCTACAAATAATCCAGCAAAGAATCCGTGTCCTGCGTTGTATCTAAATATACGATGATTTATTTGATGTTTCTTTAATTCTGCCTCTATTTGCTTGTTTTCCTTCTGGGAAACGAAGGTATCTCTTGTACCAAAAAACATATAAATTGTACCTTTAATTTCAGAGGTACGATTAATAGTAGGAGTGTCTTCACCAAAACTAGAAGTGGTAATCCCAGCACCGTAGAACGAAGCTGTGGCTTGGATATCGCTTAACGTTGCAGCCATGTAAGCAACATGACCACCAAAACAAAAACCAATGGACCCAATTGCATTATCTTTAACATTGGGTAAAGTCTTGAGGTAAGCGATCGCTGCTTGGATATCGCTGAAAATTTCTTGATACTTTACTTGTTGATAATATTGCAAGCCCAGTCGATAAGCTTCTGGACTAAATCCAATATCTTCTGGGCTAAAATCAGCTGCAAAACCAGGAGCAATACGTTGATACAACGCGGGTGCGATCGCTACATAACCTTGTTTAGCGATGAGTTCGGTGACTTCTCGAATGTGACTGTTAACTCCAAAAATTTCATGAAAAACTATAATAGCTCCAAAGATTCCCTGATGTGCTGGTTGAGCTAAGTAAGCATCGATTTCTAAGTCATTGTTCGGTATTTTGACTTTTGTTGTGTTAATTGCGATGTTTGTTTGTTGTATCATCTTTAGTTTCAGCTGCTCTTAGTGTCATTCCACTGTAGACAAATTGCTGCATGTAACTCTAGAAAAAAGTTGCGGGATTTGAGTAAATTATTGCGATCGCGTTTGCAAGAGTTGTTTGGGTGTAACGCCAATGATGCGCTTGAAATATCGAGTCAAGTGACTTTGATCGCAAAAACCTACACTGACAGCAATGTCTGCAATGCTGAGTTTGCTGTGTTGCAACAAGTATTTGGCTTGCTCGATCCGACATTGCAAAATGTATTGGTGGGGCGTTACACCCATACTTTGCTTGAACAGACGCAAAAAGTGATATTGGCTCATCTGGGCGATCGCTGCAATCTCACTTAGCCTGACGTCCTGATGCAGATGTTCATGAATATACTCCCTCACCTGTTGCAGCTTGAAAGCGGATAATCCATCCGCATAGCTAGAAAGTTTAGGTTGAGTGTTGCAGTAGTTCCGTAATAGGTGAATGGCTAATGTCGTTTTCAGACTATCAATCAGCAAATAACCCCCGATTTTGCTAGACTCTAATTCTTCTCGTAAGGCACAGAAAATACCTTGGATCAATGTATCTTGCCGAGTCATAAAATGGGGGATAAGTTCAATGCGATCGCCATCAACCAAATCTTGACCAACTTGTTTGAGAAGTGTAGGCTCAATTGCCAAAATCATAAACTGGACTGAGGTATTCCAATTACAGCGATGGGAAATACCCGCAGGAATGATCGCAATATCTCCGTGATTGCGTGTTTCTGTTATCATCTTTCCATCCAACCATCGTTCTCCTGATGAGTCGGAAAGTGATGAATTGGCAAACCCTTGAACAACAACATGCATTGTGTGTTGATGTTCAGCTATGTCAAACTTGGGCTGTTGATGAAGTTCAAGATGGATACCGTCCCAGTCGGAACTAGAGAGAACAGCGGGTTTCGGCACAAACGCATCGGCTGCATTCTCTTGGCGATAATCAATAATTGTGATCGTTTGCCCTTGCGTTCTCATATTAATGCTTAAACAGCTTGGGGATTGATCTATTCTGACTGTTTTTCGATATGGATGGCCGATCTTAAAGTTCCCCAGGCGTTGAACAGCAGCGTTTGGAACAGGTGCATTACCTTTGCACTCTTCCACTACCCCGCTCTTGCAAATCACCACTTTCACACACTAAACTTCTTGCAGAAGTTGGGGTAAAGGAAAATAAAAACCCTTCAATCTTTAACTTTTCCCCTTTACCCAACTCTGACAACAGCCACTTTTGCAAGAGATTTATTGTCTCAATCAAGTCTTTTAGCCTGAAATGAAGCACTAAAGCACTTGCTACGAACTTTTGCTCATTGTTCAGCGATCGCAACAGCTGATAAAAACTAATTCTGTTGAATTTGGACAACAATATACACACGCTTTCAGCGACGTCAATCAGCACTTGTTGTCTTAAGAGCAAGTATTTAAGTATTATCACGGTAGAGACCCATCTTATACTAAAGGCATTTTCATAGCGGTTATTAACCGTCTATTAGCTATATTTTTATCCAGAAAAGGGAAAAAATATTACATTGACTTTCTAAAAACACTATATTAACGCTAATCCAGACACTAATAATAAAGACTTTATTAAACAATAAAATGATTGAAAAATAGCCTTTTTAAGCCAAATGGTTAATTTTTGGCATTGTATCTTATCTTCTAACTAAAGTATTATATTGCTTAAGTATAATTACTGAGTTAAATCACGTTTTACTCTCAATAAATTTAAATTAGATGGCATTAAACACATCTATATGAGTAGCAGTAATTACTTGGTTTGAGAGTTAGTAGTTGGTTGTTGTTTGTTGGTGGTTGGTGGTTAGTAGTTAAAGAACCGGTTAACCGCGTCTGTACATTAGTAATCAGCAGTTGTTTAATACTTACTCCCCACACTCCCCACACTCCTCACGCCCCACCCTTACGGGAAGCCGAAGAAGGCGCGTCTAGACACCCCTCACACTCCCCATCACCCTACTCCAGAAACACAAGCGGGTTAATTCGACTGTTACAAGAAGTCGAATCATCCTCACACAAGTGATTCACCCTTTTGGGTGAATCCGATCGCACTCAGGAAAATCTACGCTTAAATGTACAAGAGTAGACAAATAACAAGCTGGTTTTATATCATTATTGGATTTTACGAAAAGTTTGTAGAGGCTTTGCGTCCAGACTTAGACGGACAAAGCCTGGATGATCGTAGACTAACGTCCTGGAGGAAACTTCAAAGCTTTTCAAGACGGATCGGGCATTGCTTTGTGTATCTGGACTGATATTAATCCATCTTTCGTGATCATTTTTTAAATTGGTATTAGTTTCTAGTCCAAGATTAAGAAAGTAGATTTACTTGTAGAAATAACCAAAACCACAGAATTTCCCAATTTTTAATTTTTAATTTTTTATTTTTAATTGTTTACCGGGGATGGGTTGCTGATGAAAATTACAAACCGAAAATTCAGGGAGGAAAAATTGCTTCAGGCTGAGGCGCGCTATCAGGCGATTGTCAATGCTATCCCTGATATGGTGTTTTGTATCAGCCGTGATGGAGAATATTTAGATTTCAAAGGCGAGTATACAACAAAAGAGATTGTCGGTAAAAAATTGTGGGAAATCTTGCCTGCCAATGTAGCTTTGATCAAGCAAGAAGCGATCGCTAAAACTTTGGTTACTAACACTTTACAAGTTTGTGAATACCAACTGTCAACACCCTGGGGAGTGCGAGATTATCAGGCGCGGTTAGTCAAAAGTGGTGAAAACGAAGTCCTAGCAATTGTTCGAGATATCACAGAACCCAAAAAAACAGAAATTGCCTTGCAAAGTTTGGCGCAAAAATTTTCTAAAGCTTTTCGTTGCAGTCCTGATCCAATCACAATTAGTACACTTAAAGAAGGACGCTACATAGAAGTTAACGAGAGTTTTGTCCAACTTAGTGGTTATCAACCTTCAGAAGTCCTTGGGCGGACTGCTTTTGAGTTGAACATGTGGGTAAACCCAAGCGATCGCACAAAATTACTGCAAAAGTTACAAGCTCAAGGAGCTATTCGTAACCAAGAAATTAAGTTTCGTAAGAAGTCTGGGGAAATTATTATAGTACAAGTCGCGGCAGAAGTTATTGAGTTAGATGGTATTCCCTGCCTACTTGCAGTCAGCCGCGATATCACTGAGCGTAAACAAACAGAGGAATTATTACGCCTATCAGCTCAACGCGATCGCTTGTTGACAGAAACATTAATGCGAATTCGTCAATCTCTCAACATCAACGAAATTTTACAAACAACTGTCAACGAAGTTCGGGAATTTTTGCAAGCAGATAGGGTATTTATTGCCCTCAATGATAGCCGTGATTTATTCAAAATGATCGCCGAGTCGGTAAATCCACAATATCCATCTGTCCTGAATTGGAAGAAAAAAGATGAAACTCTTTTGCAAGAATTAAGAACAAAACTTTTGACAGATAGGGTACGTGTGGTTGAAGACATCACCCAAACGAAAGTATCTCCCCACCTAGCAGCACTCTATCAGCAATTTCAAACTAAAGCTAGCTTGGCTGTACCAATTATGCTAGGTAAAGAATTGTTTGGAGCGTTAATTGCTAACTCTTGTGCTAAACCACGCTGTTGGCAACAAATCGAAATTGATTTACTCCAGCAGATTTCAGAACAACTAGCTATTGCTATCCAGCAAGCGCAACTCTACCAAGAACTAGAACAGCTCAACAATAATCTAGAACGGCAGGTGGAAGAACGCACTGCTCAATTACAGCAGAAAATGCAAGAATTGCAAGAAATTAACCGAGTCAAAAACGTCTTCTTACATGCAGTTTCTCATGATCTGCGGACTACGGTAATGGGTAATTTGATGGTGTTGAAGAATTTACTTAAAAATGGGAGACAAGGGAGACGACTTGGGGGACAGGAAAGTAATCTTTCTTCGTTACCTCCCCCCACCTCCCCTATCCCCATTCCTCGTTCAATTATTGAACGCATGATTCAAGGTAATGATCGGCAACTGCGAATGATTGACTCATTACTGGAGATACATTCAACTGAAGTAGAGGGAATTATTCTTAACCAAGAAATTATCCAGTTTAATACATTTATTGGAGAAGTAATCAAAAATGTAGAGCCAATGTTAAGGCAGAATCAGTCACAATTAAAAACATTGGTTGCTGAAGATTTACCGTTAGTAACTGCTGATTCTGTAAAATTACATCAATTTTTTGTTGATTTATTTACTTATATTCTCCAAACTAATCCACCGGGATTAGATCTGCTACTTACTGCCAAAGTAGAAGCTAACATGATTCTTTGTACCGTTCAATTTCACGGTATTCACATGAGTAAACTGGAATGCGATCGCTTATTCGAGTTATATGTCCACGAGCCACAAGCACGTTTTTCTACAGGTATTGGCTTAAAGATGTATCTATCTCGACAACTTATTAAGGCACACGGTGGTGAAATTGGCGTTAATAGTAACCATAAGTGTGGAGTAAGTTTTTGGTTTACGCTACCCCTAGCAATTAAATAGAAATTTCACCGCGAGAAGCGAAAGTAAGCTAAAAATTACTAGTTAATGTCTGCTGTTCTCACCTATATTTCTTTACTTGATTGCCAGTGATTGAGTTTGAATTATTTCTTGGACAAATGTAGCAAGTGTTAAAGATTGGTAGAGTTCGTAAAATTGGGTGGTGACAGCCTGAGTACTGAAACGAGATCGAACCCAATGACGTGCAGCATTGCCATAGCGTTGCCGGAGTGTAGGATCTTCCAACAGATGCCGAATTGCGATCGCTAAGGCATTGGAGTTGCGGGGAGGAACCAACAGTCCGGTTTCACCATGCACCACTGTATGTTGCAATCCCCCCACCTCACCAGCAATTACCGGTGTTCCTGCTGCCATTGCTTCAATAGATAGACTAACAGAACTCTAACTTGCGAAAGTTTAAGATTAGCGATTATGTGCGATCGCACATCTGCCAGAAGACATAATTAAGCTATGGAATTTTAGGCATTGCTGAATCAAGATATGAATTTACAATTCACGGATATGTAGAGACGTAGCAATGCTACGTCTCTACAAAAATGTATACAAACATAATTCATGACCAGATTCAGCAACGCCGAATTTTAGACTTTAGCTCGATTCCACGAGATTTATTTGAGGGCTTTTAACATCAAGGAATAATTGGTCTACTCAACAAAATTGTAGAGACGCAAAGGCGTCTCTGTAACTTTATATGTTTACATTTCCCGTACTACAGGTTGACCATCTTTGACTTCGCCAATCAAAACACGATCTGCACAATTAACAAAAATGCCATTTTCCAAAACACCAGGAATATTATTCAATGTTTTTTCGAGGTTCACTGGATCATCAATAGAGTCAAATTTGACGTCTATCACCATATTGCCTTGGTCTGTGATCACAGGCCCTGCTTTTTTCACACCCATTCGCAGTTCTGGTTTCCCGCCAAGTTGTGCAACGGCGCGCATTACAGGTGTAACAGCCATTGGTATGACTTCCACTGGTACAGCGAAAACTGAACCTAAGCGATCGACTAACTTACCACCATCCACAACGACAATAAACTGATCTGCCAGGTAATCTACAACTTTTTCGCGAGTATGTGCAGCACCACCACCTTTGATTAAATTCTTCTGGGGATCGACCTCATCAGCACCATCAATAGCAATATCGATGTGATCAATTGCATCTAAAGTGGTTAGCGGAATACCGTATTCCTTCGCCAGCACTTCTGCTTGAAAAGAAGTGGGAACACCAACAATATCTTTGAGTTCGCCCGACTTGAGACGTTCTCCAATATATTGAATTGCAAAAGCTGTGGTTGAACCTGTACCTAAACCGACAATAGAACCTGACTTTACTAAGTCGGCGGCGGCTTTACCAACTTTTTGCTTCATCAATTTTACGGGGTCTGTTGCTGCTGTCATTCCCAACTCCTGAAAAGCTGATTTAACTTACAAGTAAATATTAGGGGAGATGGGGAGAGTGGGGAAGTGTGTAGATGCGCTCAGGAGACTTGGCTGAAGCAACTTTGGCTTTACCATTGATTGCTGGATATGCATACGGCAAAGGAAATTGGAAATCTTGCTCAGGTCGTCAGTTAGCTAAGTTATCTAATCAATCTCAACCTAGTTCAGTTTCAGTTTAAAACTTACAGGAGTCAAACGCCCCTAATAATTTTGGTGTGTTCGTATTAAGCACTTTAGTGCTTAATATTTATAGGACTAAAGTCCTCACTACAAACTTACGGTTGTTCGTAGTAGGTACTTTAGTGCTTAATATTTCTGAAGACTTTAGTCTTTACCATATACTTATGGCTCGTACAGGTTACACTCTACCAGTATTTGCTGTGGCTGCTGCTAAGGCTGCTTTGTTGCATTTAAGTAGCAAAATAGACTCACAGGTATCCGTTGAAATTGATATGTTACCAGGAATAGCAGAAATTCCCATTTCTCAGGTAGCAAGGTTAGAATCACACAGCGCCCTAGCTATTACGCTCAGTGATCCTGGGGATAACCTAGATTTAACTAGGAATACACCTATTTGGGCTTGGGTGAGGTTGTCACAGCGACAGTCTCAAGCTTTGGTTTTGGAAGCAGGCGAAGGTTTAGGAAAAACAGCTTCTGGAGAACCAGCAATTTACAGCTATGCTCGTCGCCTATTTGATGCCAATTTACTACCTTTGATTCCTCCTGAGCAAACAGTCACAGTATCAATTATTCTTCCCGAAGGTCGCCAATTGGCACAACGCACCTCCAATCAAGCCTTTGGCATTTTAGAAGGACTTTCATTGTTGGGAACTAGTGGCATTTCTCAACCTCTATCTGCGGCTGATCATCTAGAAGAATTTCGACAGTCATTGCAAACGAAAATCAGGGATTGTACGGACTTAGTATTTTGTATTGGTAGCAATGGGATGCAAGTAGCTCAACGTTTAGGCATACCAGAATCAGCGATCGCACAAACTGGTAATTGGATTGGTGCCATGCTTGTAGAAGCTGGACTATACCATGCTAATTCTGTTTTATTGTTGGGATATCAGGGCAAACTAATTAAGCTAGCAGGGGGTATTTTCAATACTTCCAGTCATTTAGCAGATGCCAAATTAGAAATCATCAGCGCTGCTGTAGTGGCTGTTGGTGGTGATTTACAGGCTGTAGGTGCAGTTTTGGAAGCTAAAACCGCCGATGCTGCACACAAAAAATTGCTCGAACTGGGATTGTCAGAATTAGTATTTGGGAAACTGGCTGAAAAAATTAGTCAGAAAGCCACAGCTTACGTGCAGAAATACGCAAATGTCACCTTGAAAGTTGGTACTGTATTGTTTGATCGTAAAGGTGAAATTATCAGTCAAGATTCGCAAGCAACGGAATTACTGGAGAAAGTGGTGGGGTGATGGGGAACTCGGGGCCCCCACGACCGATAGGGAGTGGGGATTAGGGGCAGTGGGGTGTGAGGAGTAGTAAACAACTATCAACAACCAACCATTTATATGAAACGTCTGCTTATTCTTGGTGGAACGGGTGATGCTGCGGAGTTAGCGGCTAAAGCCTCGGTGATTGAGCAAATAGAAGTGATTACATCTTTAGCAGGTCGCACTCGTAATCCACAAGTACCTACAGGAATGGTGCGCTTTGGTGGTTTTGGTGGTGAAGCGGGTTTAGTTACATATCTGCGTGAAGCAAAAATAGATTTGCTCATTGATGCGACTCATCCCTTTGCAGCACAGATTTCTTGGAATGCGGCGACTGCTGCTGCAAGGTGTGATATTCCTTATTTAATGTTTATTCGTCCGGTATGGCTACAAGTTCCTGGAGACGAGTGGATTGAGGTTGATAATGTGGAAGTTGCTGCTAGTGTGTTACCTGATTTTGCCAAACGGGTATTCTTGACTATTGGTAGACAGCAACTTGCGCCTTTTGCTAGCTTGGAAGGTATTTGGTTTTTGATGCGGTTGATTGATCCACCCGCGCCTGATGCATTAGTACCACCAGGGATAATATTGTGCGATCGCGGCCCTTTTGCTCTAGATAATGAACGTCAGTTGTTAATTGAACATCAGATTGATACTTTGGTAAGTAAGAATAGCGGTGGTGATGCTACTTATGCCAAAATAATCGCGGCACGAGAATTAGGGGTGAAGGTGGTGATGGTGAAGCGTCCACCCACTCCGCCCGCAGAGAAAGTCAGCGATGTGGAAAGTGCGATGCAGTGGTTAATTAACCAGGTGTGCTAATAGAACATGATTAAAAAGAACTAATTAAGGAGACTGGGTGATTACAAGGAGCAAATAAATTAAATTCAGTAGACCGAAAACTTTTGCTTGCGATCGCTATTTTTAAACAGCTGACATAATGCCATAACAGATAAATCCAAACATTAATAATTAAAATTTTCTTTACTATATTAGATTGGAAATATCAAGGGTAAACGATCTATTTCATACAGGAAGTATGCGCCATGTTTACAATCATTTTTCCTGTATCTGTGGATATTAAATTTTAAAAATTATGATTCTGAAGGCTAGGTTTTTCTAACTAGTAAACGATTAGTTTATATCTGAAGTTGGATAAATTCTATTCCGGGGTTTCGCAGTTATAAGTTGAAAATATTGCCTGTAGCTGAAGCCCGAATAATAGTTTTTTGAATATCCGATAAAATCTGTTTTAGTTCTTTTTCTGTATTATTAATTGTGTCTTTAATTTCCGTTTGACGCTGTAATAAACTTTCTTTTTCTTGGCGTAAACGAGCTAAATTATTTTGTTTACTAGCTTGTTCCATGGCAATTTTATCTTGGGCAATTTCTATCACTGCATTACTGGGATTCAATGCAGAAGCAGCTTTTGCACGTCTAGCGATTGCGGCTGTTAAAGCTTGTTGTTTTTGTTGAATGACTTGTTTTTGACTTTCTAGTGTGGCTTTTTGTGATTCTAAAACTTGTGCTTGCTGAGTCGCGGCTAGTTGTACTTCTTGTAGTTGGTTTTGGGAAATTGAACCAGATTGGGCAATGATTTGATAGCGATCGCGTTTGACAATTGCGGCTTTGTATGGTGCTTCTGCACTTTTGAGATTAGCTTGAATAGATTTGAAATCAGCTTGCGATCGCTGCAATTCATGTTGAGCAATAAATTCTGGGGTAGATTGAATGACTTCATTTAAACGTTCTGTAGCGGCTTGGGCGCGGGTAAATTCGGTGACAAATCCCACGACTGTATTGACTAAGGCAATAATCTGAGCATTTAAGCTATTAAACGCTAATAATTGTCCTATACTGATTTCTTGATTAATTACCAATGTACTGCCGAACCACAGCAAAATTATCCCTCCAGATGTGGCTACCCAACCAGAAAAAATATTATTGGTAATGACAATCTGCACGGTGCGAAACATGAAGTTGGCTTGTCTACCGTAGCGAGTTTGAAATTCTTGCCAAAATTCCGGGGCTGCATTGGTGGTTTTGACAACTAATGCACCTTTGAAGGTTTCTACTAAAATACCTTGATTTTCGGCAGCTAATCCTAAAACACTGCGGATTTTCTGTTGGAGGGTGGGGAAGAAAATCACGGTAGATAGGGGCATGAAAAATGCTATTAATAATGATGCCAGGGTGAGTTTAGGGCTATAAAATAGCATCAAAGCTAAAGCAGCGATCGCAATTAATAATTGACTGGGTAAAGTCACACCCACTTGCGACACTAATTGATTAATAGTTTGAATATCCCTTAATCTACTCACCACTTCACCACTACGGCGAGATTCATAATAAGACAAAGGCAAACGTAAAATGGTTCTGCCAAATTCTAAGACTAAATCTAATTCTAAACGATGGGCAAAATGTGCTACTAAGTTTCCTTGTACCCATTGCAAAGCACTACTAATTAAACTCATCGCTAAGACTCCCAAGGCTATACCCGTGAGTAATTGGGTGTCTCCTCTAACCAAAACATCATCCGTCAGAATTTGGATGAGAAATGGCGAAAGTAATGCTAATAAGCCGACGACAAAGTTGAGTAGTAAGGCTTCTGCTAAGATATGACGGTAACTAAATAGACGTTGCGTTAAGCGTTTCCACCCCCCGACTTTATCTTGATCATCTGTTTGAGAAAAGAAGTCGGGACGGGGTTCTAGTAGCAGCATCACCCCGTTAGTCCAACCAGTTAACAGTGCTTCTTTGGTTAAATAACGCACACCCACAAGGGGATCAGCAACAATATATTTTTTACCTCTGCGTCCATATAATACAGTCCAGTGATTACCTTTCCAGTGAATAATGGCTGGGAGTGGTATCTGTTGCTTGTCTACTAAGTCGATGACGGCTTTCACTCCCCGCGCATTGAAGCCTAAAACTTGCGCTAAGTTAGTATCTCGACTCCATAAGTCGCGGGAATTGGGATTGGTGGTAAATAAAGGAATATCACCTTGCCATAGGGCTTGACGTTCCGCCCTAATAACTTGACTGAGAATGGGACGATTTTGTACGTCTATCCACAGTTTATCAAACAGGCGATCGCGTTCTAAGGCATCTCGCAACACATCAGGGTGATAGCTTTCCCGCAGTAGTAAGGCATAACTTCTACTCGGACGCATCACTACACGCACGTCATCAGCTGCAAATATATCTAATATCTTCAGCAATTCTTGACGATGTTGTAAAAGGGTGCGGTAAACATCTGTAAATCCTTGGGTAATAGCTGGTGTATAGGCTTGTACATTCACCTCCCTGTCGTTGAGTGTGGGACGATTTTGACTACCTACTAATACCACCTGTCGGCGAACAATTCGCATGGTATTAGTACCCGTTTTCTCCAACTGGGGGACTCGTTCTGGTGTAACTTGTCCAGCCGCACCACCCAAGCCACTCAAATCAATTCCGGCTGCTTGGGTATTTCCCCAAACTAACTGCGGTAATAAACCTACCCGTAATACGGAATCTGCAATCATTTCTCTATCTAAGGTGGCGGCGGCTGTGGTTGTGGCTTCATGGCTATGGGGGTGAAATAAAGATTCTAAATCAATCAGCATGGGATGTTCGCCTACAGCAATCAGATTTTCAAAATGAAAGTCCGTGGCTGACAAGACATATAACAAGGCTAAGTAACCACCTTGACGCTGATAAAACCGCTCAATTTCCTCTGGAACAGTACATTTTTGCGCTTTGACAAATTCCATCCAACCATAATCACCCCGGTTGAGAATTTTTAGGGTTTTAAAAGGGGGATGAGTACCTTGTTGATTTAACCAGAGTAGTAATTCTTGAAAATGCTCATCTACAGCTAGGGAACGAGGCTTATAAACTAACTGCCAACCACTCTCAAATTCTAGTATAAAAACAGACTTGCCACCATGATGACTATCTCCTGCACCCCGTTGAATTTTGATCAGTTTACCGGGGTTATCTGGCTGGAAGTGCTGACATATTTCTTCCCAGTCATCATCAAGACGTTGCAGAAACTCTAAGCTAGTTGTCACCCAACGCTGAATTTCTTCTATAATTAATGGTCGCTATTCAGCTTTAGCGCAATTAACTATCCAACCAAGCAGAAATTTAGCTTTCGGTTTAACTTACGTTAATGGTTACACCGCAGGAACACCTACTTTTCTCAATGATGTGGGAACAATTTCCGCAAATTCACCAAGTTTAATTTCTGATAATTCCCGACGCACAATCAATGCTTATGGTGTAGCGGGGTTGTGGCGAGTTTCTCCCAAATTCGCTGTTAATGGTTGGTTTATGTATACCAATCAACAAGGCCAATCCGCCGGGGAAGATAATGAAAGTGCAGATGTTTACAGTTATGCGATCGCTCTAGCCTTTCCTGATTTGGGTAAAGATGGTAACTTGGGAGGTATTATCGTCGGTGTTCCCCCTTATGCTACTCGTTCTGGTGTAGTTCCGTTATATAGACCATTTTTAGGTGGTGCAACTGACGTAATCAGCACTATACCTAATCGCGCTACACCAGTACATTTAGAAGCCTTCTACAAATATCAACTCAACGATAATATCTCAATTACACCTGGAGTAATTTGGTTAATCGCTCCTAACCAAACCAGTGATAACCCTGATGTAGTCATAGGTACAATTCGCACTACCTTTAGGTTTTGATAAATTTCATGAGAACCCCATCGATTTTGTAGAGACGTTGCAAATTTTGTAGAGACGTTGCAAATTTTGTAGAGACGTCGCACTGCAACGTCTCTACGTATTTCCACATTTTCAGAGTAGTCTACCGTAGCGTGCAACTAGATTTTGACCTGGATTAATTTGATTATGCAACCAAGCCCACATCTGATCACCTATGGAAAAATGCCACCACTCACGCGGGTTACGTTTAAAATCGGCTTTCTCCATCACATCTCGCAGTAGCAGACGATGAGCATGATATTGTTGTGCATCTAGTTGTTCACTATTGGCATAGTAATCAGGGAGCGATCGCTCTGACATTTCATCAATCGGTGAACCCATATTCACAATTGCGCCGTTCTCATCCACTAGCGTTACATCCACAGCAGCACCAGTACTATGAGGCGGTGGTGTATTTATATCTAAACTAGGTTCAGCCCAAATTTGATAAACCTCTTGCCAAATTTCTTGACGCTGAGTTGCTGATAAATTTGCCTCAACAAGTCCTTTGTTCCGTACCGCTTCAGCAAAACTGTAATTTACCATAAACTGTTGCACAGCTACGGGACGATAAGCATCAAAAATTTGAATCCGCCAGTCGGGACGCAGCAATTGTAAGTGATTTTGGGCTGTGATCAAGCTCTCAACAACACTGCGGCGCAGAAAATAGGGGGAATATTCCCCATAAGGCGCACCTAATTTTTCATAAGGATGGGGAGATTCCACTGCAAACATTGCCAAAGGAATAGCTACTAGCGGTTCGCCACACTCTTGGATAGGAACTTGATGATAAGGTCTCATACCAATTTTGGATTTTAGATTTTAGATTTTGGATTTTAGATTAGGAATTATTGCTAATAGCTTAAGTGAGCTTTTAGCTGACCAATTACCCATTACCAATTACCAATTACCAACACAGGCAAATAGTATAAGTGTGCTAGCAGACATGATATGAGCTTTAACTGACTCCTATTACTGCTCCTGCGCTTTCATTTGCCAACCGATCTACTGCACATATAGCATAGGTTCCCGCTTCAACGGTAGCAAAGGTTGTGCTAGCAGGCAAAACTCGCTGCAATGTCCAAGTATCGCCACTCTGCCTATAAACTGTCCAAGAACGAATCTGACTGTTATCACCTGCTTTCCAAGTCAATTTACGGTTGCTAACTTGCAGCGCTGTGGGGGGTGCTGGTGGTGTGGCATTCTGCCAAGATAAAGTCGGAGGTAAGGCAGGTTTGTTGTAAAGCAGTTGCAATTTATCAGCGATGCCCTGACTATTTTCCATCAAAACACCCACGTTAAAGAAGATATTTCCCAGGGACAACTGTTCAGCTTGGCTGCGACTAATTTTTACCTGCTTTTCAATTTCGTCACTTTCGCGACTCTTGTTGTTTGGTTCTGTAAGATTGTTACCTGCATAAACGTGTCTTTGCTTGGTGTTAATCTGTGTCCACCACTTCAATAAGGCGGAGTAACTTTGTTGGCTTTGGTCGGTGCGCCAATAAAGCTGGGGAGCAATATAATCAATCCAACCTTGTTCTAGCCATTTTTTCGCATCAGCATACAGCACATTATAAGCATCCAAGCCGGTAATACCAGGGGGTTGTCCGGGACGATAGATACCAAAGGGACTAATGCCAAATTTGACCTGGGGCTTGGTGGCTTTGATTCCTTGCCAGAGGCGCTGTACCATTTTGTTAACATTGTCCCGACGCCAATCAGCAAGACTGAGTGTACCACCAGCCGCCTTATATGCGGCGTAGGTTTTGTCATCGGGAAAAGATTGTCCCTCTACGGGGTAGGGATAGAAATAGTCGTCTAAGTGAATGCCATCAACATCGTAGCGTTTCACCACATCTAAGATCACGTTGTAAGCCCGATCCTGAACTATTTTCACTCCTGGGTCCATCCAACGTTGAGTTTTCCACAAGTAGACGCATTCTGGATTGGTAGCTGCGAGGTGGGGGCGAACAGTTTTGGCTGGATTAGTGGAAGTGCTGGCCCGGTAAGGATTAAACCAAGCATGAAGTTCAATACTACGCTTGTGGCATTCAGCGATCGCAAATTCTAAAGGGTCATAAAATGGATCTGGTGCTTTCCCCTGAGTTCCTGTTAACCAAGCGCTCCAGGGTTCCAATTGGGAAGCATAGACTGCATCTCCCTCTGGTCGTACCTGAAGGATCAAGGCGTTGAAATTGAGAGCATCTAATTTTTCAATAATCTTGATTAACTCAGCTTTTTGCTGGGCTACAGGAAGTCCTGGTTTAGAAGGCCAATCACTATTCCACACACAAGCTACCCAAGCCCCCCGAAACTCTCGTTTATGACTGACAATGGCAGCAGGGGTAGATATATTTCCTGGTTCCGGGGCAACAACAATATAGCTGGAGGCTATTTTTTCTGCCTTACCCTGATATACCAAGGCTTGATATATGATCGCCGCCACATCACCTCGGGTTGCTGCTACATTCGGGTTAAGTATTTTCACGTTAGGAAAATTAGCAACTATACCAGCACGAGTGGCGATCGCTACTGCATTTCTAGCATATTCAGGAATACTAGCTGCATCATTATAGATAAGGGGAAGGGTTGGTAACAAGTCAGGTTTAATACTAGTACCTAGACCTAAACCACTGACTAAAGATACCAAAACATCGCCTTTAGCAATTCTATTATTAGGACGAAAACTGCGATCAGGATAGCCAGACAGAAATCCTGTTTCGTAAGCTTTTTTAATTGCATTTGCTGCCCAGTGGTTAGCTGGAACATCAGTAAACGGCACATACTCCTGCTTGGCAGGTTGGTTAAAAACTGTGGCAATTATGGCAGCAAACTCCGCACGAGTTACTGAGTTATCGGGACGAAATGTGCCATTAAGATACCCATTTAAAATTTTACGTTGGGCTAAAGCTTCAATAAAAGCGCGGGCCCAATGACTTTCAATATCCGAAAAGCGAGTAGAAGTAGATACCATATCCAATCCCAGCTAACTAGATTGATTTTAGTCAGCTTTGTAATTTTTGGGACGGTTTTTCCATTACTCTTTAGGTTTATCTCAATCGGTGCGATCGCTCTTTTATCGCCACAACATCAACACATCAACGACAACACTTTGTGATGTCATACTGCTAAAAATTCTGTAGGACATTATGCTCTTTTCCTGCGTCCACCTGCACATGCGGGTGGTTTTTGTTGGGAAAGAGCGATCGCTCCCCTACAATCTAATTATGAAATCAAAATATTTTTTCAAATAAGAATTTTGTAGTCAGCTTAGCTTTTACTTCTATGACCCTTTGTTAGCCTATCGAATATAACTCAGATAGAGGAAAATCGATATTGCCAGTGCAAAAACGTAATCTAATCTACATATTATTAACGCTGGTCTTATTGGGTATTCTTGGCTTTTCTTACGTTTCACAGCGATCGCCTCTCATCACTTGTCAGCAACCAGAATTTATTCCCACTTCAACAAGTAATAAATTTTATATCCATCCAGACAAAATCGTAGTTGAGCCTTGGCGTGGTCGACATCATGTGTATGCTATTTTCATGCTTCCCAGTGGATACATTAACGACCATTTTCTAAGAGTGACAATAGAAGGAATAGATAGCATCTGTGGAGTTGTGACCTATTTAGATCACAACTCCGCCGAGGGTATTAATGCTAAGCCAGGATATTATCTGAGCAAAGGATGGTTGCAAACTCGCATGGCTTTATGGTTAATGGTTCAGGGTAAGTACAAACAATTAAAGCAGCCACACAATTGGATATTAGGATATACAAAGAAGCAATATTAGGGTAATTGGTAATTGTGCGATCGCTTGAGCCTATTTCAACAGGCGATCGCACCTGCATAAAATCGCTTACTGTTAAGTTTTAATATATATCGAACACAGATGAACACAGATAAACACCGATAACCTATCTGTGTGCATCAGTGTGCATCGGTGTTCGTTTCTTTTCTTTCTATACTGCAACTGCTATCAGTAATTTCTTCCAATCCTATTTTAAGCAAACTTTCCTACGGTATCTGCTACTAAAGCAATACCATCGCCCAATAAACGGGTAAGGCGGTTGACATAAGCGATCGCGATTCTAGCACCCCTTGAGTCTCAAAAGTAAAGATATTCTTTAATCATTGCTACTCTTGTAGAAAGTTGCTACACGCCTATGTGCGTATATCCAAGCCTCAAAATAGACCACAATTTTATGAGTAAATTTATGAATAGAGCCACCATGCTTCATTACAATTTTCAGTATATATTCAAGCAAAGTTAGGAAATAGACAAAAATCTTTTACTTAGCAAGAGATGATTACTATATATCTGTAAAGCTCGGAACATTTTTAGTGTAGTGTGAATTTTTAGTGTAGTGTGAGAAGTGTTCCATGCAAACTCAAGACAGAGTCACCGCATCAAAACTCCCAGATGCGATCGCTGCTAGCCAGAACTACTTGCTTTCAATTCAAAATCCCCAAGGTTATTGGTGGGCTGAGTTAGAATCTAACGTCACCATCACTGCGGAGGTTGTCCTGCTGCATAAAATTTGGGGAACGGACAAATCTAGACCCCTAGAGAAAGTAGAAGCATATCTGCGTTCTCAACAAAGAGAACATGGAGGCTGGGAGCTGTTTTACGATGATGGCGGAGAACTCAGTACTTCCGTGGAAGCATACATGGCGTTGAGGCTCTTGGGTGTACCCCCAACTGAGTCCGCCATGCTTAAGGCCAGAAAGTTCATTATAGAACGAGGCGGTATCAGTCGGACTCGCGTTTTTACAAAATTACACCTAGCGCTGATCGGTTGTTATAGCTGGCAGGGTATTCCTTCGTTACCACCTTGGGTAATGTTACTGCCAGAGAACTTTTTCTTCAACATCTACGAAATGTCCAGCTGGGCTAGGTCAAGTACCGTGCCATTGTTGATAGTATGCGATCGCAAACCAGTTTTTGCCATCGATCCAGCAATCAACTTAAATGAACTGTATGCAGAAGGCATAGAACAAGTCAAGTATGAATTACCCCGTAGCGGTAACTGGACAGATATATTTCTTACCCTCGACTCTAGTTTCAAATTGGCTGAAAACCTAAATTTAGTCCCTTTTCGTGCCGAAGGTATCAAAGCCGCCGAAAAATGGATATTAGAACGGCAAGAAGCAACAGGTGACTGGGGCGGTATTATTCCTGCCATGCTCAATTCGCTGCTGGCTTTGCGCTGTTTGGATTACGACGCCGCCGATCCAATTGTAGAGCGAGGACTGCAAGCCGTCGATAACTTTGCCATTGAAACAGCAGATACCTACCGAGTCCAACCCTGTGTTTCCCCAGTTTGGGATACGGCTTGGGCAATTAGAGCGCTTGTTGATTCTGGTTTAGCACCCGATCATCCTGCTGTAGTACGCTCAGCTGAATGGTTGTTAAATAAGCAAATTCTCGATTATGGCGATTGGGCTGTCAAAAATCGCCAAGGTAAACCCGGTGCATGGGCATTTGAATTTGATAATCGTTTTTATCCGGATGTTGATGATACTGCTGTCGTGGTGATGGCATTAAATCAGGTCAAGCTTCCCAATGAAAAGTTGAAACACCAAGCCATGCGCCGTGCTGTTGACTGGGTTGCTTCTATGCAGTGTAAAGCAGGTGGCTGGGCTGCTTTTGATTTAGACAACGATCAGGATTGGCTGAATCTGATTCCCTATGGTGATCTCAAAGCCATGATTGACCCTAACACAGCTGATGTTACCGCCAGAGTGTTAGAAATGTTGGGTAGTTGTCATCTATCAATTGATAGATATAACCAACAGCGAGCGATTCAATATCTACTAAATGAGCAAGAACCTGAAGGTTGTTGGTTTGGTCGCTGGGGAGTCAATTACATCTACGGAACAAGTGGCGCATTGGCTGCTTTATCTTTAGTTGCCCCTCAAACTCATCGCTACAATATAGAACAGGGTGCTGCTTGGTTAATTAGCTGTCAAAACTCAGATGGCGGTTGGGGTGAGACTTGTCGTAGTTATGATGATCCTACGCTGAAGGGGAAAGGACGCAGTACAGCCTCGCAGACAGCTTGGGCTTTAATCGGACTAATGGCAGCAGGTAGAGCAACTGCTAACTTTGCCAAACCAGCAATTGAGCGGGGAATTGATTACTTACTAGTAACTCAACTGCCCAATGGTTCTTGGGATGAAGCTGATTTTACAGGCACTGGCTTTCCTAGTCATTTTTATCTAAAGTATCACCTCTATCAACAATATTTTCCTTTAATAGCTCTAGGTCAATATCAAAAATTATTTGCTTGATCTATTAGAGATCAAGAATTTGGGTGACAATTATTTGATTTGATGAAAAAATTGTTTTCCAAGTACTACGCTACGGGAACACCTGTAGCGTACGTCCCTACTATAAATCCGAGAAGCACTTTTTTTTGTGAGCACATGATGAACAAAAAATTACACAGATTTAACCAATTTTTAAACACAAACAATTGCAAATAAAATTATTAAGTTTTAGTGAAAACCATCAGTCAAATCATAAAAGATTTACAAACTTCGATACAGTAAAACACGAACATAGGTATTTAGAAATGGATTTAATGACAGATGCTTTGGAAATTTTAAAAGAAACTAGCCGGACTTTTTATATTCCAATTAGTCGTTTGCCGCGAGGCTTACAAGAAGCGGTAGCATCAGCATATCTATGTATGCGCGCCATCGATGAAATTGAAGACCATCCCACACTGGATAACCAGACTAAAGCCAATATTTTGCGAGCAATTAGCTTAACATTACAGGCAGCAGTTGACGGTTTCACTATCGATGCTTTCTCTAGAGAATTTAGTTCTCACGAAAAGTTATTAGCAGAGGTAACTATTAGAATCAGGGAATGGGCGCTACTAGCACCTGAGACTATCGCTCCCCGAATTTGGGATGCAACTGGAGCAATGGCAGACAGAATGGCATACTGGGCAGAAAGAAATTGGAAAATTCATACAGAGTCTGATTTAGACCGCTATACTTTTGGGGTTGCGGGTGCGGTTGGTCTGTTACTCTCTGATTTGTGGACTTGGTACGATGGGACGCACACTAACCGTACTTACGCAGTTGGATTTGGTAGAGGTCTACAAGCAGTTAACATTCTCCGTAACCATAAAGAAGATTTAACCCGTGACGTCAATTTTTTTCCAGATGGTTGGAGTGCAGAAAACATGCAAGTGTATGCTCGTCGTAATCTAGTACTAGCAGAAGCTTATACCAAAGCTCTGAGTGCTGGTCCGACTTTAGATTTTTGCCAAATTCCCCTCAGTTTGGCTTATGGTACTCTCAATGCCCTTGCTGATGGTAGAGAAAAACTTAGTCGTAGTGATGTATTGGCACTGATTGAGCAGGTAACAAAATTATGAATTATGAATTATGAATTATGAAGGTTTCAGAATTCATATTCATAATTTGTGAAGAATTTTTCTTCAGCATTTGGGCGATCGCATCACCAGGAACAGGACGACTGAAGTAGAATCCCTGACCTTCATGACACCCACGCTGTTGTAGGTAGTCAAGTTGTTCTTGAGTTTCTACGCCCTCAGCTGTGATATTCAACCGTAAGCTTTTGGCTAGGGCAATAATCGCATCGGTTACGGCTGCACTATCAGGATTTGAGGTCACATCCTGCACAAATGACCGATCAATCTTAAGCATGTTAACAGGAAAACGCTTCAAGTAGTTGAGGGAGGAATAGCCAGTTCCAAAGTCATCCAAAGCCAAAGATATGCCTAGTTCTCTTAGCTGCTTGAGCGTATGAACAGAACGCTCAATGTCGCTCATGAGAAAACTTTCTGTGACTTCCAATTCCAGATAAAATGCCTCTAGACCTGTTTTTTTGAGAATCTGGTTAACGACTTCTACCAAGTTAGGTTGCTCAAACTGTCGTGCTGACAGGTTTACCGATATGCGGATAGGGGAAAGTCCAGCAATTTGCCAGGCTTGATTTTGAGCGCAAGCAGTTCGTAAAACCCATTCACCAATTGGCACAATCAAACCATTGGCTTCAGCAATAGGAATAAATTTGGCGGGAGAAACCGAACCCAAAATCGGGTGAAACCAGCGAATGAGTGCTTCTGTGGCCATGATTTTTTGGCTGTGCAAATCAATTATGGGTTGGTAGTAAACCTGCATTTCACCACGCTCAATTGCTCCATACAATTCATTTTCAATTGTCAGCCGTTCCTGCAACTGAGAATTGATCTCTGAGGAATAAAACTTGTATTGACTACGTCCCTGCTGCTTTGCTTTATACAAGGCTATATGAGCCTGTTGTAAAAGTTGATCTACACTATTGCGATCGCTCAAATCATTAATTGTGATACCGATACTGGTTGTGATCCGAATTGTATTACCTTCAATTAGAAAGGGTTTTGCCAAGGTACTTTGTAATAACTGAGATAGCTTAATGACACTCTCAAAAGAAGGAATACCAGTTCGAGCGATCGCAAACTCATCTCCATTTAAATGAGCCAGAATATCTGTTTGAGCGACACAATTTGATAAACGCTGGGCAACTGCTCTCAACAGTAAACTTGATATTTGATGCTCCAAAGTATGACTCGTGGCACTAAAATCATCAATACCTATTAAGAAAATAGCTACTAGACGCTGACTATTCTGGGAGAAAACCTGATGTACACGATGGCGAAACAAATCTCGATTGGGTAATCCAGTTAGGTCGTCATAGTTGCGAATGTAATTAATTAACTCATCTAATTTGTGAAGAGTTTGTGAAGTATCTGCCATCAGTGTCCCTACTTCATCAGCAAATTGTGTTGGCAATTGGGGTAATTTTTTAGTGTTCAGATAGTTTTGTAATGCAGCAGATGTCAAAATTACCGGAGCAAGCAGGTGATGTAATGCATAGAGTGTGGCTGCTGTACCCGCTAAGGTAGCTAACAGAGCAATAACCATAACTCGTACTGTCATCTCCCAAGAATAGGAGTTGGAAGTGATGAAACTGAAGAGTAAGGTCAAAAGTGGTACATGAGTACCTAAAAATGCCACCAACATAATTTTGGTGGTGTAGCTTTTTTTGAGCAATTTGAACTGAGCCAGGAATGAATACAGATACAGTTGGCGATGAATCTGCATGGATTCTGGGCAAGGATGGGTAAATTGGCGAGCAAATATCCCGGTGGCAGTGTGTTTTTGAGTCACAACTAGTTAAAAATAATTTCAGTGAAGATAAGTATTTTTAAGTTATATAGCATACTTTGATTTATTTTTTATTCAGAAAGTTTATTCAATGTATATCTCTTAAAATAGGCTTCACGGACAATTTAAGCATTAAAATAATATATGTAAAAATACTTCTATCAATGTATTATTTATTAAATTTTTATATTTTGATTCATCTCAGAGGTAACCCTGAGATTCCGATTACTAGCAACACCAGATTTGATAATGCGATCGCATTAAAACAAAAACCACCCCAATTGTTGGGGTGGAGAGTAACTGATAAAATTAGTTGAATCTTTTTTCTCACACTATGGATGAGAAAAAGTATCATTGTTCAAATCTTCTAATTTTAATGATCAGGATTTTCCTATTGCCTGTTGTTAATATGGTCTACCAATAAATGATTAATTATTGTGGTTAATATAGGACTCATATTTTATTTTTGAAAAAAATCCAGTACACCTCTAACTTCCTTGTTGTCTGTTGTCTCCTTACACAAGTATGTTCAGTAATCAGATTGGATTTTTATATCTAAAATAAATATATTCTAACAGTGGTATTATAGGACTATGGGATAACGTAAATCACAAGTTTAGACCGCAAATTTTAACGTTGAAATCTTTCTAAAATATCTAGCAAACATGCAACCCTCATAGCTTTATTGATGGTTTTTACACATCTTTAAAATTTGGCGATCGCTACTACTTATAGACTTTAGTTGATAATAATCTTGTAATTCTACCGAATGACCATAGATATCAGGTTCGTCGTCACTAGTTCTAGGTAAACCATTAATTGTAGCTATTTCTGACGGACTAATTTCACCAGCATAACCCCTAACAGTCATCGCCAACTCCCCAGAGGAGTTGAGTGTACCATTGAAACAACTATATTCAGAACTTGGCATATACAAAGCACCAATGATCTTATTTTGGCGCTTCTCAAATATGATATAACCTTGTCCTAACTGTCCTGGTTTGGGTGACTGTCCATAAAGGTAGACACCATCTTGTTTAGGAAATTTCGACTTTGATGCCACTTCTGTTGTTTTTAGGGATGCTTTAGGTGCGCTTTGCTGTGAGTTGTTAATTGTATCTGCTACTGCTAATTTGTTGGCTAGAGATGCTGGTGGTTCTGATCTGAGGTGATTATTTCCCTGTAACCAAGTGTAAGTTTGTGCTGAATTTTTTAGTAATTGTGTAGATGCTATTTTACCTACACTAGATTTTTTTGGTGTAGAGCTTGATGTGACTAGCGCTTTCCGCAAACGCATTTCTTTATTGGCAGTAATTGATTGAGAAGAAGCACCCTGTAACCAAGTATAAGTGGTTGTTTGAGTACTAAATTCCTGGTTTGTAGGCGCATGTAATCTAGCGAGTTGGTTACTTAACACAGGTTTAGCCCTCTCGCCAACAACACCAACAACAAGTAACAATCCAAGTAAGGGGAGTCTATACTGACGGGGCGGAAGGAATTTGTTTATGTGGTTAAGCACCCTATTTCTCCTGTAATAAAAAATACTTTTTTTACTTTTGTCTAAATTTAACTAAGTATTAAGAGAGCAAGACTCCATCAAAAGGTCGATTTATATTGTCGGATAAAAAACTCTGGGAACAAAGAAATTTTTTATTTAATTTTGAACGTAATCTTAGACTACCATTGCTGGAGCTATTGCAGTTTCCCCTAATTGAATAACTCAATAGGAAGAGGAAGATTGTCAGGAAAAATTGAAATTATTCAGGGACTTTGTAAATTCTAAAATAATTAACGCTTTTTTGGGACAGTACCTCGCTTTTGTACATCTATCTGCAACTACAAAACAAAATCTCTCGATTCCGGATGACGACAGTTAACAATTATCAATTACCAGTTATCAGTTTTGAAATTTGTATGTTTACTAATAACTGATCACTGATAACTGAAAAAAATTGCCCCCTGAGTTCAGGAGGCGCGTCGCCCTTGAGCGCTAAGCTAACCATTTAGCTAGCAATGTACTCTTTCACATTGGCGCGGCGACGACGCAAATGCGCCAGAGCTTGATGCTCCAATTGGCGGACGCGCTCACGACTCAGATTCAAGCGTTCACCTACTTTAGCCAAGGACATTTCATTACCATCTTCCAAACCAAAGCGTAAAGCTAGTACTTCTCGCTGTTGGGGGGTGAGTTCTGAAAGTAGGTTATTCAAGTCTTGGCGCAAGAATTCTTGAGTCATGTAATACTCTGGTGACTGGCCTTCATCTTCCAGCATTTCTTGCAGTTCTGTATCTTGATTATCACCTACTTTCACATCCAAAGAAACTGGTTGACGTGCCATGTTGAGATACTCACGAATTTGGGCAGGTTCTAATTCCAATTCTTGAGCAATTTCCGCAGGAGATGGTGATCGCCCTAATTTTTGAGCGAGTTCTCGCTGCACTTTTTTAATTTTGTTCAGCTTTTCGGTGATATGGATGGGTAAGCGAATTGTACGACCTTGTTGAGCGATCGCACGGGTGATTGCTTGACGAATCCACCAGTAGGCATAGGTCGAGAACTTATAACCTCGTGTTGGGTCAAATTTCTCTACACCACGTTCTAATCCTAGTGTTCCTTCTTGAATCAAATCCAGAAACTCCATATTGCGTTTCTGGTACTTTTTGGCAATAGCAACAACTAAGCGTAAGTTCGCTTCTATCATCTTCTGCTTTGCCCGCTTACCTTGCTGCACAGTCTGCTTCACTTCTGACTCAGATTTTTTCACGTGAGCAGCCCACTCTTCTAGGCTAGGTTCGCGGCGCAGTTTTTTCACCAAAGCTTCCTTAGCGTCCAGCAGTGTCATCATCTGCTGTACCTGCTTCCCATAAACAATTTCTTGCTCACGGGTTAGCAGTGGGACACGACCAATTTCGCGCAAATAGGTTCGCACCATATCAGCCGTGAATTTGGCGTTGGTGTTTTCTAGTTCAGTGTTAACTGTGGGCATTGGTGCGTTTTCCTCTACTCCAAACACAAAAGAATACTTAATAGTTATGGCTAATTAGGAAAGATTGTGCATATATCAGCAGACGTTAGCAGGGCTTGGGAAACTACTACAAAAGGTTGAGTTTTTTAGGCTTTTAGAACCTGTCAAGACGGTTAGCCCCTTAAATGGGTTCCCCTACTATCCCCAGATTTTCAGACCCCTACAAACACACTTTCGCTATCTTCAACAATTCTTCTTTTCCTTAAGTCGTTGGCGACGACACTATCAATACGAAGTCAGTATGAGTTCTATTTATTCAATATTACAACAAATTTACTCGAGAGTAAATAGGTTTAGATAAATCTTTCCATTATAGTCTAATATGGTGTTTTTGCCAAAAAAAATAGCTAAAATTCCTTTGCAATAGTTACTACATATATAGTGACGCTAAAAACCCTTATTGGTGTTGCCGTTAGTAGCCGGATAACCGAACTAAGTTGGGTGTAATATTGGGGGATGTTACGAAACTTAAATTTTTGGGTGTATTGAGACTCTACATCCAAAAAATTTTTCTGTTTTCATAAGCATTTATACTTATTTAAACTGAGATTAATCTTCAATATTTTCCTTGGTAGCGCGTTTATCTTTTTCAATTAGCAGCTTAACCTGAATTCAAATTCAGGTAGGAATAGCACCATTAGATCAAAAGCTATTGATAAGTCTATGTTGTTGAAGCAGTATTCTACCCAAATCTTGCCGCTCTCATAACAGAAACCTCTATATCCTATATGACGAGGAGGCTTCTACATTAATAATATTATTATAAGTCATTATTGAGTTCCAAGAAAAAGTGTTTGAAATGTGTTTTTGTTTACGTAATTGATTCTAGTTACTGAATTTAATGAATAATTATCTTGATTAGTTTTTTGAAAGCCTATCTTTCAGAATCAATTGACACAACAGCCCTTGTATTAAATAAGATTATAACTTACGCAAAATCTCTTTGAAAGCCTCTTTGCTTTGTGTCCTTTGTGTCCTTTGTGGTTTGTTTTTCCGTTACTAATGCGTAATTCCTGAAGATAATTATTTAGTTTTTAAAATTAAGATTTACGGGGTAAGGATGTAAGAGTCTAAAGAAAAATCTTAAATTACACTCCTACATCCCTAAATCCATATAACCCCTATCTCAAACTCCCTGTAACTGACCCTGACCAAAAAATCTGGGAGGTTCAGCCAGAGTATAGACTTGAGTTTCTGTGGCGATCGCTCTTCTCAGATGCATTGGTAAATGGAGCATACCTAAAAGCGCGATCCCATCAAACATTCGGAACCCACCACTAGTTTTTGTCTGCAACAGCAAATCTACCTTTTCTGGGTCAGGTCGGGTATTTATCTCTTGCTGGGAAGCTAAGATAAAACCCCAGGGTCTGCCATAGGTACAGGTGTGACTACTGTAGGATTGTACGTTAGGAAAAACCGCATTCAGAGTTTTTGCCAACCTCGCATGGAGATTTAATTCTCCTGGTGATACCGGGCCTGCTTGGACTACAAAAAACCCGTTCGGTGATAATACGCGACTGGCTTTTTCAAAGTATTCTTTAGTGAACAGTTGAAATGATGGTCCTGACTCAATCGGATCACTAAGGTCAGAGATGATTACATCCCATTCCTCGTCAGTGGTATCCAAAAAGTTAAGTGCATCCGCAATTACCACATGTAGGCGTGGGTCATCAAAGGCATTTTGATGCATTTCGCTCAGGTGTTGCTTGCAAGCTTCCACCACTTCGCCATCAATGTCAATCATCACTACTTTGTCTACAGTCTGCCATCGCAGAACTTCCCTAGCTGTAGCTCCCTCGCCACCACCAAGAATTAGTACCTTACGTGGTGCGCCATGAAAAATCATCGCAGGGTGAACCAAGGGCTCATGGTATAAAAACTCATCCCCAGTACAAGATTGCCACTTGCCATCCAGGACTAGGGCTTTGCCGTAGGTTCCTGTTTCCACAATGTACATCTCTTGATATTCAGTTTTCTGGTAAGCAAGTACCGCCGTTACTCCATGAGCGTAGATATCCCAAGGAGTTATGTACTCGTTTACCCAAAAATCTGCACCTACTTCGCTACCTGGCATAAGATTATTCTCTCTACTTCCAATATCATGTATTTACCAGTAGGGTCTGTTCCAACTCTTTAATTGTTGGTTGAATAGTCGGTGAAAACCTACCACGAGGAAGTGTCATGATTACATGCCTAGTGGCTTGAAAAGCCTCTATAAGGTATTCGCAAGCCTTCTCCGGTTTTGTATGTTGACCACAGGTAAACACATCTACTGCTATGTAGCCGTTTTCTGGCCAAGTATGAATCGATATGTGAGATTCGGCTAAAAGTGCCAATGCGGTTACTCCGTAGGGTTCAAACTGGTATGATACCTCTTTGAGCAGAGTAGACTTTGCTGTCTTAGCAGCTGCTTGTAAAGCCTCTCTAATGAACCTTATATCATTGAGTAAATCGATTGGACAGCCGTAAAGTTCGAGAATGCAGTGTCTGCCAACAGGAACCGAAGATAATTCCTCGGGGGGGTAAGATTGCTTTTCCAATTCTTCCACCTTTACAACAACTAACGAGAAATCAACCTCCAAGATTATTTAGCTATTTCTTGGAATTTAAAATCGCTGCAAGACTAGAGATTCTTATGCTTTTATGCACAGAACTACAATTATTACATAAACACAGAAATAAGTGCAGAAATTTTTAAGATTGCCACAGGATGAGGGTTTGGGGCGTGAAGGTACGCGGGAGACACGGGGAGACAAGGAAAAGGGGGCAAGGGGGAGAGTAAATAATGATTATTGATCTTTGACTGTTGACTATTGACCATTGAACAACAGTCAACCACTAAAGAGTATAAACTACAATTTAGATATATATGAAATGTAGCAATAGAGAAATATGCTCTCTAAAACTCTATGCTTTTAGAACTGCAACAAGTTATTGTCAAACCAGGTCAACAAATGTTGCTCAAAGATATTAGCTGGCAGCAGTTAGAAAATATCTTAGAAGAATTAGGAGAAAAACGTGCAGCACGAATTTCTTACAGCAACGGTTGGTTAGAACTTATGGTTCCTTTGCCTGAACATGAGAAAGATAAAGAAATTATAGGAGATTTAGTAAAGATTCTTTTGGAAGAATTAG
This sequence comes from Fischerella major NIES-592, assembly GCF_001904645.1. NCBI lineage: Bacteria > Bacillati > Cyanobacteriota > Cyanophyceae > Nostocales > Hapalosiphonaceae > Fischerella > Fischerella major. The sequence goes on along the minus strand of NZ_MRCA01000006.1, from coordinate 327,932 downwards.
AAATTGATTTTGAGCCTTTAGGCTCAACGACTCTCAAGAATGAACTCATGAAGCAAGCCGTAGAACCAGATGCTTGTTTTTATATTAAAAATTATGCTGCTGTAGTTGGTAAAAAGTGCATAGATTTAAATGTAATTCCTCCACCAGATTTGGCAATAGAAATTGATATTACTTCCCGCACTTACTTTGATAACTATGAAATTTTAGGAGTTCCTGAACTTTGGCGATATACACAGAATGGATTACAAATTCATCTACTGCAACAAGGAAAATATATAGAAGCTAATTTCAGTCCTAATTTTCCTAATATTCCTATTATTGAATTAGTGAATGAGTATGTCCAGCAAACTCTCAATGTTGGTAGGAGTCAAGCAATTAGAGCTTTTAAAAGTTGGATAAAAAATAATTTATAAGTCGAGGAAATAAGAACCTCTTTCCTAATCCCCAGAGGGGACCCCGCCTTCCGCATTTCCTACGGTGTAGGTGTGGCTGTATCGCTAGATGTAGGTGTCGGTGTTGGTTCAGATGTGGGAGTATCGGTTGGTGTCGGAGATGGGGTGGGAGTAGGATTTTCTACATTTAAAGTCAGTTGATATGAAAGGGGCTGCGAACTGCGTGACACAACTACAAACTCGTAAAATCCGCTTTCTGGCAGTTCCCCAGACCACGATCGCTTTTGAGAATCTTCCAAAAACAGATACTTCCCGGTAGGCGAATAAATTGACCACAAAACTTGAGTATTTGCTGCTAACTTCACTTCCATTAATTGATTTTGGCGCAGATCAGCGATGAAAACTTTGCCTGCTGAACTTTTGAGGTTACCGTTAACGGTTTTAGTAGTGGTATTAGGATCAAAATTAATCTTCCCGAAAGCACTTCTAGCAAGAATAGCGCTGAGTTTATCCGCAACAAAAGCGTGCCAAACTTGTCCGATGGGCTGATCGATAAAATTCTTGCTTTCCTGTTCTGGAAATTGTTGGAAGAATGCTGCATCTGCTAAATCATATAAAGCACGGCTAGATACATTGAGTTTGTTAACTTCAACTTTCCAGCGATCGCGATCGCCTCCTCCGTAAGTACCCAATTTTTTTCTGCTTTCTGAACTCAACAGTGTCAGTTTTTGCAATAATTGTTCAGCAGTTTTGTCCCATTGCGCCCGTAATTGTGTATCCTCTGGTTCATCTGTGAGGCTGCGTCGTTGCAAACTAGGATTATTCTCCCAAAATACTTGATTTACCAAACTCACATAAAAGTTTTCATCAATACCTAAACGCTGACGGCGATCGCGTAATCTTTCTTTGCGCGCCCGTTCTGCTGGTGAATATTTGGCGAGGGGATCAAGGGGTTGCTGGGTGGGGCTGAATGTTGGTGTTGGCTGTGGTGTAGAACCGTCTGAACCATCATCAAAACGTAATGAAAGCAAAGTGTTTGCTCCCCACACAGCAATAACAGCAGATGTTGTCAGTAATAAAAACACCAAGATGATTTTCTCGGGTGTCCACCAGGTAGGGGAGGGAGTGGGGGAAGTGTGAGGAGTAGGGGAGGAGGGGGCAACGGCGAGGGTTGCGGTGGTGGGTGGATTGGGGACTGGGGCGGGACGTTGAGTGGGGGGATAATTGGCTGGCGATGGATTGAGGGCTTGTAGGACTTGGCGAGCGCTTTGATAGCGTTGTTGTGGAACTGGCGAGAGCATTTTATCTAACACTGCTCCCAAAGTGGGACTGAGGTTAATTTCTCGTCGCCATTGCCAAGCCAGGGTGTAATCATCAATTAGTTCTGACGGTTGTTTACCTGTCAACAACACCAATGCTGTTGCTGCTAAAGCATACAGATCGCTATGAGGTTCTACTAGCCCTGTTTGCATCTGTTCTGGGGGAGCATAGCCAAACTTTCCCAGTAAAGTAGCTGGTGGTGTCACAGCAGCTGCGTTAGGTTGGTAATATTGGGAGACGACAACTGCTGCTACTTGTTTGACACCGCCAAAATCTATCAGGACTGGTAATCCCTCCTCAGTTCCCTCTGAGTAATGATTTAACCCTTCTTCAGTTCCTCCTTGGTAAGGATACCCCCCCTGAGTTCCTCCTTGGTAAGGATACCCCCCCTGAGTTCCTCCTTGGTAAGGATACCCCCCCTGAGTTCCTCCTTGGTAAGGATACCCCCCCTGAGTTCCTCCTTGGTAAGGATACCCCCCCTGAGTTCCTCCTTGGTAAGGATACCCCCCCTTAGCCCCCCCTTGGTAAGGGGGGGTTTGGGGGGGTTTGCGAAGCATCAAGTTATCAGGAGAGATATCGCGATGAATTACTCCTAGTGAGTGGATATACTGTAATACCGGTAAAATTTGCAACAATAGCTGAATGACTTCTGATTCTGTAAAACGTAAACCTTTTTGGAGGCGTTCATCTAGTAGCGAACGATAGGTTTGCCCTTCTACATAGTCCTGCACTAAAAATAAGTACTCTTTACCGTCAAAATTACTGCGAAACAGTTCGCGGAAACGCGGAATTTGGGGATGTTGCAGCTTGTAGAGAACAGTAGCCTCTCTTTGAAACAGTTCTTCTGCTTTTTTTAAAACGTAGGCAGTTTGGACTTGGGGAGAAAATTCTTTTAAAACACAGAGTTCTCGGAAGCGGTTGATATCTTCAGCTAAATAAGTACGTCCAAACCCTCCTTGACCAATTTGACGCACAACTAAATAGCGATCGCCCAAAGTTTGTCCCGGTTGGATACCCTGATTTGCAGCATCCAGCTTTTCGCCGCAATGTAGACAAAAGCGACAACCAGGCGGGTTTTCATGTCCTTTGGAGCAATAAACGTTCATAATAGTCATTTGTTAGTAGTTAGTAGTTAATAGTTGGTAGTTGTTTTTTACCACTAACCACTAACTACTAACCACTAACCATTACCTAATTAGCAGATTCTAGTTTACTTACTTGATCGGCTGCGATCGCGTACCATATCTGACCAAATGTATTCTCATCCAGTTTCGCATTTCTACCGCGTTGTCCCGGAAATAATCGGTCAAATTTTCGATTTGTTTCTGTCTGGAGTTGTTCGATTGTATAGTCACCGAACTCTCCGTTTTGGGCTTGCTGCTGCCAAGTTCGTAAATTTCGTCGGCTATAGGTTCCTAATTGACGACGGGCGTTGGTACTGAGTTTAGCTTGTTCTATTTTTTTTAATAGATCCTCTGCTGTAGAGTACCACTCTTGACGCAAAGCTTCATCTTTAGAGTCAGAGGTGAGGGAACGTCCTACAAGCTCTGGATTGTTAGTATAAAAAATTTTATCGACTGTTTGAATAAAAAATCCTTCTGGAATTTGTAGTCGGGTGCGGCGATCTAAAATTTGGCTGATACGGGTTCCTTCTTTGTTACTAGAGTCGCCCACTGGTTTAGTAGGAGAATCGGAACCATCAGGTAATTTAGGGAGAGTGATCGTAGGAATAGTAATTGATGATACGCCTTGAATGACGGCACTTACTAGCGCCCAAGAACCGACAATAGTCAAAGCAACTACAGTTGTGCCGATCATACTTATTGCGAAAGGACGCAGCCAAACGGGCATAGGTAAAGTTTGGGCGATCGCTTGGGTTTTGTTGTGGAATCTCGTAGCTAGCGCTTTGACACCTTTTCGCCCTGGTGCAACCACCATTGTTTTGAGTTTGGTGATGTGGGGATTGACAGCCGGAATAGGGATGGGCGATTTTAAATCTTTGAGGACTTGATTGGCATTTTGATAGCGATCGCTTGGTTTATAAGCCAGCATTTTTTTTAACACAGCTTCTAGCTTGGGGTTGACTTTGATTTCCTTTCCCCAGTACCAATTACCTTGATAGCTATCATAAAGTTTTTGTGGTTCTTTTCCTGTCAATAATACTAGTGCCGTCACTGCTAATGAGTATAAATCACTACTAGGAAAAGCTTTTCCTTGGCGTAGCTGTTCTTCTGGTGCGTACCCTTTTTTACCTAAAATTGTGCGGATACCACCCATTTGGGTAAACCAAAAACCTTGAGAAGCTGGTAATTGTTTGACACCACCAAAATCAACTAATACTGGCAGTTGATCAGAACGTCGGCAAATCAAATTATCGGGAGAAATATCCCGATGAACTACATTTTGCGAGTGAATATAGGACAGCACAGGTAAAATTTTTTGTAGGAGTGTGATTACTTCCTCTTCGTTAAAACTTTGTCCTTTGGCAAGACGTTTTTCTAGTAAGTCTAAGTAATTTTCACCCTCCACATAATCTTGCACCAAAAAGAAAAAATCATGATTGCCTATTTTGGCTTGTAATGAAGCGTGAAAGCAGGGAATTTGCGAATGCTGGAGTTTTTTTAATACACTCGCTTCGCGCTCAAATAATTCTTTAGCTTTTTTTAAATCTTGTTCTTCTTCTACTTGCGGAGCAAATTCTTTCAGCACACACGTTTTAGCAGATTGTTTTCTATCCTCTGCTAAATAAGTGCGTCCAAAACCCCCTTGTCCCAGTAACTTGATGATTTTATAACGATTAGCAATAATTTCTCCTTGATGAATAGGCAAAGGTTCACCACACTGAGTACAAAAACGGTTACTCCTATGATTGGCGTGTTGTTTACTGCAATAGACTTGCATGGTGCTGAAGAATTGGTAAAGGGTTTTATTATTAGCTACAACAAGGATAGCCGTGATTACGGAGGGATCGGGTATTGAAAGCAGGACAAGGGAGACATAGGAGATGGTTAACAATCAACCACTAACACTAACTACTGCACAGACATGCCAGGGCACGTCTCTACAACAACCACCAACCAACAAAATACTATGAATACTGAATCACAACGCCAACGAGCAGTTAGCGTATATGCAGATTTTTTACATACTCCTTTAGATACACTTATACAACAGCATCTCAACACTGAAGGCGAATCTAGGGTTTTGTCATTATTTCATGATGTAGCTACTAGTGTACCTGCATATAAAAATTTCTTAGCAGAACAAGCAATAAATCCTGATTCCATCCAAACTTTTACAGATTTCCAAACCCTACCGTTGATTACTAAAGAAAATTATTTATTGCGTCACCCATTAGCAAACTTATGCCGCTACGGACAGCTTTCTAGCTGTGACATGATTGCTGTTTCTTCAGGTTCAACGGGAAAACCAACATTTTGGCCCCGTTTTTTCACCGATGAATTGCAAATTGCCACACGCTTTGAACAAATATTTCACGATAGTTTTGCTGCTGACACTAGACGCACCCTTGCTGTGATTTGTTTCACTTTGGGAACTTGGGTAGGTGGAATGTACACTACCAACTGCTGTCGCTATCTTGCTAGTAAAGGTTATCCAATTACGGTAATTACCCCAGGTAATAATAAGGAAGAAATTCTTCGGGTAGTACAGGCACTTGGTACTGCTTTTGATCAAGTTGTGCTATTGGGATACCCACCTTTTCTGAAAGATGTGATTGATACTGGTATTGCCCGGGGAATTGAGTGGCAGCAGTATCGAGTTAAATTGGTGATGGCGGGAGAAGTATTTAGTGAGGAATGGCGCAGTTTGGTAGGAGAAAGGGTTGGTTTTCAACATCTTTGCTATGATTCTGCCTCACTCTACGGCACAGCAGATGCAGGTGTATTAGGTAACGAAACACCCTTAAGTGTGTGTATTCGTCGTTTTTTAGCAGCAAATCCAGAAGCAGCGCGGACTTTGTTTGGAGAATCCCGTTTACCTACCCTCGTACAGTATGACCCAATCACCCGGTTTTTTGAAGTCAAAGAAAGAGCATTAGTGTTTTCTGGGGACAACGGTATTCCCTTAGTGCGTTACAACATTTTGGATACTGGTGGCATAATTACTTACGACGCCATGCTCAAGTTTTTGGCACAGTATAATTTTGACCCAGTAACTGAATTGCAAGCTCATGGTGGCAGGGGTGTGCGTCCTTTGCCTTTTGTTTACGTTTTCGGACGCTCTAACTTTACAGTTTCCTACTTTGGTGCAAATATTTACCCAGAAAATGTGACTGTGGGATTAGAGCAGCCCGAAATTAGAGATTGGGTGACGGGTAAATTTGTCATGCAGGTAAAAGAAGATGCAGACAAGAATCGATATTTATCTGTGGTTGTAGAATTAGCACCAGGAGAAGAAACGAGTGTTGCAAAAACGCAAGTCGTAGCAGGTTCGATTCTCACCCAACTTTTGCGCCTCAACACTGAATTTGCTAACTACGTTCCCTCAGAGTACCAAACGCCACAAATTACATTAACATCAACAGGCGATCCAGAGTATTTTCCAGTGGGGGTGAAGCATCGGTATACACGTAAGTAGTTGATGGTTGGTTGTTGGTTGTTGGTGGTTAGTAGTTTTACTCCTCACACCCCTCACACCCCATCACCCCACCTCCCCACTTCACTACTGAGGAGCTTGTAGTATTTGTACATGATTTTTATAAACAAACCAGGGACCAGTACTGGCATTTTCCTGATTTCGGCAACCACTGGCATTCTGTAAAGTTACTTCCCAGTAGTCTTGAGGATACTCGATGTTGCCGAAATAAATAGAGTTGGTGTTACGCTCTCGAATCGGTTGCAAACCTACTGGATTTCGGTATGATGAGATCGTAAATTCATCATTGAGTTCAGCGCGACACCTTTGTAGGTTTGATGTAATTTGTGGTGATTGCCTAAACCAGTTAACCCGTCTTTTGAAATAAGTACCTGTGGGTTCTGTCACTCGTATAAAAATTCTAGAATTAGTTTGGGAATATACGGTGTCGGAGTTTATTACACCCAATATTCCACACCCTACGCCAACATATAAAAGAAATCTTTGGAGATACAACCCAGTACTACGAATATTCATGATTGTACACAATATAATTACTGAGGTTAAACAAATTACTTGGTAAGTATTTATATCGTTAATATCACTGGACAATACTTTTTATATGCTTAACTGCTTAGCAGTGAAATCCTGAATTCAGGATTTATAGGCAGCACAGTAGATCCGAATATTTTCCATTGTCATCATTGATGAAACGAAATATTGTATTAAATTTTAGCGATCGCTTCTTTATCGTTCCACTATCTGATGATATAAAGTTTGTTATGTGCCCATGATTACTTAAGTAGTATGTGAATAACCTCAGAGGCAATATTAAGTCTTGGGTTGACAACCGAGTCATAACCCTCCGGCTTTGTGGGTTATCTGTCACAAACATTTTTTGACCAGAATTACAACTTTTTCAAAAGCCGGGGTTCTGATCGTCAACACATTTGTGTCTAATTATTTTTACATTAACGTAGAAATAAGGAGGGGATATAAACTAAGTGTAAAACCCTAGTTACATCTATCCTCCTTAGTTTTCAGGCTAACGCTCTTACTGTATATCTCTCTTTATTTGTATACGCATAAATATACAAATAACACAGTAATATTACTGATATTTACATTAAAAATATTAAAAAGCAGTAACGATTATCCCTATGCTATATGTAATGCACTTAACTTGACTTATGCCAAATAATAAAAGTACAAGCTGTAAACACTAAAATCCAATGCCGTTTGAGACTTTTAGTAGCTCGTACCTGATACTCATGCAAACTCTTTAAGTCAGCAAACAGGAATAGCGGGACTCAGGAATATAAAGCCATCGGTGCAAGCTTCTTTTGTTAGCTAATATTTTTCCTCTACGGCCAAGTTGTTCGCGTAGTTGTTGGTTTTCACAGAGTTGGCGAAAAGCTTGAAATATTTCCAAACCAGAATAGGGATTGACAATTAAGCCGTTTTCCCTTTGACGGACTGTATCTGCGATACAACCAATATTTGAGGCGATTACAGGCTTACCAAAATATGCTGCTTCTAAGTAGACCATGCCAAAACCTAAGTGGCTGTTAGCTTTGCAATCGAATAAAGTCAGCAAAGCAAATATATCACAAGCTGCATAGTAACCAGCTAATTCCCGATCAGCAACATATCCAGCAAAATGTACCCACCGATCCAACCGCAGACGTTGCACCTGAGATTGTAGTTTTGACTCACAAGGGCCTCGTCCACAAAGAATATAGTGAACATCTAGTCCTAAAGTTAGCAGTAGTGGCAAATTATCTATGACCAAGTCAAAGCCTTTATACTTTTGTAGGCTGCCGACCGAAAGAATGACTACTGCATTTTCCGGAATATTGTGCCTATTGCGTACCCGTATACGTAAATCATCAATTGCAGTAGGACTTGCAACGCCAAATTTTTTTCGTCTGACTACAGGATGGATAACGTGAGTAGGGGTGTTGAGTTGAAAATTCCTAGTCAGTAAACCTCGTGTCCAGCAGCTATTACAGACAATACCCTCTGCTCTTTGCAAAGTAAATGCAAACAGCGATCGCATAATCGGATTACGTAAAGCACATAAAATATCATCCCCGTGCAGATAGATAAAAAATCGAATAGGTAAAAGATAGCTTAAAAATAACAGTGAAATAAAACCGTAACCGTGACCCCATTCAATATAGCGGTAATGATAGCGAAAATAAAGTTTTATTGCTAAGATAGCTGACAAAACCGTATTTAGAAATGGTTGGAGGATATTTTGACTCCAACTATGACCCCAAGATTTGGGAGTTTGCCAACGATAAACAGGAAATAGTTGTGACTTATCAAAGGCTTTATCTCCTGCACAACTAGCGGTCAGAACAATAACTCTTTCCGTGTCTTGCAAACAGCGATTATATATATATTCCTCAATTCCGCCTTCCTTGGGTAGAAAAGTGCGGCATACGACAAGAATATTTGGAGATACAGTTTGTTCTCCAACCGTCGCCACCCTTGATGAAATATGTTCCATCAGAAATTTAATCTCAAGTGCTGTAACACAGTCAATTCAACAGTGCATTACACATTTTTAACACACTCCCCAGATTTGATATTCACTTTATGATTTAACTCTTAAGTATGCTTGGGAGAATTTTTAAGGCTGGGGTTTATAGTTGCGATCGCTATATCCCTAGCTGCATAATCGCAAAGAAATAGTGTAATGATGTACTCAGTATAGATGTATTCAGTAGGATAACTAAATACCATCAAAATGTTCTGCCAAAATGCCGAATCGTCAATTGTCTTGGTTAGCGGTTAGTAGGGGCGAAGCATTTGTATGAGTATCTTTGCTGAAAACTAAACGTGTAATGTGAATTAACAAAGGCACTAATAGATCATGGGAAATACTCAACAAACCAATGACCACCCAACCACCCATGAAAGATGCATCTGTGTTATCTGTGTTTATCGGTGTGTATCGGTGGTCGATTTCTAAAAAAACGTTTTTTACCAGGCGCAAGGAATATTGCGTCTCCATATTCAATTCACATCAGGCGTAACTAAATATCTTGGTACAAATGCACGCGGCCTACAGTGGTTAGTGGTTAGTGGTTATTCCTCTACTCCCCATCACCCCACCACCCCACCACCCCACACTCCCCATCTCCAAAGATGTACGGTTATTGCGACCGAATTAGCGTAGAGGATAGCTGCGGACACAGGATAAGAAACGATAAATTTAATATGTAGCTTGTGATGAGAGCTACTTTCACTTTCACACTCTCTGTAGGGTATAAGCTAGCGTCACCAACCAAGCATGAAAAAATCCCACCTTTTTGGACAAATATAATCAATATCGTTTTTCAAGTGACTGTGTTATGCATAACAAACTACAACAAGCCTTCAAAAGGCTTTTAAAACCGCTGTTCGTCCTATTTTTGGTGTTCACGTTGGCATTGAGTCATGCTGATGGAGCATTAGCAGCTAGTGGAGGTCGAATTGGTGGTGGTTCTTTCCGAATGCCCAGCAGTGGTCGTGGCTACTCATCCCCCCGGACTTATGCACCTCCCGGTGGTGGATACTATCCTGCTCCTTACCCAGTTTACCCAGGTGGTGGATTTGGATTTCCCTTTATAGTGCCGGTGTTTGGTTTTGGTAGTGGATTATTTGGCCTGTTGATTTTTTTGGCAATTGCTGGCTTTTTAGTCCAGTCTTTCCGCCGTGCTGTTAGTGGTGGTGATGAAGTTGGCTACAGCAGCAACCCTACAGTTTCCATTAGCCGCTTACAGGTGGGTTTATTAGCTAACGCCCGTGAGTTGCAACAAGAACTTAACTACATAGCCGAAACTGCTGATACTAATTCTCCTGAGGGCAGAGTTGAAGTATTGCAAGAAGCTAGCCTCGCTTTACTCCGCCATCCAGAATACTGGGTATATGCAGGTGGTGGTACTCAACAAGCGCGCTTAAATGCAGCAGAATCAACATTTAATCGTCTAGTATTGGCAGAACGTAGCAAGTTCAGCGAAGAAACTTTGTCTAACGTCAACAACCAGCTCAAAGAAGCAACTCGCAAAGAGGCTTTACCATCTGCTGAGCAACTCGATAACCCAACTCGCCTAATCACCGAAGGCCCTGGAGAATACATTATTGTGACTCTCTTGGCAGCTACTCTGGGTAAATTTGAAATACCACAAATTAACAACGCTGATGATTTGCGTCAAGCCTTACGTCAAATCGGCAGCATCCCTGGTGAACAATTGTTAGCCTTTGAGGTACTGTGGACTCCGCAAGCAGAAAACGATGTCCTCACTAGTGAAGATGTGTTGGCACAATATCCAGAACTGAAACTGATTTAATTGTTTGTGTCAAGATAAAAGCAAAAATTAGCTGGCAATAGATTTAAGTTTCTGTTACCAGCATTTTTTTGTTTGTATTTAGAGAACTTTATCAAATCCGGTTAATTGCTTACGATATCGTGTTTTGTCGTTGGTAATTGGTAGGGAAGATTGTTTTAAACCAATTACCGATTACCCATTACCTATTACCAACCCCGACGCGTAACATTAGTGTTTCAGCAGACACGATCTTAATCCTCTAGTTCCTCTATTGTCTCTTCTTCAAAATTATAGGTATCGTGACCCACGATCTCAGCTATTTCTTCTTCTTCCTCTTCATCGTAAGCATAATATTCCTCTTCGCCTCGTGGTATTAATCGACCACTATCTCGCAACCATTCTAAAAAGGAATTCTCTTGCTTTAAAGGAATAACATAAGTACGCTGATTACGGGGTTCTTCATGGAGAGCAGATTTCAACTGTTTCACCATATTTACTTTCCCCCATAAGGCTCTATATTTACATCATATCTTTTAGATACAAGTTTTTTGGGACTGTCAAGTGTAGTATTTTTTCTTTTACTTTGGTAGTAGTTGGATTTACTCTTGGCTACAATTATTCTTAACTAAAATTAAAGTTAGGTTTGATGGGAGTTAGGGCTATGAGCAAAAAATTTATTTTAGAAATCGAACACCGATGCACACAGATGCACACAGATATACACAGATAGCTTATGCGTATGCAGCAAATACATTAGACAAATGTAGTGAAAAAATATATTCAAGTTGCAAAGCAGGAATGCTTGTTACTAATAATTATAAGAAAGCTCTCAAAGAGTTTGACCGCACTCTTAAGATTAATCCTAATCATATTTCTACGCTGGCGCGTCGGGGTCAAATTTATCAATTCCTGCTACGCTACCAGGATGCGCTAAAGGATTTTGACCGTGTGATTGAACTTGACCCTAATTTCACTGAGGCGCTGGCAATTCGGGGTGAAACTTACCGTTTAATGCAGAAATACGAAGAAGCGCTCAAAGATTTTAACCGTGCGATCGCACTTAATCCTAACTTTGACTGGGCGCTGGGAAGTCGGGGTCAAACTTATCAATCTATGCAGCGATACGAAGAAGCGCTCAAAGATTTTAATCGTGCGATTAAAATTAACTCTAATTTAGATTGGGTGTTGGCAAGTCGGGGTCAAACTTATCAATCTATGCAGCGTTACAAACAAGCACTTAAAGACTTTGACCGTGCTATTAAACTTAATCCCGGTAATGCTTGGGCGTTAGCTGGGCGTGGTGAAACTTATCGGTTGATGCAGCGCTACAAACAAGCGCTCAAAGATTTTGACTGTGCTATTGAATTTAACCCTAATTATGCCTGGGCGCTAATGACTCGCGGTGAAGTTTACTTGATGCTGAAACGATACAATGCTGCTCTTGCAGATTTTAACAGGGCTATAGAGTTGGAACCTAATAATGATTGGTGTTTGTATGTTCGAGCTGTAACCTACAAAGCCCTGAAGCAACCAGAAAAAGCACGGTCTGATTTTGCTGGTGCTGTTAAACTTGCTAAAGAGCGTTCTAAAGAAAACTTTCAAGATTGGCACAATACTTTTAATTTGGCTCTTTACTATCTGGCTGTTGATTATGCTCCCACAGCAGAGCAGTTATATAGATATGCTCTCTGTGGGAGTGCAAGTTTGCAGCATATCCAGGAAGCAATCCGTGACTTGGATGATTTTTTAACTATCTTTCCCAATCATATACAGGCTCAGTCTCTGCGGCAGTTGTTGCAGTCTGCTTTAACGCAATAATTTTACAGGTGTGTACACTTTTACCTCACCCCCAGCCCCTCTCCTTACTCTTTTACCTCACCCCCAGCCCCTCTCCTTGCTAAGGAGAGGGGTGCCCGATAGGGCGGGGTGAGGTTTTGTAGGTAACGCAACTGAGAACCGCTATAAATAATTACACAAGTGTAATGATTACCTTGGTGTTTCGAGTTCAAAGTTTAAATTTTGCTGTTTGAAGTGAGAAATTTTCTGTTTCAAGGGAGAAGTTTGCTGCTTCAAGCGAGAAGTTTCTTGTTTGAAGTGAGAAATTTTCTGTTTCAGGTGAGAAGTTTGCTGTTTGAAGTCAGAGACTGGGAGATTGGAGAGCGATCGCAGGAAAAAAGAACGACATGAGAAACATATTTGTGTTGTAGAAATGTCCTATGGCACGTCTCTAGAGGATTTAAATGTATCGTGATTAATGTGAAATGTTATGAGTAGCAAAATTGCCATATTATCTTATATGTATCTCATGTGTATCAGAATTTAAAGATTGCTGTCTTCTTCCCCCACAATCTCTTGAGGCACTAGTGATGAAATTGCTTCGTTACCTACTCCCTCTCACTACCTTGTCCTTATACACGATTAGCAACTTTGCGTCTATCACTACTGCAACAGCCCAAATCATACCAGATAACAGTCTGGGTGTGGAAAGTTCAACTGTCAACCCAGATGTGATTAATGGTATACAAAGCGATCGCGTTGATGGAGGTGCGATTCGTGGGTCAAATTTATTTCACAGCTTTCAAGAATTTAATATTGATGCAGGTAGAGGAGCCTATTTTTCTAATCCGGCTAATATCACTAATATTCTTACCAGAGTTACAGGCAATAATCCTTCTAACATTCTCGGTAGGCTTGGTGTCTTAGGTAATGCAAATCTGTTTTTACTCAACCCCAAAGGGGTTTTTTTTGGGCCTAATGCAAGTCTGGATTTACGTGGTGGCTCATTTTTTGGCAGTACGGCCGATAGTGTATTATTTGACAACTTTGAATTCAGTGCCAGCAACCTGCAACCAGTTCCCCAGTTAACTATTAATATTCCCATAGGTTTAAGATTTCGGGATAACCCTGGCAATATTACCAGTAACAGCAGTCTGGAAGTGCAGTCTGGGCAATCTCTGAGTTTGATAGGTGGTGACGTTAGCCTCAACGGTGGGCTATTAGCAGCACCAGAAGGACGAGTTGAGTTAGGAGGATTAGCAGAAGCTGGAACAGTTGGGTTTAATCCTGATGGTAGTTTGACTTTTCCCAATAACGTGGCTAGAGGTAATGTCACACTCAGTAATCAAGCTAACGTCAGTGTCATCGGACAAGGAGGTAGTATTGCAGTTAATGCGCGAAATTTAGACATTTTTACTGGAAGCGGACTATTTGCCGGAATTCCATCAGATGCTAATTCTGATGCTCAGGCTGGTGATATTGTCATTAATGCTACAGATAGGGTCAGAATTGAGGGAGATTCTAACTCCAGTATCTTCATCATCAATGTTCCATTGGTAGGAAAGGCGGGAGATATAGCGATCAATACCAGTATCTTGGAAGGTACTGGTCGTTTTTTAATTGGTTCTGGTGCTTTTGGACAAGGAAATGCCGGCAATGTAACAATCGCAGCTACAGACAGAGTATCATTGCAGGGATTAGAAGGACTTAATAGTGGAATTGCCAGTCTTGTAGTAGATTTAGCTACAGGAAACGCTGGTAATATTACCATCAACACGCGATCGCTTGCTTTATCAAATTTTGCCCTCCTTACTTCTACCCTTGGACAAGGAAATGGAGGCAATATTGAGATTAACGCTTCTGAGTCTGTCTCGTTAAACGGTAGTAACTCAGTCCTTTCAGCCAATACCTCGTCCTCTGGAAAGGCAGGCAATATAATTATCAATACACCATCGCTTTCTTTATCTAACCGTGCTGGAATCAATACCTCTACATCTGGGCAAGGAAATGCGGGAACTATCCAGATTAACGCTGCTAATTCTGTCTCACTAGGTAGCGAATCATCTCTGCTAGCTTCTACTTTTTCCTCTGGGAATGCAGGTGATATCATCATTGACGCTCCTAATGCAACTGTCTCCTTTGATGGCGTCGGAACATCAGCCAGCACATCTGTTTTTGGTGAATCAAATTTTTTGGGAGTTGATTATATTGGTACTGGCCAAGGTGGTGATATTAAGATCAACGCGCGATCGCTCTCCCTAACTAATGGTGCTAGTTTGTTTACTGACACTGCTGGAGAAGGTAATGCAGGAAACGTCACGATTAATGCTACTGATAACATTCAAATTTCTGGAATATATGACAACAGTACTTTTACTGGTATCAACAGTGCTGTTCTCAATGGAGCAAAGGGTGATGCTGGCAACATTGAGATTAACACAGGGTCGCTGTTTGTAACTAATGCGGGACAACTCCTTTCCAACACCAATGGACAGGGAAATGGGGGTAGCATCACAATTAACGCCAGGGATACCGTCTCTTTTGATGGCACAAATAACGAAGGTTCGCCCAGTGCAGCTTTCAGCAATGTGGGATCGGGGGGTGAGGGCAATGGCGGAGATATTAGCATTACTGCCAACTCACTCTTTTTAACAAATGGGGGGGAACTGAATACCTTTATCCGGGGCGGAGATGGTACAAATCCGGGTGGTATTGGTAAAGCCGGAAATGTGAAGTTAAATATCACCAATACAACTAACATTTCCGGAATCAGTGAAAATGGTACTCCCAGTGGTATTTTTAGCAGTGTAGAAACTGGGGCGATAGGCGATGCTGGCAACATTGAGATCACCACAGGATCACTTTTTGTCAGTGATGATGCCAGAGTAATTGCTAGCACTTCTGGTCAGGGAAATGCTGGTAGTATCAAAATTAATGCTAATTCCTTTTTGCTCGATGCTGCTCAACTCAATACCAACAGTGACATTGAGAATCGCCAAGCAGGTAACATAGACATCACAACTACTAAAGATATTCGCCTAGATAACGGAGCCTTCATTAGCGCCCAGACACAAGGTGGTCAAGGTAACATCTTCCTCAATTCCCGTGATTTAATCTTGCGCCGCAACAGTAATATCACTACTAACGCCACAGGCATAGCCACAGGTGGAAATATAAGTATTGATACTGGTAACTTAGTTGCTCTCGAAAATAGCGACATCAGCGCCAATTCTCAAGAAAGCTTTGGTGGTAGAGTATTGATCAAGGCTGACGCCATTTTTGGTACTCAGTTTCGAGAGCAACTCACCCCAGAAAGCGACATCACAGCCACAGGCGCAAGTCCTGAGTTTGGTGGTACAGTCCAAATCGACACCGCAGATGTTGATCCCAGTCAAGGATTAGGGGAATTACCAGAAAATCTTGCAGATGCAAGTGATCAAATCGCCCAAAATCCCTGTCAACAAGGTAGTGGTAGCGAGTTTATAGTCACTGGACGCGGTGGTTTACCTTCTAGTCCCAATGACAATTTCAGCAGTGATAATGTGCGCGTCGATTTAGTAAACCCTGCTGCAAACAGTAGTAATTCCCAAGCTGCAATAAACAAGCAATCGGTAACTCATACTAATGCCAAATCTATTACTCCAGCCCAAGGATGGGTATTTAACAATAAAGGTGAAGTAGTCCTAACAGCTTACGACCCCACAACTACTAGTACTCCTGAACGTAGTTCTCAAGCAACTGCTGCTTGTCCTGCATTTTAACCTCACCCCGCCTTCGGCACCCCTCTCCTTTCATCTGGTAGGGTGCGTTACTAATGAACCTCACCCCGCCTTCGGCACCCCTCTCCGAGCTCGCGGAGAGGGGATGGGGTGAGGTTTTTTACCCAGCCAGTGCGATCGCTTGTCTCATTTTGGGAGCACTGAATTTAGTCTCCCAAGGAGTAATATATATGACAGCTAATCGCAACAGTGCTAATATTTCCCAGACAGATAGAGAAGCAGTAATGCAGGCGATCGCAACTATCAAAGCCAAGTTACCATTTCTGATTGACAGCGTGAATGATTGTTTTGAAAATCAAACACAGATGAACACAGATGCACACCGATAACCCATCTGTGTTCATCTGTGTGCATCGGTGTTCGTTAATCATCTCATCTATAACTGCGAACGTGGCATTTCTTATTTCAAATGATAAAGTTTCCAGTTTCAAACGTGGCGCTTCTCATTTCAAATAAGAGTTCATCTGTGTTCGTTTTTACTTTACTAAAACTAATTCTCCGTTTCCTTTAAACAAAACTTACATACCTGGTAATTTGTATACAGAATTTACGGTTTATCCCACTGTATGTTGATATCAGCCTTTTTAAAGTAAAGGTGTCTGTTGTTTATACTCAGCACAATCAGCTGAAACATTATGGTTAATACTCTTTCTGAACAAAATTTGGCCAAAACTCTTGAACAAGCTATTGTCGAAGCGATCGCACAAGCACGGGAAGCTTGTGATCTAAATGGCAGTAACTCTAGTGCTTGTGCTGTGGCTTGGGATATTGTTGAAGAGTTACAAGCGGAAAAATCTCACCGCCTACACTCGACTAAAACTCGAACCTACCTGGAAAATTATTGTCAAGAACATCCAGAAGCGGATGAATGTCGAATTTACGACCTGTAATTTCTGGCAATGGTAAGGGTGCAGAGGTTAAAATATTACTAGTGCAACATGGCAACGATAACTATGCAGTCAAAATTAGGTCAAAAGCCAGCTTGCACTAGTAAGGTACTGTGTAATTAAACATACTCTCTAATCAAAGCTCAATTTTGACTTCTAAGAGAGCGGTACTAGCCTCAAAGCCAGGAGTCGATCAGCTATGAAAGCAGCAGGTCTTGATATCGAAAGGATTCGTGCCCAGTTTCCTGCACTGAACCAACCCGTTATTTTCTTTGATGGACCGGGAGGTACACAAGTACCTGGGTCAGTAATAGATGGGATCGCTGATTACCTGGTGAGGTCAAATGCTAATGCCCACGGGGCTTTTGCTACAAGTGCGCGGACAGATGCGCTGATTGATTCGGCCCGGACTGCGGCGGCTGATTTACTTGGATGTGACGCCACTGAAGTGGTCTTCGGTGCAAACATGACTACGCTCACGTTTGCTTTAAGTAGGGCTATTGGTCGGGAAATTCAACCTGGTGATGAAATCATTGTCACACGTCTCGACCACGATGCTAATGTTTCTCCTTGGTATGCGTTGGCAGAACGTGGTGCAACTGTCCGTTTTGTTGATATTAATGTTGAAGACTGTACTCTCAACTGGAGTGACCTCGAACAGCAGATAAATGAGCGTACACGTTTAGTAGCAGTTGGGTACGCTTCTAATGCTGTCGGTACAATTAATGATGTTGCTGCGATCGCACAGCTTGCTCATGCTGTCGGGGCGTTAGTTTTTGTTGATGCAGTCCACTACGCACCTCATGGCCCCATTGATGTGCGATCGCTCGATTGTGATTTTCTTGTCTGTTCTGCCTATAAATTTTTTGGGCCTCATGTCGGCATTCTCTACGGCAAACACGAACATCTGGTCCGTTTTCAACCTTACAAAGTCCGACCTGCTTCTGATGAAGTACCATCTCGTTGGGAAACTGGTACACTCAACCACGAAGGTTTAGCAGGTATGGTGGCAGCAATTAATTATTTGGCGAAAATAGGTTGTCAAGTCGCGCCCTCAAAAGAAAATTACTTGCTTTATGATCTTCTGAAAGCTGATGCAGGCAAATGGCAAACATTTCGTTGTCCCCCCAGCCGTTCAACATCGTCATCCTTTCCCAATCGGCGTGCTGTTTTAGTAACTGCCATGACAGCTATTCAACAGTATGAAGCAGAACTTAGTAAACACCTAATTTCTGGACTTTTGCAAATTCCTGGGCTAACTATCTACGGTATTACTGATCTAGAACGCTTTGCTTGGCGGACACCAACAGTCGCATTCCGGCTAGAGGGGCAATCTCCCCAGATGGTGGCAAAAATGTTAGGCGATCGCGGTATTTTTGCTTGGCACGGCAATTTCTACGCAAGTAGCTTAACTGAAAAGCTAGGAGTAGAAGCTAGTGGTGGTTTGGTGCGAGTTGGACTATTACACTACAACACGTTGGCAGAAATTCGACGGTTGCTCGAAGAGTTATCTGAGATAGCGGTGCTATCAAAATAATTAATGGTGTGACAACTCGAAGATCAGCGATCGCGCTGTAAGGTAAGGTTTTACTTGGCTATACGCAACTCACATCTTTTCAGATTTTTGAGCATTTTTTGCAACTGCGGATCATTTTTGGAAAATAGCATCGGCAAGCAGGATTGCTGACGCCTACAGCTGTCACAAAGCATACTACTTCACCCCCTTTTATGGATTTTGCAGAGATTGTCTAAACCAGGAAAAGCTTAACTCTAGGGAGGTAGTTTTCCCGGAATGGTAGTGTGTTTGGAGTAGTATTTTTGTCCTTCTATATCTTTACTCGGGGATCGCCAAATGTGCTTCTCAGGACAGTTAAAAAATAGTTAAAGTTTCTTTAAGTATCTGGATAAGTTAGGTAGATAAGATCCCCGACTTCATATCGGAGGGTAGGAGATCTGACAAGTGTAGGTTTTTAAGAAAATCCTCTTCCCATGGACTGTTGTCTAGTTTTCTATCTAGTCTAGAGTAAAAAGCGAACCAACACGTACACTGACGCGGTAAATAGTTGCAATAGCATGATAGGAATACCGTAGTGCAGAAAAGTTTTGAAGGAAATGCGGCGTCCGTGTTGTTCAGCAATCCCGGCTGCTACGATGTTAGAGGATGCTCCTACTAAAGTTCCATTGCCTCCCAAAGTAGCACCAAACATCATTGCATAAAACAGTGGTAATACCTCTGGCGGAAATTGTCCTTGAAAGTTTGACGCCAGAATTTCTGGTGGCGCTAACCCAACATTAACAACGTACTGTTTGAGTAAAGGCACCATTGCCACTACTAAAGGAATATTAGGAACTACGCTAGACAATAGTCCTATCAAAAATAGTAAAACAAGTGAACCCAGAAAAATATTTTTTCCCAAAACAATTCCCAAAATTCCTGATAAATTGTTGATGACGCCAGTTTTTTCTAGTCCTCCAATTAGCACAAAGATACTCATAAAAAATATCAATGTACTCCAATCAACATCCCGCAAAATATTATTAACAGAATCTATTTTGCCATGATGTGATAAAAGCATTGCTAAAGCTGCTCCTAGTAAAGCTACAGCAGCTGGTGAAATCGGCACTGGTAAGGAATCTCCGATGACAAAAAATAGTAGTACGAAAGCTACAATTAATGCTCCTAAGAATAAACTACGTGGATGATTAATTTGTGGATGTGGCAACTGTTCTAGATTTTCTAGTTTTGTATGCCAAATTTTGCGGAATAAAAATGGTAAAGTCACTATTACAGTAATAATAGCGATCGCTCCACCTAAACTCAAGCGCCATAGATAATCTATAAAGCTAAGGTTGATGGCATCACCCACAATAAATGTTGCCGGATCGCCAACTATTGTTAGTAATCCAGCACTATTAGCTATGAATACCATTAAAATAAGTAATGGTACAAAATTAACTCCAACTTCTTCAGCCATTGGTGGAATTAAAGGTGCTAATAACATTACAGTTGTGGCATTAGGTAAAACTGCACAAATAGGAGTAGTAATCGCCACAATACCAAGTAAAAGACGTTTACCCTCTCCTTTAGCTAGTAGTACAATTTGAGTCGCTAAATACTCAAATATTTTTGTCGGCTCAAATGCTCGTACCAGTACCATTACACCAAAAAATAAGCCTATTGTGCCGTGGCTTCTGCCTATATAGCCAATAGCTTCTTGTAATGTCATGACATTGGTAAATACCAATAACAAAGCACCTAACAATGCTGCTATTGTTAGATGAATCCACTCTGTCATTATTAAAATAATAACAGCAATAAAAGTAAAAATGCTCAGAATAGCTTGCCAGTTTTCCACAGACTACACCTGGATAAAATTAACAGTTATCAGTTATTTATTTTGCTGGAAGTTTGAATCCCTAATGCAAATTTGAAAGCGGATTACTATTTACTCTAACTAATTTAATAATTCGCATATTAAGCGAAAGAGGTGTAGTAGTTTCTTATCACTTAGCACTCATTACAAGCTGTTGTCTTCATTCTTCATCAATGCAAGTGGGTATGCCTATGATCGCACAAGGAAAATGGGAACCAAGCTGTTGCACAATCGGATGATTGGCTGATTTACAACCTAAAAACAGCACAGTCGCAGCTTCTGATGCAACAACTTTCTTCAGTTCATCAACAACACAACCAAACCGCAGATGAGCTTTAAAATAACTCTGCCATTCTTCAGCCAAACAACGTGCTTGCCATAGGATATGTTCTGCTTGTGCAAACTTATTTGTTTGAGTTATTACGGGAGTTTGAACATTTGTTGATGGTAAATTGATTGGGCAATATGATAGACGTGACTCAAAGGATTCACTAGTTTTAAAATCCTGTGTTGGCAAAACGTCAAAAAAATCATTGATTTTGTATTCTTCTAACACATAGACAGCTTGAACTATCACATGGGATTTTGTTGCTAAGCGGGTTTGATGAGCAATCAATAAACTAATATCCAAGGCAGTGTGACTGTTGGGAGAACTGTTATAACCAACTATAAAGTTGATTGATTTTGTAGATTGAACTTGTTCTGAAAAAGATGTAATTGGGTTACAGTGCAATAACATTTGCTCAATTAAGTCATCTCTATTGAGCGCGTCTTGTAAACGCATTAACATTGGCTTGATATTCACAGCATTCACTTCTTTGCAATCAAAATTTGGATGTTGGTAGTTGGTAGTTGCTGGTTGATTGTTGGTAGTTCGTTTTCCCAAACAACAAACAACAATTAACAGATTACTATTTACTATCTACTAACAAAAAAAATATTCATCAGTCGTAAAATTTCGTTCTAGGAAATTTAGCGCATAATTACGGAGATCGTAGTACTGTTTTGAATTTCGCATACAGGCGCGATCGCGTGGATGGGGAAAGGAAACTTCTAAAATTTCTCCCTTGATAACGCAAGGTTTTGCCTTCTTCCAGTCTGTTTGAGCAGTGACTGCAAATATTGCAGCCAAATTCAGTTGAAATATCATCAGATGCAACCTCAACAGAGTTAAGTGCAGGTACAAAAACCTGAGCAGTACCAGCCAAGGAACCTGATGAGGTTTAAACATTAAAAAAATGCTGCCTCTTCAGTCTCCTCTCAATGCCTACGAAGTTAGCTGACGGGCTAGGGCTGAGAGATGCCCCTCTCGTATGAGATACGCCCCAAAATGTGGTTCCTCCGCTCCAGCGTTAGCGTTGTCAATCGCTAGATTAGGCTGACTTACTCTACTTAAAACAATAAAGTAACATATATTTTTTGATATTGTATATCTATCTCAAGGTAAATATGATTATTGATTATTAAGTTGAATGTAACAAAACGTAATTTATAATTCCAATTAATCAAGTAGAAATTTCATCCGTAATTTTGGCATTGACAAAGCTAAGGAAAAAAATAAAGCGACTTTACTACTTTTGAACATCCTTGTACAATATGCCGACAAAAAGCAATCTTTCCCAGATGGAATATGTATAAAAAACTGGCAATAACTACCTTGAGTCTCCTATTAACAACATTCACACCTGCCGTTGTGAAAGCAGAAACTGTGATGGAAAAAATAGCACGGACGGGAGTAATGACAGCAGGCACGAGCAAAGATGCGATTCCTTTTGCCTACACCAATAATCAGGGAAAATTGGTTGGTTATTCCGTAGATATGTTGAATCTGATTAAAGAACAATTAGAAAAACAACTGGGAAGGAAAATTAAATTACAATTGGTCACAGTGGCACCAGGAGAACGGATTCCAAAAATTCTGAATGGACAACTTGATATTGTTTGTGATGCGAGTAGTTTTACTTGGGAACGGGATAAAAAAGTAGATTTTTCAATTAGTTATGGTGCTACAGGTACTCAATTATTAGTCAAAAAGGGAAGCAATTTAGGTTCTCCTGAGTCTTTAATTGGTAAACGTATTGGTGTACTTAGCAAAACTACCAATGAATTAGCACTCAAGCGAGTACAACCCCAAGCTAAGCTAGTCTTTTTAAAAGATCGGGCAGAAGGATATGCTGCATTGCAGCAGGGAAAAATAGATGCTTTCGCCTCAGATAGCATCTTGTTAGAAGGGTGGTTAGGAACAACGAAAAATCCAGATGCTTTTCAAGTAGTACCCGATCGCCCTTACTCTAGAGAAGGCATTGCATGTATGGTTCCTGAGAATAACTCCAGATTCCTCGACTCAGTTAACTACAGTCTCTACAAGTTCATGCAAGGATTTGTGGATGGTGACAAACGATATACCACAATCTTTGATCGCTGGTTTGGTTCCCATGGTGTGGTTTTTCTGAACAATGATTTACGCGATTTAGCAATTGAAACCATGCAAATAGTGATTGAATCCCGCGAAGAGATTTCTCAATAGTTAGTTATTTGTTGATCGTTGTTTGTTGTTTGGAGAAATAAACCAATAAACAACAACCAACAACTAAACCTTGACATTGACATTAATGTCAAGGTTTAGCGTAAGAGAGTCAGTACTAATTCGACTCTCATGCTTTTTCCAGAACGGTTGCATCAATTTACCAAAGAACATGCAGATGCGGTAGCAGCCCTTGTGTGTGGGTTGTTTTTATTGTGCGGATGGTTGGCTTTGCATCTTGGCTTTTTGGGATGGGCGCTGCTGCTGCTACCCATAGCCTATGCGATTGGTGGCTATGAAAGCGCCCGTGAGGGACTGACAACCCTCATCACAGAAAAAGAACTGGATGTAGATTTGCTGATGATTGTGGCGGCGCTTGGTGCTGCGGGGCTTGGTTTATGGCGTAGAGAGTATTACTTAATTATTGATGGGGCTATTTTGATTCTCATCTTTGCAATTAGTGGTGCTTTAGAAGGTTATGCTATGCGGCGAACTGAACGGAGTATCCGCAGTTTGATGAGTTTAACGCAAGATACAGCTAGGGTAGTGCGTCGGGGAAATGAAGAGGTTATTCCCATCAAGCAATTGCAAGTAGGAGATGAAATCATCGTCAAGCCAGGAGAGTTAATTCCTACAGATGCAGTGATTGTGGAAGGTTACAGCACTCTCAACCAAGCTGCGATTACAGGCGAGTCTTTACCTGTCGAGAAGACTGTGGGTGATGAAGTATTTGCTGGTACGTTAAATGGGTATGGGGCGTTGAAGTTAAAGCTGCATCAACCACCAGAAAGTAGCTTGATTCAACGGGTGATTCGTTTGGTACAGCAAGCCCAAACAGAAACGCCTCCTTCCCAGCAATTTATTGAACGATTTGAACGAGGCTATGCGCGGGTAATTGTGATCGCTGGAGTACTGCTGTTAATTTTGCCACCCTTCCTTTGGAATTGGGATTGGGAAACAGCGATTTATCGGGCTTTGACTTTTTTGGTGGTGGCTTCTCCCTGTGCGTTGATGGCTGCTATTATGCCAACACTGCTTTCGGGAATTGCTAACGGTGCAAGACAGGGGATCTTGTTTAAAAATGGCGCGCAATTAGAAATGATTGGGAAAGTACGAGCAATCGCTTTTGATAAAACAGGTACTCTAACTACAGGACTCTTAGAAGTATGTGAAGTCATTCCTACTAGTGATTACACAAAAGCTGATGTATTAAAAGCTGCTGCTTCTGTAGAATCGCGTTCCGAACATCCCCTTGGACAAGCAATTGTCAAAGCTGCAACAAACCTAGATTGGGAGGCTGCAACAGAAGTACAGGCTTTCCCTGGACAAGGAATTGTAGGTATGATCGATAACCAGGAAGTATTAGCTGGAAAAGATGATTTTGTCAAAAAATATGTGGCAAATTTACCGAAAAATTTAATTGAGATTGCTACAACCTTAGAGTTACAGGGGAAAACAGTTGTTTGGATAGCAGAGAATCAATCCGCAACTGGTTCATATCAAATACTAGGTATAATTGCCATTGCTGACACAGTGCGATCGCAAGCAGCAGAAACTATTTCTCGTCTGAAAAAATTGGGAATTGAGCAAATAGTCATGTTGACTGGAGATAACCAACAGACTGCTGAAAGTGTAGCGCAGGAGTTGGGAGTAGATCGAGTATATGCAGAGTTACTACCAGAAGATAAGCTACATGTAATTCGCCGTTTGCAGCAAGAGTATAAAACAGTGGCAATGGTAGGTGATGGTATTAATGATGCACCAGCCCTAGCCCAAGCATCCGTGGGTATTGCAATGGGTATAGCAGGAAGTGATGTAGCATTAGAAACTGCGGATATTGTCTTAATGGCAGATAGATTAGAAAAAATCGAAGCAGCTATACGCTTAGGTAAAAGAACACAAGCAATAGTAAAACAGAATATCACTATTGCTTTAGGATTTATTATTTTATTGTTGATTGGTAATTTCTTAGGTGAAATTAACTTACCTATCGGTGTTGTAGGACACGAAGGATCTACTGTGTTAGTTACCCTGAGTGGTTTACGATTATTAAAAAATTGACTAGTTGTTCGTTGTTTGGTGTTTATTTCAACTAACAAACCACAATCAACAAATAACAAATTTACTGTTTAACTGCCTCAGCGGATGCACTATTTTCTTGCTTGGTTTTATCTTGGCTAACTTTGCCATCAGGCATAATAGTAGCAGTTAATTTTGCTTTTGCTAAATTTGCACCTTCAATTTTAGCTTTAGTTAAATTTGTACGCTCTAAATTAGCTGCAAACAGAATACTATTTTCTAAATTCGCACCACTGAGATTCGTATTATTTAAGTTAGCGCCACTCAGATTAGCCCAACGTAAATCTACATCATTTAAACTTAAATTACTTAGATCTACACCGCTCAGATCGCACTCTTTACAGCTTCTAGTCGACAACAATTTACTCACATTTTCTGCGACTTCTTTTCTAAGTGCATATCCTTGACTAGAAGGACGCCATAAATTAATTTCACCTAGCGCTGTAGCAGTGATAAGAGTTTTGCCATCAGGCGTGATATTAACAGCTTCTACCCAAGCACTATTTTTGAGAATCCGAACTAACTCACCATTGTTAACATTCCATGTTTTGACGGTTAGATCCCGCGAACCAGTAAATAATGTCTTACCATCTGGACTAAAAGCGATCGCTTCCACAGTACCAGAATTGCCAGAAAGACTTTTCCTTTGTTGAGGATCTAAACTAGCAATGGGTAACTTTAATTTTTCCAAGTCAAGCTTCCAAAGTTCAACGACACCATAATTGCCGCTACCTGCTAAGATTGTACCATCTGGACTGAGTGCCACAGCCACAACTTTTGGTGATTGTGTTGTCACAGTATTGACTAACTTTTTGTTTGCTAAATACCACAAATCGATAGTATTAGCATTATTACTACCAATAGCCAGAATTTGTGTTTTGGGGTTAAAAGCAACAGCATTTACTGTTCCTGTACCACCAGTGAAAGTCTCAAGTTTTTTAAAAGAATTAACATCCCAAATTTTAATAGTTTTATTAGTTTTGTCATCTTTGTCAGATTTTTTCTCATCACTCACACTGATGAGAGTTTTACCATCTGCACTAAAATCAACAAACTTGATTTCACCAGAATTATCAGCAAAAGAATGTAACTCTTTGCCTGAACTTAAATCCCAAAGTTTAATAGTTTTATCATCACTACCACTGACAATTTGTTTGCCATCAGGACTAATTGCCACAGAATTAACAGCAGCATTATGACCAGAAAGAGTATTTTGTAGCTTACCAGTTTCTAAATTCCAAATTTTAATAGTTTTATCATCGCTACCGCTAATCAGGGTTTTGCCATCTGTACTGATCGCCAGAGAACTAACCCACTCACTGCGACCAGAAGCTTGTGCAAGAGGAGTTTGCAGTTGAGTATCGCGCCAAAGTTCTGGAGGTACAAGAGTTTTGGAATCAGAACCTGCTGTTGTGTCTGTTTTTGACGATGGTTGCAATTTAAACAGATACAACCCAGCTGCGATCGCAACTAATGCAACTACTATTGGCGCTATAGTCTTTAAGGATATTTGCCTAGAAGTCATTGCTAATCACTTAAATATTTTTTGTATATTAGTAGATTGAATCACACCATAGGCAGATGATCATATACTTAGGTTAGTTACGACTTACGCAAAAAACTCTCAAACTCCTATTCCTCTGTGTACTCTGCGTCCTCTACGGTTTATTTTTTCGTTAGTTGTACGTAATTTCATCTAGGTAAAGAGCAATCCCCAACTTTTTTCAAAAGTCTAGGATCTGAACTCTCGCAACCCTTCACAACCATGAAACAAACCAATATTTAAAGTAATCGTAATTGATGCTCTGTGTTGTCTAGTTTAATCTGATTTATTTGATTGGTGTTTTCTTCCACTGAACTGGGTTCTATCCAGTTTTCTTCGTCCGCAGCTAGTAATTTATGCGCTGCTTCCAACATTGATGTTGCTATATCTTTTAAATCTTCGCGGTTGTTTAGGTATGTTCTGAGTGCTTCTATAGGATCAATACTATTACTAGCGCTTAATTCCGGGACGCGCGGTCTAGCTAATTGACTGACTAATTCTGGTTGAATAGTGTAGGTATGAGCTGGAGCTAATAGTTTGTGGAGTGCGGCGTTATCAATTAAATCCAACTGTTCGGAACGAAGTTTGTAAATTAGTCTGATGACTGCATCTTGAATATTATACTTGGCGATCGCTTTCACAATTGCTGCTTGTGGATCTTCTGCCTTTGATACATCCACTTCAATGGTGTGAAAAATCCGTACAGGCAAAGGGCAAAATTCCCACTTAGCACTACCACGTTCTAACTCAACCATTACGTAGCCTTTATCTTCTTTTTCTTCACTAAAGTCCACCCGTTCAATGCTTCCTGGGTAAACCACCGGTGGATTATTTGATTTATTCAAGTTTTGGTGGCGGTGGACATGTCCTAAAGCTACATAATCAAAACAGGGTCGTGCCAACATCGATAAGGGAATGAGAAAACCCTTACCAACTGCCAAAAAACGCTCTGCCCCCAAACTAGCATTATCTGCCATCAAATGACCCAAAAGAATTGTTGGTATATTAGGGTCAAGACGGCGAATTTCTGCTTCTAAAACTACTTGCAGACGTTCAATGAGGAGTTGATGGACTTCGCTTAAAGATAAACCTTCAGTTTCCTGGCGAGTCATCAACGTAGAACGAGTCAACCAAGGTAGAGTAATGACTTGTACAAACCCATTACGAGTTTGAATACGGTGAGTAGTTAAAGTATCACCTACTACAATGCCCGGCACTCCCAAAGTGCGGTAAATACATAAACTTGCTCCACCCTGCCCTTGGGAATGTTGGTCATGATTACCTACTAACAGGACTGTAGGAATTTGGGCATCAACAAGACGACGAAACTGACCAGCAAAAGCCTCTTGCACATAAGGCGGTGGTGTCGCATCAGGGAAAGCATCACCACCGAAAATGACCAAATCCACGCCCTGCGTTAGTGCTTGGTCTATACAATGAGACAAAGTTTTGACAAAATCCTCCAACCGCGTATTTAAACCTGTATCAGGATTAATACGTCCGTGAGAGAAACCGCTTCCCATGTGGATATCTGCAAGATGGAGGATTTTAATCATAGATAATTGGTAATAGGTGATTGGTAATTGGTCATTTTCTTCTCCATTATCCATTACCAATTACCGATTAACTATTAAATATGAATTCCACACTCAGTTTTCCCAAAACCACGCCAGCGTCCAGCACGTTCATCTTCACCCTCAGCGACTGGGGTAGTGATTGGTTCATCGCCAATGCTGGGATAACCTTGGTCATGGAGAGGATTGTAAATTACCCCATGTTCAGCAACGTAACCCCAAGTTTGTTTACGTGTCCAATTGGCTAGGGGATTGATTTTCACCCGACCATTACCATCAATTTCAAATATGGGCATATTAGCACGAGTCACAGCCTGGTCACGGCGGCGTCCGGTAATCCAAGCAACAGTATTCAGTTCAGCTAGACCTCTTTGCAAAGGTTCAATTTTGGTGAGTTGATGGAATTTAGCAATATCTTTTTCCCAGAGTTCGTCGCCATATTTGGCTGCAAAAGCTTCACGGGAATCTACATCAAGGATTTTATAAACTTTCAAATCTAGGTCGTAAATTTGCTTGGCTTTTTCCACCAATTCCAAAGTTTCCCGGAAGTGAAACAGGGTGTCGAGAAATATCACAGGTACTCGATGCTTGAGTTCACGGTACAAAATATCTGTGATCAGCATGTCATCGACATTAAAAGCACTGGTTTGTATCAATCCTCTGGCAATATTCTCGACAGACCATGCCAATATTTCACTTGGATGAGCATTCTCATACTTCTGATTCAATTGATCTAAGTCTAAATTGGCGATTTGGTTCCTAGATACTGTGGAAATGGTCATGGTTATTTTCTAGTCAAACAGTTCCGTAGCTTTCGTAACCATGATTTTACACTAAAAAAGACACATATTTTGGTCGGATATTCGGTAATTGCTACGCGGATTTGGGGAGATGGGGTGGTGGGGAGTGTGAGGGGTGTGAGGGGTGTAAGGGGTGTGAGGGGTGTGTAGACGCGTAGCAGCTTCCCGTAAGGGTGGGTGTGAGGAGTAGTAAACAACTACTAACCACTAACTACTAACCACTAACCACTAACTACTAACAATCAACAACCAACAATCAACTACTAACTACTAAATAGTTAGTAATCACCATTATATTTACTAAGATAGGTAACGCTATTTTAAGTTTTACCATACTTTAGTAGATAAATATGCTGACTTTGATATCGTAAATAGAATCCTTAAAAATAAGGGATCATTGAAAATGAACGACTCAAAAACTCCAAATCAACTAAATCAGTCTCTGGTGATGGGAGCATTAGTGGTGCTGACTAGTGCTAGCGTTATTACGTTGATGAGTTTGTTTTAAGACAAAGATTAAAATTTTAGTAAACAAAGTTTGCAAAAGCCCGTTCAGTTATGAGTGGGCTTTTTACATTATTTACAGCATGAATGCAAGCAGTCCCTCAATTTTTCCCCCAAAAACTTTACATTAGCTCTAACAATATTGTCATGATCACCAGGGATGGAATGAATCTCCACCTCAGCTATTCCCTCCCAACCTAAATTGGGATCGCTTCCAATCCACCAAATCTGTTCTTGGCTCCGGAAAAGGGTGATCTTGCCTGAGTATGCTTTTGGGTGATAGTCTCTGACAGCTCGTCTTTGAGTTTCAAAAAAAGTAGCTTCTGTGGAATTTATCTGCTGTTAGTTCCGGACGGTTGAGATAACCCCGCGCCAAACCCATACCACCGATATAAAGTAAAATTTGACTGAGCAACTTTTCTAATCGACTGGCTTCGCTCAGCGCTAACGATAATCGCTCTTGGGCTGCTTCAGTCACAAGGGTTTTTTTAGCATACTTTAATCCCATGATCATAGTAGTCAAGGGATTACGAATTTCATGCACAATGATGGCTGCAAATTCACCAATGGCTGCTAATCGTTCCTGTTCTACAAGCTTGGCTTGTGCTGCCCGTAATTGTGCGGTGCGGTTTTCTACTTCAGCCTCTAGAATTTGATTAAATTGGCACTGCTGCTGGTACAGATGATAATTATCAATTGCTGTAGCGGCACGTTCAGCGAACAATTCTCCCAATTGAATTTCATCTTAGGAAAATTCCCGTGCCTGTTGATGAAATGAGCAGATAGTACCAATCACTTCTCCTGTAGCAATCCGCAACGGTATTCCTAAAATTCGGGAAATTTTTTGAGGATTTTTACCCACCACCAAAGGGCTGATGCTAAAACGTCATGGGAGCAACTGCGGAAATATCTGGATCACAACCACCTACTTGACTGGTAGTAAGTACCCATACAGCAGCTCCCTGCTTGAGAAATATTTCAGTTACAGTGTCGCTGGCTTTACGGGGAAACATTGCTCGCCAACTGATTAAGCCTGTGAATAGTTGTTTTAAGGGGCTGTCTTCTAGAGAACTGCCCAGACTTTCAGTATAGTTTTGCCAGTCTGCGCGGGCAACACCAAAAGGTAATAGTTCCCAACGAAGAGATTTTCCTAACTTGACCAATTTTTGCAGACGGGTGGCGTCTTCGGGATTGCCCTCTAGCCAGTTTTGATACTCGGGATGATTGGATTTGATTGCTTTTTCAATGGCTTTGATGGCGGCGTATAATGATTGATTGGAATCTTGGGAGCAGTTATTGGCAGGACCGACATAGGTTCCACCAGTACCATCACCAATACGGTAACGGGCTGTCATGATTTCCAATTCTCCGACGAGTGTTTGTAATGCCGATCGCCTGATGCCATTAATATCGTAGTCTTCGGTGAAAGGATCATATTTGATCAGAATGTTGGTAGTGGGACGAATCCCCAGCCAACCAAACTGGCGATCGCCTAAATAACGCGATGTTTGCAACGTCCCAGCAATTAATCCATCGGTGTTGTGGGTATAAACCTGGTGGTACTCAATGTCGAAGCATAATTCGTCTGTTAGGGGTTCCCGCACTACCCGCGCTACTCCATAGGCAAAATGCCCAAAGTAGACAGGACTCCTAGCCGCGGCTTCTTTTTTCTTACCCCCAATACCGCCGTAGGTGTGGACAACTAAAGCGCGATCGCCTTCACGCCACTCCGAGACTGCTTGCTCAATTTCTCGGTCTTGTGTATTCAAAAGTACAGATTGAATATGTCTTTTATGGGCGATGATTTCCTGCCAAGATTCTTTTTTCAGGTAGTTCAAGGCTGGTTTTATGCCATTAATTACCCGTTGGGGCTTGAGTTGCACCAAAGAGCGAGGAATGAGGGACTGGACTACAAACATGCCGCCAGCATTTTTTGCTCCGTAAATATACCAGCCTGTAGGATTTAAAGGAGACTTTTCAATATCACGGTTGGTGGAAGGATAAATTTCGTTTTCGTAAGGAAGTACTTGAGGCATTCTTACGACTTCCTCGACTCCATCAAATTGACCAGAGGCAGGATTATAATGAACGACGCGAAACTGTTCGCTGTCTGGGGTGGCTGGTTGTAAAAATTTCACTAAGGCGTAAAATCGCCCTGAAATTTGCACAGGTTCACTAGTGATGTGCAAAGTCACAGCTTTGTTTCCCCCATTCTCTTCAATTACCACAGGCTCAGGCAATTTGACAATAACATCATCATTGGGTCTAGCACCTGCTAAAGACTCTAGGGGTGTCACCCGTCGCCAATGATTTAAACGGGTTGGTTGCACTAAACCTTGTTGGGAACTATAGATTGCTTGTTGGCTAAAATGGATATCTTTAATGACTGTGGAACTTTCAAACCATTTCAGATTTATAACTTCTCCGATGAGATGTTGATATTCATCAGGGGCGTGATATAGTTCCAGTAACACACCAAACTGTCGTTGTTCCTTTGGTGGCAAAATCAGCCTTCCCATCCAAGCAGCTATAGGTTGATAGAGGTTTGTCGGTAAAGTCCCAGTTAAAGATTGTGCTGTCTGAGGTAAGGGATAGTAGTCTGGTCGATTAAAATCTGCTTGGAGATAGCGATCGTAATTGCTGAGTTGACGTGGTTCCGTTTCTGGATCGCTGTCATACTCCTCTAGTAAGATTTTTGTCACTACATCTAGTGTTTGTTGCAGATGGGTGCGCCCATCAGGTAATAATTTGTGAGGATCTAAGACACCTCCAGCACCGCTGTGACCAACTGGACCGAGGGAAGCAAAAGAAATTTTGCCCATGCGTTTGGCACGATTCCAGTAGGACAAAAAGAACATTTTCCAACGCTTGGGAAAAAAAATCGGGCCTAAACGTTCCACAGGGTCTTTGTCGCCA
Organism: Fischerella major NIES-592; assembly: GCF_001904645.1. NCBI lineage: Bacteria > Bacillati > Cyanobacteriota > Cyanophyceae > Nostocales > Hapalosiphonaceae > Fischerella > Fischerella major. The sequence goes on along the minus strand of NZ_MRCA01000006.1, from coordinate 295,549 downwards.
ACAAAATGATAGAGATGTTCTACCATTAGGGCATTAGTATTACCACTGATGACACCAGCTAAAGAAATTACCTCAATTGGTGCTACTAATGCCTTCTTGAGATACGAGAGTGTCCCCATCGCTATTTGTCCACCGCCACTGAAACCAATTAGGGTGATTGGTACACCGCTATTAGGTGTGTAGCCATAGTTAATCAGGCTGTTGTACATTACCTGGGCTACTCCCTGGTTATAAATTGGGCCGTAGCGTTGGTCAGCAGAAACCATGACTACAAAAGTGTTACGGATGTTAATTGCTACAGCCAGCAAAAGACCAAGTAGACCTGGATTTTCGGACATACTCAATCGCTCGGCTGTCCGCCAAAAAAATGATAATAATTTATCATCTGTTAGAGGTCGATTAAAGACAGAGTAGGGAATTAGCCCTCTAATGATGGCGATGTTATCTGGTAATATGGCTGCTAACTGACTGAGAAACTCCTCAGCATCAGGAAAGTACTGCGAAGAAGCTTGCCCAATACCATCTAAGTAAATTACATAACGCACAACATTTGTTTGGGGTGGGATTGGTTCTTCTAAACTACCTGGGTTGATTGTTGTATCAATTTGATCACCATACCAACCTGCCCACCAGCCCAAAGCTTCTAGAGGAACTAGCAGTCCGGCAAAGAGGATAGCAATGAGAGAAATCTGCGCTAAACTTAGAGTCAAACTTAACGCGCTACCGAGAGTATCGTAGGCAACTACCCACATCTGACGCAGTTGTGGGAATAATGCAGTTAAAAGCAAGGCTATCAAAAAAATACCCAAAAATTTGACGACTCGCTTTAACATCATCTCACTCCCTGTCGTCTCTGTTGTTATGGGTGTTGCCAGTTCGGTAAATACTGGAGAAGATTTGTTGCGGTTCTGCTTGCAGAAGACTTTCTATTCCTCGCATATCTGTGACTAATTTTGTACCAGCTACTGTGTTAGAAAGCCATACACCGATCGCTGCGATGGGTCTACCGATAGTACGCTGTAAAATTTGGAGTACCACCCACCCTAAAGCCACGCACCAAAATGCCCGCCATACACTGACATCAAGGACAGCGTGCAAACCCACCTCAAATGCTAATAGTGTCCAGATGGAGAGTATGACGTTAATAGCTACACCAAAATAAGGCAATGCCACCAAAAAACTAAATATCATTGGTGCATAGGCTAGTCCTAAAAGAGACCATATAACTTCATACGGGGTACTAGCATCGAAGAATAGCCAACTCACGAACCATGTACTCAGACCCCAAAACAACACACTAAATACAAATAATACTGAGGCGATCGCTAAACTGAGAAGAAAGCGAATTGGCTTGACTCGGTTCACAAATAGCACAATGCCTTGACCAAAAGCTTGCGAAAAGCCTGCTGACAGTGTAGTATAAAGTGCAACCCGAAAGCCTTGGGGGAGAATTTGGATAGATTCAAAGGCTTGGGGGTTGAGAGCGATCGCTCCAAATATAAGTTCCCAAAATCGGTCGAAGGCTGTCTGTGTCATGGCAGATGGGGTGAAAAAGCCAATTTAGTCACCTTTACATTTTAGAAGTCAAATTGCAATAGCAGATAAGCCAGTTAACAGTTATCAGTTAGCAGTTAATAATCAGCTAGATTCAAGCTAAATCCTGGCAATATATTTTCACCGGATAATTCTGTAGGCAGGTTTCGCACTTCCACATCTTGTCCTGAGCGATAAATTTCCACTTGCTGCTGTTGGGGGTTAATTAACCATGCCAATTGCACCCCTGCATCTATATATTCTTGCATCTTAGAGTGCAGCATTTCTAAATCGTCGGTTGCTGACCTTAACTCGATGATAAAATCCGGTGCAATGGGGGGAAATTTGCGTCTTTGTTCGGGTGTGAGTGCTTCCCATCGTTCCCGGCGAATCCAAGCAGCATCTGGGGAACGGTCAGCACCATTAGGTAACTTAAATATAGTGGAGGAACTAAAAGTGTAACCGAGTTGCGTTTGGCGATTCCAGATAACCAAATCGGCAATTAGGTCAGCTTCTCGATTACCACTTTCTCCTCCAACGGGTGGCATGATAATTAATTCTCCCTTGGGCGTTCGTTCAAATTTTAACTCCTGGTTATTTTGACATAGTTGATAGAACTGTTCGTCTGTCAGGTGAACGGTGTCTAGGTTTAATGTCAAAGGAGTTGTAACCATATAGTGAGTCTGAATAGTGGTAGTGATGATACCATGCTATGGCATCTTTAAGGGCTTTTCGCCTACAACAAGGGGATGAAAAATCGACCACCGATGCACACTGATGCACACCGATGGACACAGATATATTTTGCGTTGGTGACTAAGTGGTTGTTTTAAATTGCAAGAGTGAGCTAAAGCCCTATCAAATAAGATGAATCAATCGGTTCTCCTATTTTTAATCCGATGTTAGGCTGTACTGCTGCTAATTGTCTTCTCGCCCACACTGTAACTAACACTATATTACGTGCGATCGCTCATTCTCCATTACCTCTACTAGGAGCGTAAATCTCGTAGTAAAGTAAAGGTTTTTCGTTCACTATCGCTCTTTTTGTCTGAGACATGCCTATTCTCTCTAGCACCCGAATTGAGCGATCGTTCGGCTCATCAACGTCTGCAACTATATATTTAACACCCAGGTCTGTAAATGCATGATCAAGCACACCTAAGGTTGCTTCGGTTGCGTAGCCACGTCCCCAAAACTGGGGTAGGACACCAAAAATTAAACTTGGTGCTGTTTCGGTAAACTGGAGTAAACCAGTAAATCCGGCGATCTGATCGTTTTGCTGAGCAAAAAACAACCAAATTCCGTAACCGTGATTGCGGAAGCTGGCGATACTAGCTTCAATGAAAGATTGGGCTTCTTCACGGGAGATTTGGCGATCATCGAAGAGAAATCGCCGTATATCTGCATCACACCATAACTCGTGTAGAATGTCAAGATCCTCAAGTTGGCATGGTCGTAGGTGTAGACGGTCGGTGTGTAGTAAATTCATTTACAATAGCAGAGTATAACTAGATTCGTCCGGTTGCCAAGCTGCTCGTGTCAAAGCATAATACACTACATCTAAGTTATAGAAATGAGCATCTTTTTCATACTTTAACCCTGCTTTTTCCATCACACGACGGGAAGCAGTATGCTCTGGTAAGGTGATGGCAACAATTTTATCTAAGTTAACTTCCTCAAAACCATACCTCAAACTGGCTTTTGTCGCTTCTGTGGCGATACCTTGATTCCAATAAGCTTGATCCAAACGATAAAGAACTTCTACTTCTGGACTATTTGGTAAGAAATTTAAACCGCAATGACCGAGTAATTTATTTGTAGCTTTGTCTACTACAGCCCAAACACCAAAGCCGTGCTGTTTCCAATGCTGAATAAAAAATTCTAAAATCTGTTGTGTTACTTCTTTGACTTGGTCTTGGGGAATAGGCCCTCTGAGTGAGTATTTCATTACTTCTGGATTACTCAAAATTACTGCTGTTTCATCCACATCATCAAGGGTGTAGGGTCTGAGTCGTAATCGCGCGGTTTCAATCTCTGGCATGGTGACGAGTAGGAATGCAAACACTATATTAAAAAATTTTGCTTATAGTATTGTAAAAATTAATATAATTTTCCTATTATGAGTATCTCTATCCCTCGAAAAAAATCTCACTCAGGATACCGTCGGCGTGAAAATGACTGGCGGTTATTTTTGCGATTGCTACCCTATGCTCGTCGCCATGTGCGATCGCTGACGTTATCAATACTATTACTTGTACCAGTCGCTGTAGCTAATGCTGTTCAACCATTGTTGATCGGACAGGTTATTTCCCTGATTCGCAAAGAACCGAGTACCTACGATTTTCTACGCAATCTACCGTTCGGGCAAGCTTTACAATTTCTGGAAATTTTATTAGTAATCACCGTAATTATCCGACTGATATTTACAGGCTTTCAGGGTTATTTGGTACAGAAGGTAGGACAACAAATCACTGCTGATATTCGCCAAGATTTATTTCATCACGTTACATCTTTGGCAGTCCGCTTTTTTGACCGCACACCTGTAGGTAAATTAATTACTAGACTTACCAGCGATGTGGAAGTGTTAGGAGATGTCTTTGCCACTGGCGCCATTGGCATTGTCTCTGATTTATTCTCCATGGTGATGATAGTCGGTTTTATGTTTTCGATCCAGTGGCAGCTGGCTTTGCTGTTACTGGTGATGCTTATCCCTGTATCGGCTTTAATTATTTATTTTCAACAGCAATACCGTAAAGCTAATTACAAAGCCAGAGAAGAACTTTCAATATTAAATTCCCAACTGCAAGAAAATATTGTTGGTATTAATGTTGTGCAACTCTTCCGCCGGGAAAATTTTAATGCTGAGTTGTTTCGCAAAACCAATACACGTTATGTCAAAGAGGTAGATAAAACGATTTTTCATGATACAGCGGTATCTGCAACATTAGAATGGGTTTCTTTGGTGGCGATCGCAGCTGTTTTGTGGATTGGTGGTTATTTACTTTTGCAAAATAACTTGACTTTTGGAACCTTATCTTCATTTGTATTGTATGCTGAAAGGCTATTCCAGCCATTACAGCAATTTGCGGAAAAGTTTACGGTGATTCAATCAGGTTTCACCGCCATCGAACGTGTTTCTGATGTTTTAGATGAACCCATCGAAATCCGCGATCGCGCCAACCCCAGAGTATCAGTTTTTGATGTTCAATTCGGCTATATTGATGAAATAGTCGAACATCTCGAATCTGAAGCTGAACATTGCAAACCACAATTAGGAGAAATCAAATTTGAACACGTTTGGTTTGGATATAAAGAAGATGATTACGTCATTAAAGATTTAGATTTCACAATTCACCCCGGAGAGAAAGTAGCATTAGTTGGCCCTACTGGTGCTGGTAAAACTACTATCATCCGGCTTTTGTGTCGTCTCTATGAACCCAGCCAAGGACGCATTTTGGTTGATGGTATAGATATCCGAGAATTACCCCAAGCCGAACTCAGGCGCTACATGGCGGTAATTTTGCAAGAAGGTTTTTTATTTGCTGGCGATGTGAAAAGCAATATTACCTTAGCAGATGGCTACTCTTTTGAGGAAGTGCAACAAGCAGCAGAGAAAACTAACATTGCCCAATTTATTGAACAACTTCCCCAAGGATATAATACCCAACTGCGGGAGAGGGGTACAAATCTTTCTAGCGGTCAAAAGCAACTATTAGCCTTTGCTCGTGCAGCAATTCGCAACCCCCAAATTCTAGTATTAGATGAAGCTACAGCTAGCCTAGATGTAGGAACAGAAGCATTAATTCAAGAAGCTTTAAACAAGCTATTGATCGGAAGGACTGCAATTATTATTGCTCACCGCCTATCCACAATTCGCAACGTAGACCGGATTTTTGTACTCAAGCGCGGAGAATTAATAGAACAGGGAAGCCATGAACAGTTATTGCAACTAGGGGGACTTTACGCTACCCTACACAACCTACAGATGTTGGGAAGTTAAATTTGTTAAGAGTTAATGGTTAGTGGTTAGTGGTTATTTCCACACTCCCCACACTTCCCACCTCCCCATCTATCATGTAATTTAAAATCCCCAAATTTCCTATGCTTGACCTGACCAAACTAACACGACAAATGCAAGGTTTGAGTCAGCATCTTACACAAGAAGCTGCTGCTAGTCGCCAACGTTTAGAATTAGCTCAACAACATTTTCTCAACGCTTGTGATCGCCAAGAAGAATTTGTACAGAAGCAGGAAAAATGGCGCGATCGCATTCTGTTTGCTAGTGCGACTCCTGTTGAACCACTCAACACTTGTATTGAAATCCCTGTTCCCCCCAAAGTTCATACTGTGATCGCCACTGATGGTTCCCAAATAGCGCCTAACCATCATGAAATAGCCTACTGCTATCTACTCAATATCGGCAGAGTCGTTTTGCACTACGGTCAAAATAAACACCCGCTTCTAGATAGTTTACCGGAGATATTTTATCGTCCAGAGGATTTATACATTTCCCGTCAGTGGGGAATTAAAACTGAAGAATGGATGAATTATTGCCGTACCGCCAGCGAAGCCACAGTCTTAGCAGAACTAGCCTGTAGTGTTGTCTCAAAAGATACAGAAATATCTTCTCCCCACACTTCCAGACGTGATGAATCGCGTCTCTACATTACTTCCCACACTCCCCCCACTCCCAAAATCCCCACCCTCGCAATGGTCGATGGTTCGTTAATATACTGGTTTTTAGAACAATTACCCTTTGATGCACGCGATCGCATCTTACCCCCAATCCTGCAAGCTTGGCGGCAAATGCGGGATGCTCAAATTCCCCTGATGGGTTATCTCAGCGCATCTCGTAACATCGAAGCAATGAACTTCTTGCGTCTTTTGGCTTGTCCCCATCCTGTGCCTGATTGTATGAGTTTTTGCCCCAATCAACTGGAAAAAGTTCCCTGTAAGGTGTTTGAACCGCTACGCGATACAACGCTTTGGACAACACAACTTCAACCAGGACAACGTGGTCCCCTGTGGCGTAGTAATGCCCGTATCCTAGACTTATACGAAGACTTACAGATTTACTTTTGTTATGTCCACGTAGGAGCCGAAATTGCCCGGATAGAAATACCTGCGTGGGTAGCAGAAAATACATCTTTGTTTGATGAATCACTGGGATTGATGTTGGCACAAGTGCAAAAAGGATATGGCTACCCCGTAGCCATAGCTGAAGCACACAATCAAGCAGTAGTACGTGGTGGGGATAAAGCACGTTTCTTTGCTCTTTTAGAACGACAAATGATCAAAGCAGGCTTGAGAAATGTGGGAACTTCTTATAAAGAAGCAAGAAAGCGGGGAAGTATTGCTTAGTCCAAAATTGCATAAATTCATGGCGAAATTTTGGCATCAAGACTCCGCGCCCCTCAGCATTTACCTTTGCGTCCCTCTGCGTTTTAATTCGCTACGCTTTTACGCAAAACTATTCTTAGTAAGGGAAATCCAAAATCCAAAATGGTATGAGCCATGCAAAATCTAGAGACATCACAAGTCACGGGACTGAATTTAGAACTATTTCACGTTCAAACTAGTACATCATTTGCAATACCAACACATTCAGCTGTAATTCGTATCGGTAAACCGAACGAAAAAATTAATCCGGATATAGATGTTTCTGCTTTACCAGACGCTGATATCGTTTCTCGCCTGCACGCAGAAATTCAAATAGAAGGTAATAAGTACTATATTCAGGATTTAGGAAGCTCTAACGGCACATATCTTAATAATACAAAGCTAGAGCCAGGAATTCGCTATGCTCTGAATTTAGGAGATAAAATTAACCTCGCTCAAGAAAAAAAAGTAACTTTTATATTTCAAAATAGACAACAAAATCAAACAAATAATATTTATATTTCCAATCCAACTGTATTTCAGCCCCAGAATACTAATATCAATCAAAAACATAAGGTTGATCGAACTAGCAAGCTGTTAGGTTCAGCCTTAATGATCGCCGGAATTATCATTTTTGCTTCTAGTACTCAAATTGGAATTTTTGTCCGGCTTCCGGGTGTGTTACTTTGTATTGTTGGAGTTGCCATACTGATTTGGGGGCGAATTAATCCAATTTTTGGATTACTTTTGATCTTGGGTGGAATTGGATTCATTGTTTTCACTGGTGGCGTGTTTGCTTCGGTGAATTTCTTGGCTTTTTTAATATCATCTGCTTTGTTAGCAGTGGGATATTTACTTTTTAGTACTGGAAAAGTTGGGAAGTACGATTTACAAACTATCAAAGAGTTGCTCAAGCAGAAAGGTTAACCCCAGGCGGGTTATTCAAGTCTTGTTGTGGTCAGATTTATCTGACTTGAAATGTAAGCCAAGAAATAAATTTCTTGGCAGGATGAAAAGCTGGTATAAGAAGCCACGGGCAATTATAGAAAGAGGAAATGAAAATTTAACACTTCCTACACCTCTACACCTTTTTCAAGCTAAATCTAACTTTAACCCTTTCCCTTTAACCTTTTCCCCAACTTCTGCAAGAAGTCTATTGCTGACCACTAGAAGTTGGAGGAGGTGCAGGAACTGGTGCAGGGGCTGATTGCTGTTTGAAACGACGCAGTGATTGTCTCAACTGAGTCTGACCACTTGATGAGGCTGGTGTGGGGTTTAGCTCTCTGCGCCGACGACGTGGGGATTGGGTTGTTGGAGTTGGATTATTAGGTGTGACTTGTTGTCGTCGCTGTCTGGGTGTTGGGGTAGTTTGGTTTGTGGTAGGTAAAGGAGTTTGCACACGCTGACGCCGTAGCCGCTGACGAACAGGTGTTGTCGGTTGAGAAGTAGAAGTGGTTTGTTGTGAAGAAGGCGGAACATCGACGATAGTTCCAGGGGTTAAGCGCCGTCTACGTCTTGTGGTTGGTTGTGCGACGTTGGCAGAGTTGACGGAAGAATCAGAAGTTGCTTGTTGATTTCTTTGTTGTTCTTCTCTTTGTCTTTGACGTTTTTTGACATCCCGGTAACGACGCGAACCTCTTATGGCATATTCTGTGGCGATTACTTCTCCTTGTCTACCACGCTGTGAGGGTTTTAATTTCCAATTCCGAGCCTGGTTGAGGTGTTCTTCATCTAGTTTGCGATTACCACTGGATTTGACGATTCGCACATTCGTAACATTACCTTGAGAGTCAGTATCAACCGCTACTTCTACTCTGCCTTCTACACCTCTACGTCTGGCGTCCTCAGGATATTTAACATTACACTCACGACAAGCTGCACGACCATCTCCTGAACCTGTTTGTAACTTAGGAGGGGTTGGTGCTGTAGCTATATTTTGGCGTTGTCTTCGCCCAGTTTCACTGCCGGTGCCGGAACCACTGCCGGAACCTGTTCCACTTCCAGTACCACTACCGCTACCACTACCGCTACCAGTGCCGGAACCTGTTCCACTTCCAGTACCACTACCGCCGGTAACTACTGTACCTGTACCATTGCCAGTAGTAGTAGCAATGGTGGAACCCCCGCCGCCTCCGCTATTGGAATTTCTAGATTCCTTTAAAAGCTGTCTCAATTTTTCACTGCTTTGGTTTGCATTATTCTGTACTGGTGCAGGTGCAGGAGAGGTATTTGTTGCAATGGTGGGATTCGGGCGCGAATTTGGTGTAGTTGCTGGTTGCTGTACAACTTTCTTTTGCGGTTCTTTGACTGGTTCAGGTTTGAAAGTCTGTACTGGAGCAGGTTGAGGTATCTGTTGTTTCTCGACAGGTTTTGGTACGGGCAGAACTTCGGTATTATTGCTATTGGTACTTACTTTCGCTCTGAGAGTCTTAGTATCTATGGGTTCTGGTTTTGGAGTCTCTTTTTTGGTTTCTTCTGGTGGTTCTGGCGTTTCCAGCATCGTAGGTTCAACAATTGTGAATTCTATTGGTTCTTCTTCAGAAGGCACTCTACTTAAAAGGCTGCCTATGCCGGAAGCTAATACCCCAATATGCAGCGCTAGTGAGCCAATTAGACTAAAAGTCAGAAAAGATTTTAGAGCTTTGGCTTCTTTTTCTCGCTGCTGCACTGCGATGCTGGAAAAGCTCATAATATTGCAACTCATTATTACCTAATCAGTCAGATTAGAATGTCTAGAAGCAAAAGTCAAGCAATAAAAGTATAAAAAAATTTAGTTAAGTTTTATAGAGTATTGCAATTCGGAAATGCTTAATTTATTAACTGTTTAGCTTTCAAAGAGCGTTGAGATTTATAGTAAATTTTATGTGACAAAAGTTAATTTAACTTGACATAAAGTTTTCACTTATTTGTCTTGCTATTGATAAGATATATCATTTACTGCTAGTCTAACTGTTAAACTGTTCATCTCTGAAGAAGTATTACATGCTAATCAATCAGTTTTTTAAAGCAGGTGGCGTGGTTATGTGGCCCCTGCTGGCATTTAGTGTGGTGGCGATCGCATTGATTATTGAACGGGTGCGTTTTTGGTATCGCATCAACACCCGTCAACATAAAGTAGTGCGAGAGGTATTAAATCTCTATCGTGTAGATAATGTTGTTGGTGCAATGGATAAATTGCAAAAAAACGCCGACTTGCCCATCTCACGCATTTTTCTCTCAGCATTACAACTAGAAGAACCTACACCAGAAGAGTTTCGCCTGGCTTTAGAAAGTGAAGCCCAAGCAGAAATTCCTGTACTCAAGCGCTTCCAAAATATTTTTGAGACAATTATCGGTCTTGCACCACTTTTAGGTTTGTTGGGGACTGTATTAGGATTAATCGTCTCGTTTGCATCCCTAGATATTGGGGATGTGGGAGGAACAAAAACCGCAGATGTCACCGCAGGTATCAGTGAAGCACTTGTGTCTACTGCATCCGGCTTGGTTGTAGCTATCTTTACATTACTTTTTGCCAATACGTTCCGGGGACTGTACCAACGCCAAATCGCTGGAATTCAAGAATACGCCGGACAGTTAGAATTACTCTATCGTCGCCGTTATGAACGAGGAGACAGAGCTTATGCGTCTACAAGATGAGCCAGATTTACCACCGCAGATCAACATCGTACCAATGATAGATGTGATTTTTGCGATTTTGACATTTTTCATTATGTCAACATTGTTTTTAACTCGTTCAGAAGGCTTGCCGGTGAGTTTACCCAAAGCAGCAACAGCCAAGCAGCAGCAAGTTCCGACTAAAATTACTGTGACTGTAGCTCAAGATGGACAAGTCAGTGTTAACCGCAAACCAACTACCGTTGATGCGTTAGAAGGGCAAGTGCGAGCTTTAGTAGGTGAGAATTCAGAAGTCTTGGTAATTATTAATGCTGACGAAAAAGTGAGTCACGGTCAAGTTGTGACGGTGATGGATAAGGTGCGACAAGTTCAAGGTGCAAAACTGGCTATTGCTACTCAGAAACCACAATAGTGGTTTGGAAGGAGAATAAGGGAGAAAGGGTACGCTTAAGACGTATTGTGATAAATCTCAAAAAATGAATGACACGTTTGGTAGTCCTCAAGAATGGGTGACTGTATTTGTCTATGTGGGATTTACAGTCTTTACTATTTGGTGTGTATTGGTTAGTCAGAACAAATAAATGCGATCGCACTCCAGCTAACGCTGCCATGATAACCAACTAGAGGTGATTTTCTTGACTAAAGGTGTTAAACGGGTGCGATTGTAAGCATCGGCTGCTTTACGGATTGCTTCTGCTTGGGTAGGATAGGGATGAATTGTTTTGGCGATCGCTTTCATCCCTAAGTTATTAGTCATTGCCAAAGTAATCTCGTTAATTATCTCTCCAGCATGACGCGCTACAATTGTTGCACCTAAAATCTTGTCAGTGCCTTTTTTGACATGAACTTTGACAAATCCTTCTGGTTCGCCGTCGATAATTGCCCGATCTACTTCGTTTAAGGGAATATAATAAGTGTCAATTTCTATACCTTGGCCTTGTTCAGGATACATCCCGACGTGAGCAACTTCAGGATCAGTATAGGTACACCAAGGCATTGTCAACGAACTCAGTTTTTTCCGACCTAATCCCAAGACTGAAAACAGGGCATTTTGAACGACAATGCGCGCTGCTGCATCAGCAGCGTGGGTAAATTTCCACTCCATGCAAACATCTCCCACTGCATAGATACGGGGATTCGTTGTTTGCAGGTAATCGTCGACAATGACTCCCTTTTGTTTGTCGTATTTCACACCTACAGATTCCAAGTTTAGATTTTCTACGTTAGGCGATCGCCCCACACCTACGAGAATTTCATCTACATATAGCTGGTTTTGTTTTCCGTTGGCTTCATAGTAAATTACCTTGTTTACATCCTGGCGTTCAACCTGGTGAATGTTTGCCTCCAAAATTAACTGCATACCTTCTCTAACAAAAGTTTTTTGGATAATTGCTGCTGCATCTGCATCTTCACGCCCTAATAAGTGGGAACCTTTTTGCAGCAAAATCACCTCTGAACCTAAACGACGGAAAGTCTGGGCTAATTCGCAACCGATATACCCGCCACCGATGACAGCTAAACGATTTGGTCGGCGTGTCAGAGAAAATACGTTCTCGTTTGTTAAATATTGAACTTCTTCTAAGCCTGGAATGGATAGTTTTTTTGGACTGGAACCAGTAGCAATCACTGCTTTTTTAAATCGCAAAGTTTTCTGTGCTACTTCTACGGTATTACGTCCGGAAAAACATGCATTACCAAAAAATACGTCTACTCCAAATTCTTGCTGAAACCGCTTCGCAGAATCATGAGGACTAATTGCTGCGCGTATCCGCCGTAATCGTTCCATTACAGCCGGAAAATCAATATCAATGTAGTGAGAAGTACCAACACCGAATTTTTCGGCATATTTGATGTCTGCAACCACACGCGCCGAACGAATCATGGTTTTCGACGGTACACAACCAACGTTGGTACAGTCTCCACCCATCAGGTGCTTTTCTACTAAAGCCACCTTTGCACCTAACAAAGCTGCACCCGCCGCCGTCACTAATCCAGCAGTTCCCGCACCAATCACTACCAAGTTGTAGCAAGGTGCAGGTTCGGGGTTACTCCAATCTGGGGGATGGAGGTTTTCGATCAACTCCTGATTATAGCGATCCATCGGTGGAACACTTATGGGTTGGTCTGTAGATGGAAATACTGCTTGGCTCATGACTAGCCACTTAATGAGTACAACTTTTTATCCTAGAACTCAAGCGATCGTTTGTCCTCTAGCTAACGACGGTTTTGCTGTATCTCGTTTAACTTTGTTCTAATTGTCTCTACGCGGTTACGATTCACGCCCAAATCACTTTGCCCTAACCGGGAAGCTGAACGAACATGGATAATATTGTCATTGCGGTCTAGGTAAAATTCAACATCATCCACAAATCCCATCATGGCACTTTTGAACTCAGCATACAAATAATCTTCAGTTTCGCTGATGATTTTTGTTCTTGGTAGAGACTGAATGATACTTTTGATGTCTGCCAGTGCTTGTTCTGGACTAGAAGTGTAAGTTAAGGGCGCTATTTTGTGAACTGCGTCTGTACTTTGGCTAGAAACACAGTTTGGGCTATTGGGACAAGGTGCTAATTTGCGATCGCGAACGCCCAAGTTTGATGGTCGTTTACCAGCAAAAATCATGGTTATCTCCAATAATGTTAGTTATATCAAGTCTGGTTAATTGCTTACGATATCGTGTTTTGTCGTTGGTCATTAATTGCTAGAAAAGATTGTTTTAAATCAATTACCGATTACCCATAATCCATTAGTCTGTATTTTACTCCTAACTGCGCCCTTGAACTGGATGACACTGTTTTAATTACAGTTTAGGGTGGACAGCGTTGCCCACCCTAAAAGTTAATAACTAATTGAATCAGTTTACATGGCGAGATTTACCATCACCCAGTAAAGAACAAGCACAGAAAAAACACCAATCCACAAAATGGCTCTATTTTGAAATAGATTTGTTAGACGGTTCATAAGCAGTGATATTGAGTAATCGATTCTTAATGTGTGACTAGGAATAGATTAATCAACACAAAGATATGGAGTACACCTCAACACATTTTGCTCAAAGGTGCAAGCAAGAAAGTACTCTCCTAAATTTCCCTTCCCCTTAGCTATTCCTCACTAATATCCACTCTTCAAGGAAGTATGGACTCTGAGTTTCCCTTAACCAAATGTCTATAAGGTATACTTGACTCATTTCTGAGCCTTGTGTTTGGATTTAACCAAAAACTATTCCTATTGCGGATTTATCGTGAAGTTTTAACTACTAGCACCAACAAGCGTATCCCTTAAGCCTTTATCATTGGCTTTTATCTGCTTTTATGATGCTAGTTCTACCAAATCCAAATTCCATTCACTCACTTTTTCAAATCTGAGTAGATAGGTTTCATGAGAATCTACATCAGACAAAAAAACATGAGTGCTTTAATTCAGAATGAAGCATTGAAGCTTTAAGCCCCTAACTTCAACAATTCTGAATATAAATGATTTCTAAATTTGGATTTGATAGTAATTATATTCTAACTATATCAAAAGAATTTTGCAGGGCTGGCATAAAGAAAAATTATGAATACTCTGATGCTATAGCATTCCTAAATTATTCGCGCAAAGAGTTCCACCTCCAGGTTATGGTGGTACTGAATTAGTAGTGGGATTGTTAACCGATAAGTTAGTCCAGTGTGGACATGATGCTGTTGGCAAGGTAGAAAAACTAGATCGTTATACTTGCCGTGAGCATGTCGAGAATAATTTTAGTGTGCGAAAAATCGTATATAAGCCGCAATTAAGCGCATTTAGTCGTGTTACGCAGTTACGTTCAAATATGTAAATGAAGTGGGGGAAGGGAAAAGTTTATGGTGGGGAGGTGGGGCAGTCAGGAGGTGGGGAGAATAATATAGTTACTAATTTCCCTTTGTCCTCCAAGTCGTCCCCCTTTCCCGTTCCCTTTTATGCATCTGTTGGCTCGATATAGCCTTGTAAATTCTCAGGTTCAAACTGGCGTAAAATACGAGTTGCCTGACGGGTCAATTCTTCAGTACCTTTGACTACAATTAAATACTTACCTTGATTTAAACGATTGCGGTAAGGTAGAGGATCTCCACTACCCACAGTTAAACCAACTCCGCCACCAACTAAATATGCACCTAAAGCACCAGCAGCAGTTCCTAAAAGCCCACCGATAATATGATTGCCAAAGCTGCCAATATTAAATATCTCAATGCCTGTCAAAGCATTAAAAGCATAACCGGCTACAAAACCAAAGGGAATTAGCCAAAGTGCTAAGCGATTTGCTCCTTTTTTAGCTTGCACATTCGGGTTTATTAACCCGTATTCATCAGCTGTTTTGTAACCTTGACCTAAAATATCAATTTGATTTACAGGTAAGCCTTATTTTTCGAGAGCAGAGTAAGCTTTTTCTGCCTGTATTCTATCTGATAAAACCGCAATAAGATAATTCATTATTTCCTCCAACGTGAAAACTACTAATGGTTAGTAAAAATGAAACATATAAACGTTTATCTTTTTTGATAATTCAAAATTGGGCGTTGCTGAATCTGGTCATGAATTATGTTTGTATACATCTTTGTAGAGACGTAGCATCNGCTACGTCTCTACATATCCGTGAATTGTAAATTCATATCTTGATTCAGCAATGCCCAAAATTGAGTATATATAATTTTGTCTCCCTCAATAGAGACTGCATGAAATATCATAGATTAGTTGATTTTTCACTACTAATTACTAGCTAATAACAGTCAGCACGAAAAATTATTTTATCTAGATGAACTTTCTTGATACTTATCTATAAAAGCTAAGCAAGATAGCTATAAAATACTTCAACCTTGAGAGGGAAGATTGAATCTTGATACTAAGTCTAAAGACTAAAAATTAAAGATGTATTGAGATTGAAAATCTATAAAAATACGATTTTATCTGCATAGTTGCCTTTTTATTTTCTCAGTAGCTTTTTGCTGCTGATAATAATGGCTACAATAAAATGATGTACCTCACCTCTGGAGTTCTAGCTGTGGGCCTATTTGATGATTTGAGTCGGTTTTTGGAAAATCGTTTAGAGGAATTCTTGCGAAGTAATCCGCATCTGGAATTAGAAGCGTTGTTAGAGCAGCTGCGGGAGCAGGAAGAAGATACTCTAAAGTTGATTGCAGATTTACAATTACAAGAGAAGCGATCGCAAGAAGAAATTCTGTCTACAGCTCAAGAAATCCAAAGGTGGCATATCCGTGTCCAAAAGGCAAAAAATGCTGGTAGAGAGGATTTAGCAGTAAAAGCGCAAGAGAGAGAAGCAGCACTCTTGCGTCAAGGAAATCAACAGTGGGGACAGATGCAAGGGTTGAAAGAACGCATTACCCAAGCACAGGATTTACTCAAGAAAGTCCAACAACGGCGACAGGAAGTGCAAACAAAAGCTACGGAAGCACAAACAGCACGTGCCAAAGCGCAAGCACAGCAGCGTATCGAAACCGCTGGTTGGTCTAATCAAAATCGTAGCTACTCCAGTGGGAATGATCCTCTAGAGGAAACATTCCGCCGTTGGGAAACGGAGGCTGAGTTGGAAGAGATGAAGCGGAAAATGGGAAGATAAATAATGGTAGTAGTTAGTGGTTAGTGGTTAAATTAACAACTAATAGCTATCAACTAACATATGAATTTTCCTGTTTATTTTTACTTGGGTTCATTGCGAATTCACCCACATGTCTTATTTGAATCTATAGCTTATACAGTGGCGTTACGTTTAGTCTTGCGTAATGCCCGTAAGGATATTATTTCACCGCCACAACGCACTTCTATTATTGTGGGTGGAATGCTGGGTGCTATTGTCGGTGCAAAGGTGTTAGTTTTACTGCAACATATTAATTTATTAGAGCAAAATCCCCAACTATTTTTATTACTATTACTGCAAGGTAAAACAGTTGTCGGAGCTATCTTAGGGGCTGTAATTGGAGTAGAAATTACCAAAAAAATTATTGGTATCACCCGCTCCACTGGTGATGTATTTGTCTATCCATTAATTATCGGAACCGCAATTGGTAGGATTGGTTGCTTTTTAACTGGGTTGAGCGATCGCACTTACGGAATAGCCACAACATTACCTTGGGGTGTAGATTTTGGTGATGGTATTCGCCGTCATCCTACTCAACTCTATGAAATTATATTTTTAATCATTTTATTAATATTTATACATTTTCGCAGTCGCTATCAATACCAAGAAGGTGATTTATTTAAATTTTATTTAGTTTGTTATTTAAGTTTTAGATTTTTGATAGATTTTATAAAGCCCGACTTTCATATTTTCTGGGGAATGAGCGCGATTCAAATTGCTTGTTTGTGTGCCATCATTTATTACAGTCGTTCCATTCTTCAGATGTTTCAATTGAAATCATGAGGCATGGAGCATAGTATATTGTTAAACTTTTTATCTAGCCTACAGTTGTTATTTGTAGGTTTTATACCTGCTGCTGTTGCGGGGATTTTACTGGGAAGTGCAATTGGTATAAATCCCTTACTTTATCAACTATGTAAGCGATTGCTACAAATTCCGTACAGTATTCCTCCCATAGCATTTGTACCACTCGCTTTTATCTTTTTTAAAGAAGTAGAAGTAGCAGCAAGTATCGTTGTTTTTTTTAGTGCTATCTGGGCAGTGATCATTAACACTGCTACAGGTATGCGGAAAAGTCGTCTCCAAGACAATAATTTTCGTGTGGCAATAAATTATATCTTTGATGCTTTAAGAACTGGTCTGTGGATAGCTTGGTTTACAGTGATTGCAATTGAAATGTTGACAATCGGAAGAGGCTTAGGGTTTTTGATTTGGAATGGTTACAGAGGAGGTAATTATAATAAGATTATCGAGGGTCTAATTTATATTGCAACTATCGGTTTTCTCTTAGATCAACTATTAGATATTACAGGCAATCTCCTGGCAAAAATTGTCTCAGAAGGACAAAAATCTGATGACTAATGTGACTGGAATATTGACTAGCTTCTAAACAATCTTGTATACAGTGTTTCATGCCTCATACTTGCTAAAGATAAACCCCAAGTACAGCAACTGAGTTCATCGTCTTCTAAATTTAGAATCTGTACTGTGACGTGGTTCAGTAATGGCTGGAGTTCTAGTAATATTTTTTGCCCTGAAGTCTGTCCCAAAGGAACGAGTTTCACCCCAGTAGTAATCAAGTTATTTGCCCAAGAATATAAATATCCCAACAAGGCTGCTTGTATATTTATTTGCCAATGGGCAGCAGCAATGCCAAAAGCGATCGCATAATTACAGGAATTACCCACAGCATCAGCAATGGGTTTTATTTGTGGTTGTAATTCAATTAACAGGCGGATTAGCGATCGCCCCATCCCCAAACTAGAAGCGCGTAATTCTTCGGTTTCTCTCGCTGCTGATAACCAACAATTCCAACTAGATAACCTTTGGAAATCTTGCGCTTGTACTGATTGATAGCCTCGAATCATCACTGCTGCTTCCATGGGAATAGCCCCATAACGCAATTCCATTTCTAACCAATGCTTAAGATGTGCTGGATGAGCGATCGCACCATCTTCTACCAAAGTTTCTAATCCTTCAGAATAACTATATCCGCCCACAGGTAAAGCTGGGCTAGCCAGTTGCAACAGACACAACAGATTGGCATCAGTGAGAGTGATGGTGTCCATATGCACCTGCTTCGGGTTGAAAGGGTGAGATTTCTTCTTTGATTTCTACTCCTAGTTGTTGGAGCATTACCTGTAAAACTGGATCAGGAGATAAGCGTAAATAAGCAGATGTAATTTCTACTGGCACATGACGGTTGCCTAAATGATACGCCGCCTTGAGCAAATCCATTGTGGTTTTAGCAACTACTGTTAAAACAGGTTCTGGCTTGGCAGTAATCCTCACTAGACTACCAGTAGTTTCATCTACAAGAATATCTCCATCTTGCAGTACCGTACCTCTAGGTAAACGCAAAAAAACCACTTGTCCATCTTCCATTTGTAAGCGATGACGACTGCGGGTACGTTCTTCCGCAGTGAGAGACAAAGTAGAAACTACTGCTGCATTCGGATTGGGTGGTTTTTTTTGGGTAAAAGTCAGCATGAGCAAACAGGGATAATAAATTAACTTAGCAGCAAAATCATAATCCATCCGTGTTTATCAGATTATCGCACTCACATAATCAATTTCGGCGATCGCCGAAATAGCAATGGCGATCGCACTGTGGAAAAGATGAGCGATCGCACTTTACATATTTATCAATTAAGAAGAATTGAACGCCCTAATTCTTGAGCGCAACAACTCAGTCAATGCTTGGATAAATAACCTTTCAATCCGAATGAGTGACAGAGCGATCGCTTAAGCTACCGTTGCTGTCAGTTAACTTGTTTGCAGTTGTAGTTTGGGTTGGTTGAGTGGCACTCGCCGAAATCATTATTAAGCTTGCCGAAATGATTATTGCGCTTGCCGAAATCATTATTGCGCTCACAAAATCAACAAATGCGACTGCCGAAATAGCAATGGTGATCGGATTTTGGTGAAAGTGAGAGCGATTCTCCAAAGGAGACGCTAGGCGATCACTCTGATCTTGCCTTATTGTTATGTTCAATTTGTTGTTAATGAAAAAAAAGTTTATCTTGTGGACGTTTATGTCTAGCTACCAAGAAGTATTACAACAAGCTCAAAGTTTAACTCCTCAGGATATTCTAACACTTCAACTTCTTAAAAATGTAGAGACGTGCCATGGCACGTCTCTACATTGGGCGTTTCTACACAGTTACAACCTACTCAATCCCCTCAATCCGATCCTCAACCTCCTGATACAACTCACGCAACTTCTCCAAATTACTCTCGCTTGTCTCCCAATAACCCCGTCCATTTACTTCCAACAAAGTTGATACAATCTTGCGGAAAGAATGGGGATTCAGATTCATCAACCGCTTTTGCATCTCTTCATCCTGGATAAACGTGGTATTCACATCCTCGTAAATCCAGTTATCAACAGCACCAGCAGTCGCACTCCAACCCATTGTGTTTACTAAGCGTTTGGAGAGTTCGCGTACACCTTCGTAACCGTGAGATAGCATTCCCTCGTACCATTTAGGATTTAATAATTTGGTACGAGCATCCAAACGCACGGTTTCTGATAGTGTCCGTACTTGGGCGTTGGCTGTTGTTGTATCTGCAATGTAGGATGATGGTGTTTTACCATCACCACGGAGACTTGCCACAACTTTGGTGGGATCTGAATCGAAATAATGAGAAACATCAGTTAAGCTAATTTCGGAAGAGTCAAGATTTTGGAAAGTTACCTCGGCTGTTTTTAAGGTAGTTTCAAATATCTTCCGAGATTCTTCCATCGTACCAGGGTTATCGGCACTGAAAGCAAAGGATTTGCGGTTGAGGTACATTTCCTGTAACTCTGCTTCGCTTTCCCAAGTGCTGTTTTCTACCGCCAAGTTGATGTTGGACGAGTAGGAACCAGAAGCGTTGGAGAAGACACGAGTTGCTGCTTGACGCAGATTAATCCCCATTTCCTCTGCTTGTTGCAAAGCGTGTTTGCGGACATAGTTCATTTCTACAGGTTCATCCGCTTCCGCAGCCATTTTCACGGCTTTATCTAGCAGGTTCATCTGGTTGATGAACAAGTCACGGAATACACCAGAACAGTTGATTACAACATCAATTCTGGGTCGTCCCAACTCTTCTAGGGGTATTAATTCTAACTTGTTGACTCTTCCCAAAGCGTCGGGAACCGGACGCACACCCACCATCCACATAATTTGGGCTAGTGATTCCCCGTAGGTTTTGATGTTATCGGTTCCCCAAAGCACAGAGGCGATGGTTTCGGGATACTTGCCACTGTTTTCTGCCATGTACCTTGCTAGTAGCCTATCGACAACGATTTTGGCTGATTGGACTGCCGCTTGGGTGGGGATAGATTGCGGGTCGAGGGCGTGTATATTTTTACCTGTGGGTAATACATCCGGGTTACGGATGGGGTCGCCACCGGGACCAGGTAAGATGTATTCACCTTCTAAACCTTGGAGTAATGCGCCGAGTTCGTTGTCAGCACAAACTTGCTGTAAGCAGAATTCTAAATACTCAAACAGAGGTTTCAGGGCTGCGGCGTCAACCTTGGTGTAACCTGCTTGATGCAGTGCTTCTACCCAAGGTTCTTTTTTGCCCATATTAAAGAAATTCAGCTTGGAAACAAAGGAAACTCTTCCCTCTGCATCCGTTTGTTCTTGGACAAGGGCAGAAACTGCGGCGCGAGTTGCCATTGTGATGTCTTGCAGCAGCTGGACATCTTCTAATATGCCGCGATCGCTATTTTTGTAAATTTCGTCGATGTCCCGTCCCAGACTGTTGGCGATAATTCGGGGTAAGCTTTGTAAAGACGTTAAATTTAACGTCTCTACACCTTCTGGACGATCCAAACCTGCAATATTCACGAGGGTGGCAACTGCTTCTTCTGCACTGGGTGGCTTACCAATTACATGCAAACCGCAAGGCAAGAGTCGCGATTCTATTTCCATTAATTTGCGGTAGACCATGCCAACGATATTATCCCGCTCTTCGGCAGACATATCCTTAGCATCAACTTCTGGCAAATTAATATCTTTGTCCAAGTTCACCATCCGGCACTTGTCCATAATGGTGTTAACAATTGGAACCCCACGTCCGGTATCTTTTAAGGTTTGGTAAGAAGCAATTAAATCGCTGAGTTCTTTTAAACCTTTGTATAAACCAGCATTTTCCGCAGGTGGAGTTAGGTAAGAAATAGTTTCGGCGTAGCCGCGACGCTTAGCAATTGTGGCTTCGCTGGGGTTGTTGGCTGCGTAATAATATAGATTCGGAATTGTGCCAATTAAGTTATCTGGGTAACATTCGCCAGACATACCCATCTGCTTACCTGGCATAAATTCCAAGGAACCGTGAGTACCAAAGTGCAACACAGCGTCAGCTTGCCACACTTGTTCTAGGTAGGTGTAGTAAGCAGCAAAACCGTGGTGCGGGCTGGCGGATCGGGAGAACAACAGCCGCATCGGATCGCCTTCATAACCGAAGGTAGGCTGGACACCAATGAAGACATTACCAAAATGCTTTCCGTAAATCAGCAGGTTTTGCCCGTCGCTGTTGAGGTGTCCTGGTGGTGGCCCCCAGTTTTCTTCTAAGCGTTGAGAGTAGGGAGTCAGTGCTTCATACTCAGGCACAGACATGCGATAGGCAATGTTTAATTCTGGGCTGCTGTACTGGGCTTGGGCATCGTGGATGACTTCTTGCATCAAGGCTTGGGCATTTTCTGGCAAGTCTTGCACGTCATACCCGTTGTTTTTGAGGGCTTTCATCACCTCGTAGATGGAACCAAATACATCCAAGTAAGCGGCAGTTCCCACATTACCTTTATCTGGCGGGAAGCTGAAAACGGTGATGGCAACTTTCTTTTGTAGCTTGGGTTTGCGACGTAGGTTGGCCCATTTGAAGGCGCGTTTTGCTATTGCTTCGATCCGATCTTGAAGAGCGATCGCTTTACCTGTTGCCCCATCCCTTCCTGATAATATAATCGGTTCAATTGCCCCATCTAATTCCGGAATGGCAATTTGCAGTGCTACTTGAATTGGATGTAAGCCCAAATCGCTATCCATCCACTCTTCAGTAGTTTGGAATACCAAGGGCAAAGCTACCATGTAAGGACGATTTAGGCGCTTGAGGGCTTCAATTGCCTTAGGATGGTCTTGACGTGCCGGTCCACCTACTAAAGCAAAACCTGTCAAAGATATCACAGCATCTACTAAGGGTGACTTGGTAGTTGGTTCGTAGAAGTAGGCATCTACAGGCTTAGAAAAGTCCAAACCACCAGCAAATACAGGAATTACCCGTGCGCCCATAGCTTCTAATTCCTGTACCATTGCCACGTAGTGAGCATCATCACCTGTAACTAGGTGAGTACGCTGCAACACTAAGCCAATACAGGGGGCTAAGGGGTCTTTCAAATCTTTGGAAATATCCTTACGGCTGTTGTACCAGTTCAGATACTCTCTGACATCCTCAAACATTGTCATTGACAAAGGATGCCAAATACCCATGTCTGGGTAAACAACCGGTGCATCGTATTGTAGAGACGTTAAATTTAGCGTCTCTAAATTTTTCAATACATATTTATCAGCTAGCATCAGCAAGAAGTTTTCCAGGTTTTCTGGCGAACCCCCTAGCCAATACTGAAAGCTCAACATGAAATTTCTGGCATCTTGTGCTTTTTCCATTGGTAGGAACTTCAGCACTTGGGGCAGAGTCCTTAACAGTTTGAGCATCGCATCTTCAAAGCCAGCGCCGGATTTTTCCTTGCGCTTACGCATGAATTGAGCGATCGCACTCTTAGACTGCCCTAACTGTGCCATTGAGAAGCTGCCCATTTTGTTTAGGCGCATCACTTCTGGCATTGATGGGAAAACAACAGCAACATCAAGGCGATCGCGATGCGGTTGTACTGCTTCTACTACTTTCTGAGCTAAGTCTTCAATAAAAATCAGTGAGGCGATAAATATATTGGCAGTCTCGACATCTTTTTGGAACTCCTCGTAGTTTTCTGGCGAACGGAGTTCTTCTATCAAGTAGCCGCTGATTTCAATCGCCACGTTAGGATGGTTTTTGTTAATGACCCTAACCGCTTGTGACAATGCACTCTGGTATTGGGACTCTAACACGACATAGACCACCTTAATTAAATGACGCCCTCGCAGATCATCAGGCGCAATGTGTCTAATGGTGGACTTGACGTGGGTGAACATGCTTCTTCGGCTCCTTTGATGCGTGTTCTCTACTCTATCGGCAATCTCAGTCTTTTTTTATCAGAAAAAGCTTACTGCGTGGTGATTTTGTCGCCTATCTGACACAAAAAGATATAAACAATGAAACATATTGTTACAGATTTTGACTTTTTTCAAAAGTGATTACTCGCAAATTATTAAAATTTGTAAATTATTTTAGTTATTCAGTGATGGGAGATCGCCGACAAGGAAGAATGATTAAAGAAAAACAACCAACAATCAACAACCAATCATCAACCAATGACTTTGACATTTTGATTCTTTCTAATGGCCCTGGCGAAATAACTACATGGGTAAGACCTGTAGTCAAAGCATTACGGCAAAAATTAGGCTGGGAGGGATTTTCCAAAGCAGAGGCTATAGGAACACACTTGCGAATTTCGGTTGTTCTCTCGCCTTGTCCTCACGCCAGTGGTAAAGAAGCTGATATCGCTCGTTCTTATCCAGAAGTAGACAGAGTGCAGGCTGCTGAACATTTTTGGCAATTTTTGCTTTGGGGAAAAACTCATGAAAATTGGGACTGGCGAAGTAAAGGTGTAGTAATTTTTCTCGGCGGTGATCAATTTTTTCCTGTAGTGATTGCTAAAAGGCTGGGTTATCGCAGCGTTGTTTATGCAGAGTGGGAAGCGCGCTGGCATAATCTGATTGATCGTTTCGCAGTCATGAAACCAGAAGTTGCTGCCAAAGTCGCGCCTAAATATGCCCATAAATTTACAGTTGTCGGGGATTTAATGGCAGAAACCGCTTCAGAAGTAGTACTAGAAAAAACTCCTCACACTCCTCACACCTCCCAATCCCAAACCGAACTAATCAGTCTACTCCCTGGTTCCAAGCCAGCAAAATTATCCCAGGGAGTCCCTTTGACTTTGGCGATCGCAGAATATGTTCAAGCCAAAAGACCACAAACAAAGTTTTTCATTCCTGTAGCGCCAACTTTAGAATTACAAACATTAGCCAGTTTTGCCGATCCTGAGAAAAATCCTTATACACAAACTTTCGGCGGAATTTCAGCCCAATTAATTAATTCTGAACCTCCGATACTGAAAACCCACAATGGTTTAACTGTGGAATTAATCACTCATCATCCAGCCTACGATAAATTGTCCCAGTGCCAGATTTGCTTAACTACAGTAGGCGCAAATACAGCCGAACTCGGTTCTTTGGCTGTACCAATGATAGTTTTGCTACCAACTCAACAACTAGATGCCATGAAATCATGGGATGGTTTGCCGGGAATTTTGGCAAACTTACCGGGAGTAGGTTCGAGTTTTGCCAAGTTAATTAACTGGATATTTTTACAGCGTAAAGGTTTATTAGCATGGCCTAATATCTGGGCAAAATCAGAAGTTGTTCCAGAATTAGTAGGAAAACTTCAACCTGAAGAAGTTGGCGAAATTGTTCTTGATTATTTAAATCACCCAGAAAAATTGGACAAAATGCGAGCAAAATTGCAAAGCATTAGAGGAGAAACAGGTGCAGCCGATAAACTAGCAAAATTGGTGTATGAAGAAATAAAAGACTAGGTGATTAAAATTTTTGGATTTGAGTCTCATACCCCGACTTCTTAGAGAAGTCAGGGATATCGCCTCTCACGAATGATTTAGGATTGCTATAGAAAAACAATTATATAATTATATTTAAGTTACTACTTCAAAAGTCGTAAATTAAAAGGATAGCGGTAAGATTGACCATTGTATGCTCTAACTCCTGCAATAATCGCCATGATTAACTGAAAAAGCATCACAGCCATAACAACAAATACTGGTAAGATTTGCAAAGGTATAAATAAATATAAAAAACTCAGTGAATAATCTTCTGATAAAAGACCTAATATGAAAGGTATTAGTACTATTAACAAAACTAAAATCAAGCAAAATGATAATAAATAAATTATCAGTGAAATCTGAAAATTAACAGATTCTTTTCCTTGTTCATCAATAAATGGGTGCTTCTCTTTTTGAGTCAGCCAAATAATTAGGGGAATTAAAACCGAGCCAAATGGGATAATAAACCCTCCTAGTGCAGAAAGATGACAAGCCATTCCCCAAGCACGAGTTGTTTCATCAAGTGGGTTATGCATCTTTAATAATTGCCTTTTGATGCTAAAGAGTTGATGCAAATAGAGTTAATCAATAAAGATCATCTACATATATTTTTCAGTTAGTGATTGCTAATAATTGTAATTTTTGTAATATATATTAATATTCATGGTGTTTATTTCTATTTTCACCTTTTAAACACCAAGACACAAAGACACGGAGATTTTTAGTTATCCGTGTCGCATTATTTACTTATCTATTTTTTACTCAGAAGGATTACCGTCTCGCCGTCCCAGTTCGTAGACACCACAACCAATACAGGCTAGTATCCCCATACTAATTGCCCAACTGCGACCTAAACTTAATTCCACACCCCAGTTACATAAAGCGCCAATAACAAGAAAAGGTATGATGCTAAATACTGAAGCGTAAAAGGCGTTCTGTGATTCTCTTGCCTGACGAGTTTTCTCAAATTCTGATTTACTAGTGTAGAGCGATCGCTCAGCAAAATTAAACCAGCGATTAAGTTGTTCAATAATCCATTCACTGACTGGTGAAAAACCTAAATATAGCGCCAAAGACCACAAACTTGCGCCAGCGATAGCTACTGTATCTAAGTCAAAACTAAAAGGCAATATGTCAGTCAGCATGGTGTGAGAGTCCAGCGAAGATCAAGTTTAGCTTCTATTTAACCTTATTTAATTTCTGAAGAAATTTTAATTTTAAACAAGGGATAAGGGATTGGGGAGAGGGAATATAAGGGAGATGGGGAGGTGGGGAGACAAGGGAGAAATATTACTTTTTTGTCCTCCTTATCCCCCGTGTCCCGATCCCCGACCACTAATTACAAATCAGGCGGTAAAATGACGTTATCAATGGCATGAATCACGCCATTGCTACCTTTGATATCCGGTTGGATTACTTTAGCATCGTTAACCATCACATCTTGAGGGCTATTAACCTTGACGCTAATAGGTCCACCTTCAACGCTTTTTACTTCGCCAGACTTCAAATCATTGGATAATACCTGACCAGGTACCACATGGTAGGTCAAAATCTTCACCAATACTTCTTTATTCTCTGGCTTCAACAAATCTTGTACAGCATCTTGTGGTAATTTGGCAAAAGCAGCATCAGTGGGCGCAAAAACTGTGAATGGTCCCTGACCTTGGAGAATATCTACTAATCCTGCTGCTTTTAAAGCTTTAGTTAAAACTGTAAATTGTCTATTTGATTCTGCCAATGCTATTAAAGTTTTGTCTCCGGTACCAGCTTCTGGTGGTGGAGGTGGAGTTGTTTGGGTTCCTGGTTGTGAAGGTGTTGTTTCAGGAGTGGTAGGTACAACTGGGGTCTCCGGACTAGGTACACTGCGGCGACGGTTATATGGAGGTTCGTTGAAAATACTCGGACTAGGATTGAGAACCCCGCTTCCACTATTTGTTTGTGCTATCGTTTTTTTTGAATTTAGGGCATTACCCTTTGTTTGTTGTACTGACTTATCAAGTGTGTAGTTAGGGTTTGCTAAAATACCCTGACTACGATTATAGGGCGCTTCTTGAAAAATACTCGGACTAGGATTTAATACCTCGTTTGCCCCTACAGGCAAACCTATCAGAAGACTGATGCCCATTACTCCCACCACACCAGACAATTTGGTCAGCAAATTGCTATAATTTACGTTCATAAATTTTGTTTGGCTTTAATTTCTACAGATTACATAAAGACTTATAACATTTCGCTATACAAAAAATCTAACCACAGAAATAGGATTTTTTATCATTAAGTAGATGTGTGATTAGAGATGAATATTTTTAATTTACTGTGACTCAATAATTATCAAACTTTTTCCAATAAAAATTAGGATTTATCATGGGTGATACAAAAATATCCAAGTGACTATTGACAATCAACCAATGACTAATGACACCAAAGTTTTGGGAGAGAATCAATAAAATTAATTTTTGTAAAGCTACAATTGTAAAATAAAACAATTCACCAATTGCAGGATTGGAAAAATGCTGGAATTGTACCAATTTGAACTATCTCAATACTCAGAAAAAGTTCGTCTGATTCTCGATTACAAGGGTCTACAATATCGTAAAATTCAAGTCACACCTGGAATTGGACAGGTAGAACTTTTTCGGTTAACTGGTCAAACAGAAGTACCAGTACTGAAGGATGGTTATAAGTATATTGTTGATTCTACGGAAATAGCTAAGTATTTAGACTTACATTATCCTGAGCGCCCACTTATACCGCAAGATGGCAAACAACGGGGTTTATGCTTAATGATGGAAGAATGGGCAGATGAATCCATTGGTATCAAAGGACGCAAAGCCCTATTTTCTGCCATCAGTCAAGATCAAAGTTTCCGAAAAGCTTTGTTACCAACTTCTGTTCCAGATGTTTTCAAAACTTTTGTTGGAGAAGTACCTAACGATTTGCTCAAAGTTTTAGGTTTTGGAGTAGGTTACACTCCAGAGGTAGTCAAAAAAGCCATTACCGACTTGCAGCAAGATTTAGAAGCTTTATGTCTGCTATTGGCAGATAGTCCCTATTTGTTGGGAGATCAACCTACTCTTGCTGACTTAGCAGTTGCAGGTTTATCGATTTTATTAAAGTTTCCCGATGGTCCTTATTTGGATTTACCAGTATCTTTACGAGGCAAAGGAGTACATGGTTTGGCAGATAATCCTGCCTATGAACCATTTTTTGCCTGGCGCGATCGCCTTTACGCCGAATTTCGTAAACCACTAGTAGATTTTACAGCAACTACAGGCGCAACTGCACCAACTTCGATTGAAATTGAATAGTTAGTCAATCGTCAATGGTCAATTTTTATTGGTCATTGGTTTTTAACCACTAACAACCAACAAACAACAAATAACTACCAACCATCAATAATTTCAACATAAAATAAAGCACGTAAGTATGTAATTAATGCGATGACTTTAGGACAGCCATTAGGTTCAGTTACTCAAGGTTCTCTAACAGGCGGATTAGAAGTACGATTGCACCCCGATATTCTGGTAGAAGATATGCGAGTTGGTAAATTTTTAGTGGTGCAAGGGGTGCGATCGCGTTTTTTTTGTATGCTTACAGATGTGGCATTGGGAACTGCGAACCAAAGAATTATTGCCAATCCTCCCAGTTGGGAGGATACTTTTTTACGGGAAATTCTCGCTGGCAGTGGTACTTACGGTACTATTACTCTTGCACCAATGTTGATGTTTACTCCACCTCTGGAAGGTGGGGAGATGGGGGAATTGGGAGATGGGGAGAATGGCAGAGATTCAAAATCTCAAAATTTAAGTTCATTGGCATCATTTCAACCCCAAACAAGCACAACAATGGAGTTGATGCCAGTCAAAACTATTCCTAGCCATTTTAGTCAGGTTTATGATGCTTCGGTAGAAGATTTTCGCCGTGTATTTGGTTGGGAAGATGATCCCCAAAGAAAAAATTTCTCTATCGGTAAACCACTGGATATGGATGTACCGGTTTGCTTAGATTTAAACCGTTTTGTGGAACGTAGCAATGGTGTTTTTGGCAAATCGGGAACTGGTAAATCCTTTTTAACACGCCTACTTTTGGCTGGGACAATTCGCAAAAATGCCGCAGTAAATTTAATATTTGATATGCATTCTGAGTATGGCTGGGAAGCTGTTTCAGAAGGAAAACAATTTAGTACTGTTAAAGGTTTAAAGCAATTATTTCCTAACAAAGTAGAGGTATATACTCTCGATCCTGAATCCACAAAGCGGCGTGGTGTTCCTCACGCCCAAGAACTTTACCTTAGTTATGATCAAATTGAAGTAGAAGATATTAAATTATGCTCTCGTGATTTAGGACTTTCAGACGCCAGTATAGATAATGCTAATATTCTGTTTGCAGAGTTTGGTAAGTCTTGGATTCTACGATTATTGAATATGACCAATGAAGAAATCAAGCTGCTGTGCGAAGAGAAGCGGGGACACCAAGGTTCAATTACCGCATTACAGCGTAAACTGTTTCGCTTAGAAAATTTAAAATATATGCGCGCAGCTTGTCCCCATAACTATGTTAATCAAGTTTTGCGATCGCTTGAAGCAGGTAAGAACGTTGTTATTGAGTTTGGTTCACAATCGGATATGCTTTCGTACATGTTGGTGACAAACATGATTACTCGCCGCATTCACCAACATTATGTCAGCAAAGCCGAAAAGTTTTTACAAACCAAAAATCCCAATGATAAACCAACGCAGTTAATGATTACTATCGAAGAAGCGCATCGCTTCTTAGATCCTGCGATCGTCCAAAGTACTATTTTTGGGACAATCGCTCGGGAAATGCGGAAATATTTTGTCACGCTGCTGGTAGTAGATCAACGCCCATCTGGAATTGATAATGAAGTCATGTCTCAAATTGGGACTCGCGTCACTGCTTTGCTGAATGATGAAAAAGACATCGACGCGATTTTTACAGGGGTAGCTGGTGCTGGTGCTTTGAAATCGGTATTGGCAAAGTTAGATTCTAAGCAGCAAGCTTTGATTTTAGGTCATGCTGTACCTATGCCTGTTGTGGTGCGTACTCGTCCTTACGATTCTGTTTTCTATCAGGAAATTGGCGATGTTGCTTGGGAAGAGAAATCAGATGAGGAGGTTTTTGCGGCTGCAGAATTGGCGAAGGCGGATTTGGGGTTTTGAGACAAATATGATGTTTAATAAATCGAACACCGATGCACACGGATGAACACGGATGGTTGTAGATGGTTTTTTCGTTGGTGGATGATGTTTTGTTTTGGAAATCGAACACCGATGCACACGGATGAACACGGATGGTTGTAGATGGTTTTTTCGTTGGTGGATGATGTTTTGTTTTGGAAATCGAACACCGATGCACACGGATGAACACGGATGGTTGTAGATGGTTTTTTCGTTGGTGGAGGATATGTGATTGCTATTTTTCTACTCTTTACCATTAACTACTATTTGGGAGTAGCATATCCAACATCTCGGTCAAATAGATCCAAGATATAACTAAGTTCAGCGTTGGTGTGAGTTGCTAAAATTTCGGCTGCGATCGCTTGTATTGATTGAAAGCGTTCTATATCATACGGATTTTCGGAAAAAGTCAGCCCAGTTTGAGCGATCGCTTGTAATTTCTGCGCCCATTCTAACCATTTGGGTTGCATATTTTTTTGAGGATAGGGGGTTGGGGAATGAGAGATAGGGAGTGTGGGAAGTGGGGAGAGATGGAGAGAAAGATTTCTTCGTTGTCCTGTTTGTCTCCCGTTTCCTCCTTGTCTCCTATGTCCTCTTTGTCTTCCTTGTCTTCCCTGTCCCCTACTCACTAATTACGCTTCATCCAAAGCAGCAATTCCAGGTAATACCTTACCTTCTAGCAACTCCAAGCTAGCGCCGCCACCGGTGGAAATGTGGCTCATTTGGTCAGCTAAACCGACTTTTTCGACGGCTGCTACAGAATCACCACCACCGATGATAGTGGTAGCACCATTTTTGCTGAGGTCAGCCAAAGTCCGAGCGATCGCTTCTGTACCAACGGCGAATTTATTAAACTCAAACACACCCATTGGTCCATTCCAAACGACTGTCTTACAGTCAGCTAAAGCCTCTTGGAACAATTTTACAGAATCGGGGCCAATATCCAAACCCATCCAACCATCGGGGATGTTCTCAATACTAACGGTTTGAGAATTGGCATCAGCAGCAAAGTTATCAGCTACTACTACATCTGTAGGTAACAAAAAGGTGACGCCTTTTTCTTTGGCTTTAGCTTCCAAAGACTTAGCTAACTCTAGCTTGTCTTCTTCTACCAAAGACTTACCTACACTCAAGCCACGGGCTTTGTAAAAAGTGAAAATCATCCCACCACCGATGATCAGCTTGTCGCATTTTTCCAGCAGTGTTTCAATGACACCAATTTTACTGGAAACTTTGGAACCACCGATAATTGCAGCTAAAGGACGCTGGGGACTTTCAATCGCGCTTTGGAGGTACTGTAATTCTTTTTCCACCAAATATCCAGCCACACAAGGACTCAAGAATTGAGTTACGCCTTCAGTGGAAGCATGGGCGCGGTGGGCTGTACCAAAAGCGTCATTAACATATAAATCAGCGTTAGCTGCTAATTTCTTGGCAAATTCGGGATCATTTTTTTCTTCTTCTTTATAAAAACGAACGTTTTCTAGTAACAGTACTTGCCCGTTTTGTAAAGCCTCGACTTTGGCAGCAACTTCATCACCGATACAGTCATCAGTTTTAACAACTTCTTGCCCCAATAACTCAGAAAGACGTTTAGCAACCGGAGTCAGACGCAATTTTTCATCTACACCCTTGGGACGCCCGAAATGGCTTGCTAGAATCACCTTAGCTCCCTTCTGCACCAAATCCTGGATAGTTGGTAGGGCAGCGCGGATGCGAGTATCGTCTGTGATGTTACCAGCATCATCCACAGGTACGTTAAAATCAACCCGTACAAACGCACGTTTTCCAGACAAGTCAGTTGCAGATAAATTTGCTAAAGTTTTCTTTGACACGTCACAAACCTCCTGATTGCCTTTTTGTTATGTTTTACATTTAGTAGACCCTTTCTGTGATTGTACAGGAGTACGTGGTGCAAAGAATTGTTAAGCGATTAGTTTCTTATCAATTATCTGCGGTGACAATACCAAAACGTATGGAGAAATAGTCATTTCCATGCTCTACCAAAAGCAGGAAGCAGAAAATAAACTCTATCAAGCAACTGGTGAATGCAATGTTTAAAAAAGTTCTGTTTCCAATTGATCAAAGTCGGGAAACTCAGGAAGCATTTGATGTAGTGATTGATGTTGTCCAAAAGTATGGCAGCCGCTTGGTGCTTTTGAGTGTGGTGGAAGAACCAAACACAGATGCGCCAAAGGAGGATGTTGTCATGTCCTCACCTGAGACTGTTGCCAAACTGCTAGAAACTGCTAAAACGGCGTTTTCCCAGCAAGGAATTCAAACTGAAACCATTGAAAGGCAGGGCAAACCCGCGTTTGTAATTTGTGATGTGGCTGATGAAATAGAAGCAGATTTAATCGTCATGGGATGTCGGGGACTCGGATTAACTGACGAAGGCGCTCATGATAGCGTTACCAATCGTGTGATTAATCTGTCTCCTTGCCCAGTGTTGATTGTTCCGTAATTGGGTGTAGGGGAGAAGGGAAGAAGGAGACGGGAGACGAGGAGGACACGGGAGACAAGGAGGACAAGGAAGAAATTTTTCTCCCTATCACCCCACCACCCCACCACCCCATCTCCCCTTAATCAACCGTAACCCGGAAGCGAATCAAACCAGTCTGTCCACCTGGAATGTTAGCTGGCCCAACAACCACTGCACCTTGATTGTTGCTACCACCACAAATATCAGCAAAGTCCTGTAATGGTGCTAAAGGTGATAGAAATTGTCCTTGGTTGTTAATTCCATCCACAGAAAGGCTATTAGAGACATAGCTGGTACCTGTTGGAATCAGATCACACAAGCGAGTATTTTGCAGTTGCTGAGTGCCATCAGCCAGAAAATAAACTGTGTACTCGACTTGATCACCACTGTTCAAAGGTGGTTGGAGATTAATTTGACCAACAGGCGATCGCCCAGCTTGCTGTAATCTGTCATCGTCATTACTATTGGGGTCATTGATAAAAGTGTTGAAGCTGATACCATTGATGGGCTGACCGTTTCTCAAAGCATTGGTGATGCGCTTGACTATCCGCAGATTGGTTTCTCCAGATGCTCCCGCCTGATCAGGACGGAAACCAAAATCAATATTGAGATTTTCTGAGTTGGGTTCGGTAAGGTTAACCGTTAAAGTCGTGTTTGTTGTAGCTGTGAAGTCACTTGGTTGTGTCACCTCTACAGTATAGTTACCTGGTTGTAAACCAGTAAACAAATAATTACCGTTGTTATCGGTACGAGTTGTAGCAACTACCTGTCCAATATTATTGCGTAGAGTCAATGTCACATTAGCAATTCCCGTTTCACCAGTATCAGGACTGCCATTGCTATTTCTATCTATGAAAACAAGATCACCAATTGCACCACCAGGCGGTCGGCGTAAGCCAAAATCGACGTTATCCAAGGATTGACCGGGGTTCAATGTCACATCAGTTTGTCTACCACCACCAGTTGTGACATCTGGCAAATTAAAAGGAGGAGTGACAGTTACTCTGTAAGGGCCTGCGGGCAAATTGCTAAAAGAATAATTACCGTTGGCATTAGTATTTGTTGTCTGGGTAGTGTCGTCAGGAGTACCTAGCTGTCCGTCAGGACCTGACAGAGTTAGGGTGAGAAGAACATTCCCAACTCCTGGTTCGCCTGGGTCTTGTAGACCATTACTGTTTGTATCATTAAAGACAGTGTCACCAATAGAACCTGTTGCCGAAGGCGCACAGATAGTTATATCTGCAAGACCAATAGTTTCATCTTGTTGAGGTGCTGTGAATGTTGGTTGACCCTCGGTATACAAAGGCCCACTTTGGTAGATAATCTGGATTTGGGTTACTGGTTGAGCAAATGTCGCAAAAACATTACCGACATTGCTATTGTTAGTTGCATTACCTGGCAATACACGCGGATCAGCTCCCCGCGCAATGTTACCGTTAACTATTTGGTTAACAGCACCAGATCCGATATTGGTAAGGGTAACGGGTACATTTTGACCTTGATTGAATGCAGTGACAGTGATTTGATCCTGAAATGGAGGCTCATCTGGTCGATCGCGGTCTACATCCAAGAAGGTAAGAGGAACAGGCAAAGTCACTGGTCGGGCAAAAGTGATGGTCAGTGTGGCACTACCTTGTGGACTTTGTGTAGCATCTATTCCCCAGCGCAAATAGGGACTATTAATACCACCGTAAGGTCCAGGAGCAACTCCATAGGGAACCGCGCCCAGGTTTCCCGGAGAGTTCTCCGGTGATTGATCTCGGATAAATCCTGCTGGGTTCTCCGTCATCTGAAAACTAGTGCTGACGCCCCCAATGTCGAAAGTTTGATTAAAATTTGCCGTTTGGAAATTAGTCGTTCCCCAGTTGAGAGTTGCTTGTGTTGTCCCAGCTGGACAACTTGTTTGTTGTGCTAGAACTTTTTGACTGGAAATACTCTCTTGCAGGGGAATTTGGGGAATAGCCAATAGCACTGCTAACAGCGTACTCCCACAAGGATGAAAATTTAAATGTTTAAATAGAGCTTTCATTTTTTAGTTCAGTTCCTAAATATTTCATTTGAAAATAGGGGTTAGTTAGTGTTTAGTGGTTAGTGGTTATTGGTTAGGAATCAGTGAACAGTACCAGCAGCAGTTAACAGTGAGTAATAGAATTTGATTACTGATAACTGATAACTGAACTACACTCCTCATACTCCTCATACTCCTCATACTCCCCATCTCCCCATACTCCCCCTACTTCCCACAGTCCTCACCTGGGAGACTCTATTTGCAGGTCTTGTTCTTGTGGTTCCACGATGAGTTCGATACCTCGCACGTCTTTGTAGATGATTTCTGTACGGCGATCGCGTGCATAGTCTACGCGGGTGTTACCTTCTGTTTTCCGTTGGGTTTCACCAAAAGAACGAATGGTCATCCGTTCTGGACTAATACCTTTACGCAGTAGGTAATTTCTCACAGCTAAAGCCCGACGTCTACCTAGTGCCAAGTTATATTCATTGCTGGCGCGGGGGTCGGTGTGACCTTGTAATTCCACCACGATGAAAGGATACTTTTGCAATACTGCTGCTACCCGATCCAAAACAGCAGCACTTTCTGAACTAATAAAGGACTTATCTAGGGCAAAGTGGACATTATTTGGTGCGAGTATGCGGATGGGTTCTGGTGGTTCTGGTGGTGGCGGTGGTGCTGGTGGTTCTGGTGGTGGTGGCGGTACTGGTCGAGAAGTACACTGTGGAGGCTGGTTTGGTGGAGAAGTTGGCTTCAGATTCGGTTTTGTGCCAGCAGTACCAATAATTGCCGCCAGTGCTGGTTCCGATGTCCCATATTGCGGATCGGTAGCGATCGCACTCACCACATCTCCGGTTTGCAAGTTCTCGACTGTGGTGCTAAATTTACCGTCTTCATCTACAGATACGGTTGCCAATGGTTCACTTAATGCCCCGTAACCCCTTTGATAATCGCCTAAACGGTAAATTGTCACTTGTGAACCGCGATCGGCTTTTCCCTGCAAAGTGACGCTGTTTCCTGTAGGCGGAAACGCCCTTTGTTTAAATTCCGGCGCATTAATCGCCCCGTTCCCAGTTTCCAGGCGACGGTTAGGAGAATCCCGGCGTGGATTGGGGCCATCTCCCACCTGAAAGTCACTCACATCCAGATTTTGCTGGGTATTCAGGTCAATACTCAAACCTTCTAACGCCGCAAATTTATTGTTTTGGATGATATTTTTGACCCCTGGTTTTCTTTGCCCAACATCATTCTTGGGAAAAGCTGACACTACTACCCCCGGCCCAGTTTGATAGTCAATTTCATTACCAACTACCTGGTGATTACTACCCATCAAGTAAACTGCTGCCCGGCGTAATCTTCTACCGTTATAGGTGATTTTGTTATTCTGAATTGCTACGTTACCTTGGGGTTTAAATAAATACACTCCCGCTCCGTCATTCCCACAAATCAAGTTACCTATAATTTGAGACTGGTTGACCAAACCTTCAAATCTTAGGGCATCAGGTATTCCAGCAATACCGTTAGCAACGAGGATATTTTCTTGTACTACCGTATTTTCACCACGTACAGATGTAATAATTGCACTACCATCATGGTAATAAATCCGGTTTCGCCGGATTGTTGCTCCTTGGGAGTTAAACACGTAAACCCCGAACGCCGAAGTTTGTTCTGGCATTTGTTCACTAGCTGTTAATCCCAGCCAGTTGTTCTCAATCACAACATTCTTGGGTGGCACGTCAGAGACGCGGAAGGGAAAATCATCGTTGGGCGGTTGCTGACGGCTGGTATCGGGAGGTGGGAAACGGTGAGCAATGACAATATCCCCCGGTGGTGTAGTCAGAGTTACTGGCTTGGGATCAGTGTCAAAAGCCAAATTTCCTAAAATCTGTTTGATAGGTTTGCTCGTAAAACCATAAATATTCAAGCCGCGAATTGTCACGCCATCAGCAACTACAGTCAAACCGCGCAAAATCTCTTGATTTGGTGCGGGAGTGATTGTCACTACTGGTATCGGAATGGCAATTTCTGCTGTTGCTGAACCTTGTGGATCGTATCCCGGTTGAGTTGAACCATCGATAACTAATCCGGGGGTGGCTAAATCTGGTAATTGTGTTTGTAACTGGATCGTAGTTGCATCAGCAGGTAAATTAAACTCAATCCGAGAAGCACCTGTGGTTGGTGTAACCTGGGCTTTTTCGGCATTACTAAGTTTTGCTGTGGGTAAAGTACCATTGACGATCGCGATCGCTTCGCGCAGAGTCACAGCATTGTCAGGGGTAGGGTTCCCATCTTGATTACTATTTACCACCACCCGCAATGTAGGAGAGGGAGTGGGAGTTTGAGCAAAGGCAATTTCTGGAGGTAAAAGGTAAAGGGTAAAAGGTAAAAGATAAATTATTCGTTTTGCCTTCTTTGTTTTAAATTTCAATTTGGACATTACTCACTCCTATGACACCACGTTTGAAAACAATGAAGTATTAAAACTTACGCAAAATCATGGAGAAACGAACCGCGAAGACGCAAAGGACACGAAGAAATAAGAGTTTGGGAGAGTTCTTGCGTAAGTCCTAAAAATGACAAAATTTCATCCTTCTGCCTTGTGCCTTTGTTTCAAACGCTGAATCAATTTAGTCTGGGATGTCTGTTTAGCAGGTTCTGTTTGCGCTGTTGAGATTTCCGACTCTTGTTGTTGCTTGGGTACTGGTTCTTGTAAACCAAAGCCACCCAAAAGTTCGTTCAACTTCAAGCTGATATTGATATAGAAACCACCTTCGGAACGATAACCGGTAAAGTCGCGGTCATCCACGCTGCCAAAGCTGTAACCTAGACCCAAACGTAAATCAGGAGTGACGTAATATCCGGTTTCGACAGCAACACCGAATTCATCATAGTCAGTGCCGCTATTGGAGTTTTGTCCAATCCATCGTCCCTCAACGGCTAAATCACTGCGATAACCAAGTCGGTAAGCTGCCCGCAACTGTGCCAGGTTGACACTGCCGTCATATCTGTCATTGTCGTAGTAGGTGACCCCATTGCGAAAAGCGTATTTACCGTAGAACTCCCAGCGCCAATTGGGGGCGTAGATACCCTCTGCGGAAAAGACATGACCTGTAGCTGTACTACCTGTAAGTTGGGTTTCGGGAATCGAAGCAAAGTTTTGCCGCCACTCGTATTTCAGCAACCCGTTGAATTTATCGTTGGTGGGATCGCGGTATGCTAAACCGATTTTAAGATTGGCTGTATCTCCCAGTTCTTGGAATCTGATGCCGCCGGTGTCGATGCTGTTGACGAGGGTGGGAAGGTAGACGTTAGCTTCGCCTGCTTGCTGGAAGCGGACTAAGGCTGTTAAAGCTGGAGAGATTTTTCCGGCGGCGGCGGCGGAAATGACTAGGTTATTGCTTTGATCTCCATCACGATATTCAAATTGGGCGCGGGCTTTGAAATCAGGATTATCAGTGTATTCAAACCCCAGGCTGTAAACGGAACCAGAAAACAGTCCCAAACTCGCAGCTGTTTGCCCGACTGCGTAATATTGCGGGTATCTATCTCCTGCTGCCGTAGCATTGAATATGTTCTTGAATACGTATTGATAACCCAGATTGACTTTGAATCCTGGTGCTACTTTCCAACCGTGATTTACACCCAGAGCGCCTTGTCCCTGCAAGCCACCAAAGCCAGAAAGTACGGAATAGCGACCGAGCAGAGAAGTATCATCTGATAATTTTTGATCGACAATCGTGTCTAAGGTGGTGAGGGAGTTCCCTGGCAGTAATTCACTGTCATCATAAAATTGGTGTGCCAGTCGGAATGTCACTCCTTCAGCTGCTTTCCAGTCCAAACCTAAAGTAGTCCGGTTGGGATACAAGGGATCAGAGTCACCCAAGTTCAGTTCATTTTGAGCTTGGAAGGTCAAGGTATCTGTTAATGGAAACTTCAAACGAGATACAATCTGACTCGCATCACCATCTAAGTCATCACCAATACGGTCATTGCGAGAACGATTGACGTATTCCAGGCTGAGATCACTATTACCCAGCTTTTGCAGGATTCCCGCCCGGAAGGTTCGCAGTTCGTTACTGACTCGTTCCCCAGGACGGTTTTGTGGTTGTGGGTCGAATAGGTCGAAGAAGCTGGTAATGGAAGTTGGTGCAGTGCCATAGTTCTCTTCCACGTCGTAAGCGACTCTCAAGCTAGTCAGGTCACTCAATCTGGTTAATAAAGACGCTCCGTAGCGGGTTTGTCCGGGTGTAAAGCTGAAGGTGGCGTTGTTGGAGAAATTTGGCTCGACGGCGCGATAGTAAGCTTGAGCGAAAAGATTTTCTGTGATGTTTCCAAAAGCTTCCAAGCGGTAAGCATTACCACTTGCTTGTTCACCGGTGATCAGGTTGTTGTTGGAGTGGGCAAATTCCCCGACTATCTTCCCTGTATTTCCTAAAGAAATTAAGAAGTCTCCACCGAACAGTTCAAAATCTTGGTCGCCTTGGTCTTCCCGGAGGTAACTAATAGCACCGAAAGTTTTGTTTGTGAAATCGTTGGAGAAGTTATATTGCAGTCTTCCACCCACAAGGCTGGAGTCTTCGCCGCCTTCATTTTGGTAAGTAACTACTATGCGCCTAACTAAAGTTGAACCAAAGGGGTTGAGTTCTGTGGCAAAGACCGGACGATTAAACCGCAGTGTACCACGGTCATAGTCAATTTCGTAGTCTGCACCACGCAGCATTTGTTTGCGTTCTACTACTGTGCCAGGACGGTTAATTTCTTCGGCTTCGACATAAACGATTTCACTGCCAGGAACTAACAGGCGTTTGGAAAGGAAGTAGTAGCCACTCGTGCCGTCAGGAACGATGGTATCCCGTTGGAAGCCTTGAATATTGTTGGCATACAAGCCTGTGATTTGCAGGTTGCCCAGGTTGTAGTTGGCTTTGAAACCGTGGAGTTGGCGGGAGGTAGCTGTATACAGTTGGGAGGCGCGAGCAAATTCGTTGGTAGTGTAGTCGCCCCACATGAAGTAATCTGGTTCTGCTCCCACAATCGAGGGAGTACGTTCTAAACGAGCATAGAAACTGTCAATGGAAGGGGTGGTGGGGGTAGCGGTGGAACTATCACCATAAACGGGATAGGGTTGTTCACAGAACTGCATACCACCAAATAGGCGATTGTTGCCTTCACAGTCTTGATTGATGGCGCGATCGCTATTGAATGCTCCTGTAAATAACCAATCTCCGATTTTTCCTGTGGCAAAGGCTGCACCATAAAAATCTACCGTCGTGCCTTTGTCTATCTCGTCAGGATCAAGAAACTCTTGTAGATTTCCCCAGTAATTCGTCCCTCCTGGGCCAATCCGCAAGTTCAGTACCCCTGTCACCAAGGAAGGGCGCAGATGGGTGGAGAATTCAACTTGAGTGTAGGCTTCTAGTGGTGCTGTTGTGATTTTGTCTATCCAGGAATTATCTGTTTGTTGGGGGAAGGTGGGATTTTTGATGTCATCCAGTTCTGTTGGAACATTGAGTGATTGTTTTTGAATCTTGTCGATCGCAGCCCGGATGCGGACTTGTTGGGGTTTGATGTCTGATTGTAAGGTGGCGGTGAATTCCCCATCAATGACACGCACCTGAAAGCCGCCTTGGTCTTTGTCTTGGTCTGCGCCAATGAATTTCCCGGCGCTGGTGGTTAAGGTCGCGATCGCATCTTTACGAATGACTTCACCTTTTTCATCAATAATTCTTCCTTGTAGTTTTATTGTGGAACGTCCATCCGCTTGTACACGTGGATCGCCTACAGGTGTAATTTCCAGGGTGACTTTTGATTGTCCTGGAGTTGCTGGAGTGGGAGTATTGATTGATGAATTATCCGTAGAAGTGGGTTGTTGTTGGAGTGGCGAGTTGGGATTCTGTTGAAATTCAGTTGTCGGATCTTGTTGAAATACCCAGTTAGGATCACCAGAAGATGGGGAATTCTGGGAGATCAACAAAGGGGAAAACGTGGTGACGCGGTCAATAAAAGACACTTCTAATAAAGGTGCGGAGATTTCTTTCCCCGCCTCAGAGGCTCCTCCTGTCTCCCTTGTCTGGTTTGTCTGTTTGTCTCCCTGTCTTCCATCTAACAGACTGGCAAAAACTGCGTTGGGAGAAACAAATATTAAGGAAAGACCAAAAAGGTAAAAGAAAAAATTTTGATTTTGGTAAAGCTTTTTTATT
Source organism: Fischerella major NIES-592 (assembly GCF_001904645.1). NCBI lineage: Bacteria > Bacillati > Cyanobacteriota > Cyanophyceae > Nostocales > Hapalosiphonaceae > Fischerella > Fischerella major. The sequence goes on along the minus strand of NZ_MRCA01000006.1, from coordinate 254,762 downwards.
TTTTTCATCGTTTCCCCCCTGAGAACGCAGGCGTAACCCCAAAATTGACTCGTGCTGAGCCACTGGGTGCTAATTTGACCAAGCGAGACTGGCTGTTACTTTCGATAAAGTATTTATTGGGTGCCAGCGCATAACCTGGTAGGCTGGTCAAGTCTAGGGTTGCTGTCCGATAACCAGCAACGACATTGGCTAAGGAGAATAAACCATTGGCGTCGGTAACGATGCGGTTACCATCATCCATGTAAATCACCGCATTCGGTACACCTGGTTCGTTCGGCTGTTGTTCACCATCAAAATTTTTATCGACAAATACACGTCCAATTAAAGTGCCACAGTCAGACAGAATACCTGGTCGAATTCGTAAGACATAGCTGGCTTGATTACTGGTAAGATTACCTGCTCTGGCTTGGGCTGTGTTTCTGCCATCACCACGAATTGCATCTGGCGTCACCTCAACAGCATAGTTAACTATCAAACTTTGATTGGGTTGCAGTCCTTCATTGGAGGAGATGGTTACTGTGCGACTAGAACCAGTGGTTGCACTCAAAGATACAGATCTATCTCCTATGGAACCTTTGAGTGACTTGGAAATAAAGCGCACTCCCAAGGGTAGCCTGTCTGTAATTGCTATCTGGTTAGTTGGGGAGTTACCAGTATTACGAATAGTGACAGTGTATATTACTGTGTCACCTGGTTCTGCGGCTGCTCTATCTGCTGTTTTGATGATTTCCAATGCTGCTTGACTAGCACTGAAAGTCACTTCATTGGAGTTCACAACTCTGCCGCTATTAGGAAGATTATCCGCACTCCCACGGGCAGTATTTGTGATCACGCTTGTTTGAGAAATAGCTGGTAAGATACCGTAAGTAAAAATGCTGAAAATGTAAAATGGACAAAGGAGGCTCCAATGCCTCAACCATGAAATTTTAGAAGTCATTGGAAGGCATTAATTAATAACAGCAGTTTTTCCAAGATTTAAGGTTTTTGATAAAAAAGATGTTTTCATGACATGACAGACACTGCCTGCAAACTTGTATTGTCATGAGACAGCACCACTGATAACCTTACTCTGCTTAAAGAACACAGAAAATCACCACCATCGTTGCGGCAAATATATTTCAACAACGAAGGGAAGACAACCGTTAGCTCTATGCAATGAAGCACAGAGCTATTTCATATTCGTCTTTACAGCACTGAACTCTTGCAAAGTCACAACTAGGGAAAACATTGCTTTGAATAATTTGTAAGTAGGGAGAACATGAATTAGATGATTGAGGAATTCCGCTATCAACCTAATTGATGTTCACGCAAAATAATAAATCACTAACTCGGTTCTGAAGTTAATACGTTTCTGATGCAGAATCTAAGAAACCACAGCCCCATGTACCAAGTCGAATCTCGTTTTTGAGATAACGCTTCAGTAATATTACCCATAAATTAACTATAAGCAATCAGGATTATAAAAATTTATTCAGTATTTTTTCTTATCTTTACAAAAGGAGTCTTATACGTATCCGAATATTCCCTGAATAAATATAATAACAGTCAAATAAAATACTGATGTTTTCTATGAGCTTGGTATGAAATACAGACTATAAATATCTGCTAAAAACTTGATATATGTTCATTTATGCAAAAATACAAAATTGGTACTATAGCTTTTTAAATATAAAAGTAATCAAATTAGTAGTGTATTAGTTTACAATTATTATATTGAGGAAGAAAATATATATTACCTGCTTTTTATTTTAAGTAAAGTAAAAAAAATATAATAATAAAGTATTAAGGTACTGAATTAGCCCTAATTGATTAGGGCAGACAATTACAAAACTGTCCACTCATATATACAAACGCTTTTGTGTATTTCTCTAATCAGAGAAATACTTTTTGCGAAAAATCATGCTTCTTGACGAGCAAAAATAATTAATAATCGGTTAAATATTCTTGCTAAATACTTGCAATAAAAAATATCTATAGCAGTTATTTTATGATGAAGCATAATTCATGTTCACAGGCTTGCCCTATAGATTTCAAAGCCTATCTATCATGAACTTAACTAAGAGTTATGATTATGCCATCAAAGATACTATTAGCACAACAAGAACACCTGTGCCTAATCAAGTGTCTTGTAGGAAGCTTTTTTGCAAGCGGATATTTTTTGTCCTTCTAGACAATTCATTTAATAGGTATCGTCGTATTCCGGCATATCAACTCGTCTTGCTTCGGTACGGGGCGGTAGGAACTCAGCCCGGCGTACAGGAGCTAGGGGCGGTGTGGGCCCGTTGTAGGGATGAATCACCTGAACGGTACGAGGACGTTGTTTCGGAGAGAATAAAGACAATACTCCAGCTACGACAATACCACCACCAATAGTCAGAGACATACCTCCCACAGCCCAAACTATGGGTGAAGACCACCAGCGATTTTGAGATTGTTGCTGCTGCAACTGTGCTGCATTTTGGCTTTGTAATTGCTGTTGGAAAGAAAAAGCAGCTTGTTGAGCTTGTTGAGCTTGAGCCTGAATTTGCTGAATTTGGATTTTAAGTTGTTCGTTTTCCCGCTTGAGTATGTCATTTTCCATCTTTGCTCGTTCGATGGCAACACGCTCATCAGTATTAGGGCTTACGGGTGGGTTTTGGGGGAGTGGTGCATAATTAGGAGAGGAATAGTATGTTGTTTGTGGTTGCGGCACTAAATTTGGGATTTGAGGAATAGCAATATTTGGCTGCTGCAGAGATGTTCCTGTACCTTTAAGTAAAAGGATCGCTGCTAGCCCAGCAACAGCAACTCCGCCAATAAACGCCATACTTTCACTCATCGCTTTTACCCCTACACAGCAAGTTAACAGCAGTTTTTTGTAATTTAGACACTCTCACACTCATAAACTTACATCAATGAACTTGATTTTACACCCGATACTAATTTTTCATGCTGCATATCTGCTTTATATATTCAAAACTATATTTGTTAAATTGTCTACCAAGCTTAGGTGAAAAACTTGGTAAGTAGAGGACAGGAGAAAAAGCAGAATTAAGAAGAAAGAAAGGAAAATTTGCTCTCAGACAGAGTTTTCATGGTTTATGCTCAAGGTTTAAGTATGCCCATATACTTATTACATTTTTTTAACTCACTTCTCAGTAATAATTCTATTTTGTCTTGGGGTTGATTTATGAACTAGCGATCGCTTGCTTGAGGCTTTGACAAAAGGAGGCTATTTTCTCTAATCCCTCTTGGGGTGTACCTTCAGCGAGTCGCTTCACAAACGCACTACCAACAATAGCCGCATCTGCACCCCAGTCCTTGACTTGTCGGGCTTGTTCTGGTTGGGAAATACCAAAACCCACACCAATGGGTTTGTCAGTCACACTACGAACTTGCTTGAGTAATTCTGACACTCGGGATTCCATATGCTCGCGCATCCCCGTTACACCTGTGACACTGACTAAATATATGAATCCTTGGGAAGCGCGGGCGATTGCTTCTATGCGCTCAGCAGAACTGGTGGGAGCGACCAATAAAATTACATCTATGCCGATTTTTGCTGCTGGTTCGAGTAAATTTGCAGCTTCTTCTAGGGGTAAATCTGGCACAACTAAACCAGCGACACCAGCAGCAGCTATTTCTTGGAGAAACTTTTCTATGCCGCGATTGAGAATAGGGTTGTAGTAGGTGAAGAGAACTATAGGCGATCGTAAACTGGGAGTAGTTACTTTGAGCATTTCTAGCACTTGCTCTAGGGTTGTTCCCCTTTCTAAAGCACGGGTAGCAGCAGCTTGAATCACTGGCCCATCCGCCAAAGGGTCGGAGTAGGGAACACCCAACTCAATTATGTCAGCACCACTGCGATCCAGAGTTCGCAAAGCTGCGGCAGTTGTTTCGATATCTGGATCGCCAGCAGTGATAAATGGGATTAAAGCACACTCACGGTTGCGTTTGAGGTTTTCAAAGCAGAGGGAAATTGTGGTCATTGGTCATTTAGTAATTGTTGTTTGTTGTTTGTTGTTGGTTGTTTGTTGTGGGAAGCAACAAACAACTATCAACCACCAACACACAATAGCCAAGTGACAATTCTACACCTGCGAACCCTTTTCTTGTTCGATCTCGGCTTGAATTTTTGCTAGTTCTTCGGGAGAAAGTTCTTCTAACCGCTTTTGGAAATAAGCCTCTTCGTACTGCTTTCGCTGTTGATGGTAGGTCATTTTGTGGCTAACTACCCGAAAAAGATAGGTCAGTAACCAGCCAATTAACCCACCGACCAGCAAGACTTGGCTCCAGATACCTGCTTCTAAATTATCTAGACCAGCCAGTCGCAACACTAGATATGCCAAGCCACCTGTAAGAAAAACGCCAAAACCAATTCCGAGAGCGTCCAGACGTCGCATGAGTATTATGACCTGCCAACTTTATTTACGCTTCAATTTGCTGCCGTTTTGGTCGTAAATTTACGAACGGCGACAGAACCAACAAACCCGGAAAGAAGAAGAACACTAGAAAATACATAAATGCGCGTTCCAGGGAACTAGCTACATACCAACGCTGATTCAGGTAAAACAACACAGCTACTGGTATGACTAACAAATAAGCTCCCGCCAAAACTATATATAGCAGCGGTACTATAATTCCTTCTTCAATCATAGGTTTCCTCTTTCAGCAGAAATGACCAAAGGGTGCATCTGCTTTCCATCATAGTACCCCCTTAGACCCCTTCTTCTTGGAGCAGTTTCACTTTTCCAAGAAATTTTTTATGGTTACTAGTTGGCAAATCACAAATTTGATGCTCAAATAGATCGAGGAACAATTGAATACTCTATAATCAACAAAAGCAAATCCCAAAGTTACCTGGGGGTGTGGCGGAATGGTAGACGCTACGGACTTAAGTAATTGAGCCTTAAAGAAGAAACTCTTTAAGTGAATGCTCTCAAATTCAGGGGAACCTAAATCTGGCAACAGACATGGCAATCCTGAGCCAAGCCCAACAGTTTTAGACTTTAGATTTTAGATATCTAAAATCCAAAATCTAAAATCCAGGGAAGGTGCAGAGACCCGACGGGAGCTACCCTAACGTTAAGTCGAGGGTAAAGGGAGAGTCCAATTCTCAAAGCTTAAAGTAACTTAGTGTTACGGGCAGTGGCGAAAGCTACGGGAGAATGAAAATCCGTTGACCGTAAAAGGTCGTGAGGGTTCAAGTCCCTCCACCCCCATAAATAAAGTTAAAGTTGTGATGGTGTGTAGATAACGATTAGCTGTAAGCATGGCTAATGGTGGTGTTTTTAAACGCAGAGGAACCCTGAGTAGACGCGGAGGGGCGCTGAGTTTTTTTACAGGGGATTCGTTACTAAGTAATTTTATCAATTTTCTATAAAGAAAAATTGAAATTATTAAAGAGTAGATTGATACTCTTGTGTATCAGGATGAAGCACTTAAAAATATAAGTAATATCAAGTTCGGCTAGTTGATCGCAATGTTATGTTTTGCTGTTGGTTATTGGTTTCCCCATTACTAATTACCAGCCAATGCCACGGTGTAAGCATTCAGACGAACGCGATATAAGCTATATTTTGATTTTTGAGAACAATAAATGACTACTCATATTTTACGAAATATTCATGTTAATGCACATATTTTGAAATCTGATGTAGAGCAACTAGATCTACAGTTTGTGCAGGAAAAATTTTATAGTTTTTTTGTAGATATTGTGAATAAATATACTCCGGAGGATGTGTTATTTGAATTTAAAAGTATATTTTTGGATTGTCTAAGTTTGAAAAGTTTAGATATTATTTCAAGCATTTATGAAGTATTTATTAATAATGAGCGGGATTTCCACAATACTCTGAAGCGTTGTTGTTATATTTTAGTTAATAATTGGGAAAGTAGTAGAAAACATAAGTATACTCAAGCTTTAATTGAGTTAATTGCTGGCTACAAGTCAGCTACAATTTACCACGAACATACAAGAAGAACGGTTTTTCAAACTTGGTTAAATAATTTTATTGATAGTCAAGACTTTCAAGAACTGAAGTTGTTTGCATATAAAAATGAAAACAAAGCTAACGGTCATTGGGTGAATCGCTATACTTCCTATCTTTTGGCTGCCCAAGTTGTAGATAAAAAGAATCCAAAAGAACAAAAAGAAGCGGCTAAAAAAGCTTCTAAGCAGCTAAAAGATAAATTTAAGTTTGAACTTGCAATGTATGTTGCTCGTTCTCAGTCAAATACTTCTAGCCAGACACGTTATAGAAATCCTAGTGTATTAGGAGATGATATTTTACGTTTAATCAAGGCAATCATTGTTAGAAAAGGTGTGTTTAGTTATGACAATATTGCTAATATTTTTCTCAAGCAAACTCAAAATGAAACTTTTAAAGATTTTAAAGAAAGTCTAGTAAAGTATCTAATTTTTTCTGTACAGCAACCAAAGTTTGTAGACACTTTGCAGCAACAGCTATCAGAAAAGCTTTTGACTTGGAAACCAGAATATAATGATGTAATTATCAACAAATATTTGTTGTTAAGAACTTGTAATCGGATGATTGATTTTTTAACAACAGAGAATAGCGTTAAACCTTCACCTTTATTTATTTTATTGCTTTCTCAGGGACACCCTCTGACGTTAGTAATTGTCTTATTGAAAATAATTTTAATTTGCAAACATTCCCGTAGTCATTTGGAATCTCGCATTGCTCATTTGATTCGTTATTATGATAGATATTCAGAAGCAGAATGCCAATGGTTCATTAACTTTATTGAAATTTTCAATATCACATTTGCAATTTATGCTGAGAATGTTGAATATAACTTAATTAAGGTAGAAGAAACGGAGAAAGCCCACGAAGTCGAATTTGATCCGAATGCTTATCGTGTGTTTTCTCAATTGAAACGTTGATTGTTCGTTGTTGGTTGTTGGTTGGTGGTTGTTTTCTGGTTTCTTCCTTGTCTTCCCGCTCCTCGATCCCCAATTTATCTAAACAGGCGTTCGTCAAGCCAAGCTAAACCTGCACCGAGAGTTTCAGCGAGGATACTGACTAGGCGATATACACCTGTTGCACTAATGACTACTGCGGCAGCAAAATAGTTTTGTAAAAGTGCGATCGCAGTTGCTTCAAACACACCTAATCCACCAGGCGCACCGGGAACAACAAGCCCAAGTAACCAAGCAAAACTAAAAGCAGTAAATAATAATGGAATTTGACTTGAATTCACAGCACTCAGTGCATAAAAAATCAAAATAAACCCTATACCGCGCAGTACCAAAAATCCTAATTCTCCTAATAAAGGTTGGAGCGGGTAGCGTTCCATAGTGAAACTAACATCTGAGATTGTTGTGCGATTAGAATTTTTGGTTTTTAAGCGGTGTAGCAAGCGAATTAATAGATTTAAAAACTGGGGATGAAAGACACAAAGCACTACAAACAAACCCAGGATTTGCCCTATATGCACAGTTAAATTAGTATTTGTTTTAACAAATATACTGCCTAATAAGGCAACAATTAAAGCTGCTGCTGCCATTAATAAAGGTTCTAGTAATACGCTAAGAGTGGCTGCACTAGTAGAAACATTCGCATTTTTTGCTGCCATAATCCGCCCATAGTAATGCCAAACATTACCAGGCAAATACTTACCAATGTTGGTTTGCAGGTAAATCTGGATAAATTGCACAGATGGTACAGGTTGATTTAAATTTCGGAGAATCCAAGTCCAAATCCAGCCAGCCCAAGTGTGTCCTAGTAAAGTTACACCAGTTGCGATCGCTATCATTGCCCATCCTGCTGCATCAATGCGAATAGCAGCAATTCCTTGCCAATTATCCTTTAGGGCTTTTGCCAAAAAAAATAGCGTTCCACCCAAAATTAACCAGCGTAAAATTTTTTTGATCATTGCGGAGATTTAACTATTCGGCTAGCCTTTGGTTAAACAACTCAAATAATACAGTAGAGACAGAGTATTTGGGTAACAATCCTTTAACTTGATAGAAATAATTAAACTTAATATCGTACCTCTTTGCCTTCTTATTTATTCCTTCTTTTTGATTTCTTATACTTATATACCTCTTAAGTTAGATAAAAAAATCCAGAGTTAGTAACAATAATGTGACTTACGCTAGAGGAAAAGCCTCCTTTTAAATACGTATTCTTAGAAATCGATTGTTGTACTCAACAAAAATCAACTCCAACAATAAAACTAACTGAGCTTAACATTTTCTCAGAGTAGATTAATTGTTTTGTGTTGAAAGGAGGAATTGGTGAACAAATTAATTAAATTTGTAAAAAAAACTACGTCTGCGCCAAGTTTTAACTGTATTTTTGGCAGGATTATTGTTAATAGTAAATACTGCTTGTAGTAGTAAGTATGCTCAAGGCGCCCAGCCATATAATCCACCTGTACAAGCTGGCGGATAGGATTCATTTCTCCAGGGTAAGTAATCAGATTATTGGTAATTTAAAATTCAAAACTACAAAAAAGGAGTTTCACCATGAGTCAAGTAATTTCTTTTTTCAAACGAATTCGTTTGTCTCAGGTTGTCACAGCTTTTTTAGCAAGCGTTTTGCTATTTTTTACACAAGCTTGTAATGCTGCATCAGCTACAGCGCCTAAGTCTCTTTCACAGCCATCTGTGGGGCCTAATTCTGAAACCTACGTTCCTAAAGGTGATAACATTCTGAACCCCGCTGAAGGTGGGATGAATAATTTTAGTGATAGAGATCCCAGAGCAACAAGTGATGTAAAAGCTAGAGCTCAATTCCTAAAAGAAAACGCTGCCCAAGAAAAAGCTGAAAAATCAACCAATAATCCAGCAGAAGCTATCCGCCGTGTAGGTTCAGATATTGGAGGAATTGGTAAAAATGTTCAGCAAAAAGCTGAAGATGTAGGTAATAAAGCTCAAGGTACTGCTGAAGATTTTACTAAGGGAACTAAGCAAGGACTAAAAAATATCCAAGGTAATGTTCAGGATGCTGGCGATTACGCAAAAGATACTGCTCAAAGCACAGCTGGCGCTAGTAATCCCATCGATGCAGCGAACAAGGCTTTTAGAGACGCTGATTAATTAATGTAAGTCTCGTACTTTTTACCTGTTAGCCTGCTGACGCAGGCTAAGTTTTTTATAGATATAGCGAACACAGATGCACACAGATGCACACGGATGGATCATGGGTTTGCTGTTAAGTTGATCGCTCAAGACAAATGTAAGATAGCTAAAGCTAATTATTGATTTGACTTTTCTGCTCCTTATTTGTGACTTCTGTAATCAGTCTATGATTTTGTACATACCAATGATGGAGTGCGATTCGGTGAATTTCTCGCCAAGGAATATTGTTTTTTCTCGCTAATTCTGCACAATCTTCGTATTCTGGCTGGACGTTATTGATAACTTTATTATTTACGTTTCCTATCCATGCTACTTTGACACGCACTACACCATATTCTGTTTCTACTTTTTGAATTTCTCGCTGTAAAATCGTGCGTTGCTGCTGAAAGTGACGAATACCTAAAGTTGTAGTTTCACGGAATAAAACTTTTTTACAACTGACTAGATTTTCTGGCGGACAAATGACTGTAAGCAAAATTCCTGGACGGGACTTTTTCATGCCAATGGACTGGGTAAAGACATCTACTGCACCCGCAGCAAATAATGCTTCAAATAAATAACCGATCGCTTGCGGACTTAAGTCGTCTATTTGGGTTTCCAGGACTGATATAGTTTCTACAGTTGAACTAGTGGCAAATGAGCGATCGCTAATTCCGATGTCAGTAATCGACAAATCTATTGCTTCCCCTAACCATAGGCGTAATATATTGGGAATTGGTAAGTTGAGATTACCTGCTCCCAGTCCGACTTGTTTAATATTCATGGGAGGTGGTGAACCAAACTCTTTGGCAAGTGTAGTGGCGATCGCGGCACCCGTTGGTGTCACAAGTTCCCGTTCAATTCCGTTACTGTAAACAGGACAGCTACGCATTTCCCACAACTTCAACACTGCTGGTACTGGTACTGCCATTTGTCCATGGGCAGCGCGCACTGTCCCCCCGCCGGTGGGAAATGCTGAACAATAAAGTAAGGGTAATCCTGTTTCGTCACTGTCAATACCCAACCAATCCAATCCCAAGCAAGTACCAACAATATCTACAATGGCGTCAACTGCACCTACTTCATGAAAGTGAACTTTTTGGGGGGCGATACCATGCACTGCACCTTCGGCAACTGCTAACTGTCGAAATACTGCCAAACTCCAAGCTTCTGCCCTTAGGGGTAATTTCGCTTGCAGAATCATTTGTTCTATTTCACCCAAGTGGCGGTGGTGATAGTGATCATGATGCTTGGACAATAAATCGACATGAACTTTGGTCGCTTGCTGACCATTACGCTGAACAAGCTCAGCCCATAATTTATATTCCTGTACAATACCTAAATGATTAAGTTTGTCTATTAAGTATTCCAAGGGAACACCCAGACTTACCAATGTTCCCAAACACATATCACCGGAAATTCCCGATGGACACTGAAGATAAGCAAGTTTAGTCATATATCTTTGTTGTTAGTAGTTAGTTGTTAGTAGTTAGTTGTTCACCTTTTACCACTATCCACTATCCACTAACCACTATCTATTCCCAAATCTATGGCAAAAATTTTCTCAGTTCATCCTGATAATCCCCAGCCCCGTCGAATAGAGGAGATAAAGACGGCACTTTCTGATGGTGCAGTGATGCTTTATCCTACTGATACAGTTTACGCGATCGGTTGTGATTTAAATGCGAAGTCGGCGGTGGAACGAGTACGGAAAATTAAACAGCTAGCAAATGACAAACCATTAACGTTTTTGTGTTCATCGCTTTCCAATGTGGCGACTTATGCAAATGTCAGCGACACTGCTTACCGAATTATGAAGCACCTGATTCCGGGACCATATACGTTTTTGCTACCTGCTACAAAATTAGTTCCGCGTTTGGTGCAAAGTCCGAAACGGAAAACTACTGGGATAAGAGTGCCGAATCATAAGGTGTGCTTGGAACTGCTGTCAGCCTTAGGAAATCCGATTATTTCGACCTCAGCACATTTGCCACCAGATGAGACAAATAATGGAATTTTGGGAGTAGAAGAAGAACAAATTTTATCGCGAGTAGAATTATTTGACCGTTTGGAAGGATTGGTCGATCTTATTGTAGACACTGGCGAACAACCAAACTATGAAGTGTCTACAATTTTGGATTTAACTGGAGAGGAACCAATGATGATCAGGCAGGGTTTAGGTTGGGAAAGAGCGACAGCATGGGTATAAGAAATTTACTTCACAGGCAATTGATTGAATTTCGGAAACTGTAAAGAAAAAAACACCAGTTTAATGATTGTCATACAGACAAAGCAAAGCTCTCTTATGACCATGATCGGGATAAATCTTTGTATATTAAGGGTTTTGACTATTTTGGGGTGGTCAAGAATACCCTGGTGTCAGCCATTGTTAAGTTGCTTTTAGAAAAACCGACACATTTTCTTACCTGGAACTTACGGATATTTCTTACATTCTTAAATGTGAGCAGAGTTTGTGGTGGCGATTAAGCAATAAAAGCTTATGAGATTACCGCAGCTTCTGTTGTCATGTAGTTACGGTGCAGTACCACTCCCAAAGAAGATCATGAAAGCTAATCCAGCGAATCTACCAACCTTTACACCATCTTCTAACAGCTATAGCGATGCTTTAACGCAGTTTTTATATAAAGAAATACAAGCACACTCTAAAGCCACACCTGGTTGTATGCAAGCTGTAGCAATGCGTATAGCCAAAGAAGTGGAGCGTATATGTGATAAAAGCCATCGCATCCAAAAATCTGGACAGGTTAAGTCTTGGTTGCTGACTCTAGCACGTCATCGCTTACAAAAATGCTTGCACTATTACCAATTAGGTTCCAAGCAGGGACGGGTGGAATTACATAGCTGCTTAGGCGCTATGGTTTATCGCCACATCAGTATTGCTGGAGGTGAATTAGGATTTCAAGCTCGTTACAACTTAATTGAAGATTTCCTGCAAGCATTTTATATTGAGGCAATCAAAGCCTTCCGGCGGGAAAATGAATTACCAGAAGATTACAGCCCCCACACTCTGCTGCAACTAGCAGAATACATGGCATTTACAGAACAGTATGCTAAACGCCGGATTAATCTGGCTGGTGGTGCAAATCAGCAATTGATTATACTCCGCGCTCAAAGTTTTGCCCGGCGGCTACCCCAGGAAACAAATGTAGACTTTGAAATGGCAATAGAAGCTGCTAAGACTGAAGATGCAGAATCTTATCAGCGTAACTCGGCGGTACAACAGTTGCGATCGCAAATGGTTTCGCAACCAAGTTTTGATTTAGCTGAAGATAGCGAACGCGATCGCGTGATCTCAGAATTGGTTAAATACTTTGAATCCCAAGGTCAACAAGATTGTATAGATTACCTAGCACTGAAACTCCAAGACTTATCAGCACCAGAAATTGACCAAATTCTTGGTTTAACTAGTCGCCAGCGAGATTATCTCCAACAACGTTTTAAATACCATGTGGAAAAGTTCGCTCGTACCCATCACTGGCAATTAGTCCATCAATGGCTAGGTGTGGGTTTAGAACAAAAGCTAGGACTTTCTTCTCAACAGTGGGAACGCTTTTTGAATCAACTTTCTGAGCAACAACGGCAGATATTACAACTCAAAGCCGCTAAGCAAACAGATCAAGCGATCGCAAAAGCCCTAAAATGTACTCCCAAACAACTACAAAAGCGCTGGACTCAATTATTAGAACAAGCATGGGCTATGCGTAATGGAAATACAGAAGTTCAGACTGGTTGAAAACTTTAGTTACTTTTATATTTTATTAGTTCATGTTGACTAGTTCTTCTCGATTTCCTGGTTATAGATGCTTATTCTAAATAATTTCCTGATTTTTCCCTATTTTTCCCCCATTTCTGGGGGAACTACTCTAGGGAAACCCTACATCTGGCATCTCTACAAATGTTGTAGCGAAAAGTGAAATTTGATTTTTTTGATTTTATTTTTATATATAACTATCATCTAAAATTTCTCTTATAAAAGACAAATAAATTTAATGAAAATGTTATTATATCGATAAAATATCTCATATTTTTGTATTAAAATAATAAAATTGCTATTTTTATTCTCAAATGTGCTAAAATCCACTTTTATGTAAGTTTTTTTAAAAACTAAAATCGGCAATCCATCACATTTTTGGTGTGGGAGTGTCAAAATGTATATTAATAGGGCAGATTACAACAAACGTACAATCAAGAACAAGGCAGTTTAAAATCAAATGTTTGACGGATTTTGGGATAACGTCTTTCGCTATCAGCGCTACTTCATTACTACCCTGTTAGGCGTTTTGTTGAACACGTTTGCACCATTAGCACCCTTGTTGAAACGCCCAATTACGTTAATTGCCCTCTTGGGCTTTTTGGTAGGCGGAATTGTCTTCGTCACTCTTACCCTCCGTGCCATGCTAGGTTTGAGTACAATTTGAGTGCAAACTATACATGAGGATATATTCCCCAAATAATAGAGCTAACTGAGCAATGACAGAAAAAAGTCTGAGGATATCTGAGGGTATTGGGAAAAGGTTGGACTGAATTTCTAATCCCCAGTTCCTAAAAAAGTATAACAATGTTAACGTAGTACCTCTGTAAGGAGGCATGATTTTTATGGCCACAAGTCGCCGCGTTTCCCGCGTTGCTGAATTAATTAAACGGGAAGTTAGCCAAATGCTACTTAACGGCATAAAGGATGACCGTGTGGGTACGGGAATGGTAAGTGTGACTGATGTTGATGTTTCTGGCGATTTGCAACACGCCAAAATCTATGTGTCAATTTACGGCACAGAAGAAGCCAAAGCAGAAACAATGGCGGGCTTAAAATCGGCGACAGGTTATGTCCGTAGCGAACTCGGCGCACGAGTGCGGCTGCGTCGTACACCAGAGGTGGTGTTTATCGAAGATCGTTCTATAGAACGTGGTAGCAAGGTGTTGTCGCTATTGAACCAACTCGAACTTCAACGTCAGCCAGAAAATGGAGAAAACGAGGAAGAAGAAGTCTAATCTGCAAAATCTGTAACTTAAACAACAATTTCTTCTCAAAAATCAGCCACGCATTTTACAGACACGATCAGTTCGTGTCTGTTTCAATATGCTTAATAAGGTTTTATATTTACATAGTTGACTCGAGGTAATTGGGAAGAACGATGACTGAGTTTTCCAATTACCAACTGACAATTACCAATTATCAGGACGACAGCCCCGCTACCAAAATCTAGGTGAATTCCCCAAAATCTATTCGGGGGTGTCCCTCAAAGTGCATCTTTTCATATGCATTAGAAACTTCGTAACAATCTTTCTCGGCTATGAGAAGAATTTATAACATCAACTAAAGTTAACAATTAATGACAGAATGATTTACATAGCTTTATATTCTCACACGAATAAATATAAAGTTGTTAATTAAGACATATGATTTCAGCATATTTACTGCTAACTAAAGATGGAATACATAACACAAATATATGAATTTCAAACTACTACAACTGCTAGCCTAGTAGCAGATCAACATCATTTCAAGTTGATTCAAGATTGTTACAACTCTTCTCAAGAGGAAATTTGCTTGTTTGTATTATTAAACTTCAGCTACTAGTTGAAAGTTTATTTAAGAAATTATTAACAAACAAACCTCTACAAGGTTGAGTGGTGTATTGTAGCCCTTATGGTTTGCAGCAGTTTATACATATACTTCCACCAGATGTTCTTTGATTGTTTTTCCATAAAACAATGCAGTGTCTAAAACTGTGAATTACATACCAAAAGATCTGTGTAATTCATTTGTTTAAAAAATATCTGGCTTATGTCTGTGAATAATGAAGTTTAGTAACTGCTGCGCTGAAATCAAGCAAAGATTCACTCAACAACACCTAAATTTTCTGATTTAAGGAGCTACAAAACAATTTATCATGAATATTTGACATTCTTAACATTTCTTTACATAAT
Organism: Fischerella major NIES-592; assembly: GCF_001904645.1. NCBI lineage: Bacteria > Bacillati > Cyanobacteriota > Cyanophyceae > Nostocales > Hapalosiphonaceae > Fischerella > Fischerella major. Next base: position 239,746 of record NZ_MRCA01000006.1, on the reverse strand, counting down.
TTGAGGATGGGTAGCGTCAAAATGAAAATAGTTCCGTATACCAAATTACAAAATTCCAGCTAAAGACCTACTCGTTGTTATGTTTGTTCCTAATAACTTTTTGGGAACACTACTTACGTGTAAATTTGTGAGTAAAGATCATGAGTGTGAATACGGTGCCCTCTATCAGCTACTACTCTTTGGACGTGATTCAAGATGAAGCACGACGACTTGTGCAGAAGGGAGTGGTTAGCAGACAGCAACCAATATATACTCTCTGCCAATACATCCCAGCTCGTGAGTGGGTGTGTATTGAATGTGAATTAGAAAAATGTGACTTCCTGTTACGCGATCGCATCGGCGATCTTATTGGTCGGGAAGAATGGGAAAACGACTAATCAAGAGAAAATTAACAGAAAACATTGATATTAGGTTGGGAATATATTTCTTGGATACGTGGATTTTATAAAAAAATTCAACGCCCAATTTCAAGATATTCTCTGCTTGTCATCAATATTTCCCAATCTGGATGTAACTACCTATCTGCTATCTGTTTCTACTGTTTCTCGTATCAGCAATATATTACAGCAACTTGTATGCCATATCATGAGGTGTCAACACACAGGGGCTGAAACTTGATTAAGTTTATTGATATGCCGGAGTAGTTTTGTTTTGGCAACTACTCCGGTAATTTTTTGGTGGTAGTTGTTTATTTTTTGCTCCAACCACCAATAACCAAATTACCCAACTTCCTCTAAATACAAATTCACATCTTCTATAACACGGGTGAGTTCAGCTTCTGTAGTCAAGCGAATGTTGATGTCACGGATAGTAAGTAGAACTTTGGCAGCAAAAGGTGTAGGCCAAATGTTGGGGTTACAAAAAATCTCTAAAAAGACTTCTCCTGTATAACGATATTCCATTGGGGGCTGAGGGTTAGTTTTTCCGCCACCCGGGACAGTTTTAGCAGCAACAGCTTTCAGACTATTCATTAATTGTTCTAGCGCTGCTTTTAGTTCCTGTGCTGCTTGAGGTGAAAAGCTAAAAGAGACAGAACCCTCTACTAAGTTGAGTGTCAGATGATTTCCAGACATGAGCTATTTTTGAGATATTTTGGTACAGATACCATTTTCCTGGTACAGGTAACATCAAGATCCATTTGTTTGTTAATGGTAATAATTTCCAAAATCTCAAGAATATACTAAACATGTTGTTGGTTGTTTGTGATTGGAAGTCATGACTGTAAAGGTATGACAAAAGATTATACTTCAGGAAAAATTAATAAAAATTTTCCTCAGATAAATGCTAATAAATATAGTTGCTTGAGTAATGGTATAGCCCAATTATAATCAGGTTTGTGGCTATCATTAATTAAAAAATATTTCAATAAAGTACGGTTAAATTTTGACATTATAGAAAGATAAAATCCTTACTGCGTAAGAGATTGACACATTTGATTGATGTATTTAGTTCTACACTTAGAAGTCATAGAAAATGATAGTTAAAAATCCTCTATGTCTTTAGATAACCGTGCCACAGTTAGAAAGGTTTTAATCATCACTTTATTGCTAAATATCTTCGTGATGCTATTAAAAGCAGTTGTAGGCAAGTTAACAGGTTCTTTGAGTTTGTTAGCTGATGCCTTGCATAGCGTGACCGATAGCGCTAACAATATTTTAGGATTGATTGCTAGCCGATTTTCTTCGCCCCAGCCTGATCGGGAACATCCTTACGGACATCTAAAATTTGAAGCAGTGGGTGCTTTGGGAATTGCAGCGTTTTTGGGTATAGCCTGTTTTGAAATTCTCCAAGGTGCTGTAGAACGCATTCTCAATGGTGGTGAACCAGTGAGAATATCAGCAGCAGAATTGTGGTTATTACTGGTTGTATTAGGTGTGAATATTTTCGTAACCTTTTACGAACGCCACGTAGGTGTCAAAGTCGGTAGCCCAATTTTGATCGCTGATGCTAAACATACGATGAGTGATGTTTGGGTAACTATTTCCGTGATTGGCGGTTTGATTGGTGTATGGTTGGGCTATCAGTGGTTAGATGTGGCGTTAGCTTTTCCTGTAGCTTTGTTGGTATTTTGGAGTGGCTGGACAGTTTTAAAAGAAAATTTACCTTGGCTTGTAGATCAAATTGCGATCGCACCAGAAGTGATTCATGCGATCGCCCTTTCAGTCCCTGGAGTTATAAACTGCCATGATATAGCTTCTCGGGGTGTTGTTGGTCGTCAAGTCTTTATGGAAATGCACTTAATAGTTGATGCTGAAGATGTGGAAACAGCGCATCGCATCACTGAAGAAGTAGAAAGACTGTTAGAAGAACGCTTTCGCCCAGTACGGATTGTAATTCACGTCGAACCACCAGAGTATCAGTCAGAGCAAATTAGCTTCGGATCTAACTCAAAGTAGCAAATCATTCTTGCGTTAGACCTATTCTCTGACTCTAGATAGGGGTTGTGTCCACAGGATTACTAGTATGCTGATACCATCTGGCAGAACGTTTTAATGTAGAATCACGCTTGAATGAACTCAAGTATCTTATGGCAAGCCGACCTTAATTACCTATTACCAATCACCAACAAGACTAATCATATCGTCAGCAATTAGCCGGGCTAGATATGATACTTCAATGGCTAGGAATAACATTTATTATTTTGAGCATTTGGGTAAATATGAATGCATCAGCTGAATCATCAATCAAACTAGACATTCCAACTATTATTCAGCAGGCAAAAGATGCTTGGGTTACTCTTGATGGTGATGCTTTAGCACAATTATTTACACCGGATGGTGAACTTATTGTACCTGGTCATAGATGGCAGGGACAAGCAGAAATCAGTGAGGCGGTTTCCCTTGTTGCTCAACAATCGCAAGATATCAGGATTGATATTGAACGGATGATCATCTCTGGCGAACAAGCAGTCATTGAATGGCGTTACCAGGAAACGGAAAAAGCAACTAATCATCGCAAAACAACTGACGATGCGATTGTAGTAGATTTTCGAGATGGTCGGATCAGACGTTGGCGAGAATATTTTGATACTAAAACACCATCATCTGAAGTGTGATGATGAGTTATTAGCTTAATTTAAGTTTGTAGTAGGCGTTTTCACACTTGAATGTCAGCGCTAAAATGCTTCCTACAAACTTAATAGCATGTTCGCTTAAATACTTATACTGTCGCGTGGGCTGGTAATAGGTAATGGGTAATCGGTGAGACTACTTCTTCTTGCCGTCTTGGCTTCTGCCGAGATGGCAAAGTAGCGAACCCGAAGGGTAATGGGAAAAACCAATGACCAACACCGAAGCATAATATTGTAAGCAATTAGCCGAACTTGATATAATTTTCTCTCTGGCTAAGTATATATTCTGAGTTTTTGCACTAACTCTTGAGTTAACTGAGAAAAAGCTTTAGAACCAGATGATTGGGGAGCATTTAAAATCACAGGCATAAAACTATCAACTGCTTTCGCCACATTCACATCAACTGGTATTTGAGTTTGACAAATTTTTTCTGCACCAAAATCTTGATGAACGCGTTGCATCACTTGTTTATAATATCTCCCAGTTAACAAGTTAGCGTTAGACATTGTAAAGACAATTCCCAGCATTTGAATATCAATTTTGGCTTCTTGTTCGTGACTTTCTTTGAGTTGAGCAATACGTCTTTCTAGTAACTGAATACCCACTACAGATAAAGGTTCTGGTTTAGCAGGAAGGATGTAGAAATTGCTAGTAGCCAAAGCACTACGAGTCAAAAGATTATATCCGGGAGCGCAGTCGAGAATGATAAAATCATATTCTTTGCGGACTGGTTCTAAAAGTTTACCAAGTAAAACTCTTTCAAAACGATTCCAAATGGTTTCAAAATCCTTTTCACCTAAAGTAACTGCTTGCTGATGCAGCATTTCCGAAACAACAAATTCATCATACAAATCAATATCTCCTGGTAATAAATTTAATCCAGGGAGATTACATACTTGGGATATAATTATGTCTTGAATTGTATGTTTTTGTTCTGGTTCGGGATTGATAATTTGATCTATCAGATACCTGAACGTCTTTCTGTTTTTCCGGCGCTTAGCAAATTCCATAGGCGACATGAGACTAAGTGTCGCACTAATTTGACTATCTAAGTCAAGCACCAGTACTCGCTTACCATGTTCTTTTGCTAAACAAGTCGCTATATTGACGCTGAGAGTTGTTTTACCAACCCCACCTTTCATATTTGCAGTTGCAATTACATATCCCATTAGCTGAGTCCTTTAATCACGCATTCCGATCTAAGTAGCGTAAACGTTTTGTCGTTGGGTGAAAACTTTCGGTTATTTTAAGATTTTCCGACTTGTAAAAATTATTCTTGGTTGAGCAGTCTGCATTATACCAGCGAGGGGTGGGTTTGGTTTATGTAGAAAGAATTTGAATATTACTAGCAAGTAAACTTTGTAAGCGTTCTAGCTTAGCAGCATTTTGGTAAAGTAAATCACCTTTTCCCAATAAATATGCGGCTGTTGTTTCTGTACCTCCGAGAATAATTTTTGAATCTGCTTCACTAGCAGTACGTAAGGCAACTCTCCCTGGTAAATTTGAGCGTATTATGGGAGTGACTATTTTAGCTTCGGGACGTTGAGTAGCAATAATCAGATGAATTCCAGCTGCTCTCGCCTTTGCACCCAATCGTTTAATATTTAGTTCTAGTGCTGTGCGGATTTCTTTTTCTGCCATAAAATCGGCGTATTCATCAAAAATACAGACAATTCGAGGTAAAGGCTGGCGAGAAGTTTGATTGTATGTAGTTAGATCAGCACATCCAGCTTTTTCAAACTGTTGGTAACGGGATTCCATTTCTGTTACCAATTCATCCATTAATTCAATAGCGCGATCGCTTTCTTTGACAACAGGCGCATACAACCACTGCATTTCCTCAAACTCAGGAAACGTCACTCGCTTCGGATCAACAAGAGCAATTTTTAGGTGTTTGGGTGAATGACGAATAATGAGACTGAGGAGAAGCGATCGTAAAAATTCACTCTTACCACTTCCTGTTGTACCCCCAACCAAAAAATGACAAGTATTCGGATCAGATAAATCAGCCTCCACTAACTCTCCTTCCAAATTTACCCCAACGGCAATTTTCACTGCTGCTGTGGCGGGTAAAACTTGTGATTTTATATAATCTTCAAATTTCGCAACTTGTCTATCTGAACGAGGTAAATCAACACTGACATAACCAGCTTGAGGTGCAATCAAGGGAGGATCACTCAACCCCAACTGCACTTGTAAGTCTTTAGATAAGCGCAAAATCGAGTTAACGCTTACGCCTAGATGAGGTTTCAACTTCACACGAATAAAAGCTGAACCAACAGCTGCACCTTGGTAATCAACCTTGATTTTAAAAGATTGCAGAGTTGCAACCAATTCTTCACCAATAGCATCAGCATTCACAGATTCCTGACTATTATCTGTAGAAGAGATATCTGGTGAAACAAAATAGGTTTGACATTTTTGTTTTTGAGGACAAATTTCACACAGGTGAGGCTGAGTTGTCGGCGGTGGTGGATTAGGATGGGGTGGTTCCCAAGTCAACCATTGCTGCATTTGTTGTAACTTATAAGGAATCAGTCTATGAACTGTATTTTCTAGTTCTTCCCAGGTATATTTATACTCTTTAAACTCTGGCAAAACACAATATACTGCTGAATCTACAGATACTTTCTTTTTTTTCCACAACATGTAACTATAGAGTGCAACTTGCGCTAATTGTGCTGACGGATCTACAGGCTGATAGGTTTTAAATTCGATTACACAAAGGCGCTTGAGTTCAAAGTTGAAAACTAAGCAATCAAATTCTCCTACTACTTTTTGTTTGCTTCCATCAGGTAGATCAAAATAATGTTCAAGCTTACGTCCTTCTGAGATGAAAGTGTTACTGATGAGCTTTTCTGCACTGCAATAGCGACGATTGATTACAAGTATTTCTGCGAAGCGTTTGATAAGTCCTTGTAATCCTTGCCAAACATTTAATAATGGCTGTGCTTGGTTGACATCTTTAGCAACAGTTTTTTCTAAATAAGCAGAAAATTTGAGTTGGTAAAAAAGCTGCTGCATGGTAGAGGCTATTTCCTCTATCTTTAATTGGGATGCACCAAGTTGAAATAATTCTTTAAATTTTGGTTCATCAGTAGCTAAATTCATGAATTCATTAGCTAAATAATGAAATGCATTACCAATACCAAGTTTATTGTCTGATGGTATAAATAAGCTATTGCCGCCAAAATGCTGATGCAAATAAAATAGGCGAGGACACTCAAAAGCAACTCTAACTTTAGTAGCAGATAAAGATAAATTTTCAGATACATCTTTTGAGTGCTTTGAGGTGTTAGGCATATGAGCAAAAATATTACTGACAGTATTATGATTTAAAATTTTTAATAAATATTGATGCACAGCAGCTAGGTACACTGTATCCATTGCGGCATAATGTAGCTGTTTTTCCGTCAAAGGACGCTTTCCCCAGTCACTTCCCTGTTCTTCTTTGTTGACATCACAAAAGTGACATAATTCAGTAGCTAAAGTTTTGAGTTGCAAGTTAGATACTTTTAAAATATCTTTTTTAATCCTTCTTGCTATTTTCAGAGTACAAGTAACATTCTGTGCAGAATTTCCACCTAAATACTTTAAATCAAAACTAGCATTATGAAATATTTTTTCAACTTTGGGATTAATCATAATTTGGTTAATAAAAAATAAAACCAAATCAGGCTGATGCAACACATCAAGAATATAAGCAAATTTTCCTGTCAAATCTCTAGATTCTATTAGTACCTGAATTAATGACAATTTTGGCTCAGAAGTTTGCCAATCTGCAACTTCTGTATCTAACCATAGTGTTTTCGCCAGGGCAAATTTTGCTATTTGCATCCTGATTTCAGTAGGTTCTTTCAGGTACTGCATGGCTAAACATTAATTATATTTTATTGACTAAACAAATTAATCGGTCTTGTAACTTAGCTTTAGGATTGATAATTTTTACTTTTTGTTCCTGACATAATAACTCAATCAAGAGTTGAAGATCAGTTTCTTCGACTTCAGGAAACTGAGCAACAGACTGGGAAATTAAAGTTGCTACTCCCATATAGCTTTGAGTTTTGACTAAATTTAGCATAAAATCTTTAACTGGTCGTAAATCTTTTTTGCCGTTTCTATCATCACTATCAGAACCTTGTTGAGAAATAATTCCTAAATTCTGCAATAAAGCACATTTATTTAAAATTTTAGTTTCACGAGTTAAAGATTGTAGTTCCTGCAAAGTAATAGCTTTACCACCAAGCACCAATTCCTGAGCGATCGCAGAATTTACTAAACTATCGTATGTTGCTAAGTAATGAACTGAAGCAAGATTTGGTTTAATGTGATGATGATTGGTTCCTTTGAAAATTTGATTATAGATTTTATAACCAACCAGTTTTGTGTTTCCTACCGTGTTGATTCTAATCAAATATAGTTTTTTACAAATATTTTCTTGAATTGCTTTTTGACAAGCATTCATTATATTGAAAAAACTTGTCATATTAGCATCTTCTGTCCACACTATTCCTACTTTGTCTTGTTTATCAGGTGCTTGATAACTTAAGGAATAGCTAGCATATTTACCTTTGAGCAGTTTTGGCTTAATCGATTGTACTTGTAATGCCTCTAAAACTTCTTGCACCATCTTGATTAAGTCAGTTGCTGGTAAAAGAGATATTTTTCCTATTTTACTTTGAGTTTTCTTAAATTCCTGCTGCCATAGAAGTTGAAATTCAGCTATGATTCTTTCTCGATTTGATATATCAATTATTCTATCAGAGTCTTGATTTACGAGTGTAATAACTGGCTGATTATTATTTTGTAATGTTTTGGTAGATGAATAATTTGTTTGATGCTTAGTAGGAATTTTTACTTTGGTATTTCCTAATAAAATTTTGTATTTTTGATACTCTAATCTACCCAAGATTAGAGCATTCCTTGGCATTGTTTTACCACCAGGAAAATTTGCCTCCAATAATTGCTGAGTTAACGGAAAAATAGGTGAATTCGGTTTAGGGTTTGCTTTTTGATGTAGTGATTGTAATTTATCAGCCCAAAGCGATTCTGCTTGATCTAAATTAATAGGTTTGAGTGATACTAACCTGTCAATACGAGCTTTGTCTGATTGTAAAATATAGTTTTTGCAGCGTATCCAGTTATCCTTAACTATGCTGATAATTATTAAAAAATTTTTGAGATTGTCGTTGTGAATCGTAGTATTAATATTAAAAATAGGTTGACAGTTTGAATCAAAATTTACTGATGCTTCAACTTGATCAAAACATAAAACTATTGGTTGAGTATCAGTAGAAATTTTGCCAAAGTTAGCTAATATATTTTTTGCTGCATCCTCAGTATCAATACAGTGTTTCACTCTTAAAGCTTGCATTGATTCTTCACTTATATCATCTCCTTTTAACCACTCGCACGCAATGGTATAAAGTTCAGGATTTGTCAAGTCGTGTAGCACTCCAAAAAAAACTTCAGGATTATAAATACCTGCCTGTTGGTAGTTGTCCTTAAGATGTTTGATGAATTTTTGGCGATTATTCAGTAATAATTTCCAGACGTTACCATTTTTATTAATAAAAGCAGATAAGCTCTTTAGCCAAAGCATCAATTGAGATTCTTGCTCACCATCTGGTACTTTGATTAAACTATCAACCGTATAGCGCAAAACATGTCGCCATATATAGTCATTTTCAGCCCAAGGGCCAATATAAGCAAAAAAAGCTTTAGGATTAAATTTATGCTTGAGTCTACCTAGTAAATAACTTTTGCCAGAACCCGAATCACCTATCAGCAATACAGTACGACTGCGATAGTCTATCGTCACTAATTGTAATAATTCTTCAATCTCATTGATTGCTTCTTGATGAATAGATTCAACCACAGATTTGAAGTCTTGATGTTCAGTCCAAAAATTACCTGTTTTCAAATTTACTAGGTCAAACGGGTTAACCTCACGTTGAATAATTTCGTTGATTGATGCCATACTTAAATTTTGATGAGAGAGCGAACTTCAATTATGTGTAAAATTGCAGTAATGATTGCTAGTTAACACTGATAAAAAACAGCGAACCACCTACATTTTGTTGAATTCCAGCATCAACTTGTTCTGGAGTATAAGGTTTTGGATCTAATAGGGTACTAAACTCAATTTGATCATTCCTTTGTAACCGATACAGTGCCTTATCCAACTCATCCCGTGACAATGGTGGTTGCAACTTTTGCCGCAAATGGAAGATTGGCAAATAATTATCAGTACCAAGCTCCTTGTCTAATTTCTGGATAGTTTGTAAAATTTCTTCATCAGTGATATTGATAATCGTCTCAACATCTGACTCTGCACTGTGAACAGCTGAAGTAGAGATTTGTTCTGGTTTAACTCTCAGAGTTTTCCGCAGAAAGCGCACGTAATTATTTAGCAGATCCAACCTAATCGTTGCAGCACCTTTGGGACTGTAATCATCTCGTAAAAATTCTATTCCGCGTTCAGTCAGCCAAACCTCAGCTTTCGTTCTTTTGATTTTAAGTTCAACTTCAATTAATCCGCGATCGCTTAAAGTTTTCAATATTGTGTCTCTTTCTGCGGCTTTGAGTGAAGTAATCTTACTAGGAGTGATTTTGCCTGAAGTTTTACTTAGCTTCTCTAAAACTTTACGTTCTTTATCTGTAATCGGTAATTCGGCTGGATCAAGTTTCAATAGTGCTTGACCAGGCGATAAAATATTGACTGTGGCAATCTCACGCGAAAAGTCTACTAGGTTGCGATCGCCTAAATTTCGACATATCTTGTCTTTACCTTTAAAGCTTTTAAAAACACTACCACTAAGGCTTGCTCGATAGTTAGAACATCCTAACAGCTTTAATAAGAACTTTAACTCTTTCGTTTCCATGCGGGTAATCTTAGCTTATGTCTGAATCAGCACTACTCTAGCTCGAATGGCAATAATTTACACACCTAATTTATCGTAGCGAGAATGAGTGTGATCAGGCAAAGTGCTGTATTCTTTCTTTACTAACCCCGCACCTGTCGCAATACCTCAAACGCCTTTCCCCTCACACCCTCAGGTAGCAACGATAACCCTAACCCAGCCCACGCTTTAGCATGAGAAAAAGACTTACCTGCGAAAACTAACTCTCTACCTTTTTGCACCTCTCCCTTTTCAATCAACCGCAAACCTAACAACAACTGTGTTTCTGCAAGACGCTGTAATCTAACTTTCTCTAACTTATCTGACTCAAATTTATAACTACTTAAATACCGTAATTTATCCTGCAAATAAGGAATAGCACGATTGATTCCTTGCTGTTCTGCATGTACGCGATATTCCATCAATAATTCTGGTAAATAGTAACCCTTTTTACCTGCCAAAGCGAGTCGCACAAACAAATCATTATCCTCACAATTTTGCCAATTAGGTTGCATAAACCCTAACTCTTCCAAAGTTTGGCGACGAAATAAAGTTGCACCAATTTGAAAACTTTGCTGAACAAATACTACTTCTAATAAATTATCTACAATACCTGCTGATAAACTTGCTCTACCCCAGCGACGAGAATTTTCCTGAGTTTTGACTTCATCTCTAATATTGTCAATATCAATAATCCAATGATCAGTACCAACAAAATCAATACTAGGGTCTTGCTCCAAAATAGTGGTTGTACGTGCTAAAAAATCAGGTGTTAATCTATCATCATCATCAAACTTGATAAAATACTCACCTGTAGCAGCCTCAAACCCAGCCCGCATATTGTTGCTTTTACCAATATTTTGCGAATGGCGAATATATCTAATTCGGCTATCAGTGTATTGCGAGATTAACTTGGGTGTACCATCATGCGAACCATCGTCACAGATAATTAATTCCAAGTCTTGATAAGTCTGCTGTAGTACACTATCAATAGCAAAAGGTAAAAGCTTGACTCGGTTAAAAGTTGGAATGCAAATACTGATTTTTGGCATATTATTTTATAGGATAAAAATTCTAAAGAGCAACTTCATCGGTGTTTATCTGTGTGCATCTGTGTTCGATTAATCAAAAAAAATTTAGCTCAGCCATCATCTCCCAATCACCAAATCAAGCAATAGTTCTTTTAATTTTCTTCATCACCTTTTTGATTAATTGATTCGTCTTTGCTGTCACAGTTAGCGGTTTTAGTTGCTGTGGTTTCTGTTCTGGTTGTTTGAGAAATCGATAATATAAAAATTCTTCACGATAACGAATATCAACATCTTCACCATGACACAAACGAGCAAAATCACTAGCAGGGTAGCTCATATAGTGAATCCGATGAATAGGTTTTAATCTCTCTTGGTTGTAAAGGATATTATCAATATTTACAAATAAATCTGCATTAGCGCAATTTCCAGTTTTATCTTCATTATTAGAACTAAGAGTATAATTAAAAATAGAATATTTGCTATCCATCGTCATGTAATTAAATAAAGCTGAGCTTGACCACCAAAATTTTTTATTTATCCATTGCACTTCTCTTTTTTCAATCAGGCGGTGCATTAAATTATTTAATTCATCAATTCCAAAAAGTCCCCGGTGAGAACCAAAAAAACTATTGCAATGAATTCTAGAACGTAACTGGGCTTCTGCAATATTAGTTGCACTTTGAGCAAGTTTAAGATTAATATCTGTAGCAGCTTCAGGCTTGGCATGTTCCCAATCATCAAATACTAAATCGTAAGTGTCTAGTTTGATTAAGACATCATTAATTGGCTTCATCGCCAAGCTGTCGGCGTCATAAAATATGAATCTTTCAAAATCTCCATCAAACGCAGCAAATTTTCTATGGACAAAACCTTTGTACCAGCCAGGACGAGTTAACCGAGATTCTTGAGTTCTCGGATGAGCATCCCATACTTGATTGACAAAATTATCCCAACGCTGAATTGACTCCCAATTCTCAAAAAGACTGACATTTGGTCTAGACTTAATTTCTTCTGTAATCAACTTTAGTTGTTGATTATAGGGAATGATACAAACTGGGATATCTGGACTAATATTTCTTTCAATACTATTTAATAACGCAACCAACTGGTCATAGACAGCATCATTAGCAAGAGTATAAATACCAACTGTTTTCATACTGATAAATTATCTTGATATTGAAGTTATTAATGTAGTCGTCATCAATTGCGTACATGAACACAGATGAAAAACCCTCCCCTTTTTCCAGGGAAAGGGGCTGAAAGTGGGGTGAGCTTGCTTTCCAGTCAGTTCAAATATGTAGAGTTTAAGATTATGGCATAAACTATATCAACAGGTGATTCTGTATACATCACTGTACTCAATCAATATTATTCCCAACTAAATTCCTTTATGAACATTTTGATGTTATCTTCCACTTTTCCTTATCCGCCAACGCGGGGAGGAACTCAGGTGCGAACGTTTAACTTACTCAAGTATCTTAGTCAACGCCATGCTGTTACTCTTGTAACTCAACGAGAAGCTGATGTCACAGACGCAGAAATTACAGAGTTACAAAAGTGGGTAAATAATTTAGTTGTTTTCAACCGTCCTCCTGATTCGGGAAGTAGTGGCGGTGTAGTAAAGAAAATCCAACGATTTACTAGTTTTGTGCAAGATGGGATTCCGCCGAGTGTCTTAAACCGCTATTCTGGAGAAATGCAAGAGTGGATTGATAATTTTGTACAGGCAGGAAAATGTGATGTGATTACCTGCGAACATAGTGCTAATGAAATTTATATAAAACCTCATTTTCAAAAACAGGTAAGAACTATAGTTAATGTGCATAGTTCTGTTTATGGAACCTGTCGTAACCAATTAGAAATTGGTATTTCTGAAAATCCTTGGCGAGATAAAATCAACTTACCTTTGTTACGACGTTACGAACAAAACTACTGCTCTAAATTTTCAGCCATTGTTGCGACTACACAAGAAGATCAAATTCAACTGCAACAGTTTAATCCTAATGCTGAGATGACTGTAATTCCTAATGGTGTAGATTTAGAATCATTCCCTTACCGCACCAGTGATCCGGGAGGACATCGTTTAGTTTTTATCGGTGCGATGGATAATCTAGCAAATATTGATGCCGTTTGCTTTTTTAGCAATGAAGTTTTACCAAAAGTTCAAGAACTTTATCCAGATGCAACTTTTGATATTGTTGGTTCTCGTCCTGTACCAGAAGTTTTAGCACTGCAAGCAAAACCAGGAATCACTGTGACCGGACGTGTACCTTCAATGGTAGAGTACTTGCACAAAGCCACTGTTTGCGTTGTACCCATGCGGACAGGATTTGGAATTAAAAATAAAACCTTAGAAGCCATGGCTGCTGGTGTTCCAGTAGTAGCAAGCGATCGCGGTTTAGAAGGATTAGCTGTAGACGGCGCAAATGTTCCACTCACCGCACTACGAGCAAATCATCCAGCTGAATATATTAGTGCCATTAGCCACCTATTTAGCAACTCACAACTACGGGATGAATTATCTTTCAACGGTAGACTATTGATAGAAAATGAATTTACTTGGGAAAGCGCAGGTAAACGCTACGAGCAAATATGTATTGAAAAATTGGATGAAAAGGTAACAACTTGATAAGCAACAGACTACAGGAAAATCTCCGTAAATAAATTAAGATGATTATACCTTGAGGCCCTACCATCATCGCTAAATTATCAGCATCTCTAGGATTGAGATCAGCACGATTGTCAGTGCGTCCTTGCATACCAACTATAGTAAAACTACTTAGTTTGGTTGTTGTGGAGAATTGATTAGCGGTAATTTCAGCAGTAGGGGCTCCTAAATTATTCACTCGACCTCGTACGGCAGCAAATTCTGCTTGTAATTTTTCTAAAGTAATTAAATCTTCGCGAGTGACTAAATCACTCGTCGCTGTAGCAATAAATTCATTCACTCGATCCAAACATGCATTCAACCCGGCGGCAAATTCATAGCGGCTGAGGGGACGATCGCCACGATAAGTTCCATTGGGATAACCTGCAATGCAACCATATCTTTCCACTAAAGATTGCAATGCACTAAATGCCCAATCTGTGGGTTGGACGTCTCGCAGTTGAGATACTGATGTCACTTGTGCCATCGGATCTTCAACAGAAGCAGGAGAAGTAACAGAAAAGCTCTCTGTTGTTTCTCCCGTCTTGTCTGTGGCAATAGCGATCGCTTGTGTCGGTAATCCGTTGACTACCGTTACTAATAAGTACGCAATTACCCTACTTTGACTTTTGTTCAACTTTTTACACTTCGCTCACACACTCTCAACGATAGGGCTTATTCAAAATATCTTTTTAACGTCATTCGTAAAATTACTTATTTGTACAAATTTACACTTCTTTTTCTAGGCAATTTCTTGAGAACGCGAGTATAAAATAAAAAACTCATCAAAAATCTCGCTATTATTACTGAAAATAAAAGTATGGTTAACCGCCCACCAAACCCAGCACCAAAACCATCTGCTACCAACACTACTAAAAAACGAATTGTTAAAAAAGCTAAGAAAATTGTCAAAACATCCCAGCTTCCCACAGAAAATTCTCAACAAGGTGGGCGTCCGGTTCTGCGTCGAAAAGTTAAGACTAAGAAAACTTCCTCTGGATTGGCGTCAAAATTAGCGATCGCCATCTTACTAGGTAGTGCTTGCTTAGTTGTGGCTTTTGCTTGGGTAAGTATCGAATTGATGATCAATCCTGATAAAGTCACTTGGTTAAATAAACTTCTGCCTACATGGGTAAAATCTCTTACCCACGACGAAAATCCCCAAACCCTACCACAAATTCAATCTGCCCTGGAACAACAAGGTACTATTGCCGGAGATATCCTCCCCCTAGAAAGCGGTGAAATAGAAACTTTTTTACTGCCAGTTTTCAAACAAGCTCACAATTGTCGATCAGATTGCCGAGAAATTGTGGAACTGAGAGTTTATCAACGTTCACAAAACTTAGAACTAAAATCAAAAGCTGAAAAATACTACACTCTGGCAACTCAACTATCTATCACTGGACTAGAAGAATCATTTGTCGTTTCTCCCTCTGTTGATGCTACATCTGAAAACCAAGGTTCCAACTTTGTTTTACCAGTCAGAGAGATAGGACGCTTGGAAGGTGAGACATCATCTTCTGGTATTTGGCTTTATGCACAGGGTAAGCACCAGCAAGAATCACAAGCGATCGCCTATGGTTACATTTTTCACTACAACCCCAAACGCACTAACCTACAACTGATGTTGTCTTGGACAAGTCCTTCTGGACAACTCCCAAAATGGCAGCAGGTAACTGGTGGTGGTGCAAAAGAACTAGTTGTAGATCAAACAGTAGGTTTGGAACCCCAACTCAATATCTATCAGGTTAAACCATCCAACTTTGTCCTCAACCCCATCCAATTAGAACAAATTTCCCTGCAAACACCCGCCCTCAACGATGCTGCTTACCAAGACGCCCTTTTGATCGCCAAAAGTGGACTATGGACACCAGCTTGGGAATGGTTGCAATTCATCCAAAAACAGCGTCGGGACAAAATGCCAGCAGCAGCACAGGCACAAATTGATATGATTCGCCTACACTCTCAGCTGACCAAAACCCAAGCAGATACAACTTGGGCAAGTCCTAGTCAACAAGTACTGGCAGATTTAATTGACGGTCGCTGGGGAAAAGCATTACAAGTATTTGAAGCATCACCACAAAATGCTCAAGAAATCGCCACTTTGCTTAAGGCAGACAGAGGAAGATTGTGGAATCGCGTCGAAACAGCCTTACAGGTCAATCCTAAGCGGTCAGAAGTGCAAGCATGGGGAGCTTTAATAATAGCAGTTCAGCAAGGACAAGAACGTGCCAACACTTTCCTACAAGGGCAAACTCAAATCACCAAAGAATCACTAGCGTACATTCAAACTCTCCTAGCACAGGTGATCAGTGAACAGTGAACAGTGATCAGTTATCAGTTAATAAGTAACTGGTAACTGAATTGTTTATTGGGTAGACTATATAATTACCAGGAACAATTCTCAATATTTTTTAGTAGCGATCGCTAAACTTACAATTCCTAAGTCTATTTACGTTACTGCTAGAGAATGCCAATTACTAAGAATTCGGACACTGATTGATGACAACTGTTATCCAGAGCCACAATTTCACACTGACATCTCTAACAGCACTTGTTACAGACAAGTTTTGTTTTTGAGGTACTGCCTATTCTTCTTTATCAATGGCTGCCAATTTTTGCATCTTTAAATGTTGCAACTGCTGTAGCAGACAATCTACTTCTGCCTGCAAGTGCATAAATTTGACTTGCTGATCTACTTGATTAAAACACTTTTCTAGCTTTGTTGCCCAAGCAGCATGGGATTCACGTTCAGAAATACCAGATGTAGACATTGCTTACTAAGTCACCCGTAACTTAACTCACACCATTAGAGATATTATAATAGGCAAGTTTAAAGAATTGTTAAAAAAATATATTATTTTCCCTTGCCCTTGTAACTCACTTTGAAATATGTAGTTAATGACAGCAAAAAAATCACTTTGTTCCTTAGGGATTGGAACAATCGGAAGGGTGGGGAGATGGGGAACTCACCGATCCCCAAAGGGGATTAGGGGCGATCGGGAGTGTGAGGAGTAAAGACTATTAACTACTAACCAATATAGAGACGTGCCATGGCACGTCTCTACAACCACCAACAACCAACAACTAACCACTAAAGACTTATAAAACTTCCACTAGTGATGGTATTTGCCTGAACACCTGTCAGAGTAGCTATGATGTCACAATTGTCAGCGACACTAATAATAGTATTGTTATTATCTTGAGCGATCGCCAGATTACTAAAGGTGAGTCCTTTTGACAAAGCGAGTAAATCCACGCCGACGGTAAAGTCAGTAATCACATCTTGGCCTTGATCTAGGGATAAGAAAAACACATCTCGGTCATCCCCTCCACTTAATGTATCATCTCCTTTCCCACCATTGAGGAAATCGTTACCGTCTCCACCCAAGAGAATGTCATGACCAGCACAGCCAAACAGCCAATCGTTACCTGCTTTACCTAGCAGTCTTTCATTGGTTTTTCTCCCAAACAAGCGATCATCCTCATCAGTTCCTACTATATTGGCTGTAATCAAAAAATCTGAACCGGGATGACGAGGATCATAGCTGATGGGAGCAATATCTAAAGGGTTCTCAAAGGCGATCGCAAATTCACGCCAGTCTATGTACTTGAAGTTGGAATTGATATTTTCAATTTCCCCATCATCTTCTACTAGCAGGGCTGGTTCGTTGTCACCGTCATGCACAACTAATAAACCATAAGGAAATTCCGAACCCAGGGGAGTGTTAATCACTGCTGCACCGTCGGATTCTTGCACCCCATCGATGCCATTACCATCACCAATCACAATACTACCCAAGTACTCATTTTCACCTTCACGCCTAAATACCGCAAAAGTGCTATCACCTTGACTAGAAGCGATCAAATATCCTGTACGATTAGCACCGTAGTAAATTGTTAAGCCTTCTGCATCTGGTGTAATGACATTTCCTTCTGGTGTTACTGCTTCAATCAACTCACCAGCAGACTCAGCATTGGGTTCTGCCAAAAACTTCCAGATACCACGTTGTTCTTGGGCTGCGTAGAGATCACCCAATTCTTGGTCAACAACCATACCCTCAAATTGGGGATTTTCTAGGTCATTGGCAGGTACAGAGAGTATGCGGACAGTCTTGGCGCTGACTGTACCATCTGGGTTAGCGATCAGTTTTAGTTGAGCAATCTGGTTATTTTCTCGTTGGCTGACAAATACGTAAGCATCTCCAGAAGTAGGACTAGTATAAGTGGCAACACCATAGGCAGTTTGTTCACCATCATCAATCCCAAATATCGTAGCAGTGGGATCATTGAGATCATCAGCAGTCACTTCAGTGAGTTGGTGAGTATCTGGGTCAATAGTCCAAATCACTAGAGTATCATTTTGGCGATCGCTAGCAATTGCCAGATCCACTATTTTTCCATTCAGGTCAAAGCCGTAAATTAAATCTACGTTATTGTAGCGTTCATCACCGTAAGGACGGACTGTCAAATCTTGATTGACACTGCCATCTAAATTAAAAGTTACCAGTCCACCATCTTTAAGCGTGGCAATAATTAAGCTCTGTTCTGAATTATCGGGATTTACCCAGATAGCAGGGTCATCTGCATCACCAAGCAGTGCTTGAGATAATTTTGCCGCAAGGAGTTGGCGATCGCTCTGGTTGCTACCCCAGTCACCATCGAATGGCGTCACTGTAATGTAACCTGCTAAAAATTGCTCACCTTCAGAAATGGGGTTAGGATTGTCACTAGGAGTACCAGGAACTAATAACAAGCCCTGTCCTTCACCGAAAGTGAGGGGCAGGTTGCCAAAACGAAATCCTAAACTAGTTGCCTGGTCAAATTCTGTTACAGCCACACCCTTAATATTATCAACCGCCGGAATATTGACATTCAGACCAATACCTGTTGGTAAAATGCTGATATCTTCTGCCTGTGTAGCTTGGAGTTGAGCAATCAGGTTAACAATGTATTCAGCACCAACTCTGTATGCTTTCTGAGTGCTGGGGTAGTTTTGTTGCGCTTCCTCTAACTTAATGCCTGCACTGACGGCAATAGAAGGTATATCTTCTAAAACAGCAGTCACAGCCGCACTCAGTGTGCCCGACGATACAGCCGACAAACCAATGTTTTCACCCTGGTTAATACCAGAGATCACTAAATCTGGGGGATTGTCTGACAAAATGTAATCTAATCCAGCCTTTGTGGTGACAACTGGTGTACTATCTACATACCACTGGTTTTCGCCATAGCTGACAACTTCAATTGGTTGGAAAAGTTGATCTGTATTGATAGAAGTGCCTTTGCCACTTTGCTGTTGCTTGGGTGCAACCAACGTGACATAGTGTCCAGCTGCCACTAGCTCTTCGTAAAGAATCTTAATACCTTCTGCCTGGTAACCGTCATCATTCACCAACAAAATGTTGAGAGGTTTCACAACAGGCAAAATTGTCACCTCACCAAGGCGATCACTGATTACTTCCCGCCGATCTGCTTCAGCACTCCAATTACCATCTATAGATGTAACAGTAATTCGTCCTGCCAAGAATTGCTCGCCTTCGGAATCAAGATCAGGTACTTCCCCAGTCGCAAGTGACTCTGAGGTTAACAACAAGCTTTGTCCTCCACTGGGTAAATCACCAAAGCGTAATGCCAAACTTGTAGCTTCATCAAAACCAGTGTAGGAAACACCCTTCACGACTTTGTCAGCAGGGATATTCACATTTAATCCCACACCTTTTGGGAGTAAAGTTTCACCTGCTTGAGTTTCTTGGAGTTGAGCTATCAAATCAACCACATACTTAGCACCAATCTCGTATGCTTCCTGGGTGCTGGGATAATCCTCACTCGTTTCCTCTAACTTGATACCTGCACTGATCGCGATCGCCGGAATTCCCTTTTGTAAGGCTGTAACTGCCGCACTGAGTGTTCCAGAAGAAATCGCACCATAACCGAGGTTTTCACCCTCGTTGATACCAGAAATTACTAAATCAGGCGGATGATCTTGCAGGATATAATCTAACCCTGCCAGAGTAGTTACAACTGGTGTGCCATCAACATACCACTGGTTTTCTGCGTAGTTAACAACCTCAGTCGGCTGAAAAATTTTGTCTGCGTCGATAGCAGTTCCTTTACCACTTTGCTGCTGCTTGGGTGCAACTAAGGTAACATGATGTCCAGCTGCTACAAGTGCTTCGTAGAGAACTTTAATGCCTTCTGCCTGGTAACCATCGTCGTTTACCAACAAAATGTTGAGAGGTTGCGCTGAGAAAAAGTCTTCATCGTCAATTATTGATGGTGTTTCTGTGGTAGGAGCGACAACAGCTATATTTTCTTGATCTGATTGAATTGTCGAGGAAAAAAGGGTAGAAGCAGAAGTCATTGGAGCAGGTGTCCTTAATTTATATGGAAAATCAGAGACAGCAAAGCCAAGGATTTTTCCACGCTCTTGTGCTTTGGTGATCCCACCGAAGAAGCTCAGGAAGCGCCTTTGACTGAATATTAATCTCATAAATTCCACAGCGATGTTAAGCGTGCAAAAAGAACTGGTTAAATTTCTCAGTTAAGGAGTGTCAAAAAATGTCGCGTAAACCTTTCCAGACAGACATCTAAAACGATAAACTGACATTCTACGAACTAGTTGTTTGTTAGTGGTTTTCAAACAACCAACACCCAACAACCAACACCCAACAACATTTAACAAGCCCTGAAAACTCGTGACCTTGAGCCTGTCTGCAACTACATCTCATCGCCAACCCTGGCCCGGACTCATAGAGCAGTATCGCGACTACTTGCCTGTCAGCGAAACAACACCAGTTGTCACCCTGCTGGAGGGTAACACACCTCTGATACCAGTTCCTGCGATCGCACAACGCATTGGCAGACAAGTACGTGTTTTTGTCAAGTATGACGGTCTTAACCCAACTGGTAGCTTCAAAGACCGAGGTATGACAATGGCAATTTCCAAAGCCAAAGAAGCAGGGGCCAAGGCGGTAATTTGTGCGAGTACAGGCAACACCTCAGCAGCAGCAGCAGCCTATGCTCGACGTGGGGGAATGCGTGCCTTTGTATTGATTCCCGATGGTTATGTAGCGCTGGGTAAATTGGCGCAGGCACTCTTGTATGGTGCAGAGGTACTGGCAATTAAAGGTAACTTTGACCGTGCCTTAGAAATTGTCCGGGAAATGGCGCAAAGCTATCCAGTCACATTGGTGAATTCAGTTAACCCCTACCGCCTAGAAGGGCAAAAAACCGCAGCATTTGAAATAGTGGATGTTCTTGGTAATACTCCTGATTGGCTGTGTATTCCTGTGGGTAATGCGGGAAATATCACAGCATATTGGATGGGATTTTGTCAATATCACCAAATTGGGAAGTGCGATCGCCTGCCTCGGATGATGGGTTTCCAAGCAGCCGGTGCAGCGCCCCTTGTCAAAGGAGAACCCATACCCCATCCAGAAACACTCGCTACAGCCATTAGAATTGGCAACCCCGCCAGTTGGGAAAAAGCAGTAGCCGTCAAATCAGCCAGTATGGGAAATTTCCACTCTGTCACTGATGACGAAATCCTCGAAGCCTATCGCCTATTGGCATCAGAAGAAGGAATTTTCTGCGAACCAGCCAGTGCTGCTTCCGTCGCAGGCTTATTGCAGGTCAAAGACCAAGTTCCCACAGGTGCAACAGTAGTTTGCGTCCTCACAGGTAATGGTTTAAAAGACCCAGATACAGCCATTAAACACAGCAACAGCCAATTTAAACAAGGCATTGAATCGGAAGTCCACGCTGTAGCTGCGGCGATGGGATTTTGAGGTTGCTGCGCTAAATTAAGAGTCTAATTCCTATCTAAGATGGACTGGTAAAGCTATCTAAGTGTTGTTTACAAACGAACACAGATGCACACAGATATACACCGATAGTCTATCTGTGTGCATCTATAGTTTATCGGTGGTTGATTTTTAATTCTTCACTTCCTGCTCAGTGTCTCCCACTACAACTACAGACTTACGGCACAATATATTTAACTGAAAAAGTGGGGAGTAAGCTTAGATGGCTATTAATCTTCAGCAAGCATTAGAAGTCGGCAAATATATCGTCACCCAACGTTTGAAGGGACGTAAGCGTTACCCCTTGGTTTTAATGTTGGAACCTCTGTTTCGTTGCAACCTTGCCTGTCCTGGCTGCGGCAAAATTCAGCATCCCACAGATATACTCAAGCGTAACCTAACTCCACAGGAGTGTTTTGCAGCAGCAGAAGAATGCGGTGCGCCTATAGTCTCTATTCCTGGTGGGGAACCACTGCTGCATCCTCAAATTGACGAGATTGTGCAAGGATTGATTGAGCGCAAAAAGTTTGTTTACTTGTGTACTAATGGCTTGTTGTTAGAAAAGAGCTTAGATAAATTTCAACCTTCACCTTATTTGACGTTCAGTGTACATCTCGATGGAATGCGAGATTGGCATGATCATTGTGTAAATCGCAAAGGTGTCTTTGACACTGCGGTGCAAGCTATACGTGCTGCGAAAGCCAAAGGATTTCGCGTTACAACTAACACTACTGTTTTTCAGGGTGTCGATTCTAAACAAATGCAGGAGTTTTTTGATTTCCTCAGTACCATCAACATTGATGGGATGATGATTTCCCCTGGTTATAGTTATGAGTGGGC
This sequence comes from Fischerella major NIES-592, assembly GCF_001904645.1. Lineage (NCBI taxonomy): Bacteria > Bacillati > Cyanobacteriota > Cyanophyceae > Nostocales > Hapalosiphonaceae > Fischerella > Fischerella major. Next base: position 217,450 of record NZ_MRCA01000006.1, on the reverse strand, counting down.
AAGCGATCAAGAACATTTTCTCAAGCGAGAACAAACACGGGCTTTATTTAGAGAAATTTTAGCTCCTTACAAAGCAGGTCAGAAAAACTGGAACTTTAACCATAACCCACTATTTATAGATTTTCTCACTGGAGAGAAAGACTATGAATGTTCACCTTGGGGTAGTCCGAGTTACAGTGTTCTGGGTTGGCAAAAACCCTGTTATTTATTAAATGAAGGGCATTACGCCACCTTTGATGAACTGATGGAAAAAACCGAGTGGCAAAAATACGGTCGTGCAAGTGGTAATCCCAAATGTGCAGATTGTATGGTTCACTGTGGTTATGAACCCACCGCCGCCACCGATGCGATGCAACCACAGAATTTAGTTCGTTCTATTGGTAGCATATTTGGTTAGACTTTGTAGTAACTTAATAATGTCCAGCAATCTCAATTAGCCCAAAACTTTGCCCTAAAATAAATTGTTGCTAGTTGCTGAAGTCAGCTTAAAGCTGACTAACTAAGACTTTCAACCCAAACACCTTCCTTCCTAGGGAAGGGATTGGGGATTAGATTCAATTTCTGGCATTGTGTGTGTTTACGCTGAAGTTTTATAGTTTTACAACTACTTTGCCGCAATTTTTACCACTGAGTAAATATTCAATTGCTGTGGGGATGGATTCTATACCGTGAAATTGGGTTGGATCAATGGCTACTTTAAGTTGATTGGTATAGAACAGATTTAACAAGCGATCGCGTGCTGCGGTAGCATATTCTTGATAAAGAGGCATAAGAAAACCGCGTACAGAAGCAGCTTTCCAAAAAAGTTTGTGATACATACGAGGTTGTGTGACTTGTTCTAAATCTTTGCCATATTCGGAAATAAAACCAACTACAACTAAACGTCCTCGGATTGCGAGATTTTCTACACAAGTATCAAAAACTTGCTTTCCGACACAATCGAAAACTAGGTTAATACCATTGGGATATTCATTTTTGAGGACTTGATTGAGATTTTCGCTGCGGTAGTTAATAGTGCGATCGCAACCCAATTTTTGTAACAATTCCGCTTTCACTTGTGAACCACAAGTACCAATCACATGATTACCAGCTAACTTTGCCAACTGTACCGCAATATGTCCTGTTCCCCCTGCTGCTGCTGTCACTAAAACCACTTCATTGTTTTTCATTTCTCCTACCTTTTCTAATGCTACCAAAGCTGATATTCCGGTAGGCATGAGAGTTAGTACTTCTGGTGTTGCTTGGCGAACTTTGACTGCAAGATTAGCATCTATAACTTGGTACTCGCGATAACCTCCTCCCCGCACAGTAGTTACAACAGCATCACCTACTTGGAAATTTTGAATATTATCTCCTACAGCAACAACTTCACCGACAGCTTCTACACCTAAATCAAAAGGAGGAGTTAAGTTAACATAGGGGACTTTACCTTGGCAAAGTAAGGTATCAAAACCAGCATTGATCCCAGCAAACTTATTTTTAATTAAAAGCTGATTATTATCAGGTATAGGAATAGGAATTTCTATAATTTCAACAGCGGATTTAAAATCTTGACTAATTTGCTTTCCTATTAACTTTCTGTAGGTTTTTGCCATCCTAATACAAATTTTAAGTTTAGCTTTTATTTCTGAAGACGCCAATTAGGTAAATTGTAGTGGGCTGATAAGACTAAATTTGTGCATTAATAAACCGCAGAGAACACACCAGATAGAAAAAGAGATTTACTGCACTATTTTAACCTTGCCACACCACTACTTACTGTTAACTGCTCACTGATAAGGCTTTATCCCACTCCAACTGATGAGCTAAACCATACTTAATAAAATCTTCTTCTTTGGCTTTATCACTTTTCCCAAAAACACCCAAACTGTAAGGATTATCTTCCATTCTTTGTGCGACTTGCTCTTTTTCAAACTGAATCGCTTCTTTTCTAGACCAATCCGGTTTAAAAAAGTCCACAACTAAGACAGTTCTATCATAATTAGTGTAATTATGCGGACAGTGGGGATAGCTATGATCTAAAACCATGAATTCCCCTTCATGCCAATAAAGCTTGTCATGGCATATTTTCATCGCCACATCCCCTTCTGGCACAATCAATCCTAAATACCCACGATTCATGTGAGGATTATAGTTCACATGCAGCTTAATATCTAAGCCTGGATGGAATGTACCAAAATACACATTTCTAAGAATATTATCTTCAACAAAATTGACTTTCTCTATAACTTTAGCCAAATTTGAAAAATATTTTTCTCTTAACGTAACTGCTTTATTTACAGCCTCATCCATTGCATAATCTGGATATTGAATTTGATGAACTTGAATATATTCTTCAATAAACAAACCTTGAAATAAAATCCCAAAAGCACTATATTTTGCACTACCTTTGGTTTTAATCGTTTTACTCTTAGGACCCAGAACATCATAAGTGAACCTTAATTCTTCTGGAGATGCATTGTGAATAAAATATGTAAACTCATCTCTAATCACCTGCCAATTTTCTTGAAGGCTTTTGAGGAAAGGAAATTGTTCTGGGTCGAGATGATACTCATTAAAACTTTCCATTATCTTTTCTCCTGAAGAGGATTGCATAAAAAACTGTTACATAGTGGTAGTTGATTGTAAAACTTTTGATAAGTTTGTAGTTAGGACTTTAGTGCTTAAATATTTAAGGTTAAAGTCTTGACTGCAAACGCCTTTAACCCTTAGTGCCTTAGTGTCTTAGTGGTGAAAAAAATCACCAACCACAAAGACTCCAAGACACAAAGAATATTTATCCTTTTTGGTATACAAAGTTCCTGAGCGCTACGTATCATTTTTGAGCATTAAATAAAACTTTAGGTTCTGTACTCATTTTAGTCCGAGGTATACTGTGTCTGAAGCTCCCGTATTAGATAAAATTATTAAAAATGTGCGGGTAGTGCGTCCCCATCAGGATGCAGTGGAACTGGTTGATTTGGGAATTAAGGATGGGAAATTTGCCCAAATTGCACCTTATATTAGCCCAGACGAAACCAAAGAGGTGTTTGATGCCCAAAATTTGCTGGGGTTTCCTGGGGTTGTTGATGCCCATATGCACATCGGTATTTATCAACCACTTGACCAAGATGCGGTGACGGAAAGCAAAGTAGCAGCAACTGGAGGTGTGACTACAAGTCTGAATTATATCCGTACAGGGCAGTATTATCTCAACAAAGGCGGCTCTTACAGAGATTTTTTTCCGGAAGTGTTGGCACTATCACAAGGGAATTTTTTTGTTGATTATGGTTATCATATTGCCCCAATTAGCGCGTCTCATATCGATGAGATGCAAATGCTATTTGAGGAATATGGGATTGGGTCATTTAAAATTTTTATGTTCTACGGTGGCTATGGTTTGCATGGTCTTTCCGATCAACAAAATCTATTTTTGATGATTAATAAAGAGGAAAGGTATGACTTTGCTCACTTTGAATTTATCATGCGTGGTCTGACCAAGCTGAGGGAATTGTATCCCGAAGCAAGCGATCGCCTGAGTCTCAGTCTCCATTGCGAAGTAGCCGAAATCCTTAACGCCTACACCAAAATTGTCCAGCAAGACTCCAGCCTCACTGGTTTAAAAGCATATAGTGCAGCGCGTCCGCCTCATTCTGAAGGGTTAGCCATTTGCATTGCTTCCTACTTGGCACACGAAACTAATTGTCTTAATATTAATTTGTTACACCTCAGTTCCCGCAAAGCAGTAGAAGCTGCTTTGATGATGCAAACAATCTTTCCTCACATCAATTTTCGCCGGGAAGTAACTGTAGGACATCTTCTATTAGATATAGATACACCTACAGGCAAATGGGCAAAGGTGAACCCCCCCATTCGTTCCCGTGCAGACGTAGAATACCTGTGGCAAGCTGTACTTAATCGCCAAGTTGATTGGATTGTCAGCGATCACGCTTGTTGTTCAGCCGAAAAGAAAGCCTCTCAGAAAGATCCGAATAATATTTGGCTGGCTAAATCTGGCTTTGGTGGCACAGAATACCTACTTTCCGGTGTTTTTAGTGAAGGTAGCAAGCGTGGCATGTCTTACAATCGTATGGCCGAGTTATTAAGCTGGAATCCTGCGCGGAGGTTTGGGTTAAGTTCCAAAGGTGATATTGCTGTTGGTTACGATGCAGATTTGGTGCTGTTAGATCCTAATGAAACCTTTGTTGTCCGCGCGACTGAGTCGCAGTCACAGCAAGGTTATACCCCCTTTGAAGGATTGGAGTTAACTGGACGGGTAAAAACAACCTTTTTGCGAGGGAATTTAATCTATCACAACGGACAAGTTCTAGGTTCACCAACTGGACGCTATTTGAAACGCTTGATGAGATAGTAGTCGAAGTGTCGAACTAGAAGGTGGAACCCTTGTAACAGCTTCTAGGGTGAGATCAAAGTGTTTAACTTTGGTTTCTGGTCTAAACCGCCAATCCACAAAGAATACCCGACACATTACTTTGTCTAATCATTAGGTATCTCCAGGTGCATATGACAAGACTGTACTCACTTTTGATAAATCTCTATCAACTCGAATCAAAAATAAGCAGCCATCATCTGTTCTGTGTTTGGGAATAGTACTAAAACTTGGACAATACAAAAAGTGGTCTTTTAAGAACCTGTAATCTCCTACATCACAGTATCCGGCTAGGCAATAACCTTCTTCGTTATAACATTGTATTTCTGAATATTTACCTTCATAATGGGGCAAGATAGCAAGTAGCCATACTCCCCCTCCATTACTATCTTTCCTGAGCCACTTCTTACTTGCTTGTACAAATTGCACAGTATCTGTCTTACTCCACGCTAATAATTTACTATCCAATGCTGGAATAAAATCACTTAAATTAGCATCTGGATGATTGTTTTCGGCATTTCTATACTCAAGAAAACCATTCTCCATCCAGAGGATTTCAACTTCTTTATCACCTAACACTTTCCAAGGCCCAAATTTTACTCCTGCTGGAATAAAAGAGTAACCATGCTTGCTTAACCGCCACTCGCCTACTTGAATTGCACCCTTAAGCACGAATATCTCTAAATCAGCTGTAAATATACCAGAAGGAGCTTCAAACTGCCTTGGTAGAACTACTCTAGAAGTTGATGCACCACATTCATGCCATGTCAACAACCGACGTCTTGCAGAAATTACTTCCTCTGGTATTCCGTTAATCCGCCACTTGCACTCTTCTTGCACAGCATTAGTGTCAAAAAATTGGTATTGGTGAGGTAAATATTCTTTGGAAATGGCAGTGCGTCTTCCTGAAAGATTCATGCACCCTCTACCATCTCCACCCCAATCCTCTTTTATAGATGGTGTATGTAAAAATTCATCCGGTTGGTTTTGCATTGGTGTGGTTGGATACATTCTCTTTTATTATCATGCCAGCAGAATAAAGCAGAGCGATCGCATATGAAACTAATATTTAGAATAATGATTGAATCGGAAGACCAAATCCCCAAGAATTCCTAATTATTAAAAATAAAGCTAGTACCCCGAGAAAAAAAGCAGTTGTTTGCATATCTTGAATAAAACAAGAAAGTTTTTCCCGCCAGAGTCCATAGAGATTAACTAAGTATAAAGGTAAATCACTAAATGCAATCACAATAATTGCTCCTAATACGTTGAAGTTTTGATATGCTAAAGGTACACCCAAAGCTATGATTCCGAATCTAGCAAAATTACTCTGGGCTGAATATAGGGGCTTCCCAATAGCTAACAAAGCAGGACTGGTAGTGTAAAATAGCAAGGAAAACCAAATGCCAGTACATAAAACAGGCATCATCCAAGTGGCTGCTGCGTATCTTTGATCATATAAAAAGGCAACTACTAAATCTCCAACAGTTATTAATACTGCTAATATAATTGCAGTTCCTAATAGAATTAATTGCCGTTGAGGTAGAATTTTTTGTCGCAAAGTAGCCCTTGGTAAGTGAGATTGTTGAGAGATTGCAGGAAAAATAACTCTAAAGCTAAGTTGTCTGATCACATCTCGAGGAATATTGGACAGAGTATACGCTACTGTGTATATACCTAATATTTCAAATGACAATAATTTAGCTAAAACAAGGCGGTCAGTTTGTTCAGCAGCAAACATTAATGTTGATGCGATAAACATCCACTTACTAAAAGAAAGAATTTCTTTAACTGCTTTTGGTTCCCATGCCAAACGATTAGAATATTCTGGTATTAACCAGTAGCTACTAACCAATTTATATATTCCTGAAATTACTATTGCGATACCTAAAGACCAGATAGTTGGATACAACCAAACCAAACCTATGAGCGTAGAGAAATAACATACCTGAAAAAGAAGTTCATAAATGGAAAGTTTCCCCAGTTTCATCTGACGATGCAGAGTGTGTAAACTGGTAGAGTTAAAGCCTTCAATAAATGAAGTAAATACAACAATCGGAATTAACCATAGTAAACGTTGATCGTTGTAAAAATTAGCTATTGGAAACGCAAGAATTAGACCAACAAACCAAATGACTGCACCACGAATTACTTGCAGAGTCCAAATAGTATTTAAAAAAGTCGGTTCATCACCTCTTTTACTATTAACTATATTTTGAGCAACACCTATATCTGAAAAAAGTTCCAGACCCATTCTTAAGGTATTTACTAAAGCCATCAAACCAAAAAACTCTGGTTGTAGTAAGCGAGTCAAAATTAAATTATTGCCAAATCTTAGAATTTGAATACTTCCGAAACCAACAATAGTCCAGATTGCTCCACGAATAGCAAGTTTTTTTATAGATGTCATATTTTTAAAAGCAAATACTTAAGCCGTAATATCTACTGTCTTCACTTTGTGTTCTGTGTGTCTCAGTGGTTTATCAATTTATTTCATAACAGAGAACACATTTATATCAACTTGAAACAGAAGTTGTTACTGTTTCACATGCAGTCAAAGAAACTAGATTTTCTGGAATACAGGGACGAATTGGTTCTACATGTCCATTCAAAGCACTTGTCATGAGGCGATGCAATCGTGCAACTTCATAGTGGATGTTAAAATCTATTTCTACTTTGGCTCGACCTAATGTGCTAAATTTTACTCTAATTAAATGATTATTCAGTAATTTTTCTATACGCTCCGCGAGTATATTGGGTTCACCAGGTGGAACAAGGTAGCCATTTACGCCATTTTTTACTAATTCACTGATGCCTGCTATCTGGGTAGCCACCACAGGTACACCAGCTGCCATTGCTTCCATCAATACTACTGGTACTCCTTCTGCAAAGCTAGACATCACAAAAACATCTGTTTGCTGAAAATATTTGCGTACCTCAGCCTGAGATTTATAGCCAACAAAATTGACGTTTTGAGTTAATTCCAAATCAATGGTCAATTGTTCCAACTTTTGACGGTCTGGGCCATCACCGACAATTGTTAAGATGATATCTGCATGAGTTTGTTTTAATAAAGTTAAGCTCTCCAGTAATATTGGTAAACCTTTTGCCTCTGCCAGTCGCCCCACAAACAGTAGGCGTTTTCCTGATTCATTGTGAGAAACCATATCAAACAATGCTGGATCGATACCGCAATGAATAATATGCATTCGATTCCACTTTTCAATAGGTGCAAAAATCATGCCCTGGCTACGAGCATAGTAACTTATACAACATACAAATAGCGATCGCTTGATTTTTTCATCCAGCCGCCATTGATATGCACGCAAGAAGATATACGGGCCATGAAGTGTAAAACTGTACGTAAAACCACCCATTTGGGCAGACAGCATGGCAACAGTACCACTAGCTTCCGCAATATGGTTATGCAGATGGTTAATTTGTCTTTGTTTAATTTCTTGAGCTAGAATACCCGCTTCTAAGAAGTAGAAAAATTGATATAAGCCGCCTCGTAACCCTGGCTGACTGGTTGTGAATGCCAGTTTGATAGCCTTGAGATATCTTTTAGGGGAAGCCAGCAGTAAACTCAGGTGTGCCAAAAGTAAATGGATTGGGTTTGGGGGGAGAATGTAGAAAGTGCGATCGCGTTCTTGTTTCTGTTCTAGCGCAACCATATGTCTATCATCTGTGCGCCGAACGGAAAATGTGTGTACATCCACGCCCATTTCTCGTAGGGTTATAACTTCTCTCTGGATATAGGTGTCTGTCGCCCTGGGGTATTCTCCAGTTAAGTAAGCAATACGCATACAATCAACCTCATAGTGATTTTTGGCATTGCTGAATCAAGATATGAATTTACAATTCACGGATATGTAGAGACGTAGCAATGCTACGTCTCTACAAAAATGTATACAAACATAATTCATGACCAGATTCAGCAACGCCTGATTTTTAGTTATTAGCAAAAATATAAACAACGCAGAAATAAAAGAAGCTTAGACATGCAACAAACCAGCATCGCTACAACTACGTTCTAAGGCAGTAACAAATGAATACTTTGGTTTCCAGTGCAATACTTGCTGGGCATGAGCATTGCTATAGTGTAAAGGTTTGAAGCGGGCGTGTAATCTTGCCGGTATTAAAATGTGAGGTAGTTGCATCTTACCAGCCAAAAGCAATTGATTACACAGCCAAATAGAACGAGCCATAAGGCGCATTACCGTCCAGCTGATGGTAATAGTACTAGGTGAATTTGGTATTATTTTTGCTAATTTCTGTGCATACACATCCTGAGTTGGCAAATCGTCATCGACGATATTCAGAGTTTGACCAATCGCCGCATCACATTGGGCGGCTGTGACAATCGCTTCTGCACAGTTTTCTACATAAACCAGAGGCATTTCAGCGTTAGCACCAATGCGAATCCAGAAGCGATCGCTAACTTTAGCACCAACAAGAGCATTCCACAAATGTCCTCGCCCGTAAATCATCCCAAGGCGAAGAATCGTCACCTTTCCACAATATTTTGCCTCAAAATCACGCACAATCTCTTCTTGCATCAGCTTCGTCTGGGCGTAGACATCCCGTACTGGAGGTTCGCACTCAATCGGTGAATCTTCAGTAATGGTTTCACCAGACTTAATTCGCAGGTAATCAAAAACTGCAAAAGAACTAATAGCCACTAATCGTAACACCCCTGACAAAACCATTGCCTTCAGTAAGTTCTCTGTCACCACCACATTACTGGCATACTGAGTAGCAAAGTCACCCTTTGTAGTTCCTGCTATATGTAGTACCACATTCACACCCTGCAATGCAGCAACTATGTTATCTAACTTTTGTTCCTGTAAATCTACGCGTACTAATTCCAATCCTGGATGATTACACCAAGGCAGATTTTCATTACTTATTTGTCTTACAACAGCGCGCACCTGAAACCCACGTCGCAGTGCCTCAGCAACAGTATACTGCCCAAGTAAACCAGATGCTCCTGTCACCAGTAATTTCATACACACATAGCCTCAGTATATTTTCAAGCTGACGTCGAAAGTAGATTGAAGAAGTAATTTGGTATAACGAACACCGATAATCCATCTGTGTGTATCTGTGTGCATCTGTGTTCGTTATTCACTGACTTTTTTGTGGCTGTAAGTCATTTCATGAGTCCAATATTTTTTGGGAAGGCGAACACCGATAAACACCGATAAACACCGATACAAAAAATTTACTTTGCCCAAAGCATTGGTTTAATAGGCTCAAATGTAGTGGTCAATTTATAAGCAGAACCTGTATCTAAAGAATTTTGAATCGCCAGTACAATTTCATTGTTGTGCAAACAAAACTCAGGCGACAATCGGCAAGGTCGCTTTTCAATCATTGCATCTGCCATATCTGCCACACCTCGACAAAAATCCATACGCTGAGCGCCTTTAGACCCAAGGTAGGGAGCAGGCTTCACTAAGCGATAATTTTGCTTCCAAGCGCCTTCTAGTCTCTTGCGACGAATATTGATACTGCGCCGGATGTATACTGGCGCTCCGTAATACCAGGAATCATGAATGCCAAGTATACCCGTATCACCAATAATCCTTAAAGAGTGATCATGGGGTGCCACAATACTGCAAGTTAATCTGGCAATGACACCGGAGGCAAACTTAATGCAAGCTACAGAAAAGTCTGGAGCTTTCACATCTAACGGTATATCAGTTTGTTTATCTGGAATTAGACAAGATGAAAAAGCAGTAACTGATTGCGCAGGGCCAAAGAATGCAGTCAGCCATGTTACATAGTAGCCAGCGTGTTCTAAAGTGCAACCAACTTCAAACTCATCTTTATAAGGCCAAGGAGTACCAGATTCACTCACCCATCTTTTGTAAGGCATGAGGTGGACTAGTCCATCATCCATTTCAGCATAGACAAGCCGGACTGTGCCAATCTGATTTTCTCGCAGTGCTTTCCAAATTGTCTGAGCTGTTTCACTTAATAAACTGCATGGCGCTGAGGAAAGATATAAATCCTGCTGTTGGGCTAATTTGACTAATTCCTCAGCTTGCCACATCTGCATTGCTAGAGGTTTCTCAGAATAAACGTGTTTACCAGCTGCTAAACAAGCTTGAGAAACAGAGTAGTGACTGCTGGGATTGGTTAAATTTAAGACGATATCAACTTCTTCATCATCCAGAAGTTCTGTTAGACAACTGTATACACGAGGAATAGCATAATATGCAGCTAATTTGTAGGCACGCTCACTGATCCGATCCATTACCCCTACTATCCGTAATTGCGGATGAAGTGAAAGTGTTTTCAGGTAATAATCTGCTACATAGCCACAGCCAACGATCGCAATGGATTTTCGATATTGCTCATCAACGAGCTTAGCTTCCCTCGGTTTGCTGACAAAATTAGCAGCTTTGGTCAAAGTCTTAACCAGCATTAAAATGCTCCTTTGTATTCGACTATAGTTGGCTGTCGTTTGAATAACTTGAGTAAGTAAAATTGGCTTTGACCAACTAATTGAGGGTACTTACCTAAAATACAAAATAAGCCGTAGGCGATCGCATCTTTTGCAGCAAAACCTCTAGACCTTGTATACCCGTATGCTCGGTAGCCAGAGAAAAGATTGGCTAGTAGTAGTAACAGTATACTTAACCCATGAGTCGGGAAGAAAGTAGCGATCGCCAACAAAGGCAAAACCAAACTCCATACCCAAATCCGCAAACTTTCTTTTAGCCAATGCCGTTCGGGACTGCGACCGTGTAGCCAAGCTCCTTCTGCATAACCATAACCACTGCGAACTGAGCGTTTCCACCACTGACCAAAACGAGTCATTTGCCCATCATGCCATGACATGTCTGCATCGACACGTAGAATCTTACCACCAGCTTGTCGCAGGCGCACACATAGTTCTGGTTCCTCACCTGCAATCAAGGATGGGTTGAAACCTCCTACATTTTTAAAGGCTCCTACCCTGATCATGGAATCACCACCGCAGGCTTTAGCCTCACCCACAGGAGTATTCCATTCAATATCCAACAGGCGGTTGTAGATAGAGTTCTCTGCAAATTCCTCCCGACGACGACCACAAACAACCACAACCCCTGGATAAACATCTAATTCAGATGCTGCTCTTTCCAACCATCCCTCGACAATCCAACAATCTCCATCTACAAACTGCACATATTCAACTTCTGGCTTGACTTGCAATAGATACTCAAATCCAGCATTTCTAGCACGACCTGCGGTAAAAGGAATAGATAAATCGAGTTCCACAACATGAACGCCAAGAAAACGAGCCAACGCCACACTCGCATCTGTTGATCCAGAATCAACATAAACCACAGTTATCCCTTTTGCAATCACTGATAGCAAGCATTGGTGAAGACGCTTTCCTTCGTTACGTCCAATAACAACAACTCCAATTAAATGCAAATTTGTACCTCCTATAATTAATGAACCGCCAAAAGTCAAAACACACACTCTGCGTTCCTTTGCGGAAACCTCTGCGCTCCTCTGCGTTTAATCAAATACTTGGAAAGCTACCAATTTTCATTTCTCTTGCGATTGTTTCAATAAAGCTGATTGCGGAGGCTGAAACCTTAATGTGTGATACTGACTTTTGTTACTAAGAGTAAAAGCGATCGTCATAAACAAAACCCAATAAATATTAGGTAAATATAACAAACAACTCTCTGTAATATTATTGATAATCAAAAATATCAAATACCCTAAAGGCCAAATTTCTTCAGGTTTATTACTAGCATATCCAAACTTTAGAGCTTTAGCGAAAGTCCTGAAATAACAAATGAAAAATAACAATAAACCAATTAACCCCACATCAAGTGCCGTATCAATAAAGCCATTATGACCGTGAGGTGGAACCCAGCCAGTACCAATTGCTTGGGTTGCCTCAAATGCGTAATTACTTTTAGGAGCCCAAAATGCACCACGTCCATAACCTAAGAATGGTCTTTCCATTATTCGATTTAATGCCATCTCCCAAATAATTGTCCTGCCTGTGATAGTTGGATCTCTGCCTAAACCAGTAATTAGTTCTACCCAATAAGTAAAAACTAGTAAAGAAATACATCCTAAAAATAGAATTGTCAGATCGAGAAAAATAACGCTAACTTTTCCTTGCCACCGAAAATTTTTATAGAAAGTGATGATGAATAAGAGTAGAAAAGAGAGAACTAAAGAAGTTCTGGAAGTTGATAACAATATAAAAAATAAAGATAAAGCAAAACCACCCCATCTGTATATTAGTAAGCTATTTTTTGCTAAAGATAAAAAAGCTAATGAACTTAAAACCATTAAGCTACCAAGATAATTTTTATGTCCGTATACCCCTTTCCAGGCTCCTGGATGATCTACCCAGTGTCTACCAATACCAGGAAATGCATATACAAAAATGAAGCTCAGAAACATACCTATTAATAGAGTATAGGTAATAATTTTGATTTGCTCTTTAAAGCTAAATCTGATAGCAAAATATAAAGCAAAAGTGGTCATCATCCAGATATCTCTAGCATTAAGTAAGGTGTAGTCTGGAAGCTCTGACCAGATAAATGAAAAATAAGCTAATACCGATAATATAAAAAGAATTTTGTTACGATTGATGATCGCGATCGCATCCTGCCAAACCAGAACAACTAAAAAGGTAAATATCCCCCAAAGCGAGAATCTGATAAATGAAACAAAGATTTCCGGTAGAATTGTACCCATTGATTCAGGACTAAATATGCCTGAGAAGAAACTTAAGCCTAAAATAAACAACCCTTTCTCAGCAACTTTTAGATATTTTTCGATAATTTTTTGATGATTCATATCATTTTGCTTGAAAACTGGTATTATTCGTCGAGGTCGGTAATTGATAATGGGTAATTGGTAATCGGTAATTAAGATACTGATAATTTTCCAATGCCCAATGTTCAATGCCTAATACCCAAGCTTTATCTAGTAAGCAATTAGCCGGACTTGATATCATTTAGTCTTATCCAAAGAAAGATAAATTTGGTTATATGTATATTTACAACATTGAGTTCTTATGATTAATTTTAATTCCTGTTTAACCTCACCCCGCCTTCGGCACCCCTCTCCTTACTAAGGAGAGGGGTAGGGGGTGAGGTTTTTAAACTTACTTATGATATTTTGTCTCTTTCAGTGCGAATCCACAGGCTTTGAGACTGAACTAAAAAATTAAAATACACAGGAATCTTCCAAAAAATATAGACAGGAATCGTTAAAAGCTCGTGTAAAGGTAAATCTTGATAGGCGAATTTACTCCAAGCTATAAAGATTGACATCAAGACACACAATCCAGAACAGATAACCATGATTACTGGTATCCATACTCCTGCTAGTACGCCAAAAAGTAGAGAAAAGGTCATCAATACTGACCAAATCATAACTAGCAGAGATAGAGGCGGTACGCATAAATCTAGAGTAGTTACCAACAAATCTAGCCTTTTTTGATTGACTGCTTCTTGCAGCAAAAGGGGAACGTAAGTTTGCATAATTTGCAAATGACCGTGTTCCCAGCGAGTTCTTTGAGTTTTGGCTGCTTGTAACTGCTGTGGTAAATAGCCAGTAACTTTTGCTTCTGGACAAAATAGTGGTTTGTGTCCTGCGATCGCCAAATCTAAGCCTAGTTTTAAGTCTTCAACAATGTGACCACTTGCTAAATTGACTGAGCGAATAACTGACCAAGGGAAAGCCATGCCTGTACCATACAAGAAGCAAGGCATTCCTAAACGAGTTGAACCCAAAGGACGAACTAAGTTTTTGATGATGATCGAAAATTGGGAAACAAGGTCTTTCGATGACTGAGAGTTTTTCTGTCTCAGCATTAAATAAGTAGCTTGTACTGGTCGATTTGTGGCAATCGCACATTCACTCAGTTGAGCGATCGCACCCGGATAAGCTTTACAATCAGCATCAATAATCACAACTACGTCTGGTGGTTCAGACTCTATAAACTGTAAGCCGTAGTCTAGAGCGTATCCTTTACCTTTACAGATGGAGTCATGGCGTTCAATCACCATAGCACCCACACTACGCGCAATCTCAGCTGTCGCATCACTGCAATTGTCAGCAATCACAATCAAACGGTCTTGTGCTTTCAACGCAGGTATGAGTTTTTCCAGCGTCGAACGAATCACAACTTCTTCATTATGTGCTGGCACTAACACAGTAACTTGAGTATCTTGCCATTGATGTGTGCGATGCCAAGAGGGGATTGGTAACAAAGCAGCAGTACATTCAACTAGAAAAAATAGGCAGATAATCAATAAAACTAAAGTGCTGATTAACAGAAAAACACCACCAGACAAAGTCAAAAACTGACTAATTGACATGGCACTGCTACCTCTATGAGTGATATCGAGTAAGCCTAAAATCCCGCCCAGAACTCAAGTTCAGGGCTAATAGCTCAACTCCATTAAAATAGAGTGAACTTCCTTTCTAGTCTTCTTTAGAAGACTTTCGCTATCAGCCTGCGATTTGAATCGCAGGTGGGTGATTTGTTGCATAAGTTAGGGAATAGGGATTGAAGGAGTTGAACAATCCTTTCCCCTTGTGCCCTATTGCCTTCTACTTAATAATCTTTGCCGGAATACCAACTGCTGTTGCTCCTGCTGGGACATCGCATAAAACCACAGCATTAGCACCGATTCTGGCATAATCGCCAATGGTGACATTGCCTAATATTTTCGCACCAGCGCCAACTTCAACTCCTTTACCTAATCTAGGCGCATCATAGGGACGATCTGGGTAACGACTTCCGAGAGTAACTCCTTGGCAAATTTGGCAGTCATCATCAATGGAGGCGTAGGCGTTGATGATGATTGTTCCTTGATGGTGAATAACGACACGACGACCAAGCTTGACTGTGTAAAGTAGTTCAATTCCGTAGTGATTGCGAATTCTGCGATATAGCATGAGATAGAGAATGCTAAAAGGTATTTGTAAGAGTTTGGGTTTGATTTTCTTACGCCAAACTCCAAAGCGGTGAACAGCTACACTGCGGAACCCAGGTAGAGTCCAATCACGCCCGTGGGCTATCCAGTCTTCTTTGATTTGTTGCCAGAGACTTAAATTCGAGTCTTCTGCTGGTTGTTTATTGGCTATCCAGTCTACTTGAACACTCATTGTTTGGGTAATTGGTAATTGTTCTCAATGTGGAAGTTGAAAATAGAGGGCTGTGCGATTGGGTTGTATGAAGCGACTAATTTCTGTGCGGAGGATATGCAAGAAACTAGTTGTGACATGAGCGGGGATGCGTTGTGTAGCAATAAATCCAGCTTGTTCACACATTTTTTTCAATGTCACAGGGGTAAAAGCATTGATATGTTCAAGGGGGTGAACAGCATGAAATTCTGCAAAATTTTGAGGTTGACTAATTCCTCGACAGTCAGGAACTTCGACGATTAAAATTCCTTTGTCAGCAATTGTGGTTGCTATTTTGCGTAAGGTTGCCAGTGGGTCTTCAAGATGTTCTAATACTTGAAACAGTGCCACAGCATGTACTTTATTGATCTGAGCAGATTCTAGAGCTTCCAAATTGTTGAAAACAGAGATACCCATTTTTGCAGCTCGTTCGCTACGCCTTCTGCTGAAATCTATTCCATAGACATCAAAACCAAAAAACTTTGCTAAACACAGGAAGTATCCATCACCACAACCATAGTCTAGAATGCGAAATTGTTCTGTTGTATGTGGTTCTACTAGTTTTTTGACGCGCAACAGATGCTTGATAGATTGTCGCCCACGTTCAAACAGAGTATCTCGTTTGTTAGCTATTTGATAGTGTGCTTCCATATGTTCGATTTGGGCATCATTAATCCACTCGTCATACAGCTTATTTAATCCTTGGGGTGTGAGAATCCGTTGATGGAAAATCATGCCACAGGTTTCACAACGCACCAAAGAAAAGGTTTCTTCTACCAGCAACGGCACTAAATCTTTGCTATAGTGGCATCTGTTAAGAAAAGAACGAGTAGGCTCATCAGTAAATTTTCCCTGCCACAAGGGATGAAGATTGGAGGAACCACAACTGATACAATGCGATCGCTCTCTAAATACAAGCTTTTCGTTAGAAAACTGTTCTAAACGGTTCTTGTTTGTGGTCATGTTGATAAAGTTCCGATTGGAAAAATATAGTTTGTTTCTCTCGGAAGCCACCCTTTGTCTAGTCTTTTTTATCTGCAATCAAATTCCTATTTCAGTTGTTGTGGCACTCTCTCCAAGTCTGCGGTACTATTTCTATCCCGGAGGTTGGAATAATAAAAGTAACTGCTAGGTTCCTGCTTGGCGTTAACAGCATTAGCAACTATTCCCAAAACATTTGCCTCAGAACGTTCTAGTAGAGACTTAGCAGCAGCAGCACTAGGTGCATCTAAAACACCAGGGCGAGTTACCAGCAAAATCCCATCTGCCATTTTTCCTAAAACTGCTGCGTCAGCAATTCCCGCAAGAGGTGGGGTGTCAAATATCACGTAATCATAGTTTTCAGCAAAAATATCTACCAAAGAAGTCATACCTTCAGAATCAATGAGAGCCAAGGGATTAGGAGGTATAACTCCAGCAGTCAGCACTGCTAAAAACTCTGTCACTTTTTGCACGGCTTGGGAAAAAACTCCTTGATCAACAAGGAGGTGGCTTAAACCCACCGAGTTGATGAAACCCCATAAATGATGTTGCGTTGGTTTACGCATATCTGCATCAACTAGTAGAACTCGCTTACCTGATTGAGCAATAACCGCAGCTAAATTGGCAGAAACTTCTGATTTCCCTTCGGCAGTTACAGAACTTGTGACTACTATTTTGCGAACTTTTCGATGGCTGATAAATTTCAGGTTTGCCTGAAGCATTTGGTAAGCTTCATGAACTACTGTGCGAGGTGAAGTAGTAGTGATAACTTGAGGATAAACACCAGCTTCTATCTCTTGGACACCACTAACAGAATTATTCAGTTTATATTTGGGAATTAAACCCAACAATGTGTAACCAAAAAATGTTTCGGTTTCCTTGACTGTTTTCAATGATCTGTCGATTAAGTCTACAAAAAATGCAGCAGCAATACTCAGTAATACGCCCGCAAATATACTGCCACCTGCTAACAGTATTTTCGTTTTGGAGATCACTGGCTTTTTCGGAATCTGTGCTGGTTGGACAATTCTGGCATTTCCAATAGTCTGCTTTTCTGCTACCTGAATTTCCTGTAGTCTGGTAACAAGATTTTCATAGCCAGTTTTAGCAGCTTCTAATCTACGCTCCAAAGCTTGTTGCTTTTTCTCTAAACTTGGCACCATCGCCAATTGTTGTTGATAATTCGCTCGGATATTAGACAAAGTTCGGATTTTTTTCTCTAATCCCTGTCGTTCTGCCTTGAACTCCACATATTTATCAGTCAGTTCTTCCCGAATCTTCCCTATTTGCAATTTACCTGGAGAAACTATTGGAATTCCCGAATATTCCTGAGTCCGTTGTTGTAATAAAGAATTGAGAGTAGCTTGTTGATTTTTTAAGTCAGTAATCGTTGGATGTACCTCAGTATAAATTGCTCGTGCATTTGCTAATTTGGTTTGAACTTTTTGCAACTCAGTCAAAACTTCTTGAACACCAGGTATTTGACTCAAGGAAGTAACTGTGACTGCCTGATTTTCACTCACATTTAGTTGACTGGCTATCTGTTGTTCTTGAGCGCTCACATCTGCTAAGGCAGCCTTAACTTGATTTATTTCTTGATCAAGCTTGGAAATAATATCAATAGCTGCGGTTGATTCTTCTGCAAGCTGAATCACCTTGTTTTGGATTTTAAACTGACGTAACGCTTCGGCTGCACGTTCTAATTCTTGCCGAGAAGCAGGTAGTTGCTCTTTAATAAATTCACCCGCAGCAGAGACTTGCGCGCGGTTAGTTTGAATGTTGTTCTCTACATAAGACTTCATTAACTGATTGACTACAGCTGCTGCTAATTCACGATCATTTGAGGCGTAAGAAACTCTAAGGACATCTGTTCCTACAATTGGTTTGACGTTGACTTTAAGTAATTCTGGATCAATTAGTTTTCCTTGGTCATCTTTTAACTGTAAAGCAGTAATAACCTCTTGTAACATTGGATGAGAATTGACAATTACGGCTTGGGTTTCTAGAGGATTGCCCTCGCGCATCAAGGCTTCTAAATCACCTATTTTTTCTCCTACTTTGGTGAGTGATGATGTGCGGTCTGATTTGAAAAGTAGTATACCATCTGCTTGATATTCAGGTTTTTGCATGAATAGAGCTGAACCTGATAAGCCAATAGAAGCAAGAATGATTGCTGTTATCAATCGCCAACGGCGTTTGAGAATAAGCAAGTACTGTTGAATTTCTGTTGCTTGTGTGTAGCTATTAGTCTCCATACAACAAGTTTCCTTGTGGTGGTTGTATACACATGCGGAAAATCGAAAATTGGTATTATTGGGTTATTTACATACCATTAATTGACTGTGTTCCAGAACCAAAAAATTATCACTTTTTCTAGTAAACGTAGATGTCCCAAGGGCAGCTTCCCTTATGATACACAGATAGATTATCGGTGTTTATTGGTGTTCATCGGTGTTCGTTTCCCAAAAAATATTGGACTTATGAAGTAACTTGCAGCTACACAAAAATCAATGAATAGCGAACACAGATGTACACAGATGCACACAGATCAATCAATCGGTGTTTATCGTTATATCCTACGGGAAGACAAACTTTAAAAATATGATTATTGCCATAGTTTTAATTGACATTAGATGTGAGTTGATCACATGGAATTCTTCAAACTAAGTGTCAGAAGGCAGAGGACGAATTATTAGTATAAATTTTTTAAATCTTCTGCCCTCTGCCTTTTAATTAATAAGCACCTGTTTTTTGCAGCACGACTCTCACAGTTTCTAGCAAAATTTTCAAATCGAGCCAGAGTGACCAATTCTCAATGTAACTGATATCTAATTTCACTCCATCTTCAAAGTTGTCAATATCAGAACGACCAGAAACTTGCCATAATCCTGTGATACCAGGCAAAACTTCTTGGCGAATAAAGTGCTTGGTTTTAAACCTTTCGACATCCCTACTAGGAAGAGGACGAGGACCTACCAAGCTCATTTCCCCAACTAAAACATTTAATATTTGTGGCAATTCATCTAAACTATAAAGGCGCAAAAACTTACCTATCCGTGTAACCCGAGGATCATTTTTGATTTTAAAGAGAACACCGTCTTTGATTTCATTGTTGGTTTCAAGAGATGCTTGCAGTTTTTCTGCGTTATTAACCATTGTCCGGAATTTCCAAATTTTAAAGTTCTTTCCGTGCAATCCGACTCGATTTTGGCGGAAGAATACTGGCCCTGGGGAGTCTAATTTAATGAGTATGGCTATTGCTAGGTAGATAGGAGATAACAATAATAACAGTAAAATTGAACAACTCAGGTCAAAACACCTTTTGATCCAAAAATCACTACCTGCGATAATTGGTGCTGGAATTGTCATACAAGGTACTTCACCCAGCATCCAAAATACTGATTTGGGATAGCAAACATCAGTTTCCATTGGTAGGATTCGTAAAATAATGCCAGCAGTCTGAAAGTGCCAGCAAACATATAAACGATTTTTGATAGCATTCCAAGAAACAAATGCTTCTGTTATACCTTGTTTGCGAAGATGCTCAAAAGTCGCTTCTCGATTAACCAAATCTAGACAGCTAGGATCAGCAATTCCCTGTACTGTGTAGCAATTTTCTTGTTCAATTAACTTTATATGATTTTTTTGGTCTTGGCTGTCAGTAATCAGAAAAACTGAATGACGAATCGCTCCCTGACAACGAAGTTGTTTTGTCGCAACATCAAATATGAAGCGATCGCCACAAACAAACACTACAGAACAAAACCAAAATATCAAAAAAGTAGAGCGTGAAACATAACTTTCTGGTTCGTAAAGAAAGGCTATGAATAATAGTAAAATTTCTGCTAGTGATACTGCTTGAATCAAACCAAAATAATTACGGCGCTCTTTTCCAGGTTTATAAAGTCCTTTAACTGCTATGACACTAATTGCAGTTACTAACATGAACATGAGTAAAGGGATTTGTTCTGCCCACAGAAATTCTATACTTGTTCCGTAATATGCTGCTAACGTCCATGCAGAAGTCAAAGCAATAACATCTAACAAAATTAAGGTCACTACTCGCAGTATCCTAATTTTTAATCCTCGTTGTATGGTAGTACCTTTAGCTGACCTCAAATCCGGTTTAAAAGTTGTGACTGTGAGAGTATTAGTAGTCATAATTTTGACAACCTTGATTTTTTTGTAACTTTATAAACTCTAAATAAAACAGAGCCATGCTACATTAAATCTTTATTCAAATTTGGAAACTCCTATACGTTGTTTTAGTACTAACCAAACAAACAAAGGATTACCAAGGATATAGCGTTTCCATAAGCGTTGGGGTTCCACTAGTAAGCGGAAGAACCATTCTAAGCCAGATTTTTGCATCCATAATGGCGCTCGTTTCACCATACTACCGACTAGTTCAAAGCTCACTCCAATACCAATGGAAATTGGTACATTTAAAGTTTTGTAATTGCCATAAATCCAGTATTCTTGCTTGGGAGAACCCAAACCAACGAAAAGAATATCTGGTTTTGCTTCTCTAATTTTAGAGTTAATAATTGCTAGTTCTTCTGGCTGTGATTCAAAACCATAGGGGGGACAATATGTGCCGACTATTTGGAGATTGGAATGCCTTTTTTCTAGAACTTCTTTTGCTTTGTCAGATGCTCCAGGACGTCCTCCTAATAAAAATATTTTTAACTGTTTTTCAGCTGCGATCGCACATAATTTCTCAAATAAATCTGTGCCATTTACCCGACCCTTGAGTGATGATTGCAAAAATTTCGCTGCCCATAATAGGGAAACTCCATCTGGTACTACTAAAAAAGCTTGACGATAGTATTCACGAAAACGAGCATTGTTTTGTAGTAGTACAATATGTTGTGCATTAGGAGTGACAACATATTTTGGTTCTTTGCCTACTAATACGTGTTCGACTATCTTTTCAACAACTTCATTAAAACAAAGTTGATCAATTTCTACACCACAAATATTGATCTTCATGGTTCACCCTGGATTAAGATTGTCAAGTATGTGAAGCATACTTGAGTAGATAGGAAGTAGTTTTTGGAATAAAAAATTGGTTATCGTTTTGGAGCGTGATCGAATGCTCTGGCGATAGCATTCCAAGCCAGTTTATATTTCATGTTTGAATCCAACGGTAAAGGACGGACTGGTGATTTATCTGAACGGGGATAAAAACTTGATACCCAAGTGTATTTGTCGCTCAATCCCCAAGTTAAAACTGCAATCACTGCTCGTTCATCTAAGACAATATTCAAATAGTCTTCATAAAGACCTGCGATAATGCGATCGCGTGCGATCGGATCTGAAGTTAATTCCTGATCTACCACATCTAGTTCGGTAATCAGAATTTTCAGACCAAGACTAGCCACATCTGCAAGAAAACTCCGCAATTTTTTAGCATTAAAGCCTGGTATGTGACCCATGAGATGCGATTGTATACCCAAAGCATGAATCGGTGTTCCTCTAGATTTCAATCGTTCTAAAAGTTTGAGAACAGCAGTTCTTTTGGCTCCATCTTGGTAGTTGTCATACTCTAGTCCATAGTCGTTATACACCAACATGGCTTTGGGGTCACAAGCCGCCGCCGTCCGAAAAGCAAGCTCGATGTAATCTGTACCTAAAAACTCTAGCCAAGGCGTTTTTCGTAACCCGTCAGTTCGTTCATCATCTATTTCTATAGCCTCGTTCACTACATCCCAAGAGTGTATTTTCCCTGCATAGTGCTTAGTCACAGTTGTAATATGTTCCAACAACAAACTTTCTGCATTTTTGCGGTTAGCTACTTCCTTAAACCACACAGGTAAAGCTTGATGCCAAACTAAGGTATGTCCGCGAAAAAACATGCCATGATGCTGTGCAAATTGAGCTAACCAATCTGATTTAGTAAAATCAAATTTTTTGGGATGAGGTCGTATACTATCCCACTTAAGTTGATAATCCGGAACCAGCATATAGCACTCTCTAACAAAGCTGGTCTTTAAATTTGTATTTGACACCAAATAATCTTTGACAGCGGCGGCTCCATAAATTAATCCCTTGGCCGCAGCACGAGCTTTCAAAGATTTTTTTCCAGCTACTTTGAAGTCCTTGTTTGAATTATCAAGTGCTTGACTGTAAATGAAATTTCTATTTTCTCCGATACTAACTGCGCTTGCTCCCGTCAAAATTGATAGGCTAGCATACAAAAAATAACGTCTGCCTAATGACATTTTTTTGAACATATATAGACTAGACAAGGGACTTTTATAGAAAAATGCGCATATAGTCGGATAAAATGCCTAATATGCTTTTGTTAGCTGATTTTTACATTCGTTTTTCTAGCTTAGATCATGTCCGCTTAAGAACTTATATTATCCTTTGGAATTGATAATTAGTGATCATTGGTTATTTTTTAACAATGCCCATGCTTTAGATCGTAATCAATTAGTTTTACATGATGTTATTCAATATTAAAAATTCTCCTAATGGAGTCAATTAAACTTTAGATAGATACTAATTAATATTGTTTTTTACAATTAGATACTTTTATCCTGTCAAGCAAACTACTTATTAGCAAATAGATAATAAGCAGGTCATGTTGACTGAACTGAGATCAATAAGACCATCTAAGTCCAAATCAATTGCCATAGTCATATGTTGATGAATTTTTAATTGATATAAAATCAGGTAATCAATCTGGCAACTTATTTCTAAGATTACCATTCTAAGACTATACAAATAATTAAGTCACTGTTAGCTACATCCTTAGAAATAAAAAGAAATAATTGTTGTAGTCATCTACACTACAAATACACAAATGTATCCATTGGTAGATCAGCAAACTAATCAAGTTTACTATCAGCTATCCAAGCAAATATTATATGATTTTGTGCTTCATAGATGAGATAGTTAGAACCAATCTTAAATTTGCAATTGTCAAAAGAAGTAAAACAAAAACTTAGTTATTGACTAGCTTTTAAAGCCAAAAATGCTGTGATTTAGTTGCTGCTACAAAGCATTTTTTCTTTTCCGATGGTTTTCTAAAAGCTATCCATATCATGCAACAATATTACAGTAATGTTCTTATTTATTTCAAGTAGTCATTTTTCATCATAACTAGCGAAAATTTGCTTTGATTGATTAAATCGTTGCTGATAATGATGATTCCATTGAATAATTTTTACTTTGCGAATCATATTTACCATAAACAAATTAAAGTATTGTCAAGATAAATATTGATACATGCATCAAATATAAGTTTGACAATAAAGCATTGCAAATAATCAAAATCAGTAAGTAATTTAAGTAGCTTTTATCAATGTCTGCACATGAAAAATATAGAAAATTACAATTAAAAATATATCAATGCAATATATTCTAAAAATTAAAGTTTATCTGGAAAATATCAACTACAAAAGCTAATGAGTGAGATAAATTGCTTGCTAAAGCTTTTTTCCAGCCTTCTTCCCTGTTTATTCCTAATTTATTGCAGTCATTGCACACAAGCTCCCTGGGCGTTGCATAAAATCGGGATGGATTCTTGAACCGCGTTAGACGTGAAATGCACGTAGACACGTAGCGGCTTCCGTAGGTAGAAATTAGATTTTTTCGTTTACTGATATCTTGCACCAGATTTTCAGAGCGCCAATAAATAAATTTATTAGCTAATAGCTAAAGTCAGATAAATCTGACTAAGAAGATCTTCGAGTCGGTTGAAACGGACTTGTGCTACTAGCTTTGGGATAAATTCCAAGGCGGGATATGGCGTAGGTGCAAGATATCAGTGTGACACAAAACTCTGAAGTTTCACAGAAAATACTTAATGATTATTACAGTAGAAGCATGTTTTATACAGTTAATAACTGGCTAACTAAGTTCGTCTGTAATTCCTATTATCTAGAAGGAATAGAGCCAAGTATTGTTAATTTTATTACCATTCTTCAGCCCAATAGATAATCTGTGAAGCTGACAGATCTATGGCGACACCATAACTATCACCATGATTCCACTTAAAATTAGAAGCACTTCTATCGTTTGCGCCCAATACTAATATTTCATAGGAGTTAGGGAAGGAATCTTCTTGAGAGTTACTAGTATAAAAAAAAGTTGTAGGCACACCATTAGGTAGGTTGGCGTGGTCATTGGTGTTACCACCTATATATCTGTGCTTAGCTATAGCTTTGTATTGATTATGTAATTCCTTGACCTGTTGTTCTGGAAGTTTCAACCTAAGTTGAAAAAAATTGTTTTTTTGTCCTTGTAACAAACCACGAGAGTAAGCAAGACGAACTTCCGAGCTATTAGGCGGAATATGATTAGGAAAATGTCTGACTTGATTTTGATTTAACCAAAGTTTATGACGAATTTCTTGGTAACGTGAGGGATCTTGTATAGTTCTAACTTGATTGTTACTGTTAAAAGCTTGTCTGAAAACGAAACCTACCCCAACAATACCAATACTGCCAAGGGAAATGAAAACAATAATGGCAATTTGTACAAGTTGTGCAGACGCATAGCGTCTTGTTGGCAAACTTCGTTTCATTGCGTTGGGTGTTAGCTATGGTTGTATACCCAACTTTTATCGAAATTCGTAGAATTTCGGAAGAGTTTCTCAGTGCATTTACGCAAAATTTACAGAAAGTTTACTATAGCACTGTAATGGAATCAGTGATCAGTTATCAATTGCTAGCTGTTCACTGATACAGGCAACCAAAAATCATCCCAGCCAGTAGGATAAAACCAATCCAAACATTTTGCCGGAACATTTCACCGTATGCAGAATTAGGTAAATCCTGTTGATTTAAGCGAACAGACTGCCAAACCCAGCCAGCAGTGGCAACTACAAGACTGAGCCAAAAAACTAGGTGAAGCTGAATCACGATTCCCAACCAAGCAAGACACAATATAGTGCCAGCAAAGAAAATTCCAACAGCGATCGCTGCATAATCACCAAAAAATAAAGCACTGGAATTCACACCAATACGCTTGTCGTCAGAGCGATCGCTCATAGCGTAAACAGTATCAAATCCCAGTGTCCAAAGTACAGTCGCTCCCCAAAGTAGCCAAGTCGGTTGAGAAAGATTCTGTGTCACAGCACTCCAGCTAATTAACACCGCAAAACCCCAGGCAATTGATAGCACTAATTGCGGAACCGGAAACACCCGTTTGGCGGCTGGATATAGCAAAATCACTGGAACTGCTGCCACAGATAACCAAAAGGAAATTGGGTTAAGATAGAAAGCAAGAACCGCTGCACAGAAAAAAGCCACTATTGCGATCGCAATACCGACCTTTACAGAAAGGGCACGGGAAGCGAGGGGGCGATCGCGCGTTCTTTCTACTTCTGGGTCTATATCTCTATCCCACAAATCATTGACAACACAGCCAGCAGCGCTTGTAGCAAGCGTTCCTAAAATGATCACGCCAACCAATGGTAAAGGCGGCTTTCCATCAGCTGCTAAAAATACAGCCCATAGGGCAGGAATCATCAAAATTAGTCGTCCTTCTGGTTTATGCCACCGCAATAATCGGATGATCACAAGCCAAGTAGGTTCCTGGTTGCGTTCTGGCGTACTGAGCATAGGGGATGGGGGATAAAGAATCGGGGGAAGTGTGAGGGGTGGGGGAGTGTGAGGAGTGGGGAAATAACCACTAACCCTTCGGGTTCGCCAGTCCCCCATCGTGACGGGAACCGCCAAGACGGGGGCTGGACTCACCACCAACAACTAACCATCAACTAATTCACACATCTTCACATATATAGAATAACTTTATTTGATATTTATAGAAGCAACTGCTAAGGTGGCAACTTTGACTCAAAATGAATAGTCAAATTTGTGGATCTTGCAGGGTGAGTCAAAAGCTCAGATACAGTCAAGCATCAGAGTCAATCTGAAAATCAATTGGTGAACAGACACTACTTTGTGATCGTCCGCAAGTCAGCTTTTACCTTCTTTTACTTCATTTACTGAGAGAACGCTAAATGGTCAATTTGGTTTCTGCTAGCTGGGGGAGTACACTCACTCAAACAGACAAGCAACAGCGAATCATCGCTGCAATCGATTTGGGAACCAATTCTCTGCACATGGTGATTGTGCGGATTGAAGCAACACTACCAGCATTCAGCATTATTGGTAGAGAAAAGGAAACCGTGAGATTGGGCGATCGCGATCTAGTCACAGGATGCTTAAAAGCAGAAGTGATAGAAAGAGCGATCGCCTGCTTGCGACGTTTCCAAGAAGTTGCTAAAACTCTCAACGCCGAAACAATCATTGCTGTAGCAACTAGCGCCGTACGAGAAGCTCCCAATGGAAAGGAGTTTCTACACAAGGTAGAAGCTGAATTGGGTTTGAGCATTGATTTAATTTCCGGGCCAGAAGAAGCACGACGGATTTATCTGGGTGTACTGTCGGGGATGGAATTTAATAACCAGCCCCACGTAATTGTTGATATTGGTGGCGGTTCCACAGAAATTATTTTGGGAGATAGTCACCAAGCCCGAACTCTTACCAGTACCAAAATAGGTGCAGTTCGCCTCACCAATGAATTAATTAACACTGATCCCATTAGCAACGCTGAGTTTCAATACCTGCAAGCTTATGCACGAGGGATGTTAGAACGTTCTGTTGAAGAGGTACTGGCAAACCTAGAGTTTGGTGAACACCCGCGCTTAGTGGGGACTTCCGGTACTATTGAAACTCTGGCAGTAATCAACGCCCGTGAAAAATTGGGTTTTGTTCCCTCAACGCTGAATGGTTATCAGTTCAGCCTAAAAGACTTGCGCGAGTGGGTAAATCGCTTGCGGAAAATGACTAACGTCGAACGGGCGACAATTCCTGGAATGCCGGAAAAACGGTCAGAAGTGATCCTGGCTGGGGCAATCATATTACAGGAAGCAATGAACTTGTTGGGATTAGAGTCGATCACAGTCTGTGAACGCGCCCTGCGCGAAGGCGTGATTGTTGACTGGATGCTCACCCACGGATTAATTGAAGACCGCCTGCGCTACCAAAGTTCGGTACGTCAGCGCAGTGTTCTGAAAACTGCGAAGAAATACCACGTCAACTTAGAACATAGCGATCGCGTTGCTATCTTTGCCTTGAGTATATTTGATCAAACCCAAGGTATACTCCATAACTGGGGAGCCGAAGAAAGACAACTTCTTTGGGCTGCGGCAATCCTACACAATTGTGGACATTTTGTCAGCCATGACTCTCACCACAAACATTCATATTATTTAATTCGCAATGGCGAATTACTTGGCTATACCGAAACCGAGATGGAAATCATCGCCAATATCGCCCGTTATCATCGCAAATCTCCGCCTAAGAAAAAGCATGAAAATTTTCGCAATTTGGTGCATAAAGAACACCGACAAATGGTTAGTCAGTTGAGTGCAATTCTCAGACTAGCAGTTGCTTTAGATCGTCGACAAATAGGAGCAATTCAGCGATTGCAATGTGAATTTATTCCAGCTACACGAGAATTAAAAATGCAAATTTTCCCGTCTCGTCCTGATGATGAATGCTCCTTAGAACTCTGGAGTTTAGATTATAAAAAAGGAGTATTTGAGTCAGAATTCGGCGTGAAATTAGTAGCAACTTTGGAAAAACCTGCTATTTTAGTTGGTTAGCTACCAGTTTGCCATATTTTGACAGATTACCGGGCCCTGCAATACAGTGGTGCTATTACTCTTAGTGTCTTAGTGTCTTGGTGGTTTCAAGATAATCTTTTTCACCACAAAGACACCGAGACACCAAGAAAAAACAGCTCAAAATCAATTTGGTCGAATACTAGTTTATTTATTGAGTACAACCGACAGCCTGGAATTTAAATCCCAGGCTGACAGATGAGTCGTCTCAAGCGGGATTTTCTGATTACAGTCCCAACCAATCTTTGATTTCTTTAATCAACCATTGCTGTTCTACATCAGCTATTTCCGGACTAAATGCACCAAATTTGTATTTTTGAACTCCAGCTTCAATAGTAACCGCCATCAAGGGTTTATTATTCACAGAAATTGTTTCACGGCTGACACAGACATCGTGAATAGCTGAAGTATTTCCTCGCTTTCTACGATAGCATTGACCAAATAATTCCCACTCCATGAAAAAATATTTATGATCAAAACGAATATATACTTCTCCAAAAGCAGGAAATAACAACATACTCAGTGGTAACAACCCAGCTATCCAATGAATTAAGAGAAAAGGATGGAAAACACCTTTTGTAAACAAAAGAAGAATTCCATACCATAGACTCACAAAAAATAATAAAAAGCTATCAGAAGATTGTATACCTCGTGCTGGAATTTTAATTGCTAGATAACTGGTCGTTTTTTTGAGATGAATTCGGCTACCATGAGGTTGAGAAACTACACCAGAAGAGTGAGTAGTGAGGCGATTGTTGAGACTTTCTAAAGCTTGATGTGCTGTTTGAAATCTTTGCTCTACATCGGGTTCCGTGAGTGCTGCTAACCACCTTGTAAAATGAGGGCTTAAATTAGTGCGATCGCTAAATTGAATCCGCATGTTTCGTTGGGGTAAATCTGCGGGAGAAATACCTGTAACTAAATGAATTAATGTTGCTCCCAAAGCATAAAGATCAGAAGCAGGAACTGCTCGACCACCAAATTGTTCGATGGGTGCATATCCATAAGTTCCTACTACTGTAAATGTAGCTCCTTGGGCTGTAGCTCGGTCTTGTACCGCACCAAAATCAACTAAATATACTTGTTTGTCTTCACCCAAAATTAAATTACTTGGTTTGATATCACGATGTAAAACATGGGGAATTAAAGAGTGTAAATAAATCAAAATTTCTAAGACATCACAAGCAATTTTTCGGACTTTTTCCTCAGAAAACTTCTGTCGTTGATTCAGTAATTCTTTGAGAGATAAACCAGGAATATATTGTTGAACTAAAGCAAACCAAAGAATACGATCATCAATAGAAAAATAATCCCGATACTTGGGAATCCGGGGATGACTTAGTTGTTTAAGTACATCTGCTTCTCGCTCAAACAATTTCAGATCATCCCACTGTACCTGATCACCAAACCCCAAGAACTTGACTATCACTAATTCTGCTGGTTGAGTTGCGATATCCTCAGCTAACCAGGTTTGACGACCTGCATTTTGTCCCAACTTTTGTTTGAGTTGGTAGCGGTCACGCAATACTTGCCCCGCTTCAAGCATGGATAAATACTCCAGTCAAGTGATTTAATATCAATGTAACAAATTTTTAGAAAATAAATGGTAAATTCACTGAATAACTAAGACGTAGCAATGCTACATCTGGTCATACCCGTGAATTGTAAATTCATATCTTGATTCAGCAACGCCAATTTATCTGTGATATCGACTTCGGTTAATCAAATAAAAAATCTCACAAGAATAGCCCCTCTCCTTGGCAAGGAGAGGCGGGGTGAGGTGAAATGGGAGTTATAAGTAATCATGCGAACTTGATATCAAATATTAATAAATATTAAATTCTGGGAAGAGGGATTGAATTTCATCCCTCTTATTCCTAATTTATGGCTAGCTAACTAGTTCCTTGACTTTCTTGATAATGCTATCAGGATCTAGTCCCTGATAGGGGAACTGTTCCCACAATCCACCACAACCTTCTTTATGAATGCCCAAGTGAGCAAATTTTGGTGTCAGTCCGCGTTCTAGTAACCAGGAACCGAAGCGGCTACCCAAGCCTGTGCGGCGGTTGAGTGCTTCTACAACCAAGACAAAGGGTGCTTTACCAACTTTAGCCAGCATCTCTTCATCAATAACGTTGAGTGTTGGCTTATTGATCAAACCAACGTCAACTCCTTGCTGTTTGAGTTTTTCGACAGCATCGAGGGCGCGATACAAACCATCACCAAAGCTGATAATATAACCAGCAGTTCCTTCCCGCACAACTTCATCTTTCCCAGGAACAAAGGTGTAACCTTCGCCATAGAAGTTGTTACCATTTTCATCTAAAATCTGGGGAACTTTCGAGCGGGTAGAGTAGATAAATCTTAACCCAGGGTCAAAAAATACTGCTTCCACGCAGGCTTTCATCTGACCAGCATCGGCTGGGAAATACAACCGTGTTTCATAGCCGTCGTCTAAGCCGTTGTCAGCGAACATATTATTTAGACCAAAATGGCAGGTGTTGTCTGCCATGTCGTCTACACCGCAGTGAGAAAAGTGACACAGGACGTTGGAGTAGTTCAACCGCGCCATAGTGATTTCGGAAATACACATTTCCAAAAAGGCGCTAAAAGTTCCGAAAATGCCTTGCTTGCCTTTTTCCATACCGAAGCCGGCGGCGGCAGAGAAGTTACCCCGTTCCATAATGCCAGAAGCGACAAAAATATCTGGATAGGCATCATGAATTTTTTTCAAACCGCAGGAACCTTCGAGGTCACTATCGATACACATGACCTTTTCTTTACGTTCTTCGGGACTCATGCGGCTGAGGACAGATACCACAGCATCACCGAAGACATTGCGGTTAGAATCCCATTTTTCACTCACACCCAGAAAAGTGTAGGGTAGTTTGGGTTTTTGGATGTTTTTGAGGTATTCGACAGCTGCGGTTTGTCCGTGCTTTTCTAAGTAGGCGATCGCTTTATCGACTGGAATCACATCATGACCGTGGGTTGATCCCTCAATACCATCGATCCCTACAGCCATTTTTCGCTTGTTGACTACAGCAATTGGACCATCGGTAGTTACTGCTTCGCAAATGCGACGGTATAAATCATCTATGTCTTCCGGATCTCCCACACTGACATTAACTCCGTGACCTGTGAGGGTTTTAGCAACACTAAAACCAGGCAGATACTCAGAAGGATGTCCAGCAATGGTGACATCGTTATCATCAATGATCAGTTTGACATTGAGATTCTTTGCAACTGCCAAGCGTGCTGCTTCCGCATCATTACCTTCTTGCTGTGAACCATCAGAACCAAGGCAAATCACCACTTTGCCTGGATTGGCCATTGCCACCCCATTAATGTAGGGCCAAAGGTGTCCTAAACGTCCAGAACTAAATTTGACACCAGGTGTCAATCCCAACTCCGGATGTCCAGGTAATCGAGAATGGGCTTCACGATAGTGAGCAAGTTGCTCAAAAGGTAGATCACCATGCAGGGCAGCCATGAGATACTGAGTAGCAACTCGGTGTCCTGCTTCATCAAAGAAAATCGGTACAAATTTATCTGGTGCGCCTCTAAATAGTGCATCCAGAATGACCACCTCTGGCACTGTGTCGTAAGGACCACCAGTATGCCCACCTACACCCCTAGCTGCTCCCGTTGCTGTGAAGAAAACAATTGCATCACGGCATAGCTGAATATTAGCTTTGAGGGTTTGGCGCTGCTCATCGGTGAGGGTAGGATTGCTTGGGTCTAATGCCAGGGGCTTGTAGGCTCCTAAATCAATCGGAAAGCTACGTTCTACAACATTAGTCATGACTGATTTTCCTTGATTCACTCATTGCCATCATACATTTGTTGAGATAGACAGTTGAAGAATGAAGGATCAAAACTCAAGTGTCAATCGTCATTTGTGTTTTGTTGATCCTCTCCGTTGTCCCCAATCCCCAATCCCATGTTCTCCACTCGCTTTATCCGTTTCTTTCGCCATCTCAACTTTCAGGTTCTCCAACAAGTTGTCAAAGAAAGTGGCGAACACAGATTACCTGGTTTAGCTGCGGAAATGGCTTATAACAACTTGCTAGCCTTATTTCCAACCTTAGCGGCTGTTCTCACAACTATTGGGATGTTGAATATTTCTCAAGATCAAGTTGATGCTTTAGCTCACCAAGTACTTAATTTTGCCCCAGAACAAGTTCCACTGCTACTGAAAGAATTTACTGGACAGATAAAACTACCTCAAAGTAGAGAAGTAGTTTATATTAGCTTTCTCGTTGCCCTCTGGCTTGCTTCTGGAGCAACTAGTGCAGCTATGAACGCCATGGATGAAATTTATCAGATTCCACCAAATCTCAAACAACCTTTTTGGAAAGCAAAGTTAATTTCTTTGCTCCTGACAATTACTACCATTGGTTTAGTTTTAACTGCTTCTTTGTTAGTATTTATCAGTGACCTGATTGTGCAATTTGTATTAGATAGTACACAAATATTTGGAGCAATATTTTTATCTGCTTGGTCTTGGTTGCGTTGGCTTTTGACCTTGATGATTATCGCTTATGCGTTTAGCATTATTTATCGTCATGGCCCTAGTCAATGGTTTAACGGTACTCCTATTATGCCTGGAGCAATTACTGGAGCTTTGTTGTGGGCAGGTGTTTCTAAATTATTTCGAGTCTATGTCAGCAATTTCGGAAACTATAATTTGACCTATGGAGCTTTGAGCGCAGGGATTGTGCTGTTGTTGTGGCTCAATCTCAGTTCTTTGGTTCTACTGATAGGGGCGCAGTTAAATGTCACTGTGGGGAAAGCAATCAGAGCTAATAATCACAATAATTTTTAAGTTAGTCAATCACGGAAAAATCCCACTAACCTTGCCATGAAAATATCAATCTTCTTACACCCTTACAAAATCACACCCATTTTCAATACAGTGATTCGCTGAAATACGGGAATTGTGATTATTTCAACTATTTATGAATAAAATCTTCAGAATTGAGTCAATTAGCTGAGTTTAACTGCATATTGTTGCTCTAGAAGCAAGAAAGTTTTATTTCTCTATTCAGATGAAGAATAAAATTATAAGTTTTTCTAACTTATGTATTGATGATCCATAGAAATGAGTTACTGACGAAAACTAATAATTACTTAATATTTATATAAATACTTTTTAGTAAGATGGTATATCATTAACGGAACACCAATGTCTAAAATAATTCATAATTATTGGCAAGGTGACTACTAAATTCTTACTTTTAGGTAGCAAAGGAGCTAATTAAATAGATGAGTTACTACGACTTTGACAACCATTTTTGGTCTCCACAACAAGTTTGTTGTCAATCGAAAGTATCGAATTTTAAGAGAAAAATAAATAAAAAAATTACTACTAAAATAGTATTGTTTGGGATTTTTGTTTTAGCATCTACTGCTATTTCGGCTACAGTATTAATCAAGAATAAAGCTGCTAATAATAACTATACTTATGGCAATAGCTCTGAAACTGCATGTATTGTTTTAAGACGCGAAACATTCCGTATGTATTGTTCTCTACCACAGCGGTGATAGTATTTTGGATTTGTTTTTACAGAAATGTTTCAAATTGTATGAAAAGAACTAACCAAAATCATTCCATCCATAGAGAACATCAAGACATTTGTGACCAACGTCTTGACTTTGTTTATGAACACGACAACATTTACTACAAACGTGAAAGCGATCGCAAATAGTAGTGGTTCACCAAATTAATATAGGTGAGCCTGATTTAAGTATAATCACTTTTATTTTGATAAAAGGCTGTATGGCAGGTGGTGTTCGTAAAAGCGATCGCATCCGCAAAAGCACAGCCACCCGCTTAAAAGCTTGATTGTAATCAGCGATCGCTAAATCATATTTGCCTTGTCTATGGTAGGCGATACCTCTATTTATATATGCATGAATATTTTTACTAATTCCAATAGCCTGAGTGTAATTAGTGATGGCTTGGTCGTATTTGCCTTGTCTGTAGTAAGCAATGCCTCTATTTATATAAGCATTAATATTGCCAGGATTTTTACTAATCACTCGATTGTAATTCTGAATAACTTTTTGTTGATTGCCTTTGTTTGTTTTTTCCTTCACCCTCGTGTAGAAGTCTTCAGTAGCGATCGCCACGGGTACAGGAGGTTTAATTTGGCGATGTTGTTCAGTGCTAACTGTGGTTGTCGTGGAAACCAACACCGGAGGACAGGGGGTTGGAGAGATTTGCGGTGTGACTAAAGATAGGCGATCGCTACTATGGGATTGTTGAGAATTACAACTTTGAGCGGTCAACGACTCTCTTTGAACAACGATAGCAATAATACCCAATAAACTAAAACCAAAAACAAAACTTGCACGTAAGACAAAGTTTGTGCGTTTTTGCACAACACTCTGCTGAACAAACTCTGTTTCCACCAGGTTTAACCAATTTGCATATATTACCCACACACCGCAGTAGAGACATAGCGTTGCTACGTCTCTACACACCCGTAAATTGTAAATTCATATTTTGATTTAGCAACGCCATATTTTTTATTTAACTGCTAAAAGCAAAAAACAAAATAACCAATTTATTTAAAAGTATTCAAGTATGGCTGTGTAGTTTTAACGAAAACTTTAATTCTTTGAATAAAGCAAATATAATTGGCTCTAATGCACACCGATAAACCATCTGTGTTTATCGGTGTGCATCTGTGTTCGTTAACTAAATCACATCCCCACTACAAAAAATTAATGCTGACAGGAACCTTGTTTATGGTCTTGACCATTACCGTGTCCCTGACCATGCTTGTGAGAACAGCTTTGCAAATCCTGACTCTTCAACTTTTCGGTGATTTCTTGTAGAGTCTCATCCTTAGACTTTAAACCAATCCAAGCATCGATTTTTTCTGCATCAAAACCCACCATCAGGCGATCACCTACTTCGATCAACGGACGACGAATCAACAGTGGATCTCTCAGCATCATCACTAAAGCTGTTTGCGGATCTAATTTTTCAGGAATAACCTCACCCGATTGTACACGGGGAGCAGCACGGTTAAACCATTCGGCTACAGGGCGATCGCCAAAAAATGAGTGTAAACGTTCAACTGTCCAAGGTTCTGTTAAGAGGTTATACGCCACCACTTCATGACCTGCGGCTGTCAGCAAAGTCTTTTGTTTTGTATTGTTTTTACAGCCAGGTTTTTCATAAAAAATTACCCTTGCCATTGCAGTATCTCCTATTTAACAGTTAACAGTTATCAGTTATCAGTGTTTCTTAATATTCACTGTTCACTGATTTCATGTAGTCTGATACACAAAAACTTTTCCCCTCTACTGCAAAAGACAATAAGTTCGTAGTCAGCTATTAAGCGTTCACTAAAACTAATATCACAATTAAATTTTAATTAAAAACCCAAAATATTTGCTATTAAAAATTATTGCTTTAAATAAATTAGAATTTTTTTGCTGTGTGAGAAACTACATTATACTCAAAACGTTGCTTTGGATCAGTTTCGCCATAAATATTAAAAGTAACAGTTGGTTCATTACCTAATGCTTCTACAGAATGAATAGCATCTGGAGTAAAACTGATAATATCACCAGGTAATAAAGTTAACTCTCCTGTTTGTTCAATCTTTTCTGTAAATTCTTGGCTGGGATTGCGACGCCAAAATGTATTTTTTTCTTGCCCCTTTAATAAAGCGACAACACCCCAAGTACCATGATTATGAATATTGGATTTTGTCCCTGGTGCAAAAGTAACTGTTTGCAATGTTAATGGGAAACCTAATTCATCGTAGAGAATTAACACCGATGTTCCTGTTTTGGGACAAGGTTCCAAATACTGACTTTGTACCCAATAAGAATTTACTAATAATCGCCTGACTAACATCTGAATTTCTGGCAAGCGGCTAGTTTCATCTTCAACATCATTCAGAATATCTTCTAATTCAGTCAAGAATCGATAAAGGCGATAATTATCTCTAAGTAAGTCCCACACTCTGGGCGATTTACAAGCTTGATACTCTCCATCTCCATTGACATGCCAATCTCTATTTTTCATAGATCACACTGGATATAAATTGTTTGAGAAATCGAACACAGATGTAGACGCGCTTTGCGCGGCTTCGGTGCAGGGTACACAGATACACACAGATAAATTATCGGTGTTCATCGGTGTTCATCTGTGTTCGTTCATATCAATCCTCATCTTCTTCTGCGGGTCGAGTCAAAATATCAAGTAAAATTCCTGCACCAAAATCATTTTTATCATCAATATATTTAACCTGAGTGCTGATTTCTTTAGCTTTTTCTATTTCTCCTAGTTTTGCTAACACCAATCCAGAAGCCGCATAAGCATTTAAATACAATCGAATTTGTGGCTCTTCTTTGCGCTTAATTAATATTGGCTGGAGTTGTTGCCAATCATCAGGTAACTTCTCAGTCAATTTAATTTTATCTATAACTTTCATAGCAGTTTGCAGTGCCATTTTGTAATTATATTTGTAATAAAAGTATCTATAAGCTGCTACCAAAACATCAAGATTATCTCCTGTTTTAGCTAAAGCTTGATTCATATAATTTTCAGATGCTGAAGTATTTTCCCAATTCTCAGCCGCTAAAATTAGTAATTTTTTGATTTCCTCTGGTACTTGAAACCAAGAAAACCTTTCCGTATCAACTTGCATAAAAATCTCCTTTTGGTAATGGGTAATAGGTAACAGGTAATGGGAAAAACAATTACCAATTACCAATTACCAATTGTTAAAACAAAGTTAGAATGTACAAAAGTGTGAAGAGAATAATCCAAATAATGTCTACAAAGTGCCAGTAAATTTCTGCCATCTCAATGCCAGTATGTTTAGTGGCACTATAGTGACCAGGACGACGCGATCGCCACAATACACCCAAAATTAACAGCAGTCCCACAAACACATGCAAACCGTGGAACCCAGTCATAATGTAGAAACAGTTGGCAAAAACATTAGTCGTCAAACCATATCCCAAGGTCATGTATTCATAAACCTGACCCGCCAAGAAAATCGCACCCATGAGTGCGGTCACGATATACCAAAACCGCATTCCTTTGACATTATTCTTTTTAATCGCCGTATCACCAAAGTGAATGACGAAACTACTAGAAACCAGAATAATTGTGTTAATTGTCGGTACTAATAACTCGACTTCCGTTCCCTGTGGCGGCCAAACTTCTGTACTTCCACGAAAAAACAAATAAGTAGCAAAAAACCCGCCAAACATTAAAGACTCTGAAATCAGGAATGTCAACAATCCCCAAACTCGTAAATCCTTATGTTCCTGATGATGACTTGGACTAGTCGTTGTTGCGATCGCCATGAAAAAATCCTCTTTCTTTATCTCTTTTTTTTGCGCCTTTATGGTTGTTAAAAAAACCACAAAGACACTAAGACACTAAGTACAGCCTTTCATAAACTCGTAGCAAACTCTAATGTGGAAAAACTCTGCTACAGGCGTCCGTTTCCTCCGTGATCCTCTGCGTTTAAAAATGCTACGACTTTAGGCAAAGTTGTACTAAATTGTGTAAAAATCATGTACTAGGTTCCGTGACAGCAACCGGCTGAACTTTACCATCATGACCGTAGTCATAAGGGCCATGAGTGACCATAGGCAACACTTCCCAATTCTCAATAGCCGGTGGTGAACTAGTTGTCCATTCCAAAGTCAAAGCATTCCAAGGATTATCACCCGCTTGCTTCCCACCGATCCAACTCCACAGCGCATTGATCGTAAAAGGAATCACTGATATCCCCAAGATGTATGCACCAATCGTACAAATTTCGTTGAGGTGGGTAAATTGCGGATCGTACATCGCCACACGCCGCGGCATACCTTGTAATCCTAATTCATGCATCGGTAAGAAGGTCAAATTCGTACCAATAAATGTCAAGATGAAATGAATTCGACCCAAATTTTCATTCATCATCCTTCCAGTGATCTTGGGGAACCAGTGGTAAATTCCCGCATAGATACCAAACACAGAACCACCAAACAACACGTAGTGGAAGTGGGCGACTACATAATATGTATCGTGGACATGGACGTCAAAAGGTGCTGTTCCCATCGTCACACCGCTTAAACCGCCCATCACAAACATCATCAATAAGCCGATCGCAAATAGCATGGCGCTGGTAAAACGGATTTTACCGCCCCAGAGAGTAGCAACCCAACCGAAAATCTTCACACCTGTGGGAACCGCAACAATCAGGGTAGATATAGTGAAGAACATCCGCATCCAACCGGGTGTTCCACT
The DNA here is from genome assembly GCF_001904645.1 of Fischerella major NIES-592. Classification (NCBI taxonomy): domain Bacteria; kingdom Bacillati; phylum Cyanobacteriota; class Cyanophyceae; order Nostocales; family Hapalosiphonaceae; genus Fischerella; species Fischerella major. The sequence continues at coordinate 179,017 of NZ_MRCA01000006.1, read as the reverse complement.
GGTAAACATATGATGCACCCAGACGAACAAACCCACAACACAAATCGCTAAACTAGAATAAGCGATCGCTTTATATCCAAATATTGGTTTGCGCGCATGGACAGGAATCACTTCGGACATAATACCGAAGATAGGCAGAATCATTAAATAAACTGCCGGGTGAGAATAGAACCAGAACAGGTGTTGATAAATAACAACGTTACCGCCTGCATCTGGTTTAAAAAACGAAGTCCCAAAGTTGAGATCAAACAACAGTAAAACCAACCCTGCTGCTAACACTGGTGTAGATAACAGTGCTAAAACAGAAGTTGCCAAAATTGCCCAGCAAAATAGGGGAACCTGATCCCACTTCATGCTGGGAACCTTCATAAATAGGATGGTGACGACAAAGTTTAGCGAACCCAAAATTGAGGAAGTTCCCACCAAGACAATGGCAAGTATCCACAGTGATTGGGCAATTGGTGCAGTTACCAAACTTAATGGTGGGTAAGCCGTCCAACCAGATTGGGAACCACCAAAGAAGAAACTAGCTAAAATCAGCAAACCTGCGGGTGGGTTCAACCAAAAAGCGATCGCATTCAGTTTTGGGAAAGCCATATCCCTAGCACCCACCATCAGCGGTACTAGGAAGTTACCAAATCCTCCAATCGCACTCGGAACAATCCACAAAAAAATCATGATCGTTCCATGATTGGTCATGAAAGCGTTATACAAATTTGGGTCAAGTAAATCTGCATCCGGTGTCGCCAACTCAGCACGCATGGCTACAGCCATCAGTCCACCGATGAGATAAAACAAAAACGCCGTCACCAGGTATTGGATACCGATCACCTTGTGGTCAACATTAAACGTGAAATAGTCATACCATTTCCACGCTTCGGGGTGATGATGAGTACTGCCAGCAACCACAATCGTGGCTTCCTTTCCAGGTGGTTGATTCCGTGGTATTTCGAGAGTCATGTTTTTCTTTCTTTGTTGTTTGTTGTGTGTTATTTGTTGTTTGTTGGTTTTTCCAATCAACACCAACTACCAACCAACAACTATTGACCATTGACTGGGAAAGAGTTTAGAGACTATTTCTCGATCCCCATCTTCTGTACATAAGGGGCGAGAAACTCTGATACAGATAAATCAGCGGGATTAACTGCCACAGCTTGTTGTAGTTCTTGCTGCTGTTGGGCAATCCGGTTTTCTGTCAACCAGCTTTCGTATTCTTCGGGAGTATGAACTACTACCTGTGACCTCATGGAACCGTGATAACCACCACACAGTTCTGTACAAACTACAGGGTAAGTACCAACTTTAGTAGCGACAAACCTAAGTTTGGTAGGAATACCAGGAATTGCATCTTGTTTGAGGCGGAATTGCGGCACCCAAAACGAGTGGATTACATCTGTAGAAGCAAGGTTGAGTTGTACATCAGCACCCACAGGTACGTGTAATTCACCAGCAGTAACACCACTGTTAGGATAGTTGAAAATCCAAGCAAACTGCATCCCCGTCACATCAACAACTAAGTCTGCTGTTTTGCCTTGTTCCTTAGCACCTGCACCAATACCAATATTGGGGTCATTTGCTGGTGTCATCCCAGAAGCATCGCTCAGAGTAGCAGCAATTGCACTTCCCGGCATCTGGTGGGTAACATGAACTGGAGTGTGGCTGTGACCACCCGATTCTAACCCTCCCATTCTGCTATAAACATCCACACTGTAAATCCCTAAACCCAGAACAATTATGGTTGGGATTGCCGTCCAAAATACTTCTAACGGTAAATTGCCCTCAATAGGCGACCCATCTGTTTCATCACCTTTACGGCGACGAAACATCACCAAAAAAATCAAAATTGTTCCTTCTACCACCACAAACAAAGCAGTGGCAATTGTCACCATCACATTGAAAAAACTATCTACCAAAGGCGCTTGTTCTGATGCCTGCATTGGCAGTAGACTATGGTGTTGACCAACCCAAAGGCTGAAGAGTGTGATTAATACCCCAGCAACTAAGGTTAACAGTGAAACAGGAATTTGTTGCATACATGCCTGCTCAGAATAACGTCGTTCCAGGTGTAACCATCGCTAAAGTTGTAAGTGAAAAACCAAAAGTTCAAACTAAAAAGAAATAGTTCTTACACCATGAAGTGAAGTGAACCAGTTTGTGTACTAAGAGACTTCTCGATATTTTTCAGCCTCTCTATTACTTATATGGTTTGTGTTTTGTCTTTTTACTTTTGATTTTCACTTTATTTAAAATGGGTTTGACATATGTATCTTACCCTTTAAACCCAAGTTAAGTTACTTTTTAATTGTCGATGTTTTAACTATAAAATTGGCGAGACTTAAACTTGTTTTAATTTGTTTTTGTTGCCAGATTATTTTATTTTAATAACAAACTACAAGTAGTTAATTATTAACATTTTATATTTATAAATTTGTTAGTCATGAACTATATTTAGATTCTCCCTAAATAAATATAGAGAATTCCCCTCTACTAGCGCGAATCATAGAAATACTCTGCGTCTCTTTGCGTTTAACCTCACTAAACTTTTACACAAAGCCATACTTAGTTATTCAATTCAACATGAGTATAGCAGTTTTTTGGACAAATTCTAGAACAAGCACCACAGCCAATACAATTTTCTGGATGAGCAACAGTCATCACTTTCTTTTCAATTTCATCATCATCTTCATCATCTACAAATTCACCCTCTTCATTCATTGCTCGTAACAACAGCACATCATGTCCGCAAATTTTAAAACATCTGCCACAGCCAATGCATTTATGTTCATCTATTGATTGGGCAAATTTGGGTGTCCAAGTTTTACCGCCAAATGTCAATCCTGTGAGTACTGCCATGAACTTACCTACCGGAATTTATCTATAACTTGATTGGCGCTTTAACGCTCATACTAACATAACTGTAATTATCTTTTTTTAATGTTCAAATCTAACGATTTACATAGTTAAAATTCCATAACTTTTCGATAAAAATCTTGCCTTTAACATTATTCAATCTAGATGAAATTATTTACTAATAATGTTTACTCATTATTTATATGCCAGCAATTAAATGATGACTAATGATAATTAGATTTCAAAATATCATGAAGTTTATTGCAAAGATGATATTTATTTGCAGTAATACCAATTCAAAAAATGTTTGCAAAAGATAACCCCACCCACTTAACGGCACCCTCCCCAATTTCGCTTAGGGTTGGCGATGGGTCTAATACTATTACGTGTTGCATTCTTTTTCCAAATTAGTGAGGACTTACGCAAAAACCCTCTGAAAGCCTCTTTCCTTTGCGTTCTTTGCGTCCTTTGCGGTTCATTTTACCGTGACCACTGCGTAAGTCCTATTAGTATAACAAATCATCAAAGTATTAGGAGATACAGAAGTAAAACCACAATATTGTCCTATTGTTCACTGATTCACCTTGAATAAAAGCAATAAAAATGTAAAATTATTAACAAAATAATAATTTTTGTGAAATATTAATATTATTAATAATCCAATTCTCACAGATGAGCGAAATATTAAAACACGTATCTTCTTGTCAAATCAAAAAACTACATATTCATGCTATCTCCTAGAAAGAGATGCTATACAAACAACTGTACAGGATCTATCAGGTTGTGATTTTTACTCAAACAACAAACAAATTTCAACAAGAGGTTTCTCTTAATCAAGAAGATATGTGGAAATTACCGAAAATCCACAAGTTAACAAAATTTATCTTTCGCTCATGATGAACAAACCTACAACAATATCTGTGAAATGTATAGATAATTAAGAATTTAATCAGGCTCGGCTAGGTTATGAGCATAGAATAACTTCCAATAGGATGGAAAGTCCGAATATGGATGTGGGTGGGTTACAACGGCAATAAAAATCTATGTTTTGTTTTGCCGTAATTGATGTGGTTGTGAGTGGTGAGAATAGGGGACACATCCAGGAGAAATCCGAGCCAGACATCTCAACGAGTACATTGGCAATAGCCTTATGCCTTACACAATACCTAATAATAGTTGCGTTGGATGTGACAACTGCCGTCCTCAATGTCCTACAGGTGCTATCAAACTGGAAAACGATAAATACTGGATTGATCCGTGCCTTTGTAACAACTGTGAGGGTTACTATCCCGAACCACAATGTGTGATCGCTTGCCCAACAAATTCTCCCATACCTTGGCACGCTAAAAGAGGGAGATGCAAAGTTGACTTGCGAGAAGTGACTAGTCCAGATTTATTTTCCAATGGCAAGAGTAACCCCTTTGCTTCAGCAATTGTCATTTGGGAAGCTTGCAATTTGCTCTCCCAACGTGCATCATTACCTTGGGAAACAGATGAGCAAGGAAACTTGTGCTATCGTCGTCAAGTAAATCAAGGCAAAGGAGCGATCGCATTTCATCTGACAAAATCACCCCAAAGTAGTGAACTTGTCACAAAATTAGAAGCCATAGAGACACTGGATATCAGGGCTGCTTGTCTACATCTAGTTTTTGCAGCATATGCAACAACCCTAGATCAGCCTTGGGAGCAAGAATTTACAGTCGATGAACGACAGCTTGAGAAATACCTGGGCTTAGAAAAGCGCAAGGACTTAAGCAAAAACGTCAAGTTGACTTTGATAAACAACTTAGTCCAGCAAGCTTGCTCACTCGTCGTTTCCATTGACTGGCCACAACAAGGTATGCTTAAAGGCTTCTCCATCAAAGGAAGCCTTTTGTGGGAATTAGTCCAAGTTCAACGCCACTTTCAAGAAGATAATCTCGGATGTAAATATCTTGTCGGCTTAACCTTCAAAATTCGAGCTGGAGTTTGGGCGCAGTATTTCCTCAACAAACAAGCGTGTAAGGAACGAACAGCATTTTATCAATACGGTAGTCTGCCAAAATCCTTATTAACTACAGTTATGAGCATTTGGCAGCAACACGAAGGTGCAGCAAGACTAATGCTGTGGTTACTATTTAAAACCAAAATGGGAGCTTCCCAACGCATAACTGTTCCAACCTTAATGCGCGTTGCTTACGGCGAAGAGAAAATAGCCCAGGCGTGCAGACAAAGAGAAGAACGCAAACGCCTGCTGCGGACTTTTGAACATGATTTAGAAGTCCTCAATCACCACGGGATGAAATCAGTCTTTGATCCAGTCACCTACCCGCCAACCATCCAACCGTTGTGGGCGAGAATAGTGGACATTCCCGAAGATCCAGACGAAGCCTTAGAATTTTGGATTAACGACGGTAGCGGTACATCACGTCTGACAGACGTCAGTCCCCGTGGCAAATGGAACCTCTTAATGAATGCCCGAATTTTGTCCTTCAGCCTACCACCAGACTGGGAAAAGCAAACAGCCGACTTGGAAAAAAAGCAGCGAACCACAAAAAACAAAAGAAAAACCAAAACCACTGGTGACTTACTGGGCGAACAAATTTTACGGGCGCGCAAAAACCTCAACCTCTCCCAAAGAGAATTAGCCAAACTCGCAGGTAAAAGTCAAAGCTGGATTCGCGACATCGAAAAAGGCCGTCTCAAAGTAAAACTAGAAGACCAAGTAGTTTTACGTAAAGTCTTGGGTCTTAACACAGCCTAATTTTCTTAAAAAATAACTAGCAACTAAAACTCAGTTGCTTTTCTCCAGGGTCATTACCGTAACTGTTTACTTAATTGATATTAAGATAGAAAAGTAATATCTAGTTTAAGTGATTATCTTTTGCAGCATTCTTCACTAGTGAAATGTTGATTTTTAATTTACCTTCAAATTTTTTTTGATGATTTATTGTTCATAAGTTATACCAAGTTCACATGATTACTTATAATTTCCGTTTAACCTCACCCCATCTTCGACACCCTCTTTGCGGGTTCAAAGAGAGACTAGGGGTGATATTTTTGTTATCAGTGATTAACTGAATTCGAGATTACAAGTTGCACAATGTCTCTACAGAGTCTCTTTATAATTCATAGTTGATAATTCAATGCCAACTGCCAAAAAAGTTTTTCGGGTTGATGAATTGAATGTGCAAATTTATAGGGGTGAAACTGAATTAGCCCAGAATGTAGCAGAAATTGCACAGAATTATTTACGGGATGTTTTACAACAAAATGGTAAGGCTTTTGTATTGCTAGCTACAGGTAATTCTCAGATTAAATTTCTCGATGCATTAATAGCATTAGATGGCATTGATTGGCAGCGTGTTACTTGTTTTCATTTGGATGAATATTTAGGAATTTCTGCTGCTCATGCTGCTAGTTTTCGGCGCTACTTGCGGGAACGTTTCCACAATCGAGTCAATCTGAAAGAATTTCACTACATCGAGGGTGACACTTTAGAACCTATACTAGAATGCGATCGCTACAGCAAATTATTACAAGCACAACCAATTGATTTATGTTGCTTGGGTGTGGGAGAAAATGGACACATCGCTTTTAACGATCCATCTGTGGCTAATTTCCAAGACCGTTACAGCGTAAAACTAGTCAAATTAGATCAACTTAATCAACAGCAACAAGTAAAGCAAGGTCATTTTCCTAGTCTAGAAGCTGTGCCAAAATATGCTTTTACTGTTACTATTCCCACAATTTGTTCTGCTAAAAAAATTCTTTGTCTTGTGCCGGGATCACATAAAGCTAAAATAGTTCAAAAGATGTTACAAGGAGATATCAGTACAGATTGTCCTGTTTCTGTGCTGCGTCAATATTCTCAAACAACACTGTTTTTGGATGAAGATTCTGCTTCATTGCTTAGTCAAAGTACGTCTAGTCACACCCGTAAATCGTAAATTCATATCTTGGCGTTGCTGAATCTGGTCATGAATTATGTTTGTATACATTTTTGTAGAGACGTAGCATTGCTACGTCTCTACATATCCGTGAATTGTAAATTCATATCTTGATTCAGCAATGCCAAAATATTAGTTGATCTTCACAGTTAATGTTTTTAAAACTTTAAATTCTCTGGGCTATCTCCCCGAACTTCCTCTATTTGACCAACTTCAAAAATCAAAGTGAAAGGTTGACCCATTTCTTTTTCTAAAAATTTTTCTAAAAAAATAACTTGTGTTGGTGTTACAGGTTCTTTTGTCCTAACATTCAAACGAACCTGTGGGGGATTAGTTAACCAATTCACACTAATATTTAGCAGTACCACCCGTTGAAAGGTAACAGTTCGATTTAGCAAGGCTTGCCTAATACTAGTTTCAAGTCTAGCTTGTCTAATTAATTGATAAAAGCTTATGCTTAAGGGAATAAAAAGTATTGCTGTAAAAGCTAGTGTCCAGCCAAGGGCTTTTCTCGCACGTTTGAAGGAGGTGCAACCCGTTAGCAAAAACGTCACCATACAGGAAAGAGTGATTCCCAACAAATTAGTTAGATAAAGTATTGTTGCACCGGTACTAAGTTGCAAATTTAATTGTGATAAACCCAAGCCAATTACACAAATTGGTGGCATAAGTGCGACTGCGATCGCTGTTCCGGCTAAACTTTCAGAAATTTTGGGTTGTACTTTTGCATAACCACTAATTCCCCCAGCCGCTATGGCAATTCCTAAGTCTAGTAAAGTGGGTCGAGAACGGGCGATAATTTCACTACCAAATTCTGGAAGCGCTACGAAGTAACCGATAAACCAAGCTAAAGCAATTGCTAGAATAGTTCCGAATATAATCGCAGTTAAACCTTTACGAAATAAAATTACATTGCCTTCTAAAGCTCCAAATGCTACTCCCCGGATTGGCAACATTAAAGGTGCAATAATCATTGCACCAATAATCACAGCAGCACTATTAGAAAGCAGTCCTAAGGTAGCGATGATACAAGAACCAAAAATTAGCACTATATAATTAATACTTATTCTTGATTCTTCTAATAGACTATTGCGTATAGTCTCTAATTGCGGTGGTGGAATTTGTTTGTTTTTGAAATTATTAAAACGATTGCGAATACCATTTATATTTCGCACCATGCTATCCCTCGCACGCCAATAATTTTTGAGACAGTAAAGGGTGAACAGTATCTACACTACCAAATTTATCTATTCAGAATCAATAAATTATTTGAGTTCATCATCTATCACAACGAGCGATCGCAAAGTTTTAATTGTCACATTATACCAATTTAATGTGAAGCCGTACTAAATAAGTAACCCCCTACTCTTGGCGTTCTACCCTTCCGAAAGCGGTTTGCGCTTTTATGCCGTCTTAGCGGTTAGTTTTTTAAAATAATGTGCATCTTCATAAATAATTGGTATTAGTATCAATCTGCTTTCAACTCATCTATTTCAAATACACTAATAATTACTCCAGCAATGGGAACAGACAGAAAAACTCCTACTAGTCCTGCGATTCTTGCACCTATTAATAGTGCAAAAAACATCACAACTGGATTAATATTCAACGAACCTTGCATAATGCGAGGCATAAGTAAATTCTCTTCTATTTGTTGAAGTAAAATACAACCTACTAATACTTTAAGACTGAGCCAAATCCCTTGAGGTAAAACAATCAAAGCCACAAGGCTAATTCCTAGTGTGGCTCCAATACCTGGAATCAAGTCAAAAACTCCGGCAATGGTAGCTAAAATTAATGCATAAGGCACTTGCAAAATCAAAAATACAATAAAAGCAGAGATTCCAAAGAATACAGATAAAATTAGCCTTCCCCAGAAAAAGCCTAAAAAGTTTCGCTGAATTGCAACTGTCAATTCGTGATGCAGACCTTCGGGAAAAAATTTCAGAATGAAATACCAGAGACGTTTGCCATCTAGTAACATGAAAAAAGCAACAACGGCAATCAAAATTACATCAACTAAGCTAGTAAGTAACCTTTGAACTGTGGCGAAACCTAAACCAATTCCAGCTAAAGCTTGATTTTGTAGTTCCTTTTCAACAGCGCTTAAATCCACTTGTAAATTCCACTTATACAGTAACGCTTCTAGTCGTTCTAATAAAGATATTATAAAGTTGACAAACTCTGGAGATTGACTCAGTAATTGTTGTCCCTGAGATAAAGCTGCAAAACCAATTGTCAATGTAAAAATAGCAAGAATTAAGAGACTTAATAAAAAAACTAAAATGACTGCTAAAGTGTGCGGTAAAAAACGCTCCACCCACTGCACAGGATAATTAAGTACAAATGCTAAAACTGCTGCCAAAGTAAAAATAACAATTACTGTAGAAAGATAAGCCAAAACTTGAACTATTGCCCATCCAAGGGCAAATAATAGTAAATAGTGAACTAACTTGCTAGTACTTATTTGTTCTAAAAAATTATTTACTCTTGGTTTGTTCATTGTTTTGTGTAATTAGTTTAAATGTGATTGAAAAGTGATGATGTATTGCTATAGCTAATTTATTAAAATGATTGCAATTTTATCACTAAAATGAAATATGCTGTAAGCATTCATTACAAACTGTTGTTACTGTACCTCATAAACCTGATGATATACGCTGTAAATTAGAAGACTTCTTAATATCTTTTACTGGTTATCTATGTTTCAACGAGTTTTGATTTGCACAGATTTTTCTGATGGTTTACACCGTCTCACACATTTTGTTTCTAGTCTTGCGCTGGCGGGGATGAAGCAAATTGTTTTTCTGCACGCTGTTCCATTGTGGGAAAAAGGCATTATTCCACGAGCCGATACTGAAAAAATAGAACAAGCTCAATCGAGATTGACCGAAACTGTTGGTGAAAGTCCTACTGATGTAGAAGTAAAAATAGAAGTTCAATCGGGAAAGCCTGTGGAAATCATCCTTAAGGTTGCCCAAACCTATCAGTCCCAATTGATTATACTGGGTTCTCAAAGTCGCAGCTTACTCACTGAAAAATTGGTGGGTGGTACAATGGCTGACTTGTCTCACAAAACAACGATTCCTCTTCTGGTACTGCGTCCTCAGTTAATCTCTACTTATACTTCTGAGGAATTAACGCTTCGTTGTCAGCACCTTTTCCGTTCTTTGCTACTTCCCTACAACGATACTCAAGCGGCGAATTATCTGGTGCAACAGGTAAAGCAATTAGCTCAACAACAATCTAATAGATATCTACAACAGTGTAAGCTATGCTGGGTATTAGAGGATACTGGTCGTCGGGAAGTACCAAAGAAAATCTTACCGCAGCAGGCAGGGCAAACTCTATCTCAGATTAAAGCTGATTTGGAGAAAGTAAATTTACAAGTAGAGACAGAAGTTCGCGAAGGACACTGCGTCACCCAGATTTTAGAGGCAGCTACAATGGCAGATATTAGTGCGATCGCAGTGTCTTCAGGAACGATAGGTAAACTCCAAGAATGGTTAGTTTCCAGTTTTGCGTCGGAATTATTGCGTTGTAGCTGGTATCCTGTACTATTTTTTCCACTCCAACGTGGATAATCATGATTTAAGTACAGCTTTGCGTAAAAAAGTAGCAATTTGAAACGCAGAGGCTTGCAATAGGGCGATCGCTAATTTGTCAGTGGCTTCAAACTTTCACAGCTGACGGGGTGACAAAGAAGCTACAAAGCAGACTGGATAAGGCGCATAGAAACAATATCAGTATGTTCCAGTTGCATATTCCGAGGTGCATTTAAAGCTTTGTTAGCAACTGAGCAACTGTACCTTGGTAGATACAGGCTCGACTTTAAAGTTTGCAGAAAAGTACAAATAACATAATTTATGCTTTTTTGTTGTGAGCGATCGCAACTATTACCTATTGATGAGTAATCATGAAGCTGCAAAGAGTGAAAACCCAGGAAGTAGACAATAAAGCTACTTTAATTCTCCGTTCCTTTTGCATATACAACTTGGTGTACTCAGTTCATCAGTTAGGAAGATTTATTCAAAAATTTATATTAGCCAGCCTCTTTTTAATAATCGCTTAATAATATTAATATGCGTAATTATTACTTTCAGATATTTTTATCATAAATTTTTGTAACTTCGGTTACATATTCTCTGAGATCAGATACTCTAAAATTCAGTCCATATCAAACATATGCCTACTGAAATCTAGCTGTAGAAAGAGTAAAACCACGATTTTCCCTGGAAAATTACATCTCTGGGTACTGTGTATTAGTAGGTAATTAATTTAAATTCGAGATAGGTATTATATATATCGGAAATTAGAAATTAATAATTGCAACAGTACACGCCTAAGAATTTTTTTGTTATTTTGTATTTGGCTGAACAGTTCTTAATGACTTAATCAGCGTCAATATAAATAGATAATCACAGTAAATAATCCATGAATTGGAGGGGAAATTATTATGCTTGAAACTAGCAATCAAAATATTATTTTCTCAGCTTTTGTTAATCCCGCCAAAGACAATCATCAATCACAAATAAAAAATCCATTCAACAGAACTCAATCTGATTTACTGCAACCATTACGTCAATGGCTTGATTCCTTAGATATTCAAAATCAAAAATTGGCAAAATTTATTGCTAAATCGATCCCTGCCCAATGTCCTTTTGAGCGGGATATTATTTTATTTGGTCGCAAGGTTGCCCACATTCCGCCCATGTGTAAGTTAAACCCGCTTTATGACCAATTTGTTGGCTTGCGTTTTCGTGCTTTGTGTTATTTAGTAGATCAGTGTGGAGAAGATATTCAATCCTACTGTTAAAAATATTTAAGCATACAGAGTATGGAAATTCAGATTGAGCGTCAACCCAGTCAAAAACGCCTTGAGGAATTGGGTGTATCCAATTGGGATATTTGGCACAAAGCAGCCTCAAAATTCCCTTGGACTTATGATACCCAAGAAATCTGCTACTTTTTAGAAGGTGATGTTGTTGTCACTCCCAGCGGCGGACAACCAGTGCAAATGGGCAAAGGTGATTTAGTTACCTTTCCCGCTGGTATGTCCTGTACATGGGAAATTAGAAGCGATGTGAAGAAGCACTATTGTTTTGGTTAGTGGTTAGTAGAGGTGCAAGGTCTTGCACCCGTACAGTGGTTAGAATAACCAACAACAACCAACTAACAACAAACAACCAAAATGTTGCTGCATCTGAGTACTTGGCAAGAAGTCGAAGCTTATCTGCAACAATCTCAGGGGATAATTCTCCCGATTGGTTCAACAGAACAACACGGACCAACAGGATTAATTGGTACAGATGCGATTTGTGCAGAAGCGATCGCTCGCGGTGTCGGTGAAGCAACCCAAGCCATAGTTGCGCCTACAATCAATGTTGGCATGGCACTGCATCATACAGCTTTTCCCGGCACAATCAGTCTGCGTCCCAGCACAATGATCCAAGTAGTGCGAGATTACATCACCTGTTTAGCGAAAGCAGGTTTTAGCAAGTTTTACTTTATCAACGGACACGGTGGTAACATCGCCACCCTGAAAGCAGCTTTCTCAGAAACTTACGCCCATTTAGAAGATTTGCAGATTTCCAATGCTCAAAATGTGCGATGTCAAGTTGCTAACTGGTTTATGTGCAGTTCAGTGTTTAAGCTAGCAAAAGAATTATACGGTGATCAAGAAGGTTCCCATGCAACGCCAAGTGAAGTGGCTGTAACTCAATTTGTCTATCCAGAAGCAATCAAGCAAGCGCCCCTGTCTCCAGAAGTTAGGACAGGACACAGAATTTATAGTGCTAAAGACTTTCGTCAGCATTACCCAGATGGCAGGATGGGATCAAACCCTGCTTTAGCAACACCCGAACATGGTCAGCAGTTTTATGAATTGGCGGTGAAAGAACTTAGTCATGGGTATTTGGAGTTTTTGAGCACAGAATGATGATTAGGGAACTCCAAAAACACCTAATGTTTGAGTCAAGGGGATCAAAATGATTGAGCCGCAGAGGTTATCTTAGTTCACTCGTGGTCTACTTTATGCGATCGCAAACTACAGAATTCATTCGCCAGTTCCTTTAGAAGCAGAGGAGGGCTGGAAATTTTGGACTCAGCCAAGATCAGCTTTTCGCTATGCCCAAAAGATTCTTACTATGAAGTGATATCAAGTCCGGCTAATTACTGACGATATTATTCTGATGCAGTTGGGCATTGGGCATTGATTTTTCCCATTACCCTTCGGGTTCGCTACTTTACCATCTCGGCATAAGCCAAGACGGCAAGTAGTCTCATCAATTACCAATTACCGGCCTTCACAGATATGATAAGTCTTCAAACGGACATGATATGAAGCGTTAGTCAAAATTAATGGAGGCTAGCGATGCAGGCTCATAGCTGGTTGCAGCGAACTAGTCCCCAGTCCCTGAACTCCTAACTACGAGCAATACCATCCTGACGTGCAGCCCGTTGCACCGCCGCCGCAACAGTAGTAGCGACGCGCTCATCAAACACAGAAGGAATAATATGTTCGCGATCCAAATCAGATGGTTTGACCAAAGAAGCGATCGCACTTGCTGCTTCTAAATACATAGAAGTGGTAATGGTCTGGGCCCGACAATCTAATGCACCGCGAAATACCCCCGGAAAAGCCAACACATTATTAATCTGATTAGGGTAGTCACTACGTCCAGTTGCCATCACCGCAACTTCATTACTGACTAATTCTGGTTGAATTTCCGGAATGGGATTGGCCATTGCAAACACAATTGGATCTTTCGCCATCGAACGCACCATTTCTGGTGTCAAGACTCCCGGTCCGCTAACACCAATAAACACATCTGCTGCTTGCATTGCACCTGCGAGAGTACCCTGTGCTTTGACTGCAAATTCCCGTTTTTCTTCTGTTAAGTCAGTGCGGCTGGTGGAAAGAATACCTTTAGAGTCGCACATCCAAATTTTATCTGCCCCGGCTTTTTGCAATAAACGAGCGATCGCAATTCCCGCAGCCCCAGCACCGTTAATCACGATGCGAATTTGTTCCATTGACTTATGCACCAACTTGAGAGAATTAATCAGCGCTGCCAAGGTGACGATCGCTGTACCATGTTGATCATCATGAAAAACGGGGATATCTAACTCTCGCCGTAGTCTTTCTTCTATTTCAAAGCAGCGAGGTGCAGCAATATCTTCTAAATTTACCCCACCAAATACAGGGGCAATATTTTTCACAGTACGGACAATTTCATCTGTATCCTGGGTAGCCAAACAGATGGGGAAAGCATTGATGCCAGCAAATTCTTTAAAAAGCATCGCTTTACCTTCCATTACAGGTAAAGCAGCCCCTGATCCAAGATTTCCTAAACCCAAAACCGCACTACCATCAGTCACAATTGCTACAGTATTTTGTTTAATAGTTAATTTGTAAACTTCTTCTGGGTCTTGAGCGATCGCTGTACAAATACGTCCGACTCCCGGCGTATAAGCCATTGCCAAGTCAGACACACTTTTGAGGCTAATTCTACTGGTAATACTAATTTTGCCGCCCCGATGCAGATTAAAGGTACGGTCATAAACATTCAGTAATTTAATATTTGGTAAAGCCTTAACAGCTTGTACAATTGCTTCGGCGTGTTCAGTACTAGCAGCATCAACGGTGAGATCACGAATCGAAACAGCTCTAGTTTGTTCGATTAAATCAATTTGACCAAGATTACCACCAGTGGTAGCGATCGCCTGGGTAACGCTAGCTAACATGCCAATCCGGTTGGGAATCTCCAGACGTAGTGTCAAACTAAAACTAGAATTAGGGGTAAGATCTGTCATTATCAATTTGGGTGAGAGAGTTTAGATTTTAAATTGAATTTAGCTCTAAAAATCTCAAATCAGAAAATTTAGTACGCTCAACAACTTAGCAATTTTACTCTAACGATGTTACTTGGTGTCTTAGTTTAAGAACCAGCCCTCTCAATGCTGTAGTTGTACGTTTTCTAGGTAACGAGGAAGATGTAGAACGGTTTGTGAAGTCAGCGTGCGATCGCCTCTGTTGTTCCCTCATCCACAAAAAGCAGGGATGGTTACTTCCACAGCCACCAGATTTTCTCAAATCAGTTTTAGGAGATAAATCCCGTTTACTGGTGTTCACGACTCCTGCACCGGAAGGCGTGGAATATGTGGGACGCAATCACCCTTTAGTTGAAGGATTGGCACGTTACATCTTAGAAGAAGCACTTTCTCAAACTAAAGACCCCATAGCAGCAAGATGCGGTTTGACTATAACTAATGCTGTACAAAAACCCACAATTTTGCTGTTGGTGAGGCTACGGCATTTATTAAACAGTGCCAAACAGCAAAGCTTACTGGCGGAAGAATGCGCGGTTATTGGCTTTACTGGTTCTCCGTCTAGTCCCACTTGGTTGTCACAACTAGAAGCCACGTCTTTACTACAACAAGCGAAACCTGTCAGCGATGCTGCATCAGCGATCAAGCAGATAAGCCACCCATTCACATTGTTGGTTGTCGGTTAGAAATTGATAAACGTCCGCCGAGTGGAACACCCAGATTATCGCCACACGCACTGGTGCAGGAATATCTCAACAAGACAGAACATTTGTGGGCGATCGCAACTAATGGTTTTCGTTGGCGGTTACTGCGAGATTCTTCGTTGATGACCCGTCTTACTTATATCGAATTTGACTTAGAGCAAATTCTCAAAGGTGAGAACTTTGCTGAATGGTGCATGAACTTCTTTATTTCCATGAAGGTGATTTTCGTGATACCTGCCAAAACTGCGGCGCAGAAATTAAACCTGATTCCTACGGAAATCTTGCCAAACTCAATCGTGTCTTCCGAATGGAAACTGCGATCGCTCGTCGTCGAGAACGCATCACCTGCGACGAAGAAGAACGGCTCAAGTAGGGCTACAACATCACTACCCATTTTCGCTACGACACCCAAAAACAGGAGTCAGCGATCGTTCAAGCTGCCGATGGTACACCGCTATTAAAGTTAACTTATGGTGCTACAGCCAAAATCTGGCGGATCAATCGGGGGCTGAAGAAAAACACAGAAGAACGCGGATTCAAACTGGATGCCAAAACAGGTTTATGGGGAGATAGTAAAAATCAACAAGCTACAGAGAATCTGCACACCGAAGTTAACTTAATGGTGGATGATACCTGCAACATTCTGGTAATTGAGCCGTTAAATGTTCACCCAGAAAACCGGGAAGCATTCATCACCACATTGTTAATTTTAAAAAGTTTCTGAGTGAATAACCCTATTTTGGAACTCTAGGTGGATGCCAACAAAATATTGACTTGATGAGTAATGATGCCCAGCCCTCTCAATATTGACAAATAGCACGTTATGTGGGTTTTGTAAGAAGGTAAACCAAGAACAGTGCTTAACGACCGATGCTATCTCCCGTGTTTGATGCATTTGTAGAGGCAAGTCCAGTCACTGTAATGATGCGAGGACTGATGGAACACATTTTTAACTCTTCGTGATTGTTTGTCAAAAGCAAAGCAAAAACAAATTCTTCCCTTCTAATTTGAAAGTAACCTCACCCCTCCCCCTCTCCTTAGCAAGGAGAGGGGTGGCGTAGCCGGGGTGAGGTTTTTCATGGCAAAGCTAGTGAAATTTTTTGCTCGGGACTTCTCCTACCTTTGTTCTAGTTCCTAATTTTCTTCACACCTCAGCGACAACTTGCTCTTGTTCTCTTTCCACAAACGCCTGGACACGGGCGCGGTAATTCCTTAAGGTTTCATCCACCCAATCGCGATCATTACTATTGGCATATAAATGTACTAGTGGCTCGCTCGCATCTGGTAACACTAACACCCAACTGTCATCATATTGCTGACAAATTTTCACTCCATCAATTAATTCCAGGTTTTGGGCTGGATGGGTTTCGACTAAGTGACGCATTAATGCCCCTTTAGCTGTCCAAGGACAACGGATAACATGGGATTTGTGTATGACTCGTGGTAATTCTGCTCGCACTGAAGCTAGCGATCGCTCTTGGATGGTTAGCATCTCAATTAATTTGGCAATGCAGAACATCGCATCAAAACCCGGATGCAGTTGAGGGAAGATAAAGCCGGTGTCTGCACTACCTCCCAAAACGACATTTGCATTTTTGTAGCTTGCTTCCATCAAAGCTGTGGGATTAGCTTTGGTACGAATCACCTTACCATCGTGGCGACGGGCTATTTGTTCTACCGCACTAGATGCATGTACTGGTACAACTACCGTGCCTCTGGGGCAAGAAGTTAACATCATGTCTACCATCAGTGCTGTTAACATTTCCCCACGAATAGGTATACCCGATTCATCAACTAGAATCAACTGTTCACCATTTGCTGAAACCTGGACGCCAAAGTTTGCCTTTAACGCTTCCACCACGTGACCCAGCTGTGTTAGTAGTGCTTCCCGGTCAGTAACAGACATCGCAGTCTTATTCAAACTAGCATTCAATACTACTGCATCTGCCCCAAACTTATCTAACATTTGGGGTAACACCGCCCCAGATACAGCATAAACGTAGTCTATGACTACTTTGGCTCGACTGTTACGGAGTGTATCTATGTGTAATAGCTTCTCGAAGGCTGTGCAGTATTCGTCAGCTACTTGACTGGGATAAGCAACATCACCAATTTCATGAATTAGCGATCGCCGCATATCTTCTTTAAAGTAAGCCCCTTCTATTTTCTTTTCTTGGGCTTTGGAAATATTAATGCCCTTGGCGTCCATAAATTCAATCAGGATGTAGTCTGGGCGATCGGGATGTACGCGGACGTGGATACCACCAGCTACTCCCATTCTAGGTATCACTGTACGGGCGATGGGGATAGCAGTTGCGTCTAGGTTTTGAATATTAATACCTACAGACATCAAACCCGCAATTAATGACCGTGTGACCATGCGGGAGATATTACGTTGGTCACGGGAAACTGTGACTCGCGAACCGGGTTTTAAGGTGGAACCGTAAGCAGCACCTAATTTGACGGCGAATTCCGGGGTAATGTCGATATTTGCCAATCCTTGTACACCCCGTTGCCCAAACAAGTTACGCTGAGCAGTATTTCCCCAAATCAGGTTGATATTTAAAATTGCTCCTGAATCAATTTTCTTACTCGGCCAAACTCTCACACCAGGACTAATTTGAGCTTCTTCTCCCACCGTAGACAAAGAACCAACTACAGCAGCTTCCAAAACATGGGCGCGACGATCTACACGAGTACCACGAGAAATTACACAAGCTGATAGCTGTGCTTCCTCACCGATGATAGCGCCGTTCCACACTATTGGGCGCTTGAGATTTGCATCCGCTCCAATAGTAACTTTGTCTCCAATTACAGTTCCTGGTTCTATGTGTACCCTGGCTCCTATACGGCAATTATCGCCAATCACCACAGGGGGTTCAATTTTCGCTGTTGGATCTATGTAAGTATTTTGACCAATCCATACACCCGGAGATTCTTCTTTGTAGGGGAAATCAAGCTTAACTTTCCGCTCTAATGCATGATACTGAGCTTCACGATAGGCATCTAAGTGGCCAACATCACACCAGTAACCTTTGGCGATGTAACCATACATTGGCTCACCTTTTGCCAACAACAGAGGAAACAAATCTTTGGAAAAGTCTGATTCAGTATTGGCAGGTAAGTATTCCAAAACTTCTGGTTCTAAAATGTAAGCGCCGGTATTAACAGTATCGGAAAAAATTTCACTTGTAGAGGGTTTTTCTAAAAATCGGCAAATGCGATCATTTTCATCGGTAATTACCACTCCAAATTCAATTGGATTCGGAACGCGAGTCAAAATCAAAGTTGCTTTTGATTTCTTTTGTTTGTGAAATTCAATTGCTGCTGTTAAGTCAAAATCTGTGATACTATCACCGCTAATTACTAAAAAAGTTTCATCTAGAAGTTCCGCAATGTTTTTCACACACCCAGCAGTACCCAAAGGCTGGTCTTCTTCTACAGAGTAAGTAATTTGTACACCAAAATCGCTGCCATCTTGAAAATAATCTCGCAAAGCATCAGGTAAATAATGCAGTGTGGCAACTACTTCTGTAATGCCATGTCGTTTGAGAAGATTAATAATGTGTTCGGCAATTGGTCGATTTAAGATGGGTACCATCGGTTTAGGCAGGTCACAAGTAAGTGGACGAAGCCGCGTTCCCGAACCCCCTGCCATCAGTACTGCTCTCATAAATCCTCCTTAAACTGTATGCACCACTTGCTGCGTCAAGACAAATCAGATTCGTTTTGTCTGCTTTCTTAAGTGTCCTACGGATATCGAAGTTTGAGGAACTTCCAATAGATGCATCTAGCGAGACATAAGCACGTCTACTCGTCACACTAGCTTGTTTGTTGATACAAAATCAAGGAGGCTGAAGGGCAAGAGTGAAGGATGAAAGATGAAGAAAAAATTCGCAAAACACACAAATAATTTCCTTACCTTACAACCCTACACCTTTATACCCACAACCTGATTTCGACCAAGCTATAAATAGCTTGCTGAATTGTAACTGGATACTAAGGGGGAAGCTAATCTAAACTGGAGTAATGAGGATTTATCTTACGACTTGAGTGTTTAACTACGGTGTTTAGTTATATTTGATTGGTGTAAATGATCAAATTTCGCGATCGCGCGCAAATGCTGAACTCAAATTCTCTATTTCGATTGTGGAGCAGATTGCAATGGGTGGATTAATTACTGTTGTATTGATAGTAACTTATGCAGGTTTTGCTTGGAAGTTCTGGAGCGGATATGGGAGTACAAATTTCACTCGCAGTACAACTAATCGCCTGATATTTTCTTTGTTGTGGCCTGTTTTGTTGATCACAAATAAGTCCTATCGACAAAACTTTAAAAAGGCACTCAAGGGCAGATAAATAATACATTCTTGCATGATTTTGATCATCATATCAGGTGATTATTTGCTTTACTTAACAGCACCAATATTGCTAGTTTGAGTAAGAGATTTAAATTCTATAAATTTAGATAAACTTTTGTAACAAAGTTAATTAGCTTTGTGATGTTCGTAGTGAGCGCTTTAGCGCTCACTTAAGCACTAAAGTGCTTACTACAAAGCTTTGTTACAATTTCGTTCCGCACTCTGGACAGAAATTGTTACTGGGAAGGTTTTTTGCACCACAATTACTACAATAAACAGGTTTGACATCAGTTTTCGGTGCTTGCTTAGGCAAACCGATCATCTGAGCGTTGCTCTTGCCAGGGGCTACCATTGGGTAACAGTTTTCGTCTTTGGTAACGTGAACATCCAGAATCACCGGGCCATTATGAGCTAGCATTTGGGCGATCGCATCTGTCAATTCGTCCTGATTATTAACTACTATGCCTTTGATGCCATAAGCTTTTGCTAGTAATTCAATATCTGGCATCCCCACTTCCATGTTGGAACAGGAGTAGCGCTCACCGTGGAAAGCTTGTTGCCACTGGCGCACCATTCCCTGCCAGCCATTATTCACAATCACGGTCTTGACATTTATGCCATACTGTGCAAGGGTGCCAAGCTCTTGTAAACACATCTGGAAACTGGCATCACCACTAATACAGATGACTTCTTGCTCCGGAAAAGCAACTTTAGCACCCATAGCCGCCGGCAAGCCAAAACCCATTGTTCCCAAACCGCCGCTAGAAATCCAACGCCTGGGGCCTGTTTTGAGAAATTGAGCTGCCCACATTTGATGTTGACCCACATCTGTGGTGTAAATCGCATGGGGTGCTTGACGAGCGATCTCTACAATTACTTCTTGCGGTGATATACTATCGGCATAGTGCGGTACAACCAAAGGATACTCTTCTTTCCAGCGATTGATTAATCTCAACCACTCTTGGGTTTGGTTGGGTGTACCTTGGATGCCCAGTTCTTCACATCGGCGTAAAATGTCTTGCAATACGTTCTTAACATCGCCAACGATAGGGACGTCGGGAACACGATTTTTGCCGACTTCTGCGGGGTCGATGTCGATATGAATTACCTTAGCGCGGGAAGCAAATTCATCGAGTTTGCCAGTAACGCGGTCATCAAATCTGGCACCTACACAGATGAGTAAATCACAATCGGTCACTGCAAAGTTTGCATAAGCAGTGCCGTGCATTCCCAACATAGCCAAAGATAAGGGATGATGCTCATCAAAAGCACCCAAACCCATCAAAGTTGTGGTGACAGGGATTTGGAATAACTCAGCCAATTCTTGAATTTCAGCGTAGGCACCAGAAGCGATCGCCCCTCCACCAACATACAACAAAGGACGCCGACTTTCACGAATCAGTTGAATTGCCGCATGGATCTGGCGGGGATTTCCCTTGACTGTAGGGCGATATCCGGGTAACTTCACTGAACCCGGTTCCACAGGTATATAGTCAAACTCTTCAAATGCTACATCCTTAGGGACATCAATTAAAACAGGCCCTGGTCGCCCTGTTGCGGCAATGTGGAATGCTTCAGCCACAATCCGCGCCATATCTTTGGGGTCGCGCACTACGTAAGAGTGCTTCACAATTGGCAGTGTAATACCGTAAATATCAGTTTCCTGAAATGCATCTGTACCGATCGCATGGCGGGGTACTTGTCCTGTGACAATGACCATCGGGATCGAGTCCATATAAGCAGTGGCAATTCCAGTCACCAAGTTAGTTGCCCCTGGGCCTGATGTACCAAAGCACACCCCTACCTTACCTGTAGCGCGGGCGTAACCATCAGCTGCATGGGCTGCACCTTGTTCATGTCTAACTAGGATGTGCTTGATGCCATCACCACTAGCTTCCGCTTTGTATAGATCATCATAAATTGGTAGAATCGCACCACCAGGATAACCAAAAATATATTCGACACCGTGGCGTTTTAGACTGTCAAGCAGTGCAAAACCACCAGATGCACGTCTGGGCGTTACGACTGGCGATGGAGATACACTAGACTGGGCTTGATTCTCGGTTTGTGGGACAATAATTTGGGGACGCGATTCTCCTACGGAGACACTTCGTGAACGCACAGTCGAACCTCACCTATATAAATAAGATAATGCAGAATTTCTGTAGTTAAATTCTCATTTTAATTTAAAACTTTCATAGTTTATTGAAATTATCATTTATCCCTGACATGAGATGGGGAACTCACCGATCCCTGGAGGGGATTAGGAGCAACAGGGATGATTTGGAATTGGGCATTGGGATAAACTCTCCCTTGTCCTCCGTGTCCCCTTTTCTTGTCCCCGATTCCCGTTTCCCAATTCCCTATATCACGTCTTGCAAAACTTTACGAGTATTTTGCCAAGCCCAAACACCAATAACAGCGACTATCACACTCATCCCTACTAGCACGGTTCGCAAGCCTAAAGCATCAGTGATTGGGCCAGTGATTGCTAGGGGTGCAGAAAGAGCTATGTTAATGGCATGATTTTGAAAACCGAAGACTTTACCAAGCATGGAAGGTGGGGTTTGTTGTTGAATTAAAGTTTGCATTGGCACACCAATCAGGGCTGCACCTATTCCCAAAACAGCACAAAGTACTAAGGCCAATGACAGTTTGTGGACAAAAGTGAACGTCCCTAAAACCACCGCCATCATTAAGAACCCAATCAAGGGTAAGGGTTTGTGATGAAATTTATCCCCCCAATGACCCAAAATTGCTGCTCCTATTACCATCCCCACACCTGCTGCTGCCAAGAAAAAGCCAAATTGTTTCTCTTTTAAGCCAAATTCTGCTGCTAATTGAATTGCCAATACTACTAGGGCTGCAAATACGCAATACAAAGTCACTAGTTGCAGCATGGCATTTAACACCAAGCGATTTCTCTTAAGATAGCGCAAGCCTTGTTTGAAGTCTGCCCAAGGGTGGATTGCGACTTCTTGATCGCCAATAGTTCTGTTGTCTTTAAAGTTAATTGGCTGCATCATCCCAGCAGAAGACAGGTATAATACCGCCACTACCAATTCTTGACCATACTCGGGACCAAGTGAATGTTTTGCCCAACTCAACATCGGCTCGCCGATCGCAAATCCCACAATTAAAGCACCCATCATCGTGCTGCTAAACAGAGCATTGGCTGCCATTAAGTTTTCTCGCCTTACCAATAGCGGAATGACTGCCTGTTCTGCGGGTGCAAAAAACTGTGTCACACTGGAGATTGCAAAAGTCAGTATTAGTAGAATCAAAAACTCTCGTGGCAAAAACGGTATTAACAGTGTCAAGAGACCGCGTACTACATCTGATCCAACCATAATCAGCTTTTTGGGAAAGCGGTCAACAAACACACCTCCAGCAGAACCAAACAAAATTGCTGGGACTGTAAATACCACCATTAAAGCTGAGTACATGGAATTTTCTGTTAAACCCGCAGGAGGCGGATAGTTTTCTAGTAGGGCAATCATTAAAACAAAGAAAACTTTATCCGCAAGTTGGGACAATAACTGCCCAATCCACAGCAGCATAAAGCCACGGTTTCTTAGCAGGACGCCAAATCCTTTATTTACAGCAGCAGGTTCAGTTGGAAACATCAGTATTTAGGGAATAGGGAATAGGGAATTGGGAATCGGGAATCGGGGAACTCAGGGTCTCTACGTTCGCCAAGGAGGAGCCACTGCCCCCTTGGCGTTTCCACTCTTGTAGCATGTGGTATCACCTGGTGTTAGGAATCGAGAATTGAGAATTAGATAAAAATCTATCCTAGCCCCCCTTCTCCGATCCCCGATCTCTGATCCCCTATTGCCCTGATTTACTGTCTTCAATTCTCACTCCTGATTAATACTTATATTTTCCGGATTAATTTTCCTCATACTGCACCAATAGTCTATGCAAAAATTCCGCCGCAGTTAAACTTTGCTGAGATAGTGATTCCCCAACAGATGAGTCTACCCACCAACCCTGAACCTTTTGGGGCGATCGCCACATTTCAAGGTGATCAACTGCTGGATCTGCATAAAAATTATTTTCACCACTGCCGAGTATTTTAGAACTCCAGTGAGTGAAGTAATCATGGCTCATTCTATGGATAGGAAAATTTCCCCACAACGGTACTCCCCATCCATCTATAGCAATAAAAGCCTTGACTTTACCCCCTAGTAGTTGCCAGGAAGATGCCGCTGCGATCGCTCCTACTACACCAGCACTAAAACAAACGAATATAACTGGCGATTCTAGCCCATCTCCTAAGTTTTGATGTAAAAACTGTAAAATATGAAACCCAGATAGTGCAGAATAAAATTTTACTGGATAAATAAGTATATTTATTGAATTTGCAGATTGCACACTATTAATCACTGAGTCTTTCCAAGCCATGACAAATTTGTCGGTTAATTCTTGTTCATGTATTCCTGGGCAAACAATTATAGTCATATGAATTTAATTACAGCTTTCCCAATTATAATTATTTATGAATTTAAATGTTGTAGATATCACAATAATTACTTAAGTGCCAATAGGTAAAGGTTAAAGCACCTAGCCCTCTGATTTCAAAGCTACCTCACCCCGGCGTAGCCGGGGTGAGGTTTTTCATCCTTGGCAGTGAGTGAAATTTTTTCATTGACACTTATTTCTTGAAAGCGCCCCTACTAAGCCATCCTTAGGTATGAAATTTTGAATCAATGTATTTCGTTTTGTATATATCCCATCCAGGGGGATAGGATAATAGATTAATAAGTAAGAAAAACAACAGAGGAATAAAATTGTGGTTGCCACACCGGAAAAACTAGAACATAACCATGAGCAATCCTCAGGTCAACAGCGAGTAGCTGTGTTGCTGATGGGCTATGGCGAAGTCGAAAGCTACGAAGATTTTGCTAACTATAACGAACAAGCATTACACTTACTAACAGCAAAATTTGCACCAGTACCAGCTTGGATTTATCCACCCTTAGCTAGAATTTTGGCTTTATTTGACCGCCATGAGTGGGGCCACCAACACAATGATTTTATTTCTCCCCACAATGCCATTTTTGAAAAGCAACGTGCTGGTATTGAGAAGAATTTACAGCAGAAGTGGGGCGATCGCGTCCAAGTTTTCAAAGCCTTCAACTTCTGCGCCCCATTTCTTCCTCATCAGGTTTTAGCAGAAATCAAAAATCAAGGTTTTGATAAACTTTTAATTTACCCACTGTTGGTAGTTGATTCTATCTTCACCAGTGGAATTGGGATCGAGCAAGTCAATAAAGCTTTATCCCAGTTGACTGATGGTAGCGAACACTGGGTAAAAGGGCTACGCTACATTCCTTCTTTTTACAACGAAGCCGCCTACATTGATATGATGGTGCATCTTGTAGAAGAGAAAATAGCTAGCGATTTAGCTGCTGCTTATCTACCAGCAGAAATTGGTATTGTCTTGATGAATCACGGTTGTCCCCACAAAGCCAAAGGCTTCACCTCCGGAATTGCCGAAAGTCAAGCACTCTACGACTTGATCCGAGATAAATTAATCAACCGCTATCCTTTGATTTCCATCGGTTGGTTAAATCACGATACACCATTGATTGAATGGACGCAGCCCAATGTCGAACAAGCAGCGAAAAACCTCATTCAGTTGGGTGCAAAAGCTGTGATGTTTATGCCCATTGGCTTTGCCACAGAAAACCACGAAACTCTCTTAGATGTACACCACATTATTCATGCGCTAGAGAAAAAACATTCTCAGGTAAACTACGTGCAAATGCCTTGTGTCAACGATCACCCAGACTTCTTAGCAATGGCAGCCCAATGGGCAAATCCTCATATTGCTGATTTGTTGTCAGAAGAAGCAACGACGGTTAACCCACAACTAGCAGTAGCCCATCATCACCATCATTAAATTAACAGGGGAAAGGGGGCTGACAAGTATAGGTTTGTGATTTTGAGTATGAATGAGTACTCTTATTGTCAACTCCCTATTCTCCAAATGATGGCAACTTCAGGGGTACTCTTTTGATCTACCACAAAGCCCGTACGCTATTATCATCTTGATCTTGTTGATTAGTTTCTGGTGTAGTTGTGTCTTGCACGGGTTGAGTGACACCAGGATTAATTATTTGCTTAATTTTCCGTTAAATTACATCTTTAAATGCCGACTGAGAAATCAGTTTTTCATGCAGAAATTGATTGCCAAAAAGATTAGGGTCGGACATTTTTCATCAAGTTTAGGAATAGAAATCTTATTATTTCTCTATCCATAGTTTGATTTGGATTTTAGAAAATTTTGGTTGATAGGGGTAGCGATCGCTTTCCTGAGCAATGGGTGTGAAAGAGCAATAGAGTATTTACCACCCCTACCCAGAGTCGAATTACCCTCAAATCAATCTCGAAAACCTGGACTTGCTTCTCAGTCTGCTAGTACTGCAAAAATTGAAGCCGGAGTCGGTCAAAGCATTAACCAAGTGCGTCTACTACTATTGGTGGATGTAAAGGATGACCAAATCACTCAGGATAAAGCAAACCTCTAAATAGCTTCTTTGCTCATCCTCTCAATTCTTAAAGGAGGAGTTATGAACAAAAAATTACTTTTTCTAGCTTCAGCTGTTGGCATCAGCATACTTATAAGTGCTTGTGAGCCTGCTACACAAACTCCAACAACTACACCACCAGCCGGTACTCCACCACCAGCTGATACTCCACCAGCCGGAATTCCACAAACAACTCCAACGGTGACTCCAACTACCCCCTAATACCGTTTCACTACAAGTCTGATTTGGCGACTAGGGAGACAAGGGGGAAAACAGTTAAGTTAGTTAGCTGCAATTTGGGTAGCTAGATTCAATTCTTTTCATAGGGAGCTATAAGTGATATATTTACTAGCCCCGCACCAGCTATCTGCACTAATAATCCCATTGCCAATTGCTATCTTATTTACGATGACATTAAATCCCATAATGTCAGTGATTTTTGTTGGCATTTTTTTCATGTTTAGGGCAATAGTCAGTGCAATTAATTGCTTCTTCTGTCAAAACTATAGAAGGTTGAACTGCACACTTAAGATGATGGTTGTGTGAAAAATAATGACAGTTTCTACAGGGAACTTTATTATGTGATGGTTGAACAGAGAAAAATAACTTATTATTTTGTGCAAGTCTCCTAATTCTGGATAAAAATACTAAAAATAATATCCAAATTATTATGAAGCCAAAAGATCCTCCAGCAATAATAATTTTTGCATGGGGTATGTTTCCTCCGTCAACTTGGGTATTATCTATTTTTACTTCACCTTGAAGAGGCTGATTGAAATTTGTTGCAGCCGCGAGATGTTGTATAAGTTTTTCTTGAATATACATATAGAGAACCCCTTATGAAATTTATTTACAGCATTGTGAATGACTTGCATAAAGCTGACAAATTCATAATGTCAAAATCTCTACTCTTGGGGTAGAAAGTGAAGTTTGAATATTGATTACCGAACAGAACCAATATTATAGATGTAGCAAACTTTATATAAGAATATCTCTGTCGAGAGATTTGCTTGTAGATAATAGATTTATGCCAAAAGGAATAAGATTAAATTCTTGTGATTTGTTATTGACAATCATTGAATAAAAAATAGGGAATAGGAAGGAGATTTCCCTATCTCCTATGTTTTATTCGGGAGATCCAGATTTCTCGCAATTAGTAAAAAAATCAATTTATTTTACATTGACCTGATGTAGCGATCGCAGTCGTCACGCCAGGGGCGATTGCCAGTCCTCACAAGTTCTTCAAAATTATCGTTTAACTTCAAGGTAAAGTGATCGCACAACCATTTTGGGATTAGGAATTGAGAACCATTCATAATTTCTCAAGCCCTGACTGCCAAAGATTTGTTCAGCCATGTAGGTACTTGGTGATTATTGAAAGGTGACAATGATGCTACAAAAAAAATTTGCCACCATCGACGGCAACGAGGCAGTTGCAAAAGTAGCTTATCAACTTAACGAAGTTGTTGCCATTTATCCAATTACTCCCTCTACACCAATGGGCGAATGGGCAGATGCTTGGACAGCAGAGGCAAAACCCAATCTTTGGGGTACGGTTCCAACAATTATCGAAATGCAAAGTGAAGCCGGAGTAGCTGGTAGTATTCACGGCGCATTGCAAACAGGGGCGCTGACTACTACATTCACAGCATCCCAAGGCTTATTGTTGATGATACCGAACATGTACAAGATTGCCGGAGAACTGACACCGACAGTCTTTCATGTTGCTTCCCGTTCTCTGGCAACCCAAGCATTGTCCATTTTCGGCGACCATAGTGACGTGATGGCAACTCGGGCGACGGGTTTTGCTTTACTTTCTTCTGCTTCTGTACAGGAAGCACACGACTTTGCCCTGATTGCTCAAGCTGCAACCCTAGAGTCAAGAATACCCTTTCTGCACTTTTTTGATGGCTTCCGCACTTCCCATGAAATTTCTAAAGTTGAATTATTAACGCCACCAGACTTGCAAGCACTGATTGATGAAACTTTTATTGTGGAACATCGGACAAGGGCGCTATCCCCTGATCGCCCAGTACTGCGCGGAACTGCTCAAAATCCCGATGTTTATTTCCAAGCCAGGGAAACAGTCAATCCCTATTACGTTGCTTGTCCCGATATTGTGCAATCCTGTATGAATAAGTTTGCCGCACAGACAAGCAGACACTATCACCTGTTTGATTATCATGGTGCGATCGATGCAGAACGAGTCATCGTTTTAATGGGTTCAGGTTGTGAGGTGGTGCATGAAACAGTAGACTATCTCAACGCCCGTGGTGAAAAAGTGGGTATAGTCAAAGTGCGCTTGTACCGTCCTTTTGATAGTAAACGGTTTATTGAAAGTTTACCTAAGACTGTGAAAGCGATCGCAGTCCTTGATCGTACCAAAGAACCAGGAAGTGCAGGTGAACCCCTTTATCTAGATGTCATCACAGCTATCTATGAAATGTGGAAAGTAAAGGACAAGGAAAATTCTTCCACTCCTGACACTCTCCCCACTTCCCTCACTCCAACAATCATCGGTGGTCGCTACGGGCTATCTTCTAAAGAATTTACTCCCGCGATGGTAAAAACTATCTTTGATAATCTAGCGGTCACTGAACCGAAAAATCATTTCACCGTGGGTATCAATGATGACTTAAGTCATAGCAGCCTCGACTATGACCCTGAATTTTCCATTGAACCAGATAATGTTGTCCGTGCTATTTTTTACGGTTTAGGTTCCGATGGTACGGTGGGAGCGAATAAGAACTCTATCAAAATTATTGGTGAAGAAACTGAGAACTACGCCCAAGGTTATTTTGTTTACGACTCGAAAAAATCGGGTTCTGTCACTACCTCCCATTTAAGATTTGGTTCTCAACTCATCCGTTCCAGCTATTTAATTAACAAAGCCAATTTTGTTGCCTGTCATCAATGGGGATTTTTGGAACGTTTTGATATGCTCAAACATATTGTCCCAGGAGGAATTTTCTTACTCAACAGTCCATACTCAAAAGCAGAAGTTTGGCAGAATTTACCCAGGATAGTGCAAGAGCAAATCATTAACAAGCACCTGAAATTCTACGTTATCAATGCCTATAAAGTTGCCCGTGAAAGTGGTATGGGTGGGCATATCAACACAGTTATGCAAGTATGCTTTTTTGCACTGTCGGGTGTCTTATCTAGGGAAGAAGCGATCGCCCAAATCAAACGTTCCATAGAAAAAACCTATGGTAAGAAGGGTGATGAAATTGTCGCAATGAATTTACGAGCGGTTGACCAAACGCTAGAACATTTGTATGAGGTGTCAGTTCCCAACTCTATTGACAGCAAGATTGAATTACCTCCACCTGTACCGGATACTGCACCTGAATTTGTTCGGGAAGTATTAGGCAAGATGATTGCTGGGTGTGGTGATGAGATTCCTGTAAGTGCCTTACCCGCAGATGGTACTTATCCCACAGGTACAGCGAAATACGAAAAGCGCAATATTGCCCAAGAAATTCCGGTATGGGATGCTGATGTTTGCGTTCAGTGTGGTAAGTGTGTGATGGTTTGTCCGCATAGTGTGATTCGGAGTAAAGTTTACGACCCACAAAACTTAGACAATGCACCTGCAACCTTTAAGAGTACCGATGCCAGGGAGCATGACTGGCAAGGATCAAAGTTTACCATTCAAGTAGCGACGGAAGATTGTACAGGTTGCGGTATATGTGTCGATGTTTGCCCAGCTAAAAACAAGGCACAACCACGTTTGAAGGCAATTAACATGCAACCGCAAGCGCCTTTGCGAGAGCAAGAACGGGAAAACTGGGACTTCTTCTTAACTATCCCCAATCCTAACAGACTCAAGTTGAAGCTAACGCATATTAACCATCAGCAAATGCAAGAACCGTTGTTTGAATTTTCTGGCGCTTGTGCTGGTTGTGGCGAAACTCCTTACATTAAATTAGTGAGTCAGTTGTTTGGCGATCGCGCTTTGGTTGCCAATGCTACGGGTTGTTCTTCAATTTATGGCGGTAACTTACCAACTACACCTTGGACTAAGAATAACGAAGGTCGTGGTCCTGCTTGGTCAAATTCCCTATTTGAAGATAACGCAGAATTTGGTTTGGGTTTCCGCGTGTCAATAGACAAACAAAGAGAATTTGCTTGTGAACTACTTACACAGCTAGCACCTAAAATTGGGGAAGCATTAGTTGAGAGTATCTTAAATGCAGAACAAAAAGATGAAGCTGAGATTTACGAACAACGTGAGCGAGTAGCAATTCTCAAACAAGGTTTGGATGAATTGTTGGTCAATCTAGAAACGGATCATGATCCATCTCTACAATCCAAAATCCAAAATCTTCAATTTCTTGCTGATTTACTAGTGAAAAAGAGCATCTGGATTATTGGCGGTGACGGTTGGGCTTATGACATTGGTTTTGGCGGATTAGACCACGTTTTGGCAAGCGGTCGAGATGTCAACATCTTGGTATTAGATACAGAAGTCTACTCCAACACAGGCGGACAGATGTCTAAAGCTACGCCTCGCGGTGCAGTAGCGAAATTCGCCGCAGCAGGTAAATCAGCAGCAAAAAAAGACCTGGGTTTAATTGCCATGAGCTATGGTAATGTTTACGTTGCTAGTGTGGCAATGGGTGCAAGAGATGAACACACCCTCAAAGCTTTCTTAGAAGCAGAAGCCTACTCTGGCCCATCACTAATTATTGCCTACAGCCATTGTATAGCTCACGGTATTAACATGAGTACGGCAATGCAAAATCAAAAAGCTGCGGTTGATTCTGGACGCTGGCTGCTGTACAGGTTTAACCCTGAGCGGATTAACCAGGGAGAAAATCCATTGCAACTAGATTCCCGCACACCTAAGCTACCTGTGGAAAAATACATGTACTTAGAAAACCGCTTTAAGATGCTGACAAAGAGCTATCCAGAGCAAGCAAAGCGTTTATTGCAACAAGCCCAAGAGGATGTCAACCATCGCTATTCAATGTATCAATATCTGGCTGCAAGAGAGTTGTGAATTATGGACATCACTACAACATACATGGGATTGAATTTGCGATCGCCGCTTGTTGCTTCTGCATCTCCTCTTTCTGAGAACATCGATAACATTAAACAGATGGAAGACGCAGGCGCGGGTGCGGTGGTAATGCATTCGCTGTTTGAAGAACAATTACGGTTAGAGCGTTACGAACTGCACCATCATCTCACTCAAGGTACCGAGAGTTATCCAGAATCTCTTACCTATTTTCCAGAGCCAGCATCCTTTCGGGTTGGCCCAGAAGAATATCTTGAGCATATCCGTAAAATCAAGGAAAGTGTAAGTATTCCCATTTTTGCCAGTCTCAACGGTTCATCTATGGGTGGCTGGACTAGCTATGCCAAGCAAATTCAGCAAGCAGGAGCAGATGCCCTAGAATTGAATATTTACTACGTTCCTACAGATCTAGATTTAACTGCTCAGCAAATCGAGCAAACTTATATTGATATTCTCAAGGCAGTCAAAACCGCAGTGACAATTCCAGTTGCCGTTAAGCTTAGTCCCTACTTTACCAACATGGGAAACATGGCTAAGCTCTTGGATGAAGCAGGAGCGGATGCTTTTGTACTCTTCAACCGTTTCTACCAACCAGATATTAACCTCAAAACATTGGAAGTGGAACCCAATGTATTATTAAGCACAGCACAGGCGATGCGATTGCCACTTCGGTGGATTGCAATTCTTTACGGACGGATTAATGCCAGTTTAGCTGCAACTAGCGGTATTCACAAAGGAGAAGATGTAGTAAAAATGCTCATGGCGGGTGCAAACATTACTATGCTGTGCTCCGTACTATTACAACATGGCATCGCTCACATCCGAATCATTGAGCAGCAACTGCGGGAATGGATGAAGGAACACGAGTATGAATCTGTGCAGTTGATGCAAGGTAGTATGAGCCAGAAGCATTGTCCTAACCCAAGTGAATTTGAACGCGCCCAATATATGCGGGCAATTCAATCTTATAAACCAGAATGGAGGCAAATTTATGAAGCATCTCATTATTTTGGATAGCGGTTGCCTTTTATTACTCTGCGATCGCCCTGAGAAACAGGCTATACAACCGACATAAATCCCTTTTGACTCGTTTTTTAATCGCTCGATCCATTCTAGCAGTCTGCCAAGAAAATTATGACAGGTTTATTAGTTGTGTTGCAGAACTTGTTGGGCACAAAACTTTGATCAAAGTTAACTAATTCCCCTGTCTTTGAGAAACGTATCAAACGTTAACCGATCTGGAAGCGAAGTTTGTGCGCCTAATTTAGTTGCTGCTATAGCACCTGCTGCTGCACCCCAAACTATCGCCTGACGTAAAGGAAGTCCTTGAGAAATTGCAGCAGCTAAACCACCATTAAATGCATCTCCGGCTGCAACTGTGTCCACAGCCTTCACGGGAAATGCAGGTACAAAAAAGGTTTCAGCAGATGTGGCACAAACTACACCTTGTGCGCCTAATTTCACGATCGCATTTTTCACACCCCTATTTAGTAAAGCTTCGGCTGCTTTTTTTGCTGACTCTTGTCCATCGACGGGAAAACCCATTAATTGCCCTGCTTCTACTTCATTAGGGGTGATGATATCTACCAAGGGGTATAGTTCATTTGGTAAATTAGACTGGGCAGGTGCAGGATCAAGAATTACAGTTACTCCTGCTGTTGTTGCTGTTTGTGCTGCTGCAACTACCGTAGATAGAGGAATCTCTAATTGTAAAAGAAGTGCAGAACTTTCTGGCAATAGACGCGACATTCTGGTTACATCTTCTTGATTCACACATCCATTTGCACCGGGAATCACAACTATTTGATTTTGACCTGTATCGTCGATGATAATGATCGCAACACCAGAACTGACAGTTTCGTCTACCAACACATTTTCAGTTTGTACACCAGCAGCCTGCAAACTCTCAATCAGTTCTGCACTAAAACTTTGTGCGCCCACACGTCCCACCATTTGCGTAGGAATTCCTAGTCGTGCTAATGCTACCGCTTGATTTGCACCTTTACCCCCAGGGACTTTCAAAAAATCATGTCCTAACAGTGTTTCCCCTGGAAGTGGTAAACGAGGTGCAGTTGCAACCAAATCTAGATTGATACTACCGAAGACGATAACTGTCATATCAAAATAATGCTTCGTTGTTAGGCGTTGGGCATTGGGCATAGGAACATCATCAGTATCTTAATTACCAATTACCAATTACCCATTACCTACTGGATTTAGCTAATTTTAATTGGAAATTGGTACATTGGTTGTGCTGTGACATCGGGAGATGAAGATACTTCAGGTGCTGGTGTAGATGTTTGGTTGGTATTGGCAGCAGGAGTATTATTGATTTGACTGGGAGCGATCGCACCACTAATTTTGGTATCTAAAGCATCCAGCGTTTTTTGTAGTGTGAGAACTTGGTAAGTTGCATAACCACCGCACACCAGAGCCAAGGTAGAAAGTAGCACTGCTGTACTGGACAGAAATGTACTTACACCGTTACCTCTATTTCCTGTTGTTGCTTGTGTTGGTTGATTAGATTGTTGATTTTGGTATGCCATAAATCAAATCTTAAGTTGATTGCTTGTATATTTATCATGTAAGTAACATCTGTAAACTAAATAATTTCCGATACTTAACTACTACTGTCTAAGAAAATAAGTTTACTCTAGAGTATTAAAGTTATCCTCAACTACAGGAATATTGCTGTAACTAAAAGCATATATAAAGCAAAAACTTTATTTTTTATTTTGTTTATAGTAGTTTTTAATACTCAAATTTAAGTGCAAAGCTTATCTAAAAAACTATATATCGCACTATTGATATTTGTGAAATATTTCTCACTTGCAAGTATGCGATCGCTTTGTTACACGTACTTTTCTAAGATAATTTCATTACCGATTTTTTTTACTAATCGGTATTTACTTAAATTTCTCTATTAACTTGCCCTGATATATTCAATCGCAACAAATAGGGCATCAAGCATGACTGCAAAACTGGCATCAGTGGAACGGTTTAGTGTTAGTAATCCAGCTTGTTCGACAGCAATAAAACCGGAAACCGCAGCATTTACCATTCGCATGACATCTATTAATTGATTTTCACTGAAGCCGTAAGATTCTAGCCCAATTCTGAAAAAACCGAGTGCTTCTTGAATAATAGGTGCGGCTTCTGGATCATCGGGTTGCAGTTGCACTTGCATCATTGTTCTGTAAAGCGCTGGATGCGATCGCGCAAAGTCACGGGTTGCGTGTCCGCCTGCTATCAGCAGCGCCCGAGGTTCACTTACTCCCGCAGTTTGCTGCTTGTAATAAGCAAAAAATTTTTGCCAAATGGCGATCACAACAGCTTTACGTAAGCCTGCATTGCCATCTAGATGTTTATAAATTGCGGGTGGCTTAATGCCCAATTCTCGCGCGACTCGATTTACACCAAGGGCAGATTCTCCCTCTCGATCAAGGCAAGCGATCGCAGCTTCTATGACATCTTTACGCGTCAGAGTATTTTCTTTTGTGGGACGACCCATAGGAAGAAGTTATTAGTTAATGTAATTAACTTTTAGTTAATATAATTAATTTTATCTTGGTTATTTTTTACCCCACGAGTAATTATGAGCGATCTAATCTTTACTCCTGCCTATGAGCTTGCTCAGATGATTCGCGATCGCGTTGTTTCATCGCTGGAAGTGGTGGATGCTCATTTAGGGCAAATCGCTAAACACAACTCTCAACTCAATGCTATCTGTACTTTAGATGAAGACCGCGCTCGGCAAAGAGCCAAACTTGCCGATGAGGCCTTAGCACGAGGTGAAAACTGGGGTATTTTGCACGGTGTGCCAATTACGATTAAAGACAGTTTTGAAACAGTAGGACTACGTACCACCGCAGGCTATATTCCCCTGAAAGACTATATACCTAAACAAGATGCAACCGCGGTTGCAAGGCTGCGGACAGCAGGATCTGTCATCCTGGGCAAAACAAATATGGCTGAATTAGCCGGCGATTACCAAAGCACAAATTCCCTGTTTCCACGAGTGAATAATCCTTGGAATCTGGACTATACTCCTGGTGGTAGTTCTGGGGGGAGTGCCGCAGCTGTTGCAGCAGGACTATCACCTTTGGACTTAGGCAACGATATTGCGGGTTCAGTGCGTCAACCTGCTCACTTCTGTGGTGTGTATGCTTTGAAACCTACAGATCGACGCATTTCTGGTGCAGGACAAATCCCTGAAGTACCTGGAATGCCGTTATGTATTCGGCAAATGATGACAGTGGGTTGTTTTGCGCGATCGCTCGAAGATCTCCGATTATGCTTTGCGTTAATTGCAGGCGCTGATCTTCGGCGTCCTGATGTCCCACCTGTACCCCTCGATACCCCCTCTGGGAAGCCTTTACAGAATCTCAAAATTGCTTGGATCGATGAATGGGCAGAAGTTCCCGTTGCTGGCGAAATTCGAGCTGCGATGAGTGCGATCGCGCAAACTCTTTCTCAAGTCGGTGTCCAAATCGAACGCTGGCATCCCCAAGGCTTTGATCTTGCAAAAATACTGAATCTCTACGGACGGATGGCGGCTTACCTCAACATCTATGCTCAACCAGTAGATAAATATAACGTGCGCCGCAGTTTGCAGCAGATCTTCCGCACTGCAACCCAAGGCGACAAATCACTACGAAAATTGGGGGATTTTAGCCGCTTACTGCCTGAGTTGTTAAATCCTAGCCTGAAAGGATATTTTGAAACATTAACAGAACGCGATCGCTTCATCACTCAGATCGATGAGGCATTAGAACCGTGGGATGTATGGCTGACTCCAGTTGCTGCAACCTATGCCTTTACCCATCGTCCAGCTTGGAGTGCTGTTGACATTGATGGTAAATCCTATCCCCATGCAGTAGCAAACGGGGCTTACACCATGCCTTTTAATCTTAGTGGACATCCTGCTGTGGTGATTCCGATTGGACAAAGCAAAAACGGTGTACCAATTGGAATGCAAATTGTCGGTAAACGTTGGCGAGAAATGGAATTACTAGCGATCGCCCAGGAGATTAACCAAGTGGTTGGTGATTTCCGCCGTCCGGCTGGTTATTGAACAGTATCTTTCAACTTCTCAACCGTTCTTTGTAATGTCTCAACAATTCCATGCATTTGGATCGGATCGAGCATTCGCAGCAGGTTACTTTGGTAAAGTTTCAGGTGCGACAATCAGTGGATTTTGGTCAATTGCCGCCTCAGTTGATGGTTCACTAAGCAGGAGGTCATTAAATTGCATGTTTATTCAAGCTAGGGAACACTATCTCAAATTTACTAAAATATTTGAGGAAGCCCTTTAATGTTTTACATGGTGTTTTGTATCAAATATGTTACATTTTGTTTCAGTGAATAGGGATCGGGCATGAATCAGTTAACAGTGAACAGTGACCAGTTTAATTTGATAACTGATAATTGATTATTTGTCTGCCTTGTCTTATGCCTACAACTGATTGGACTCGTCATCATGTTCTCTCTTTAGCTGATTTCACCTCAGCTGAATACGACACTGTACTGCAAACCGCCGCCAGTTTTCGGGAGGTACTATCAAGGCGAACCAAGAAAGTGCCTACTTTGCAGGGACAGGTGGTGGCAAATTTATTTTTTGAACCTTCGACGCGTACTCGTAGCAGTTTTGAACTTGCTGCAAAACGTCTTTCGGCAGATACGCTTAACTTTGCCTCAGCCTCTTCTTCGATGACAAAAGGAGAGACTATCCTAGATACAGCCAAGACTTATTTGGCGATGGGAACTGATATTATGGTGATTCGCCATAAGGAAGCAGGAGTACCCAATGCGATCGCCCAAGAAATGGATCGTCTCGGTGTACGAGTTAGCGTCCTCAACGCTGGTGATGGTCAACATGAACATCCTTCTCAAGGTCTGTTAGATTTATTTACAATCTGTACTCTGCTTGATCCAGATTACCCTCGTCTCGAACTTCTCAAGGATAAAAAGATTGCTATTGTTGGGGATATTCTTCATTCCCGTGTAGCGCGATCGAATATTTGGAGTATCAGCGCTAGTGGCGCAGAATTGCATTTGGCAGCACCACCGACTTTATTACCAAAATTATTTGCAGATTTCGGCAAAGACAGACCAGGTAAGCTTTTTGTCCACTGGCAATTAGAACCAGCTCTCAAAGATGCTGATTTTGTGATGACACTGCGGTTGCAAAAGGAACGCATGACTGCACATTTGTTGCCTTCTTTGCGGGAATATCATCAAATGTTTGGGATCACACGCTCAAAACTACAGTTGTGCAAACCTAATGTTAAAGTTTTGCACCCAGGGCCAGTAAACCGTGGTGTTGAAATTAGCTCCGACTTAATGGATGATCAGGAATTTAGTTTGATTCAGACTCAAGTTACAAGTGGTGTTGCTGTACGTATGGCTTTGCTGTATTTGATTGGGACTAGTAGGGCTTAACCAAGCATTATGAACACAGTACAAGCCTTCAGATGTATCTGTGATGTATCTGTGGGGTTAATCCAAAATCTAAAATCTAAAATCCAAAATCCAAAATCAGATGACGGGGGATTTACGCTTTACGACTCCTAAAGTTGTACCCACAACACCTACTGTCAGTAAACCTAGTATTGGAGTGGCTTCGGGAATACAGGTTGGAGGCTCAGACTCCGGATCGGCACGGAAAATGCCACCAGTGCCATCAGCAAGTATTGCATAGAATACTATCTGATTGCTGTTATTTAATCCCTTATTGGAAAAATAAATATTTGTTACTGTCGAACTCAACAAAGTATCACCTGCGGCAATCACCTTATCAGCTACTGGATCTGGCCCAGTATAAATACCCAAGCCACCGTCTTTAAGTACACCTTTGAATGCTACCGTTCCTACATCATTGATGGCAGGATTCTCAAAAAAGCTAAAAGCATTGCTGTTGTCGGCGATAGTTGTTATTGTTCCATTATTAACTGTAAATATGCCTTCTGTGCCTTCCTTAAGAATTCCCTTAAATGCCACGGTTCCTGGATTGTTGATAGCAGGAGGAAAAACAAAACTAAATTTACTAGTTGTGTCGGCAATAGGGAAGGTTACTCCATCTGAAGTAATTGTGAAAATACCACGTTCTCCTGTATCTAACCTAGCTGAAAAGGCAATGGTATTTGCGTCATTAATCGCATACCCATCAAAGTCACTGAAAGAATCATTGGTATCAACAATAGAAGTTGTTGAGCCATCAATACTGAGGAAGATGGCAGAACCATTCTCTACCTGAGACAAATATGCAACAGCAGATTTGTTATTGATTACAGGAAGACCAAACGCACCTCTAGGCTGATTGCTCTCAGCTATGGTGGTTGTTACTCCGTTGCTAACAGTAAAAATACCACTACCTACAGTATCAAGATTGGCAAAAAAAGCTACAGTGCCTAGATCATTAATTACAGGTCTCTCCCCAAACAAGCTAAACGACCCATTAGTGTCAGTGATGGTGGAGGTTGTCTCACCATTACTAGTGAAGATGCCGCTGCCCACCGCATCTGAGTTTGCGGAGAAAACCACAGTGCCATCATTATTGATCGTAGGGTTGAATCCAAATGTAGTAAATGCATCATTGGTGTCAGCAATTTTAGTGAAAGTGAAAGCCGTAGCTTCACCCATGGCCAGTAAGCTCGTAGAAATACTAATTGCCGTTGCCGCTAAAAATTGTTTGATTGCAGCCATAGTTTATGTTGTTTTCAATATACTGAGTAAAATTATTGCCAGTTTCCATATTAATAATACTGGTATAAAATAGGAGAAAATTACAAATTAATTAATAATCCAACTGCTTTCTTGCGTGTTATTACTTGCCAAACAAGGTAACAGCCAAAACTGCTTCACCAATGCTATTAGGTGATAAAAGATGGATTGTTCTCAGGTTCGCTACCTATGAAGATAGGTAATCAGTAATGGGAAAAACCAATTACCAATTACCTATGACCAGCCTCAGGGACAATATAAGTATTCCAGCGATTTAAAAATAGGGATATAAACTTATAAAGTCAGTAGTTGGATCGATTGTAGAACCTCTATCTAAGATTCTGTCATTAGATAAGTCAACATCAAGAGATTTGTTGACCTTTTCGCCTCCTAAACTATGAGCAATTTGATTAAAAGCAACTACAGCAGGTGATTTGTTTTTTCCTAATACTAAAGGATCACCATGATTGGTAGAAACGATAACACGTTCATCTTCACAAATCGACCCGATGAGTGGAATTGCTAGAAGTTCTTGGACATCTTCTGGTGACATCATATTCAAATCACGTACCATCCTGGGTCTCACACGGTTAATAATTAACTGAATAGGCTTAATCTTTTCTGCTTCTAGTAAGGAAATTACACGGTTAGCATCACGTACTGCGGAAATTTCTGGTGTAGTCACAACTAACGCTTCAGTCGCAGCTGCGATCGCATTTTGAAACCCTGTATCAATACCTGCTGGACTATCTATAAGTACATATTGATACTTCTGTGCCAAGTCGTTCAACAATGATTTGATCTGTTCTGGAGTGACTGATTCTTTGTTACGTTTTTTGCCTGCTGGTAAAAGTACTAAACCTGGCTGACGTTTATCTTTGATCAAAGCTTGTTCTAAGCGGCATTCCTGGGCTAGAACATCAAATAATGAGTAGATTACTCGTTTTTCTAATCCCAGCAGCAAATCTAAATTTCTCAATTCAAAATCAGCATCAACTAATGCTACCTGATAACCCATCTTGGCTAAAGCTATGCCCAAGTTGGCTGTAATGGTGGTTTTACCCACACCGCCTTTGCCGGAAGTAATGACAATAATCCGAGTCATGATAGAAAAGCTCTATTTAGGACATAGGGCTAGCACCCCGTTAATCATCTCTACCAAAAACTTAAACATTAACCGGAGCAAAATTATCACTTGTAAAAGTTTGTAAGGAAGAATTACTGACGTGTAATTACTTATAAGATTGTGTTAAATAAGGAAAATTTCCGTATTTAATCTATCTTTCTGTAATTTTGACGACATTTGAACTTTATCAATGGTTAAAAGCTAGATTTACTACCAGGGGTATCTTACACATCACTTTGCTGGATGCGATCGCATACCTCCAAGTCTCTTGCTTGTAATATTAAATGCCATCCTCACAGAAAGCTGCGATTTTGGGCATTAATACAGTCTGCTCAGGAACGCGATTAAATAAAATACATAACCTCACTCCTTTCTCCAAACTCGCGGAGAGGGAGTGAGGTTAATAAATAAATTGCACCTTACTTAATCCACAATCCTCAATTACGTCTAATGTGAATTAACAAAGGCGCTAATAGATCATGGGAAATACTCAACAAACCAATGACCACCCAACCACCCATGAAAGATCCATCTGTGTTATCTGTGTTTATCGGTGTGTATCGGTGGTCGATTTCTAAAAAATGTTTTTTACCAGGCCCAAGGAATATTGGATCTCCATATTCAATTCACATCAGGCGCCAATTTCTATCAGAAATTTAAATTGAGTAAGCTGACACAGTTATCAACCGTGTATTATAATTTATTACATTATGATTACTGCGGATGTGGCTATTATGAATTGCAGCCTCTATCATAGTTACCGTTGGTAAAACTTATCTTGGATGATTAACAAGCGAAATTATTTTTACTAATTTAAAAAATTTATCTCAAATTCAGCGCTTGCGTGTCCCAACAGTTCAGAGCTTACATACATAGTACGAGAGGAAATGTACCGTCACTCAAAAGCGGCGGCTGCGTAGACGCACGGAAATTACTGAGAATCTGGGAGGTTAGCTTAAAAGTAGCTATCCTTAAGAGAGTGTGTCATAACTCACCAGTGGAGTTTTTTCCATGCGATAGACGCTTTGCTCTGACGACTTACACGCGAGTGTTTATTTTACTTAAAAAGTAAATTTATATGTTTACAAGGATCACTCCATTAAATTAGTGAATAACTGATAACTGATAAAATATGGAATTTGATTATTTCGGACAGCATGAAGGTTCTCCTGTTAATAACAACCGTCAAAGTTTGTTGGCTAGTGGTTGGCGACCTTTTCATCGGGAATTTGACTGGAAATTTTTAGGTCAACTGATGTTGCATGATACACAGGAGTTAACTCAAAAAAGTCTGAATTTAGCAAGTAGCATTGCGGAAACTTTGGGACGCAATAACTATGCTTGGTGGGCAAATTTATTAAATATTGTTTCCGAAAATACGCGCTACGAAGTTGAGAAATTTTGGAACTATATCACACCAGATCCACTGACACCTGATTACCGTTATAAGGATGTTTTAAATACAGATACACCCATTACGCAATTTGTTAGTCGTAACAGTATTCCCATCGATTATGTCCTGAATCGACTACAAGAAATTACCGTGATGCGGGTTTTAACATTATTAGGACGCCCTGATGTAATCACTCAATATTATTTAGAAAGAAATTTTTATTTTCCCGTTGAAAAATTTTTAAATTGGGAACGAATCGATGTGATCAATACTGTTTATGCATATTGGTCAAAAGATGATGTATGGTTACAAATTGACCCCTATGATCGGGGACGGCGGCATTATAGTTTAATGGCAAAAAACTTATCTCCATTAATTAACAAAGCAACTTATGATTTAGCAATCATGTTGAGTGGATATCAAAGTCGTGTAGGTAAAGTGCAGAGTCAATTTATGATTCGCAGTTTTCCAGAAGATATTCAACACTTTACCGATATAGTTCAACAGGCGGTTCTAAATCAAAATCAATTAGCAGTTTTAGTACATGGTAAACCAGGAACAGGTAAAACTGCATGGACACAAGCAGTAGCAAAAGAAATTTTGGTATCACTTGGGTTTGTGATTTTTATTTTGGATCATGATGCGATCGCTAATTTTGTACCACCTACTTATTTAGAGCGAATCTGTATTATTATTAATGAGGCAGACAATTTAGCTCAAGACCGAGCTAGCGAAGTCGCACAGCATAGCAATAAGACTGAACATATTTTAAGCTTGCTAGATGGCACTTTGTATCAAAGTGTTGTTGAGGATTCTGGTATGCAAATGCAACAAAGGTTGGTAGTACTGATGACTTGCAACACCACAGAAAGACTAGATCCCGCTATGTTGCGTAAAGGTAGGGTAGATTTGATGTATGAATTTACTCATTTATTTATTTAAATTGGAGAATGCGTAAAATCAAATCTTGTGGTGTGCTTGTAATGCGATCGCAACCACAAATGAGTTTTTTACTCCTGTTAAAACCCAACCGTTATGATCTACCAAAAGGTCATATAGAAACAGGTGAAGATGAAATCAGTTGTGCTTTACGCGAATTATTTGAAGAAACTGGAATTGGAATTAATGATATTGAATTAGATCATAAATTCCAGTTTCATGTCACTTATTTAGTTAAATCTAAGCGGACTCAAAACAAAAAAGCAGAGAAAAAAGTTGTCATATTTTTAGCATGGTTAAAGAACGAAGTTCTGATTAAAACCAGTGAACATAGTGGCTATGTGTGGGTAGAATGGAAACCGCCACATACGATTCAGCGAAAAACTATTGATCCATTGTTGCAGGAGTTGGAAAAATATCTGTTGAAGCTGTAAAAATTTCGGGAATTGAATCTTAAAACGTTGTAGTAGTTATTTAGAAAATTACGTTTTTGAATCTTAATAAAATAATTTCATAACTTAGCAAAATCATGAAAAAATGAACCGCAAAGAACGCAAATAACACAAAGGAATAAGAGTTTGGGAGAGTTCTTGGATAAGTCCTAAATTTATTTGGTTCAAAGCTGAAATTC
Source organism: Fischerella major NIES-592 (assembly GCF_001904645.1). NCBI lineage: Bacteria > Bacillati > Cyanobacteriota > Cyanophyceae > Nostocales > Hapalosiphonaceae > Fischerella > Fischerella major. The sequence goes on along the minus strand of NZ_MRCA01000006.1, from coordinate 135,973 downwards.
AATATCCTACCCTTAAATAAATTTGGGGCTAGTAGCTGAAGTCTACTAAAGTAGACTCATGGTTTTTGGAAATGATACAAGTTATCGGTTGAAAGGAATTGAAATCATCGTGAAAATACAACAACTAATTTCAGAAGCACTGAGACTGCCTAATAACGCGATCGCTTATCATGTCAGTCAGGAATTAGCTGCACTATATCCCAGCAAAGCAATGCTAGAAGAAGGCTAGTGTTGAGTGAATTGTTTTAGAAAAAACGAACACAGTGCAAGGCGATGCACACAGATAAATTATCGGTGTTTATCGGTGTTTATCGGTGGTCGATTTTCAAATCCTAATTTTTGCCACGGCTTGGTTTATAACATTGAGGCTAGTGTTTAGTGAATTGTTTTAGAAAAAACGAACACAGTGCAAGGCGATGTACACAGATAAATCATCGGTGTTTATCGGTGTGTATCGGTGGTCGAGGTTCAAAACCTAATTTTTGCCATAGCTTGGTTTATAACAGGTCTACTCATACAGGTGTTATGTTACAGTTTCATTCTGTTACGTTTGTCGATATCGAAACGGCTGCGAAGCATCTTGACCGTATTGCTCACCGTACGCCAATTATTACTTCAACAACTGTCAATCAACACACAAATAGTCAAGTTTTTTTCAAATGCGAAAACTTTCAACGCACAGGTTCTTTTAAATTTCGCGGTGCATACAATGCACTTTTGCAGTTATCAGCAGATCAAAAACAAAAAGGTGTGATCACATTTTCATCAGGGAATCATGCTCAAGCGATCGCCTTGGCTGGAAGTTTGCTCAACATCCCCACAACTATAGTCATGCCAGACGATGCCCCCACTGTCAAACAATCAGCAACTCGTGGTTATGGTGCAGAGGTAATTTTATATGACCGTAGCGAAACACATAGGGAAGAGTTAACCCAAACTTTAGCACTAGATAGGGGTCTAACAATTATCCCTCCCTACGACCATCCCCACATAGTCGCGGGACAGGGGACAGCAGCGAAAGAACTCATAGAGGAAGTTGGTGGATTAGATTTACTGTTAGTGTGTTGTGGTGGTGGCGGCTTACTTTCTGGAAGTGCGATCGCAGCTAAAGCACTTTCACCCAATTGTAAAGTCATCGGTGTAGAACCAGAACGCGCTGACGATGCTACCCGTTCTTTTCACACTAAAACCCTCCACACTATCAATAATCCTGATACTATTGCTGACGGTGCGCGGACTCCCAGTTTAAGTAAAATTACGTTTCCTCTCGTATTAAATTACGTCGATGACATGGTGACAGTTTCTGAGGAAGCAATTGTTAGGACTATGTTCTTTTTATGGGAACGCTTAAAAATAGTTGTAGAACCCACTGGAGTATTAGCTGCTGCTGCTTTATTAGAAGGTGTAATTAGTGAACCTGACGCGAAGATTGGTGTGATTATTAGCGGTGGAAATGTAGATTTGTCACAAGTAGTTCAATTGTTTTCTTCATCCTAAAATATTAATATTTTACGTATTTCAGTTATTATTATGACTACCGTCACACTATAGACTTTACGATTAGGGCGATCGCATTGAATCTCAATATTACAAGTAATCCAACCGTGTTTCAGTAGTTTATCAAGGGTTCTGTAAATCTGTGCTTGGTCTGCTGGCCACAAGTGAACAAGATATTGATCGAAGCAGTTTGTTTTCAGTTCGTAGCCTGTCCTCTGTTCTTGCTGAAGCAGACCCATTATTGCATATGCTAGCGACATAGACGGTTTTCCGAAAATAAAGTAGTTGAAGCTCTATCTGTCATTTCTGATATGGATGCTAATATAAGACTAATCATATATAAGAGTTATCCAGCACGGTTATCTTGATGACGGCGCAACTTAACAAAAACCGTAAATATCTGGTTGTGGATTGAACAAACTACCAGCTTTTGCCGTTTACTTTTTACAACATTGAATTGGAAGGTGAGGAAGTGGCGATCGCCAATTTATTCAGATGCGAAATCACCATTGAATTTGTTGCTAATTGCTGGCGTACCACTCAACTAACTCTGCAAAATCATTCCAGCTACTGCAAACTATTGTAACGAGAGGATGGGTTCCATTGACTTCTAACATGCTTCTACAGCGAATACATCAACATCAATATCTGCGCGATTTGCGAAATAGATTGCTACACCTTCACCGGATGTTGCTGGATACAGAACGCATCAGTTACGAACAGGTGCGTGGACGAGTATCGAACGGAGAATTACTTCGACTCGTCATCGAAGATGAACAATTCGCTTGGCTACATCGCATATCTGAAGTGGTTGTGCAAATCGATGAAATGCTGCAAGCAGATAAACCAGTATCACTGGAAGATGTCGAAAATTTGATTGCTGATGTCCGCGCACTGCTGACACCACAAGAGGAAGGTAATGCATTTGCCAGAAAATACTATACTGCTCTCCAACGGGAAGCTAGCGTTGTATTAGCACACGCAGAGGTGTCACAATTGCTTGCAGCCAAGTAATTAACACTACCCCTAAATCATCGTGACGGGGATTGTTGGTTCAACGAGTCTACCTTAAGTAAAAATAGGTAATATCGAATTACCTATTTTTACTGGGGGAGTTCATGTATCCTCTTTCTCGCGGTTCGGGGTTTTACTACTCCCCCAAAACCCATGTTCTGATAAGGGATCACCAAAGCTTATGGGACTTTTTGACCAAATTATCAATGCGATCGACAATCCTAGCCAACAAGGCAGTACAGGGCAGTTAGGTGATATCGTCAATACTGTACAGCAGCTAAGTAATCGGACTGGTGCAGATCCTTCTACCATGCAATCAGTTATTGGTATTGTGGGTAGTTATGTACGTTCTGCTTTGCAACAAAAGCAAGCTCATGGTGGTAACGCAGAAGCGCAAGCTGTAGTTAATCAATACGGCGGTACTTCTCCCAGTTCCCAAGCTGTAAACTCTCTATTTTCGCTAGGAATGCAACGACAGGTGGCTGAAGCTGTTTCCCAGCGTACAGGCTTGGATGCTGGTATGATTGAACAATTACTACCGGTGTTGGTTCCTATCGTTCTGAATTTCTTGAAAACAGGTGCAAGTTCCCAAGCAGGCGGGAACTCTGTCTTGAATTCTTTCCTAGATGCTGACAATGATGGTGATGTTGATATTGCTGATGCGATGCAGATGGCAACTAGGTATTTAGGAAGATAAATATTTTACTTATCCATAACTCATAAGTAATCGTTGTTGTTTACGATTATTTGTGAGTCTTTTTTATAAATCAACCAGATCCCCGACTTTTTTAAGAAGTCGGGGATCTAAGTCTCTCAATTTTCACAATTTCTACACGGATTGTTGTACTGATAGTAAAAATAAAATTACTGTAGTGGACTGACTGATAGGACTAAAATGGTGCATTAATAAACCGCACCCGACACAGAGGACACAGAGATAGAAGAAGAGATTTATTGCATTATTTTAGCCATGACACGCCACTACTTAAGATTTACTAATTATTCCTGCTATAAATTGAAATTAAATTAAAGCCACCATAGAGGTGAATTTAATTTTTTAATTTTGTCTCTTACTTTTTGATATTCTTCCATCTTTCCTTGTCTTAAATAAAGATTTGATGCTTCTTCGTAATTTAATATTGCTTCTTGTCTCTTACTTTTATTCTCATAGAATTGCGCCTTGTTTTTGTAAAACAGAGGATCGTTAGGATTAATTTGGATAGCCCTGTTAATATCTTTAATTGCGCCTTCGTTATCATTTAGTTTCTCACGAGCTATAGCTCGATTATTGTAGTAGAAAGCATCATTAGGATTAATTTGAATAGCTTTATTGTAATCTTTAATTGCACCTTGGTAATCATCTAAATCACCACGAGACCAACCACGATAGTAGTAGTCAGCACCATTAGGATTGATTTTAATCGCTTGATTATAATTTTCGATTGCACCTGGATAATCAGCTAAATCATGAAGAGATCGACCACGATTGTAGTGGTAATTAGCAACATTAGGATTAATTTTAATCGCTTGATTATAATCTGCAATGGCAGCTTGATATTCACCTAAATTATAGTGAGACATCCCACGTCTATTGTAGTAATTAGCAACATTAGGATTGAGGTTAATCGCTTGATTGTAATCTCCAATTGCACCTTGATACTCATTGAAAGTATAGCGAGAAATACCACGATAGTAGTAGCAGTCAGCATCATTAGGATTGAGTTTAATTGCTTGACTAAAATCTTCTATGGCAGCTTGATGGTCACCTAAATTGTAGCGAGACAATCCACGATTATTGTAGTAGTCAGCATCATTAGGATTGAGTTTAATTGCTTGACTAAAATCTTCTATAGCAGCTTGATATTCACCTAAATTGTAGCGAGACAATCCACGATTATAGTAGTAATTAGCAATATTAGAATTAAGTTTAATTGCTTGACTAAAATCTTCTATAGCAGCTTGATATTCACCTAAATTGTAGTGAGACAAACCACTGTTATTGTAGTAGCCAGTATCATTATAGTTGAGTTTAACAGCTTGTTGTTCAGCTTCCTTTTCTTTATGATAAGTATTTATCAATAATTCTCTGGCAATAGCTTGCAAAAGCAAGTTTCCAGGATTTTGCTTACGTGCCGCACGTACTAGTTTTCCAACCCACCCTTCTGATTCTGCTCTTTTTATTAAGTTAAAGACAACAGTTTCTAAATTACCTTCTCCTGCAATTGCTTCTAGATTTTTATCTAACTCAAATGATAACATCTGCTCCAAGAATGCTTTTGTAGGGAAAGCATTAATCAAAGCTTCTTGTAGTCCCTTACGCAATTTAGAGGATAAGTTCATATTTTAAATTCATCTATTTATATGTTTAAAAGGTAGGTAGATTGGGAATTGTGACCGTTGCTTGATAAATGTTGAGAAGAAATAATCTCTGGTTTGATTTTGGTGCAAACTGTTCTATTTTGTTTTCAAAACTGGTATTGAGCCTTGTGAAGGATTTTCTAGCATAATGGCAGCCATACCTTCTTTAAAAGCTCTTTGGAACAAATCTTGATTACCTAAGTTTTTGTAACCCAAACCGTCATAAAACCCTTGAGCAAACGCGATCGCTGCTTTGTCTTTGATTGGGTTGTTCATACCAATAACATAATTAATATGCTGCTTAATCGCCTCAGCTGGTTGTTCTGAATAACAAGCGTTCAGCAGTACGCATTGAACATAATCGGTGTGTAATTCAAACAGTGATGCTAAACCTTCTGGTGAAACTGGTTTATTGTTTCCCCCATCATCTTCTAACACCAAGCTGCCATCTGATTGGCCATGTCCACAAAAATGAACTATTTGAGGTTGTTCTTCTGCGATCGCGCGACGAATATCTTGAGGACGTACAGCAGTTCTTACACGAATTTCAAATAAATCTCGTCTTACAGATCGTCGGATAGCTTCCTCAATTTCTCGAATCTCTTTATCCAAACGTAATCCATGAGGAATCGCTGTCAAAATCAATATTTTCTGCTGCTGAGTTGGTTGTGTCGGAGGTTCGGGAGAAGGAGCAGGCGGTACTATCAATGAGTTTTCTGTTAACAGTTCTTTCGCAATAGCCTTTAAATTGGAGTTTCCAGGATTTGACTGACATGCAGCACGAACTAAATTTTCAACCCATCCCTGAGAATCTGCTACTTTGATTAAATTAAACACAACTGTTGCTAAACTACCCCCTCCAACAATTGCATCTAGGCTTTTATCTAATTCAAATGACAACATCTGCTCTAAAGATGCTGTAGTCGGAAAAGCATCAATTAAAGCTTCTTGTAGTTTTCTACGTTGTGGACCAGATAAAACCATACTTATCAACATCCTATATTTTCAATACAAGTTGAGAATGATTGTGGTTGGTTGTAAGCGATCGCTACCCGATTACGGCTTAGTTACTGGCTCTGTGTTCACAAACTCACCAGCTTCAAAATCAGATGTAGAAGCATCGTTAATTTTCAGCCATTGCTCAATTAGCTCTGTTACTACTTGGCTCATCTTCAGTCCCCTGAAAGCGCAAGTCGAGTGGAACTGTCGCTTCAGATCATCCGGGATACTAATGTGCATAGATAAATCAACGATAATGGTTACAAGAATCTACACAAAACTACAAATGAACAAAATTGAATTCCAGAAAAACCCTCGGCTCATTCCTACCTTGTCGCGGTTTCCTGGCTAATCGCTTAATGATATGTGCATAAGCGATAATTCTATTTGCACAAAATTACAAATGTACAAACCTATATTCTTATAGGGGTAAACAAGATCAATTTATGCACTGACGGGTAGACTACTGTATGTAGTGGTGCATCAAATTGATTTTGATAGGTGAGCCAGAACCCCGACTTTTTTGAAAAGTCGGGGTTCTGACGCCTGACAAAAAGTCAAAACCTATGTGGTCGAGTACTAGGCTACTACTGGACTGGATGAGATGAACAATAAATAAGGCTGGGATTTTTGGCGTTGCATAAAATGGGATGAGTAATGAACCGCCATAGACGCGCAAGCGGCTTCCCGCAGGGTAGACGCCAAGAACGCCAAGAATTAAGTTTTTTAATTAAAAGAGAAAATAAAATCATCCCGCAAATATGCAACGCCAGATTTTTTTAAGGTTTCTCCTAAATGAGAATTTGTTGAGAAATCCATAATTTATTGCTCATTCACCTTTCATCTTTTTACACCAATCAGTTAAAAATTCTCTTAAAACTTCTACTTTTGTTAAAGCCAGTAGAGAAAAACTTAAAGTTTCGCTCTACTGGTTTAAACATATAAGTTGGCGTGTCTTTATACTGTGGCGATCGCTAACATATTTAAACAATACATTCCCATCCAACTTGTACCGTCAGATTGGTCAATATGTCCACCAGTAGGTAAAGCTGCACTGCGGTCAAATACACCAATATTATCTAACCCTAAAAAGCCCCCTTGAAACATATTATTACCCTCAGCATCCTTAGGATTTACCCACCAGGTAAAATTGAGCATGAGCTTTTGAAATACCCGCTCTAAAAACTGTCTGTCTGCTCGTCCATAAATCTTCTGCTCAATCTTATAAATCCGCCAAGTTGCCCAAGCATGAACAGGCGGGTTAACATCGCTAAATTTCCACTCATAGGCAGGAATTTGACCATTAGGATGCATATACCATTCCCGCGTTAAAACATCCAATTGATACTTGGCAAAATCCGGGTCAATCATTGCCAAAGGAATTGTGTGGAATGCTAAATCCCAAGCAGCAAACCAGGGATATTCCCATTTATCAGGCATAGAAAGAATGTCTTCATTGTAGAGATGAAACCACTCTTGATTTCTACCATTTTGACGTTCTGGTGGTGGGGGTGGCGTGTTGCGATCGCCTTTGAGCCAATTCTCTACAATATTTAGATGTTTGACAAAAGCTTGTGTGGCAAAGAAGACTCCTTTTAAATTGACATTCATCACAGCATCAAAATCTGCTTCTGTAACTTCCCAAAAAGGCGCATGTTTTTCAATGCCAGCATTATTTGCCAAAATATCCAACTTGCCAAAATGATTAATACTTTCTGCAATTAGTTGACGCACTTCCTCAACACTACCCAAGTCTGCTTTCAAAGTATAACCATGCAATTTCGGGCAAAAAGCCATGTGGCAGCTACCACCAATCGCCTCTACCTTTGCCAAGGTTTCCTCTGCTCCTTCTGGATGAGAGCGATAGTTAATGATAACATTTGTCCCTGCTTGAGCAAGACGTAAAACAATTTCTTGCCCAATTCCTTGACTACTACCAGTAACTAGAGCAACTTTACCTTCTAAACTCATAATTTTCTTCTTAACTTGAAATTGATTATTGCTCAAATAACTAGTTAAAAATTTATGAATATCTAAGGAAATATCTATAAAAGGATGATATTTTTGTTAGGAAAATCTTAGGAGTTTCTCAGCAAAATTTCAAATTACTATTTGATTTAAAAAAAGAATTTTATTAATACTGTAATCTGCATTTATGATCAAAGCTCTTGATAATAAAAACTTACAAATCCAAATGTGGCAACGTGAGCGACGAGCGATCGCACTTTTATCCTCTTTGAACTATCGAACTGGGGAACTATCTAGCTATCTGCACGATATTGCCTGTGGAGTCAGTGAGTTGCTAGAAGTAGATTGGTCAGTCGTCACTCTGTGTCAGCAAGGGTTTGAGAGGGTACTGGCTAGTAGTATTGACATGGGCGAGGGCGAACACATTTATTCACTGCATGGTTCACTCACTGGCACTGTCATAGAAAGTGGTCATTCCTTAGTAGTGGAAGATGCAAACCAACACCCGGAGTATGGCCAAGCCCCAGAAGGTTATTGTGCTTATTTAGTATTTTTACCTTTGTGTCTTAGTGGCTTGGTGGTTCAAAAGTTAATTTTTTACCACAAAGACACCAAGAAATTTTAGCATCAAAACATAAATGCATTCCGGTAAATAATCTATCTGTGTACATCGGTGTTTATCGCCTTGCACTGTGTTCGATTTCCAAAAGATAAATTTTATCGTGGTTTTAAAAACAAACTTCTGCACTATGCCTACTCGCAATTACGTATTTTACGCTTTGACAAATAGTATTTGTTCCAAGTGTCTCAGCAAAGTCGAAGCAAAAATCATTTTTCAAGATGATCGCGTTTACTTAATTAAACATTGTCCCACCCACGGACGAGAAGAAGTTTTAATTGCTGATGATGTTGGATATTACAAAAAATCCCTGGAATTCATCAAACCAGGAGATATGCCACTCAAGTTTAATACACCAATTAAATATGGTTGTCCTTATGATTGTGGACTCTGCCCAGATCATGAACAGCATAGTTGTTTAACTTTAATAGAAGTCACAGATAGATGCAATCTTTCTTGCCCAATTTGTTATGCTGATTCCGGTGCGGAAGAATTTTCACAAGTTTCTCATCAATCCAGACGACACCGCAGTTTAGCAGAAATTGCAAGCATGATTGATGCGGTAGTGACGAATGAGGGAGAACCACAAATTGTGCAGTTGAGTGGTGGTGAACCAACAATCCACCCAGAGTTTTTTGAAATTATGGAGCTTGCCAAAAGCAAGCCAATTAAACATTTAATGATTAATACTAATGGCGTGCGAATTGCGAAAGATAAAACTTTTTGCAGTCGCCTGAGTCAATATATGCCTGGTATAGAAGTATATCTGCAATTTGATAGCTTGGAGGCAGAAGCGCTAAAAGATTTGCGGGGTGTAGATTTGCGTAGCGTTAGGGAAATGGCGATCGCTCACCTCAATGAGTATAATATCTCTACAACTTTAGTTGTTACCCTCAAAAAAGGGCTGAATGACCACGAAATCGGCAAAATAATTGAGTATGCTTTGCAACAGCCTTGCGTACGCGGCGTGACGTTTCAACCAATCCAAGCTGCTGGACGTTTGCAAGGCTTTGATCCCAAGCGAGACAGGTACACTCTTACTGAAGTACGCAGGTCAATATTACAACAAAGTCCTTATTTTAAACCAGAAGATATTCTACCTGTTCCTTGCCATCCCGATTGTTTGGCAATGGCTTATGCGCTTAAATTAAATGGTAAAGTTATACCTTTGACTGGGTTAATTAATCCTGAAAAGTTTGTGGAAATTATGCCCAACAGTGTACTTTACGAACAAAACCCAGAACTCAAACGCCACATTTTTGAGTTATTTTCCACCAGTCATTCACCCAGTTCTGCCGCCACATCATTAAAGCAGCTTTTGTGTTGTTTGCCAATGCTTCCCGTTCCCGAAGGAATTACCTACGCCAATATTTTTCGGGTGATGATTGTCCAGTTTCTTGATCCCTATAACTTTGATGTGCGTTCAGTGAAGCGATCGTGTATTCATATCGTACACCCAGATGGCAGAATCATTCCCTTTGATACTTTTAATATATTTTATCGCGAAGGTAGTACAGGGTATGATTTGTTTAATAATAAAAAATTTAATTTGCTTCAGTAAGGACCTTACATGTCGAGAAGAAATGAATTTTCTCATATTATCGGTGGAATCGTTTTAGTCTTGGGAATGCATATTCTAGCAACTTTAATTTTGGGTACTTTTGCGTATTTAGAGTCACTTCTCGCCTATCAATATCCAATTAGAATTTTTCAACAAATTTTTGCTATCTATATTTTTTGGATTGGCATAACGCAAGTTATATATATCATTCCTGTTCTTTTAAGGCTCAAAAGACAAGAAAAATTTGCCCTGATGAAGGGGGTGATTATTGGTGCAATTTTTACTGCTTTACTCAATGGTGGTTGTTGGATTTGGTTGATAAATTTAACTTCTTAAACTTATGTGTGATGCAGATTTTGAACAAGAAGAAAATATTTTTTATAAAACGAACACAGATTCACACAGATAGATTATGGGTGTATTTAGATGAATTTCTATGGAAACCCTCTGCGTTCCTTTGCGCTTACTCCGCGTTCCTTTGCGTTTAATAATTAATCATTGGAAATAGATAAACTGCGTTGTTTTTACCTATTTCCCACGACTAGAATATGTTATTCGTCAATTTGACCAACGCGACGGATATTAAGAATATCACTCATTTTCTTAATTTGAGTAAATAACTGTTCTAATTGAGGTCGATCGCGAATTTCAATCCCCAAATCAATCAATGCTGGTTGACCAAACGATGTTTTGACATTTGCGTGACGGACGTTGATTCCTTGGTCACTGAGTCGTGACAAAATATCTTTTAATACTCCTACTCGGTCTAGTGCTTCAATTTGCAAATTCACCGCGTAAGTTACGGGACGACCACTGTGTTCTACTGCTTGGTTCCAACTTACAGGTACAAGGCGATCGCACTCTACTTTTTCCAGATTATGACACCCTTGGCGATGAATCGAAATTCCTTTGCCCCGTGTTACTACACCGATAATTGCTTCACCGGGAATGGGGGTACAACACCCAGCTAAGTGATACAATAACCCTTCTACGCCGACGATAGGCGAATCACTAGCACGGGAAGTTATGGGCGTCGCCTCTCGTAAAAACGCCGCCGCCTTAGCTGTGGTAGGTAGGTGTGTGGTATTATCTGGCTCGTTAGTAGCAGGCTGCTGTGCTTTGACGATTTCTCGCCAACGGTTCAGCACCAAGTTGAGTGTAACTTCCCCATAACCCAAACCAGCGAGTAAATCTTCTGTAGAGTGGTAATTACATCTTTCTGCTACCGCCTGCATTGCTTCTGATTTCAGCACATTATCAAAACCTGTTTTTCCAAGTTCTTTTTCTAATAATTCGCGTCCACGAGCAATATTTTCTTCCCGGCGCGATCGCTTGTACCATTGTTTAATCCGGTTTTTTGCTGCACTAGTCCGAACAAAGTTCAACCAATCCAGACTAGGATGACCATTTTTTTGAGTAATAATCTCAACGATATCGCCGTTTTGTAAGCGTGTTGAAAGTGGCACCATCCTACCATTTACCCGCACTCCTGTGCAGCGATTCCCTACTTCTGTGTGAATGCGATAAGCAAAATCTACTGTCGTAGAACCGGGTTTTAAAGCAACTAAATCCCCTTTGGGAGTAAAGACATAAATGTCTTCTTCAAAAAGATTATCTTTGATGCTTTCTAAATATTCTTGGGCATCTTTTAAATCACTTTGCCATTCTAATAACTGCCGCAACCAAGTAAATTTTTCATCTGATGCAGTTAAGCCAGTGTGAGAACCGCCAGTTTCTTTATACTTCCAATGAGCAGCAATACCATATTCTGCCACATGGTGCATTTCCATTGTCCGAATTTGCACTTCTAAAGGTCGTCCCCAAGGGCCTATTACCCCAGTATGTAATGATTGGTAACGGTTGGGCTTGGGCAATCCAATATAATCTTTAAATCTACCAGGAATCGGGCGGAAGACATCATGAACGACCGCTAAAGCGCGATAACATTCCTCGTTCGTTTGTACAATAATTCGCAGTGCTGCTAAATCATAAATTTCATGAAATTCTTTATTTTGCCGTTGCATCTTTTGGTAGATGCTATAAAGATGCTTGGGACGTCCACTGATATCAAGACAGCGAATTCCTGCTTCTGCAAGTCGAGTTCTTAATGTCTCTGAGATTTTTTTCAATCTCTCTTCTCGATCTGTACGTTTTTCCGAAACAAGCTGCTGAATTTGTCGAAAAGCTTCTGGTTCCAAATATTTAAATGCTAAGTCTTCCAATTCCCATTTAAAACGCCAAATCCCCAAGCGATTTGCTAGGGGAGCAAAAATTTCTCGTGTTTCTGTAGCGGTACGACGGCGTTTCTCTTCTGGCATATATTCTAATGTCCGCATGTTGTGTAAGCGATCTGCCAACTTCACTACAATCACGCGAATATCTTGCGCCATTGCTAAAAACATCCGCCGAAAATTTTCGGCTTGACTTTCAGTTTTGCTTTTGAAATTGATTTTAGATAGCTTGGTGACGCCTTCAACTAAGCATCTAACTTCTGACCCAAAACGCTGTTCTATTTCTTCTATTGTAACATCTGTATCTTCTACTACATCATGAAGAAATCCAGCTGCTATCATAGCTGCACTACCACCTAAATCACGTAGCATTCCAGCTACAGCAATCGGATGACAGATGTATGGTTCTCCTGATTTGCGGTACTGACCTTGATGCAGCTGATAAGCAAACTCAAAGGCTCGACAAATCAAACTTGTATCATAATATTTCCGATCTTCTTCCGTTGCAGCACCGTCTACAGGCGGTGTACGCAAACAACTTTCTAGCCATTCTGGAAGAGTTATATCAATAGGGTGGTTGACAATTGTGCTGCTCATCATAAAATATAGCGGGGCTGGAGATGATTTCGGTGGTTAGACGGAGGAGTGAACACACTTGACTTTGAATGTCGTCGAAAAACTATTTGCTGCTGACACGGCGGAAGAAAAAGCGATCGCAGGATAATTGCTTAAACAACAAGCTTGGGCAAATTATCCTGTATTGGGTGTCAAGCATAATAGTCATCAGAATCTAATGATGGCAAATCAGACTCCAAATTTAATATTTTGGAGTCCATAACCTAAACAAAAGGTTAGAAAAGAATATTGTATAAGAAAAATTACTTGACATTAATAGTATCTCAATTAGCACTGAATGTCTGTCAATCAAGAGAGATATCACACCTTCGTAATACTATTAGAGCAACTCCGCTCGCAAGCAGCAACTTACCAAACAGATGCCCAGCAACTGCGACAGCATCTTTTGTCTTTACAAGAATTTTTTCGGCAGCAGATTTTACCTTTAGCAGAGGAAAAAATACGGGAACTATCCTACAAGACAGAGATGAGTAAGCAACTGCGACTGTTGGAAATTGACGTGATGTTTCTTCAAGGTGCGCGACAAGCTGCAACTGCTGTTGATCGACTCAAAACAATTAGCGATCGCCTGACAATTATCATCGAATACTGTCAAACTATTCTGCAATCAGAAGCACCAGAAAAGTGATGTGGTCAATTGTCAATTGTCAATTGTCAATTGTCAAAGTTAGTGGTTGGTGGTTGTTGTAGAGACGTGCCATGGCACGTCTCTACATTGGTTAGTGGTTGCTGGCTGCTGGTTGGGTGTTAAGTATTCCTCTTGTCCTCCTTCTCCTCCTTCTCCCTCTTCCCTTGTACCTGATCCCCGATCCTTGCTCCCCTCTACACCAGCTAAAACATCGCGTTGATTAATCAGGTAAATACTAATTAAAGTCAAACCAACTCCTATCCACTGTAATGGACTGAGGACTTCTTGCAGCAATAAATTGCCGAATAATAAGGCAAATACAGGCGTGAGAAAAGTCAGAGAACTGAGACTAGTCAGATTACCGCTAGAAGCAAAATAGAAAAACAAGGCATAGGAAATTGCGCTGCCAAATACCGTAGCATACCCCAAAGCTGCCCAGTCAGATGGTACGAGATTCTGCCATTGTTGAGATTCGACAACCGATGAAATCCCCCACAGGGGTAAACCACCTATAACCATATGCCATCCTGTAGCTGTAACGGGATCAGCATGACGGCTAACAAAGCGGATCATCACCGTTCCCACTGCCATACTCAATGCTGCCAATAGCATTAACCATTCGCCACTAGTAAACAGAGAATTTAGGAACGGGAGAGTGGGAGAAAGCAAAATTTCAGGAGTGTTGTGAGACAAAAGACCTAAAATCAACTCATCCGGTAAGCCAATTAAACTGATCCCCGTGACACCCAACAAAAGCCCTAACCATCCCCACAAACCAATTCTTTCTTGAAACAACCAAGAAGACATCAAAGCCACCGCCAAAGGTTGGGAGTCAATCATCACTGATCCCAAGCCAGCACCAGTTCTCACTAACCCCTCAGCCAAAAAGCCTTGAAATAATGCCCCATCTACCAAAGCAAATAAAGCAATCCACAGCCAAGCATTCCAACTCTTAGGCTGGGGTCTACCCATGAAAGCAGCTGCAATTAAAATCAGCACTCCTGCTGGGATTATCCGCACCCCCGCCATAAAGAATGGTGTGGTGTGGGAAATTACTCCTTTCATCGCCACCATCGCTGTACCCCAGAGAAAAAAGGGTGCGATTAGAATTAGGGGAGTTAAGGAAAGCCGAGATGCACTGAATTTCAGCTGCATGAGATTGCTGACGCCTTTGTTTTACAACTGCATAAATTGCTTTACTTAATTTTACCGAATTATGTCTTTTTGTGAAGGAAAGAATACTTACTGACCGAAGAAAGGCACAGAGGGCTATAGACAATTATTCTTTCCTTTGCCAAAATGGTCACTGGATCAAACCTGCTTGAGTGCGATCGCGGACTCAGGCTTGGGCTTTGGGACTATTAGGAATAGTCACGGTTGCTCTTTCTATATATTTATTTTTTGTGATGGCTATATATTTATTCTTTCCCGTCCAGAATAAACATTGAACTTTTGTTCGCGCAGAAATCCGATTAAAGTGATGCCAAACTCCTTAGCTACAGAAACCGCTAAACTACTAGGAGCAGAAACAGCACAAATAATTGGAATTCCAGCAACTATACACTTTTGTAAAATCTCAAAGCTAGAGCGTCCACTGACCATCACAATGTGATTATGCAAAGGTAAGCGATCGCTTAATAAAGCTGAACCGATGAGTTTATCCAAGGCATTGTGACGTCCTACATCCTCTCTTACTGTTAACAACTGCCCTTGAGCATCAAATAAAGCAGCAGCGTGTAGACCTCCTGTAGCTTTAAATATACCTTGAGCTGCTTTGAGTTGCTCTGGCAGACTGTAGAGAATTTCTGGTGTCACTTGTGGTTCTGGGGGTATTGGCGTCACACCCGGCAAACGTAAATTTTCCAGACTAGCTTTACCGCACACTCCACAGGCGCTGGAGGTGTAGAAGTGACGTTCCAAAGGCTGTAAATTAGGATGCAAGTCTTCTCGTAGTTCTACATTGGCAATATTGAAGCGTTGTTCGCCATCTATTTCTGTATCTACGCAATAACTCAGACGTTGGATATCTTGGCGGTTGCTAATTACTCCTTCTGTATACAGAAAACCAGCAGCCAGTTCAAAATCTGCTCCTGGAGTTCGCATGGTGATAGCAATTGTACGGCGTGGAGATAGCAGACGAATTTCTAAAGGTTCTTCTGTGGTGATATAGTCAGAGCGCGATCGCATTTTGCCATTTTCCACCACCCAAACTCTAGCTTGAGTTTTACTGCCTTTAGGTTCGCTCATAAGATTGTAGTAGTTATTTCCCTACTCTTTATACTTTTCATTTTTTACCACCAAGGCACAAAGACACTAAGAATTTTCGTCTATTAGCCAAAGATTAGGTAGGAGAAGAATGTGAAAACGACTATCTTGAGTTTTATTAGCTGTTTAGTATTATTGACTCCAAGGGTAGCTCATGCTCAATTAGTACCACAACCTTGGGTATCTGTTGGTAGCAAAGATGGTGATGTGACTTACTCTGTGGGTGCAAGGGCTTTGAATTGGGGTGCTGAATTGGGAATTGGCCCCGACATTGCTACAGGGGTAGATGTATTAAAATTTCTCAGCTTACCAGTAGTTTCACCATATGTAGGCTTAGGATACTATTCAGAAGATAAAGGACTTGCAGTTTCAGGCGGGGTTCAGGTGGGCGCTGGTGATAATCTATTCTTGGGTGCAGGTTACAACTCTGTGCGCGGCATCAACGGCCAATTGGGAGTAAGATTCTAGGTAATTTTAGAGTTTTAATTTAATAATTTTTTGTTAACCTAAGACCTTGAACAATCAAGGTCTTATCAAGATATACTTTGAGGCAATAATTCATATCATGTCCGCTTAAACAGTTATATTATCCGTCGGGGTCGGTAATTGGTAATGGGTAATTGGTAATTGGTGATCATTGGTTATTTTTTTCACTATGCTCAATGCCCAAGCTTTATATTGTAAGCAATTAATCGGACATCATATCAGTTCAAGTTGTTAAGGAAATTGAGGTATCCACTGTATTTATTTGTGGCTGTAGAAATAAATGTTTGGACTATAATCACTCCATCATCTAAGTTACTTAACATTTTTTTGGTTTGAATGGGTGTAGTATAACTATTATATGGAAGTGGTGAAGTTCAGTCGGTTTCCATAGTTATGCTGCGGATTAAAGGCTTTCTTTGCTATTTTTAATTCCGGTGTTGAGGAGGGAAGCAAATCACACTATCCGCATTTTGATTTTTATGATATCTGATACTTTTTACCGAATTATCGCTAAATTTTTCTGGTAATCAACACTCAGCTTTGTGATAGCAGAGTCTACGATGGATTATTGCTCCTAGACTCATTTTTCTGCAAATTTGGATGTAATAAAGTAGTAAAATCGCCATATATGGTAATTTGCCGGATGGCAGTCATACCTGATTGAATGAGGCTATAGCGTTGATGATACTGAAAGTTTTTAAGTTTATTTAGCAGGCATCTTGTGTATGGAGCAAGGCTTAAAGTTACTACTTCAATTAGTGCTAGAATTTGCGCCTGTAATTGCAACTTTAGTGCAAAAAAGTAATGATGCACGTCCTAATGAAACTAAGAACGATTATCCCGCCCAAATTCAAGAAATTATCCAAACTGTCAGCAGTGCTAGTGAGAAACTTAGCTATTTGGGAAGATATGATGAACAACAAAAGCTAGAGGAACAGCAGCTAGCAGTTTACTACCATCAGACGCAGTTACAAATTGCAACTCAAGAACAGGAAACAGCACTAAAGATTCCAGAGGTTAATAAACTATTTGATAGTTGGCCTTTACGGTTGTATCCTTCGCAGATTCTAGAGTCTAATACTAATTATGAACGCCGACCTCTAAAAATTTTCCTAGCACCTCCAAAAGTGGGTTTTGATCAGTTTGATTTGCGACAAGAGGAATTCGCTGCTGACATCGAGTTAATGTTGGCGGAAGGATTACGAGATTTTCTCAGTGAATATTATTCCTTACAAGATCCAATTAGACCAACAGAGTTTTTAGCAGGAGCATGGGATAGTAAGCGTTTTCACAGTGAATCTAGTATTAAGGCTCTGTTTGGAATGTTGAAAACAGAGCCAATTTTGATTTTAGAGTCGGAAGCAGATGGAGATTACCTCAATTTTCGGATTGGTTATTGGGGGCTGGGGCAAGAGCGTTATTACTATAAAACTATTTCTCGGATATCTTACAGAGAAATTGTGGAACAGTCGGCAAAAAACCGCGCCTATGAGTGGAGAAGTATACGAGATGAATTAATAGCACTAGGAGAAAATGTAGAGGAAATTAATTACTTAGGTAAAGAAAATGCCAGTAATTTAGCAATTTTGGAGAAAGAAGAAAAATGGAGAGCGAAGGGAGTAGATGTTAGTAAATTATCCCTACGATATCAAATCAATCGTCAAGATTTGGAGCAACTTTGCCAAGTTTTAATTACCTGTCACTGTCTAGTTGCTGGTTGGATAGCTGATATTTATCACCTGGTTCATCACGATGTCTCACCTCTGCTGCCAGATTTGCTGCCGAGTTTGCTCAACAGTCCCATTGACTTGCAATCACTGCAAGCGATCGCCTCAGGATACAAACAAGTCTACCAAGCTTTAGAAGAAAAACATCGTTATTGGATTCCTGAATTAGCTCTGCAATTAGCCCAGAGTCTATCACATCTGAGCGATCGCTCTTTAGCAGACGAACAATTGCAATACTCTATTGACACATGGTTACAATTGCACGAAGTACCACAAGTGCAAACTCATAATCTATTTGCGGCGATGCGTACCGCCGCA
Source organism: Fischerella major NIES-592 (assembly GCF_001904645.1). Classification (NCBI taxonomy): domain Bacteria; kingdom Bacillati; phylum Cyanobacteriota; class Cyanophyceae; order Nostocales; family Hapalosiphonaceae; genus Fischerella; species Fischerella major. Next base: position 117,666 of record NZ_MRCA01000006.1, on the reverse strand, counting down.
ACAATAGCAGATACACCATATTTGCAAAAGCTTAGAGAATATTTTTCAGCAGTTGGCGATAGTCAGAGTATCAACAATATAGAAGAAATTTTATATGCGATCGCCAACTCCAAACACACATACAAACTGGGAAATGCTTCTGTTAGTCACACCTTCAGCGGACATACAGGCAAAATTTCATCTGTCGCCATCACTCCAGACGGACAGATTTTAGTCAGTGGGAGTACAGACAAAACCATTAAAGTCTGGAATTTAAACACAGGTAAAGTGATTCGCACCCTTAAAGATGATTTGGGAGAAGTTTCATCGGTTGCTGTTAGTTCAGATGGGAATTTTCTTGCTGTTGGCAGTTGCGAACATCCTAGAAGTAATGTCAAAGTTTGGCATCTATCCACTGGAAAACTACTGCACAAACTTTTGGGACACCAAAAACCCGTGAATTTCGTAGTGATTAGTCCTGATGGAGAAATTCTGGCTAGCGGTAGTAACAAAATCAAGATTTGGAACCTACAAAAAGGCGATCGCATTTGTACTCTGTGGCATTCCTCTGCTGTTCATGGTGCCGCCATCAGTCCTGATGGTAAAATCCTAGCCAGTGCCAGCAGCGATCAAAAAATTCGCTTATGGAACCCGCGCACAGGCGAACCACTACGCACTCTCAACGGACATGGAGGTGAAGTATACTCAGTTGCCATTAGTCCAGATGGACAACTTTTATTTAGCGGTAGTGCTGACAAAACCATCAAAATTTGGGAACTTGAAAGCGGGAAGATGCTGCATACCTTCACTGGTCATGCAGATGAAGTAAAATCAGTCGCTGTTAGTCCAGATGGACAACTTCTTTTTAGTGGTAGTGCTGATAAAACCATCAAAATTTGGTGTTTGTATACCAGAGAACTTCTACGCACTCTCAACGGACATACCGCAGCAGTAAATACTATTGCTGTTAGCCCTGATAGTCAGTTGATCGTCAGTGGCAGTTCAGATAAAACTATTAAAATTTGGCAGATAAGTTAGTCAATGGTCAATGGTCAATTGTCAATTGTCAGTTGTTAGTTGTTAGTGGTTTTGGTTATTTTCAATACCCACTCCCCATCTCCCCACAGCCCCTAATCCCCAGAGGGAATCCCGAATTTCCCACCTCTGCTCTCAAGCGGCTAGTATTATATTGCGGCAGTGTAGCCAAAATAGAGGAGTGAGTAATGAGTCGTCAGTTATTGGTAACTGGTGGTGCAGGATTTATTGGGTCAAATTTTGTGCATCACTGGTGTCAAAATTATCCTCATGACCGGGTAGTAGTTTTAGATGCCTTGACTTATGCGGGAAATATTGCCAACTTAGCAGGATTGGAGAAGCAAGAGAATTTTCGTTTTGTGCAAGGAAATATATGCGATCGCTCATTGGTTGACAAACTACTACAAACCGAGAATATTGATACTATTGCCCACTTTGCCGCAGAATCTCATGTTGATCGGTCGATTTTGGGGCCTGGTGCTTTTGTAGAAACTAATGTAGTGGGTACATACACTCTGTTAGAGGCTTTTCGTCAACATTGGCAAGCAAATTCTCAACCTACAAATTATCGATTTCTACACGTTTCCACTGATGAAGTTTACGGTAGTCTAAACCCCGATGATCCCCCTTTTAGTGAAACTACTCCCTATGCTCCCAATAGTCCCTATTCGGCATCAAAAGCAGGTAGCGATCACCTAGTTCGTGCTTATTACTATACTTATGGACTACCAACAATTATCACCAATTGCTCTAATAATTACGGCCCCTATCAGTTTCCCGAAAAACTCATTCCCCTGATGTGTATTAATACATTGATGGGCAAGGAATTACCAGTATATGGTGATGGTAAAAATGTCCGAGATTGGCTGTATGTAGGCGATCATTGTAGTGCTTTAGATGTAGTAATTCATCGTGGTATACCAGGCGAAACTTACAATATCGGCGGTAACAATGAAGTAGAAAATATCAATTTAGTGCAAATGTTATGTCAACTCATGGATGAATTAGCACCGAATTTACCAGTACGTCCAGCAGCGAACTTAATTACTTTTGTTAAAGATAGACTCGGACACGATCGCAGATACGCCATTGATGCCACCAAGATTAAAACTCAGTTAGGTTGGATACCTTCAGTGACTGTTGCAGAAGGTTTGCGTCTAACAGTTGCATGGTATCTTACCCATGAGAACTGGTGGAAACCTCTGCTATCGGAGGAATATCAGGCATATTACAACAAGGTTTATGCGTAAGTCATAATCTGTCCTGAAAATAGGGATCGGGGAGCAGGGAGCGGGCGAAGAGCGGGGAAGAGGTTTTCATCACCTCATTGTGGGATAAATAGCCCGTGGCGGTCTAGCTTGAAAATGGGTGTTGGGGTGTAGGAGGAGTGTGACCAGACGTAGCATTGCTAGGTCTCTACAAAATGTAGACAAACACAATTCATGACCAAATTCAGCAACGCCAAAAAACTAGCCCTATTTTGGTTCAGCAATTTGTCACAATGGATGGCTGCGATCGCATTTCTCACATCTTTTTTGTGATGAAGGCAGAGGACAGAGGAGGCGCGGGTTCGCCCACAGGTGGCGAACAAGGAGCGCCGTGGCAGAAGGGGTAAGAATTTTCATGCTCACAATGAGGGGATGAAAACCTCTTGATCAATCCCCAATGCCCGTTGCCCCTAATCCCCACCAGGGGCCCCACCTTCCCCGATCCCTATTTTTAAGATAGATGTAGTTTGAGCGATCACCTTAATTATAATTATTACCTATCTAAGCTTTACAAAACTATTGGCAAAATGTGAAAAGTCTGGTGATGAATGCATCCTTGTCCTGAACATATTTTGCTTGTCAGTTTTGTGTCTTCTGGATTCTTGAACTTTGGGAGTTGCCATTTGTAAAATTTTCTCCAACAACCAAGGAGCAAAACGTTGACACCAAACTGCTAAATGGCTTTGCCATCCAACTAAAATTTCTGATGAGTCTTTTTGTAATCCACATACAAATGCTTGAGCTACTTGTTCGGGAGTCATTGGTATCACCCAGCGAAATAACTGTAAGTCGCGTACCATATCGGTATCTGTCAGAGCTGGTAATAATGCTATGACTTTGATGTTGTATGGAGCAAGTTCGCGGCGTAAAGCTTGCGTAAACCCTAAAAGTGCAAATTTAGTAGCCGAGTAAGTCGCCATAGTCGGTGCAGCCACTTTCCCCATGAGGCTAGAGACATTCACTATTGTTCCTTCGCTGCGGCTTGCCATGCGTCGAGCCATCATATGAGTTAGGGTATAAGTCCCTAATAAATTGAGAGAAAGTTCCTCTTGAACTTGGGGTAGTTTAGATTGCAAGAAGGAGTTTTGGTAGGCTACACCTGCACAATTTACCAGCAAGTGAATCGGGCCATAACTACGCCAAAGTTGAGCAACAGCAACATTTACAAAGATTGGTTTAGTTAAATCTAATGCCAAAATTGTAGTTTGTGCGCCCATTGCCTCGATTTCTTTAGCTACTTCTGCCAACTTGTGGCGATCGCGTGCCACTAGGATCAAGCGTTTCATACCTTGTTGCGCTAGTTTTAAAGCTATGGCACGTCCAATACCACGGGAAGCCCCGGTAATCAGAGCTACCTTGCCTTGAATATTCATGGATTTTAACCTCCAAATTCTAGTCTTACCCCACCTTTGCTATACAATCACCATCACGACTTTTAGGAATCACGGTATCAGGTAAGACAAATGAACTATCGAATTTCACTCAAAATCCAAAGCCGAAAATTAACACTTTACGCGATCGGCAGAATGGATCTGGCCCATAGTTTACTCCTGTAATTTTTACTAGGATTACTAGTCTTGTTGCCAATACACACTTTAGCAATTACTTCAAGTAGTGGCAATATTTTTTAATAAGAATTTCTGAATAGTTATTAACAACAAACAAAATATCCAGCAACTATATCAGGACTTAGGCATGGGTAACGAAAAAACAAACCACAGAGGACACAGAGAAATAAGAGTTTGAGAGGTTTTTTGCGTAAGTACAATAAACGAGGAAAAAGCCTAATATGAGCAATTTTTTGGTGATTAATATCTAGAAGTGAATGTTTATACCACTTATAAGTAATTCTTAATACTTGTTGATTAGTATCATATTTTTCTAACAATCAACCCAAAGTTACCATCTTCCAACACAAATGCTTCGCCCCGCTACGAATTTACGTAAAACAATGTAGAGATATGCCATGGCACGTCTCTACACATCATCAAATCTCACTAAAAATTCTTAACTGAACCGTATTGCCATGTAACTAAGATTCAACTAATCCCACAGGACAAGCAACATTTGTCCCTCCTAAACCGCAATAACCACCAGGGTTTTTGGCCAGGTATTGTTGATGGTAGTCTTCGGCGTAATAAAATTCCGGCGCATTAAGGATTTCTGTAGTGATCTTGCCGTAACCTGCTTTATTGAGAGCTTCTTGATATGTATCCCGCGAAGCTTCAGCTAGTTTTTTTTGTTCTTCAGAATATACGTAAATTCCGGAACGATACTGTGTACCAACATCATTACCCTGACGCATTCCTTGGGTGGGATCATGATTTTCCCAAAAGACTTTGAGTAAATCGGTGTAACTAATCACTTTGGGATCATACACAACTAACACTACTTCGTTGTGACCAGTCATACCGGTACAAACTTCTCTATAGGTGGGGTTAGGAGTGATGCCAGCAGCGTAACCAACAGCAGTAGTATAAACACCTGACAGTTCCCAGAACTTGCGTTCTGCACCCCAAAAACATCCCATACCAAAAATAGCCATTTCCGTCCCTTCTGGAAACGGAGGCTGGATTGGATTACCTAGCACATAATGACGGTTAGTAACTGGCATAGATTCTGCTCGTCCTGGCAAAGCTTCCTCAGGACTAGGCAGGGTTAATTTTTTACCAAATCCAAATAGCACCATTGACTTTTACTCTCGCATATGAGAATTATTTTTACTTTACTTAACATTCTACCCACTAACCACTAACTTGTTTTTGCTGAATTTCTACAGATTCAGAGAAGAAATTATCAATATTATTCAGCACGGGTATCAATAGCATTAACATGACGGCAGAAAACATATCGCCGCCCCAACTGTCATGTAACCAATGGAACGCTCCTTCATTACCCGTACCATGAAAGTAGGTTAATAAAGTATTACGAATGATATTGCCGCTGATGCTAATCAACATTGCAATCAATAAAAATGAAATGGTCTTGCGTCGAGATGATAATTTACCAGTCCAATAAAGTAGCATCAAGCCGACATAGAGAGTAGTAAATAACATTTTTAAGCCTGCACAGTAGGGAGCTACTTCTACAATTCTTCCTCCTACATATATATTGATCTCATCGACGATGACTGTCATGCCAAACTGATTTAAGATAAAGCCTGCTGTGCCAGCAATGAAACTCTGCAAAGGAAAGGTGTAGGGTGCTATTAAATACGGAAGTAGTGTTGGTGTTGCCAGAAAAACTAACAGCAAGGAAAACTTTTGTAATTTTAAGCCAGGGATGCCTTTGAACCATAAGCACAATCCTGCAAGTATGGCGGGGAAGGAAAGATTAACCCATTCGCTGACCCCACTTAGATAAAAAATTCCTCCTATTAATAAGAGGACAGCACCAAAGGGATGTTGACGGTCTGGTAGTCTTTGCCAAATTTTCCGCTTTAGCCAAGCTGTATATGCAGCAAAAGGTAAACCAATAATACCGTGACTAAAATATTCGTGTTCTGTGCTGATATTTTTATGTAACCAACCATCGAGCCAATGGAGTAAAAGAGGGGCATAAAGCAGCCCTAAAATAGCTAGAATTACTAAGCTAAGAAACTTTGGTGAAATTATATTTTGAAATGAACGTTGATTAAGCATAGATTTTGGTCATTGCTCATTAGTCAATGGTCAATTGTTAATTGTTAGTCGTTAGTTGTTTGTTGTTTGTTTTCTTCCTTGTCTGGTTTGTCCCCCAAGTCGTCCCCCTTCCCTTGTCTCCCCATCTTCCCTTTAAGCAAACAAAAGGCTTTCAGTGGGAGAGTTAACTTTTAGAATATGAGCGATCGCATCTGTAACTTTCTGAATTTGGCTGTGGCTTAAACCTGGATACATGGGTAAGGACAAGATTTGGTTTGCTAGCATTTCTGCATGAGGAAAATCACCCTTTTGATAGCCCAAATCTGAAAATCCTGGTTGCAGATGGCAAGGAATTGGGTAATGAATTCCTGTTTGAATTCCCATAGCTGTAAGTTCTTCTTGAATGACAGAACGATTTACAGGGCAAGATTCACAAATTCTGATCACATACAGGTGGTATACATGCCCTTCAGAACTGTAGTTTTGGATGGGGATAATACCTTGTGTTGCTAGGGGTGCTAATTCGTTATCATAATGTTGGGCAACGGTAAGGCGATCGCGATTCCAGTTTTGGAGATATGGTAATTTTTGGTGCAGCACCGCAGCTTGGATGGTATCTAAGCGACTGTTGGTTCCTATTTCTGTGTGAAAATACTTGCGAGATGCACCGTAGTTACGCAAACGTACCATTTTTTCAGCTACATCTTGATTTTGCGTTAAGAGTATTCCCCCATCTCCAAATGCTCCTAAATTTTTGCTGGGATAAAAACTAAAAGCTGCTGCTATACCTACTGAACCAGCGCGATATCCTTCCCGTTCGGCTAAATGTGCTTGGGCGGCGTCTTCAAAAATTAGGATTTTGTAGGTATTAGCCAAGTCTAATAGCTGTTTTGGTGATACCATCTGACCATAAAGATGTACGGCAATAAGTGCTTTTGTTTTTGCTGTAATTGCTTTTGCTGCTGCTTCTAAATCAATTAAAGCTGTGTGGGGATCGCAATCTACTAAAATTGGTTTTGCTCCTGTACGCAGCACTCCAATCAACGTTGCCACAAAAGTGTTAGCTGGTAAGATGACTTCATCTCCAGCATGGATATTACAAGCTTGTAAACCGAGAGCGATCGCATCAGTTCCAGATGCAACACCAATTCCGTATTTTGTACCAGAAGCCGTGGCAAAAGCTGCTTCAAAATCTGAAAGTGCTTTTCCTAAAACAAAATCTCCCTGTTCTATTACTGCTTGGATTGCTTGTTGCAACTGATTTTGAATCGGCAGATGTTGTAAATTCAAGTCTACAAAAGGGATTGTTATTGGTATAACCATTTTTCAGTAATATGCAAAAAATTTTTCAAAATAATTGGTGATTGGTAATTGGCATTTTTTTGTTATTCCCCATTACCCATTCCCATTAGTTTTATGTTACCCATGTAGAATTAGATACTAACAAACTTCAAGATCAGAATCAGTAATGCTCAGTATATGGTTCCAAAATACTGAAAAACGTTCTGTACCAGTTAGAAACAAGTAGAACAACAACTTCAGTAATTTTAGAGGTTCAATTTGAGTAAAAAACTGGATTTTAGTGGATATAAAGCACTAAAATCAGTCATTATGTCTGATTTATAACTAGTGTTCTAGCTATGCAAAAAATTTTTGACGAGTGAAAAATTTTACATCTACTTTGTTGATCAGACACAAAATTGGGGAATGCTGAATAATAGCGAATAACCCATAAACAGTGGTTATATAAATTACATTATCTAGAATTATCAAGGTGACAGTGGTAATGGTAGAGTCGGAAAATAAATTGTTGTCTTTAAAGGATGGTTGGGCATCTCCGGAAACGAGAGAACAACAACGTCTCAGGGCATTGTCAGAATTAGGGCTACGACAACCAGAAACGATTCCAGTTTTTGAAGAAGCTACTCAAACTGCTGCTCACTTTTTGGAAGCACCAATTTCCATTTTGGGATTTGTCGATCAAGAGCGCCATTGGTTCAAATCAGCAGTAGGCTTATCTAGATTAGGATTAATGAATCAGTTAGCGCAAAATCGCCAATTACTACGTCAAGAGTCTTTTTGCACCCAGGTCGTAGAAAATTCGCAAATTATAGTTATAAATGATACCAGGAAACTAGGAGATGCAGGCAGTACTGTTGCCAGCAAATTAGTAGAGGATTATGGCATTCGTGCTTATTTGGGAGCGCCACTAATTGATGCTTGTGGAAATTGTTTGGGCGCATTGGCAGTAATGGATTTAGTACCGCGCAACTTTACTAATCGAGATATTGAGTTTTTACAAATCATCGCTCGTTGGAGTATGAGTGAATTTGAACGCAACCGACTCCTGCAAGCAACTTCAGAAATAAAAACAGCGCATAGCGTTTCTGACTGGTCACTCCCAGAGTCTAAAAAGAGTGAAAGCGAAATTAGAATCAGTTCAATTACTTTGCCAACACGTTCGGTTCCTACTAGTCAACTAAAGTTAGAACTGTTGGAACAGTTAACCCAAGAGTTACGCACACCTTTAACATCTGTACTGGGTATGGCTAGTGTTTTGGGACGTGAAATTTATGGGCCTTTGACTACCAAGCAGAGAGAATACTTAGACATTATCCAACACAGTGGTAGATACCTGCTTTCTCTAGTAAATGAAATTTCTGAACTGGGAGCAATGGATGAAACTGAGACAGCTTTGAATCTATCGCCTGTAGATATTGAAATGCTGTGTCAACAAGCAATTAATACTCTTGCAGAGGCTGCTAATCGCCGCGAGCAAGATATTCGCCTATCTCTTGAACCTGGACGCAATCGCATTTGGCTTTTGGATAAAGACAAGGTGCGACAGATGCTCTATCACCTGATTTTCAGTGTGATTCAACTTTCTGCTACAGGTAGTGTTGTGCGAATTCATGTTTCTCACAAGGAAAATACGCTTAACATTACGGTGTGGGTTTCCCATCCTTGGTTAGGAGATGGAATCACCGAGGTTGATCCTTATTTTCGCTTGAGTGCATTACCGTTGCTAGAACTAACAGACGAGAAAACCACTGATTTTAATACTCTTTTAGAAGATCAAGAAGACGCAAGCGGTCTACCATTAGGCTTGGACAAGTCCCAAACTGTGAAAGTTTCGACATCAAGTATCCTCAATACAACTAAGTGTTCTGGTTCTCTCTCGCGGGAAAGTTTGGGTTTACTGCTCAGTTGTCATTTAGCAGAATTGCACGGCGGATATATTTCAATTCAAGGATCACCAGAGGCAGGATTCCGCTATATCCTGAGTTTGCCACTAAATCAAGAAAAAGCAGAAGCTTTGAGCGATGTTTCCTCAACAACTCCTTCTTTTCCATAGGAAACCAATTCAAAATCCAAAATCTAAAATCGGATGTCTGTCTTCAATTAGCATGGACTATGGACTGGAAATTTTTCTATTTTTGAAAAATACCGAACTATCATTAAATCCAAGTTCTACGCTCTGTGCTAGTTGCTTACAGCATCTTATGAATCTAATCTGGCAAAAATTCACATTATCCTATTTCCCACTCAAGGAATATCTGGACTCCAGCCACCTGCATGGTTCTCTAGTAGGGGTGCTGCGCTCTTGGCGGCAAAGCAGTATTTTAATGCAGTGGGGAGATATCATAGCGGCTACTTTAGTCAGCTTGGTGTTAGTGTTAGCACCTTTTACCGCGGCGAATACAACCCTACTTGGGGTTCTGTTAGCTGCTTGTGCAGGATTTTGGCTACTGTTAACTTTGTCTGATGAGATAAGCTCTTCAAATAATTTATTTGCTACGCCAATTCACTTGCTGGTGTTGCTGTATTGGGGAGTCTGTGTAGTTGCTACGGCTTTATCACCAGAAAAAAAGGCAGCTTTAGAAGGATTGATAAATTTTACACTTTATTTAGTGTTTTTTGCCCTCTGTGCCAGGATACTCAAATCGCCCCGGATTCGAGCTTTTTTACTGGTTTTATATTTACATGTGTCCTTAGTTGTCAGTATCTATGGTGTGCGACAGAAGTTTTTTGGTGCGGCACAATTGGCAACTTGGGTTGACCCTGAATCTCCATTGTCTAAAAATACCAGGGTCTATAGTTATTTGGGTAATCCAAATTTACTGGCTGGATATTTGTTACCAGCTGTGATTTTGAGTTTTGTGGCGGTGTTTGCTTGGCGGGGATGGCTGCGTAAAGGTTTGGCTATCACTATGTTGGTTGTCAATCTTGCCTGTTTTCGTTTTGCTGACAGTCGTGGTGGCTTTATTGGTTTGGCGATCGCACTTGTTGCTATTGTGTTGCTATTACGGTATTGGTACGCTGATTACTTACCCCGGTTTTGGCGTATTTGGTTAGTACCCATACTGTTGGGGTGTTTTGTGGCTTTTTTTGCCATCATGTTTGGGGTTTCAGAAACTTTTCGCCTACGCATTACCAGTATTTTTGCAGGCCGTAATGATAGTAGTAATAACTTCCGCATAAATGTTTGGACTGCGGTGTTCAGAATGATCCAAGACTATCCGATTTTTGGTATCGGCCCTGGACACGATGTTTTTAATAAGATTTATCCGCTCTACCAACTACCTCGGTATAATGCTTTGAGCGCTTACTCGGTTCTGTTGGAAGTGACTGTGGAAACAGGAATTGTTGGTTTGGTTAGTTTTGTTTGGCTATTAGTCGTAATATTTAATACAGGTTGGTTACAACTGCAAAGATTCCGACAATTAAATAGCGTAGACGGTTTGTGGTTGATTGGAGCGATCGCTGCTTTAGTAGGTATGCTAGGTCATGGTTTTGTAGACACTGTATGGTATCGCCCAGTAGTCAATAGTATCTGGTGGCTATTGGTTGCTTTAGTTGCTAGCTACTGGACCCCTGTGGTGTCAGACCACAACCGACAAGGAAATTCACTTCATCCACAACTTGGAACAAATTAAAGTTTGTAAAAAAAGCCTTGAGTAGAATATCCCTCAAGGCCTTTCATTTTTTATCATCTTCCTAAAAGTTTAGCTTGTGGCACGGTTTTTGGTTTGGTGTAATTGGATGGTGGATGTAGAATTATTCTCTATAGGTGCTACTACCAACAGCGTTTGGATCGCGATAACGAGTTGGTTCGTCGTTACGCTTCCTACCAGCTAGACCTGCTAAACCTAATAAACCGAGTAATCCTAACCATCCCCAATCAAAACCTCTGTCTTCATAAACTCCGGTAGTTGGTGCATTCGGATTATTATTTGTGGGGTCTGTCGTGGTTTGTGCTTGTGCGGGTATGGTCAAGGGGAGAATTGTCATGCCCAAAGTAAGGACACTAGCGCCAACCATTTTGGTAAGGTTATTTTTCATAATGATGCTTTGCTGATCTGTTGCAAATTTATTCACCACTCTACCGACTTGCGATCGCAACAAAATCAATCCACAGCTGTAAACTAAAAACTTTATATACTCTTGCTTAAGATATATAAAACCCAGGCTTCTCAGAAAAGCTAGGATAGGACTAACATCCAGTTGGGCATATTATATTGGTTTAATGGCCTTTTATAAATAACTAGGCAACTTCAAGGATTTTTTAGTTATTATTTAGACGCAAGTAAAATTTTCAATGAGCGATAAGAGCGACGGTTATAAGGTTATTTGTGACAATCGGCAAGCCCGATATTTGTACGAAATTCTTGAAACCTACGAAGCTGGTATTCAGCTGACGGGGACTGAGGTAAAATCGATTCGTGCAGGTAGGGTAAATCTCCAAGATGGCTATGCTTTGATCCGCAATGGAGAAGCATGGCTGATAAACGTGCATATTTCCCCCTATACTGCCAGTGGACAGTATTTTAATCATGAACCACGTCGTACACGCAAATTACTGCTGCATCGCCAAGAAATTCGCAAGCTAGTTGGTAAGGTGGAGCAGCAGGGATTGACTTTGGTTCCTTTAAAGATGTATCTCAAACGCGGTTGGGTAAAAGTTAGTATAGCCCTTGTCAAAGGTAAAAAGCTGCATGACAAACGAGAGGATATTAAAAAACGTCAAGACCAGCGCGAGATGCAACGGGCAATGAAAAATTATTAAAAAGTCAAGGGTCAAGGGTCAAGTGTCAATTGACCATTGACCAATGACTACCAATTATATTTTTCTTGCTCTGAATCTTGAAATAATCCCAGTATCGGGCCAAGAATCGCTCCAACCACAAAACCACCAGCATGGGCCCAGTAAGCAATACCTCCATTTTCCATGCCAATGTTTGTTGGAGCTTCCAGACTAGCAAGACCGTAGAAAGCTTGTTCCAGAAACCAGAATCCTAGAAAAAAGTATGCTGGTACACGGAAGGTAGGGAAGAAAAATCCCAAGGGGACAACACCAATAACTTCAGCTTGGGGAAAACGGATGATGTATGCTCCCAACACACCAGCGATCGCACCACTTGCTCCTAATGAGGGAATAGCAGAATTTTGTGAAAAGTACCACTGAGCTAATGTTGCGAGAACACCACTAGCTAAATAGAAAAATAAATACTTAACATGGCCTAATTTGTCTTCGACATTGTTACCAAAAATCCACAAAAATAGCATGTTGCCACCAAGGTGTAGCAAACCGCCATGCAAAAATTGAGCAGTAAATAAAGTTACCCACTCTGGCACTGGCTGATTTACAGAAATACCTGCAAAACTAGCTGTGAGTTCTCGCGGGACTACTGCAAATAAGTGAAAGAACCCATTTAAATATTGGGGAGGGAGACTAGATTCATAAAGAAATGCTAGAACGTTAACGGCAATCAGCCCATAAGTCACATAAGGCGTGATTTTTGTTGGATTATTATCTCTAATTGGAACCACAGGCTTTTTTCTTGATTTTTCAAAACTAAACTACACAATACATAATTTGTTTAGTATTTTCTTCTTTCCTCTGGATAGATTTAGCAAGTTGATCCGAAGATTTTTGGAAAACAGGTAAATGTCATCAATGTCTTATAAACAACAGATACTTGTGTGCTACATTCAGATTTACAAGTATGTTTATTTGTCTTAATTTACCTATTGTTTTTTATTCAATTTTTTGATTTGAAATATATTTTATGTAGGTACACCTCTAAAAAATACTTGATGTCTTACTTCCATAATAAATATTTTGTGAAAATTTGTAAACAAAATTACATCTAATGACATATATTATGAAGTGTCTGATTTTTCTAGAGTTACTTTATTTAAACAATAGCTCTCACTGAGGGTAGATAAACTTTGTAATTCAACATTTTGGGGAGTGATTAGTTATTACTCCTGTCATAGTATGAAACATAAGAGTACTATTATTATTTGTATTCAGCGATAGTGATCATAAAAGCAAATTTATTAGTAAAAAATGCTAGGGGTGTACAGTCCATGCCCTTGACGATCCTTGTAGTGGATGACGATCCGGGCACTCGTCTGTCTATCAGCGATTATCTTGAACTGTCTGGCTACTCGGTAATTGTTGCTGATGACGGTCAAGAGGCTTTAGCAAAGGTACAAGAGTATCATCCTGATTTGATGGTTACTGATATTGTCATGCCACGAATGAATGGTTATGAACTGGTACGCCAAGTCCGCCAAAAATCTGAATTTCGTTTGCTGCCAGTAATTTTGTTGACAGCACGAACAAAAACGCAAGAAAGAATTCTTGGTTATCAATCTGGGTGTGATTTGTATTTACCCAAGCCTTTTGAATTAGAAGAGTTAGGAGCAGCTATTCGTAATTTGTTGGCGCGATCGCAAATTATTCAATCTGCATACCGTCTTTCTCATCTAGAAAATACCAACACTTTGGATGGTAACGGCTCACAGTTAAATGAGATTCAAAAATCTCAATGGTTCTTAGAGCTGACTCCCAGAGAACGAGAAGTTCTGGAACTTTTGACTCATGGACTTTCTAATGCTGACATGGGTCAAAAGTTGCACCTAAGTCCTCGGACAGTGGAAAAGTACGTCAGCAGTTTATTGAGAAAAACAGGCGCTAGCAACAGAGCTGAATTAGTGCGCTTTGCAATGAAACATGGTCTAGTGGAATGATTAGTAAAGGTTGAGGAGGTAGGGAGATGGGGAGTAATGTAGAGACGCGCTGTTTGAAGTGTCTGGCAGTATGAGGAGTGTGTAGACGCAACAGCGGCTTCCCATAAGGGTGGAGTAAACAACCAATAACTAACCACTAATAATTGACAATTGACAATTGTCAATTGTCAATTGTCAATTGACTAACAACTAATGACCATGCGAAACAAAAGATTTATAGCTTGTGAATTTTATACAAGTTAGTCAACAATTATCATTATCAAAGTTATTATTTTTGTTGCGATTGTTGCGATCGCTCTAAGAACCAAAAGCTAGTTGAGACTCTATTCGGTCAATCGCTGCTCGCCAAACTTCATATCCATATTCGCTGAGATGTAAACCATCTGTAGTTAAATCTTCTCGCAAGTTTCCTTCAAAGTCTGCAAACCAATTGTAGAGATTAAGATAATTTACCCCTTCTTTTTGGGCAAGTAAAGCAAGTTGATGATTGAGAGTACGAATGCGGTTATTAGAAATATTAGACAAGCGGCTGGGCAAGATAGATTGAACAATAATCATACTCTCTGGATGATTTTGTCGTAAGCGTCGGATAATCAAGCGATGATTGCTTAAAATCACTTCATCACTTCTACCTTTACGTAAGTCGTTAATCCCAACCATGACATAAATAACACTTGGTTTCGTTTTGGCAAAAGCCGATAATCTTTTTAAAACCCCACTAGAAGTATCTCCAGAAATTCCCTGATTCAACCATAATTGTTCACGCTTGAGCATTTCTTTCGGAAACCACATACTCAAAGAATCGCCAACTAGGATGCTCAAACGATTTTTACCTTGACCTTTAGCCATTGCTTTGGCTTCCATAGCCAACAAACTTTTCCAATCTTCATAAGTTAATTGATGGTTATTGCTATCCCACAATGTCTTTAATTCCTCATCGGCTATACGTGTATAAATTTGACCAGCTTTGAGAGCAGCTAACCTATGATAATAAAGTTCATTTCCAGACGTAGGCTTCCAAATTGGTTTATAGCTTGGTGTTAAAAATGATTCTGTTGCTACAGGCAAACTTTGTTCGCTAAATTCTGGTGAAGAAGTTTCCAACGTGGGGACTAATGTTTCTGTTACTACTGGTTGTAAGTTTTCTTTGTTCTTTCCATGTACTTGATGATCATCAGTATGAAAAATAGGTTGTTGTGGTAAAGTCGATGCTGGTAAAACTAATCCTGTTAACAAGCCTGCTGCCAACAGATAAACATCCCTCATATCCTAATTTCTCCCAATAGTTGCTCTTTTTCCCAAAAGCAGCGTTTTTTGGCTGGTATCAGGAAAATTCTTCATTAGCTAAATTATCACCTTTTACAGTATTTACACTGAATGAGTGTAATTAGCTAGCTTGTGAGATTAGTTTTACAATATCTTTAACGTATTTAGCTATTGTCGTTCATGTCTAATTAATTACTATTCTTACAAAAATAGTAGGGTTTTTACTATATTGGCAATTATCATCACAATATGTTTTGAGTGCTGAATTGTTTTCTGCAATCAATTACTAACCACTGTACGGTTTCAGCATCTGTAGAAAAAATTTTCGGTTTAATGTCAAGATAGGTGTTTAAATGCTAATTTCCTAACGCTCCCTACACCTCAAACCGATAACGACTGCCGATAATATAATCTTCACTCATTTCAAACGAAATCCACCGCCTTTGCAAAGTCTCAGCAACGAAACCTGTTGTATTGGAACCTGCAAATGGATCTAAAACTAAATCGCCTTCATCAGTTAAAAATTTGATAAAAAACTCCGCGAAACCCTGGGGAAAACGTGCAGGATGGGGTTGTATTCCCGCTGCTTTACAGCGACGCAGGTATCCACTGTTGGATTCGGTATTGGCAATTTCTAGCAAGTTAGGTGGTATTGCACCTTGATTATCTTTTTGGAAACGATCAGAAATATCATGTCCACTGGGACGCATTTTAGCTTTATAGCCATTTTTAAGTAACTGCTTCATACTCTGGCTATATGGCTTTAAAACTTTTCTGTTATCAGCTTTCGGGTGAGGTGTTTTCGATAACCACCAAACTACATTTACTGAATCTTTAACGCGAATGCGCCTAATTGTCACCCATTCAGCAGGAGTAGGCAGTCGTGCTGGATTATAGTGATAAAATTCTTGGGCAAGGAAAAAGCCGACTTCTTTGCACAGCCTGATTAATAATTCATATTGGTAGATACTGCGTACTGGATTTCCAGGCAGGTAAGTACCGCCTAAATCCAGTACAAATGAGCCATCATCTACAAGTACCCGTTTAAATTCGTAGGCGAAAGGTAAAAACCATTCAATATATTTTTCAGCGTTTTGATTACCGTATTCTTTTTGACGTGTAAGTGCAAATGGCGGTGAAGTCAGGATTAAATTTATGCTGTTATCTTTGATAGATTTAATTAGTTCCTGGCTATCACCTAAATATGCTGAACCGTATTTTTGAGTATAATAAGGGGTTAAACTTATTGTTATTTGTGGTGTTATGTGTTCTTGTGTCAAGAGGATTTACATTTATAAGTTGTTATTAATTATTATTTAATTCCCCTCTTGTTTGCAAAGAGGGGTACTGGACAGGAAAATCCAGCAGAAATCAAACCTACCATTTTTTATAGGGAAGAAATTTACCAGACATAATCACTTTGACGTGATCGCCTTTGGGGTCTTCTTTTTTTCTATATCCAAAGTAAAATCAATTGCGCTCATAATCCCATCACCAAACTTTTCGTGAATCACCGCTTTTATTGGCATTCCATACACCTGCATAATTTCGTAAAAACGGTAAATCAGAGGATCTGTTGGTACAACAGGGCCTAATCCTTTGACAGGATATTCTGTTAATTCTTCCATATCACTTTCATCAAGCCCTAATGCTTCAACTAGTAACTTTGCCTCTTCCTCGGAAGCACTAGCTTGACGATAGATTACAGCCGCAATCCAGACTTCATCACGTCCCAAAATCTTTTCTTAATTTTAATCCAATGAAATAATTTCATTTTTCTCAGATGGTGTCAGAATCATCTTGCCTTCACACCTTACACTTAATACATCCCATAAAAAATCCCCCACCTATCGGCAGGGGATTTTTATTACTTAGGTAACAAAACTAGCAGCCGGGTTAGCCGAATTTACCAGCCGTCGAGGCAATGAGGAATGCTGCGTAGGTTAGGACGTAGCCCACAGAGAAGTGAACTAAACCAACCAAACGAGCTTGAACAATAGACAGAGCAACGGGCTTGTCTTTCCAGCGAACCAGGTTCGCAATTGGAGTCCGTTCGTGGGCCCAAACAAGAGTTTCGATCAACTCTTGCCAGTAACCTCTCCAAGAGATGAGGAACATGAAACCGGTTGCCCAAACTAGGTGTCCGAAGAGGAACATCCAAGCCCAAACAGACAGGTTGTTCATGCCGTAGGGGTTGTAACCGTTGATCAGCTGAGCGGAGTTAGCCCACAGATAATCACGGAACCAGCCCATGAGGTATGTAGAAGATTCGTTGAACTGAGCAACGTTACCTTGCCAAATACCTAGATGCTTCCAGTGCCAGTAGAAAGTTACCCAACCTACTGTGTTTAATGCCCAGAAGGTAGCGAGGTAAAAGGCGTCCCAAGCAGAGATGTCGCAAGTACCGCCACGACCAGGACCGTCGCAAGGGAAGGCGTAGCCGAAGTCCTTTTTATCGGGCATCAGCTTAGAACCACGAGCATCCAAAGCACCTTTAACTAATACCAAGGTGGTGGTGTGGATAGCTAGGGCGAAGGCATGGTGTACTAAAAAGTCACCAGGGCCAATAGTTAAGAAGAGGGAGTTAGTGCCAGAGTTGATTGCATCCAGCCAACCAGACAACCAAACGTTGCCGTAGTTGGGATAAGCTGTGTAAGCAACGCTATCTGGGTTGGACAACAGAACGTTGAGTCCGTACAGCACTTTACCGTGAGAAGCTTGGATGAACTGAGCAAACACTGGCTCAATCAAAATTTGCTTTTCAGGTGTGCCAAAAGCAACTACTACGTCGTTGTGAACATACAGACCCAAGGTGTGGAAGCCCAAGAATAGGGATACCCAGCTTAGGTGAGAGATGATCGCTTCTTTGTGCTTCAGCACGCGCTCAAGTACGTTGCCCTTGTTTTGTTCGGGGTCGTAGTCACGTACCCAGAAGATGGCACCGTGAGCGAAAGCACCGAGCATCAAGAATATAGCAATGTACTGGTGGTGAGTGTACAACGCTGCCTGAGTTGTGTAGTCCTTAGCAATAAATGCGTAAGGAGGCAGGGAATACATGTGCTGCGCTACCAGGGAGGTGATAACACCCAAGCAAGCTAGGTGCCAACCCAACTGGAAGTGCAAAGAGTTGTTATAGGTTTCATAAATGCCTTGGTGAGGCATGTTAAAGGGGCCTTCAACGGGCTTACCGAAGAAGGTTTTGGCATCCATCATTTCTTTGATGCTGTGACCGATGCCAAAGTTAGTGCGGTACATGTGACCAGCAACGATGAACAGAACTGCGATCGCTAGGTGGTGGTGAGCCATATCAGTCAACCACAGTGATTCAGTCTGGGGATGGAAACCACCCAAGAATGTGAGAATCGCAGTACCAGCACCTTGGGAAGTACCGAATACGTGGCTAGCAGTGTCTGGGTTTTCTGCGTAAACACCCCAGTTACCAGTAAAGAAGGGCTGTAAGCCAGCTGGGTGAGGTAAGGTGCTGAGGAAGTTATCCCAGCCTACATGCTGTCCGCGAGATTCAGGGATCGCAACGTGGACTAAGTGACCAGTCCAAGCCAGTGAACTTACACCAAACAGACCTGCCAAGTGGTGGTTAAGACGAGACTCAGCCATCTTGAACCAAGCCAGGCTTGGGCGGAATTTGGGTTGTAAGTGCAGCCAACCTGCAAACAGGAACAAGGATGCCAACACCAGGAGGAAAATAGAACCCATGTAAAGGTCACCATTTGTCCGCATACCGATGGTGTACCACCAGTGGTAAACACCAGAGTAGGCAATATTTACTGGGTTGCTAGCACCACCTTGAGTAAAAGCTTCTATTGCGGGTTTACCAAAGTGAGGGTCCCAAATCGCGTGAGCAATAGGACGGATATGAAGGGGATCTTTAATCCACTGTTCAAAGTTACCTTGCCAGGCTACATGGAAGAGAAGGCTGGAAGCCCACAGGAAAATGATTGCCAGGTGACCGAAGTGAGTAGCGAAAATCTTTTGGTAAAGATTTTCTTCAGTCATGCCATCATGGCTTTCAAAATCATTTCCCATAGCCATCGCATACCAGATCCGACGTGTAGTCGGGTCTTGTGCGAGATCCTGGCTAAATTTTGGAAATTTTGTTGCCATAGGTTTCGATAAGTCCTCTGACTTTTAGCCATCACGTATCAGCGTTGGTTAGTAGTTAGTTGTTAGTTGCTTGTTGTTAGTTGCTTGTTGTTAGTTGTTTAACGATACAACCACCAACAAAATCCTACTAACCACCAACTACTAACTACTAACTCTTCAGGCTGATTACTAGCCTATTGAAAGGATGTGTGCGTGGAAGAATGCCCAGGTTGTGGCAATTCCTCCTAAGAGGTAGTGAGCTACACCTACAGCCCGACCTTGAATAATACTCAGAGCACGGGGCTGTATTGCAGGTGCTACCTTCAATTTATTATGTGCCCAAACAATGGACTCAATCAGTTCTTGCCAATAGCCACGACCACTGAACAGGAACATTAGGCTGAATGCCCAAATGAAGTGTGCGCCCAAGAACATTAATCCATAAGCTGACAGTGCGCTGCCATAGGAATTAATGACTTGTGTAGCTTGTGCCCATAAGAAATCACGCAACCAGCCATTAATGGTGATGGCACTCTGGGCAAAGTTACCACCAGTGACATGAGACACGTTACCAGCTGCGTCTACTGTTCCCCAGACGTCAGATTGCATCTTCCAGCTGAAGTGGAAAATAGCGATCGAGATGGTGTTGTACATCCAGAACAGTCCCAGGAATACGTGATCCCAACCAGATACTTGGCAGGTACCGCCACGACCAGGACCATCACAGGGGAAGCGGAAGCCCAGGTTTGCTTTGTCTGGAATTAGACGAGAACTACGAGCAAACAGGAATCCTTTTAGAAGAATTAGGGTGGTGACATGAATTTGGAATGCGTGAATATGGTGGATCATGAAGTCCGCCGTACCCAACGCGATCGGCATCATTGCCACTTTGCCACCTACAGCGAGGATACCACCGCCGAAGGCATAGCTGACAGGTTCAAGTGCATTAGGTGCGGTTGCACCAGGAGCTAGGGTGTGTAGGTTTTGTACCCACTGAGCAAACACCGGCTGCAACTGAATTGCTGTGTCAGAGAACATGTCTTGGGGACGGCCCAAGGCACGCATTGTGTCGTTGTGAACGTATAGTCCAAAGCTATGGAAGCCGAGGAAGATACATACCCAGTTCAGGTGAGAGATGATTGCATCTCGGTGGCGAATGACGCGATCCAAAACGTTGTTTTGGTTCACTACTGGGTCGTAATCGCGCACCATAAAGATGGCAGCGTGGGCTGCACCACCAACAATTAAGAAGCCGCCAATCCACATGTGATGAGTGAAAATACACAGTTGGGTGGCATAGTCTGTTGCCAAGTACGGATACGGAGGCATCGCGTACATGTGGTGTGCCACGATAATGGTCAATGAACCCAGCATGGCAAGGTTAGTGCCTAACTGCGCGTGCCAGGATGTGGTCATATTTTCATAGAGACCCTTGTGACCATCACCAGTGAAGGGACCTTTGTGGTTTTCGAGGATCTCTTTAATGCTGTGACCGATACCCCAGTTGGTACGGTATTGGTGACCAGCAATGATGAACAATACCGCGATCGCCAAATGGTGATGAGCAATGTCTGTCATCCACAACCCGCCTGTAACTGGGTTAAGACCTCCCTTGAAGGTGAGGAAGTCTGAATATACACCCCAGTTCAGGGTGAAAAATGGTGCAAGACCCTTGGCAAAGCTGGGATAAAGGTTGATCAAATTCGCTGAGTTCAAGATGAACTCGTGCGGCAAGGGGATATCTTTGACAGCGACTCCTGCATCTAACAGCTTGTTTGTTGGCGCGGATACGTGGATGATGTGACCAGCCCAGCCCAAAGAACCACAACCTAGCAGTACTTGCAAGTGGTGATTCAGCATGGACTCAACATTCTGGAACCATTCCAACTTGGGAGCACGCTTGTGGTAGTGGAACCAACCAGCAAACAAGAGTAAGCCTGCTAGTACTAGACCACCGATCGCAGTGCAGTACAGTTGGAACGAGTTGGTGATTCCCCAACCACGCCAAACTTGGAACAAGCCAGAAGTAATCTGAATACCGTGGAAGCCGCCACCGACATCCCCATTCAAAATATCTTGACCAACGATTGGCCAAACGACTTGAGCACTAGGTCTAACGTTGAGAGGGTCGCTTAACCAAGCTTCGTAATTGGAAAAACGAGCGCCGTGGAAAATCATCCCGCTCAGCCACAGAGTCACTACGGCTAAGTGACCGAAGTGTGCTGCAAATATCTTGCGGGAAATGTCTTCTAAATCGCTTGTATGTGTATCAAAATCGTGGGCGAGTGCGTGCAGGTTCCAAATCCACGTAGTGGTTTTGGGCCCTTTGGCTAGAGTTCTGTCGAAGTGTCCTGGCTTAGCCCACCGCTCAAATGAAGTAGGAACCGGGTCGTTATCGACTATCACTCTTGCCTTTTTTTCCTCTCGCTCCGGAGGACTTATTGTCATTCGACCTCCTCTCTTAAAAAGGACTGAGGAATTATGGATACCACAGGACGTCTTCTCTGGCTTTGGTAAAGCTTAGTCGCTTTCTCCATTAATTTTTGGAGCTGCGATGAAGACCTTGTGTGGAGAGTGGTTTCTGTTGAATTATAAAGTCTTCTCTCGCACATTGTTGGAGACATTTTAACAATAATTCAAAATCCTTGGAGTAACTGCATAATCTGCTTTTTGAGTGCAAAGCACTTGTCAAAAAGTCAATAGTTTCTCCATATATTTTACAAAGGTAAACAATTCGCAAAGTTTATAGTTCAATTTCAAGTAACCTACTCTATCTTTTAGTTACAACCTTATTGCCAGATCGAGGTATTTCTGTTACATGGGCTACTAAAATATGGTTAAATTACTATTAAGAAAAATAGTTATTTTATTACATAAGATTAATTTATGCTGTCATCAGTAAATTAAAATTCAGATTTTCTGCTAGAGGTAAGGGAGATTTCACCAAAGCGACGGGGATGCGATACGCCTCGTAGGTGTAGAGAAAAGTCGCCCCGTCGTGGTAATGGTTAATGGCTAATCGGTGAGACTACTTGCCGTCTTGGCTTATGCCTAGATGGCAAAGTAGCGAACCCGAAGGGTAATGGGAAAACCAATTACCAATTACCAATTACCAATTACCAAATTCCTCGTCCCCTTGTGGGCGAGGAATTTCACCTTTTGGTTATGTTTTTGAGTGGGTACTTTGAGCCAAAATAATCTTTCAGTTGTTAATGAGTTAAGTCAAAAACATGAACTCGCGACGGACGACAGCTGTAACTCTCCTAAAGTTGCTAATCGCTTTAGTACTGATATTAAGTCTGACGAGTTGTGGTGAAAAAGCTGTTAGTCAAGAACCATCTGCTAGCTTCCAGCAAAACCCTGAAATTTCTACAAAGCAATTCTCAGAAGTTGCCCCACCAATTACCGTCCAAGAACTACGGCAAACTACTGACTTATACAGACCACAAGTATCAATACTTTCCCCCAAGTCCGAGGAAATTCTTCAAGATAACACAGTCACAGTCCGTTTTCAGGTCAAGGATCTTCCTATTTACAAAGACTCGAAATTAAACTTAGGCCCCCATCTCCAGGTAATTCTGGACAATCAACCAGATATAGAAGTTTATGACCTAAATCAACCCTTAGTTTTATCTAACTTACCTCCAGGTACTCATACTCTCCGTGTTTTTGCTTCTCGTCCTTGGCACGAAAGCTATAAGAATGAAGGTGCTTACGCCCAAACAACATTTCATGTTTTCACTAAGAGCGATAGTAATAAGCCTGATCCAGTATTGCCCTTGTTAACCTACAACCGTCCTGATGGTAAGTATGGGGCAGAACCGATTTTACTGGACTTTTATTTAACCAATGCGCCGTTACATCTGCTAGCTAAAGACAATCCTGATAATCCATTTGCAGATTGGCGCATTCGCTGCACAATTAATGGTGAAAGCTTTGTGCTTGACCGCTGGCAAGCAGTTTACCTGAAAGGTTTTAAACCAGGTAAAAACTGGGTAAAACTGGAATTTCTCGACAACCAGGGCAGTCCCGTCAAAAATGAATTTAACAGTACAGTTCGGCTGATAACCTATGAACCCAAGGGGAAAGACACCCTTTCTAGAATAGTTAGAGGAGAACTATCAGCAGATCAAGTTCGCTCAATTGTAGATCCTAATTACACAACCAAGCCACCAACTGTTGAACCCACACCCATCCCCACCGCAACACCGACTGTCGAACCAACACCAGAAATACAGCCCAAGGAAGAAAAACCACCTGTTCTTGAAATAGAACCCACACCCATCCCCACCGCAACACCGACTGTCGAACCTACCAGTCCACCCGATTGATTTTGACAGGTTGTGGTTGTTCAGATCCCCGACTTTTTGAAAAGTCGGGGATCTATGACCTCTGTTGACATACCTCCTTGTCCTAAAGGAGCGAGGATTCCTTGACGCTTCACAGAAACTTGCTACTAGGTAGTCTTACAGTCTCTCCACGTCCGTTTAGAGTCTCCCAATGCCCTATGGCGACTACTAGGACGGGGTTTTAGAGCCAAAATCTCGATAAAAGCACGTCTATGAATTTGCAAAAATACTCAACTGCAAATGCTGGGATAATACTTCAACAAAAGCGATCGCACCCACAGGATTACCTACATGATCTAATGGGGGACTGTAACAAGCGATCGCACCTTGACCTGGCACTATCGCTAGAAGTGTACCACTAATGCCTGATTTCATCGGCAAACCAATCTGTACAGCATATTGAAAAGAAGCTTCGTACAGCCCACAAGTTAACATCAAAGCATTGACAATCTGACGATGTTTCGATGAAATTAATTCACTTGCAAAAGCGAGAATTTTTCCCAAACAGGCTAAGTCGGTAACTGTCCCAGATAGACAGCATATTTGTTCATAGGTGTCAAGAGCTATTTCTGAGTTATTTACATAACCAGCCTCAGCTAAATAACGGGTAATATCTCGGTTAGTTTCAGAACCTGCGGAACGTACCGAAGCGAGGGTAACTTCATCTAACTTAAGTTGACAACCTGCGATTTGATTCAGCCATTGACAGAATTTTTGAGTGCGATCGCTAGCGTTATTTCCTGGTAATTTATCAGCAATGGTAATTGCTCCACTGTTGATCATCGGGTTACGAGGATATCCACCATCAGCCACTAATTGTTCTATAGAATTGAACGCATCAAGGGAAGGTTCAACCCCAACCCAGCGAAAAACCTTTTCTACTCCCAAATCTTCCAGTAGATACAGCAATGAAAACGGCTTAATAGCACTCATGAAGGGAAAAACACAAGCCGTATCGCCTGCACCGATACTTTCTCCTGATGGATAACAGATTTGCACAGCAAACCAACTGGAATTAGCTACAGCCAAACTGGGAATACGTTCAGCAACTTGTCCTTGAGATGCTGGGATTTTGGCTTGTTGTATCCAAGTTAGTAACTCGCTGGTAGTGAGTGTTTCTAGTTTTCTCAAAGCTGCCTAGTCTTTGATATGAAAGATGTATCTTAAAGAATAAGCGATCGCGCCAAGTGCTGTTTCATCTGTTGGCTGTTGTCTTAATACTGCCGTCGCAAGTGTGGCAGTTTGGAAACACTGACTTATCATTGCTGTAAGTTAGACTTGTATGCACCTGCGTATTTTCTCGTACTTCTGTTAAAAATTCACATGGTTTACATAACTTTATACAACGATTCTTGCAACTATTCTGTGTGGAGTGATCCGGCACGGCTAGCTCAATTCCCATGAGCATGAATAACGACTCCAAAAATCCCTCTGCTTGTCGTCCAGGCAAATGAAACACTGATTGAATCGTTCCCATAGTGGCGATTGCCACATCAGAGTAATAATTCGATGCTCCCTTTCTCCCCGTTTTCTGTTGATTGTGCCACTGCTCGATGACTTCTTCATTCACCCAAAACAGTTATACTGCCTCGAAGCTTTAGTGCTGCATCATAGGCGTTCCAATTCTTAACTTTGTACTGGGCTTTCGTCTTCATCTCTGGGCTAGGCGGTGAGAAAACATCGACGATAGGTAAAATTTACCATTTTGTCTATTCACGCAACAACGCCCTTTTGAAGCTGACTCAATATGTAGCACATTAATTGCATTCAGTACCAGCTTAGGCAGAAATGCTTGAGCCTTTTTAATACAGAAGCTGGACTGGGCAGCGAAAACTTTAAGCTTTCTCAGCCAAACCCTAATCTCTGGAGTTCTCCATGTCAGACTCAGGCACTCTTCTAGAAGCTGCTGTTTTAATCACCATCATTGGTGAAACGGTCTCAAAGACCGTATTGTTAAGCTGCTAAAAAGCCATACAGATCAACTGGCATTCATGTTTGCGAACTTAGCCCGAAGAACTAGAAATATAATAATGGGTAATAATGCCAGGATACGCTTATTAGCGATCTCACCAACTCAATATAAGTTTTGGTATTTTGGTCAATGCGATCGCAGAATTTACATTCCAAAAATTTAGGGCTATCTAACAGTTATTGACCTATAGTGTCATGTCTGTTTGGGTCTTTTTTCTCCTTTTTTTTCTGAGGATCTTTTTTGGTTTTTTTGGCTTCTCTATTGCCATTTTTTCTTTGACATTATTACTCTCCAATATTGGTGCTTAATTAGTGGGATGAAATAAACGTACTAATTCAACTTTAAGTTTATGTAGTTATTTGATGCTGACGAGTACAAAAAATAATTCACTTGTAGGTTAAGCTACGGATTGTTATCATCATTCCTCCGATTTATTTTAGTTAGACTTATCCTGAGCAAATCTGCCTACCTAAAATTTATTTCTCTATTTACATATAATCTCAAGACTTCACTAGCAGCCGTATTGGCCACCTTACTAATGTGTGGCATTATCGCAGTTATTTTATTGTTATTATAGCAGTTACATTTCCCTAAATATTTTATATACAGCAGATTTCATCTGAATGAGGTACAGAAGAACCTCACCCGCGCTACGCGCACTCTCCCCGCAAGTGGGGAGGATTAGGGTGGGGTGTACTCCATCTAGATGCAAAGAGCTGTAAATATTATTTTGAGCGTGTCTATAATTGCATTGCATGAGACTAAAAAAGCCAACACCCAGCCCAACAGTTCTAAGTAACTCCCACTCCCGTTAAAGCAATTGCATTAATTTATTAACTATAAATTACTACTCCATCACTCTTAGTAAAGCATTTATCAAAAGATTGATATTTTAAAAATATCTAAAATATCTTGTCTTAATTCTTAGCTCTAAATTAATATTTATATTTGGTTTGTTATATCTTGTGACTGTTAAAATATAGGTAATATGATTGGAGAGATCAATTTATGGCCGCAAGCAAATTTGATGATACATTAGCTGCCATAGAGTTAAATGCAGCTAGAAAATTAAACTGGGATTATAAGCAATTTAAAGAGTGTTTCAGTTTTACAGTCAATCAAGAAGCTATTGAGATAGCACCCAAGAAAATTCAACTCCAAGAATCTGAGTTGCAAACTTTAAAGCAAGCTTTATTGGATTATGGTTTTCAATACAAAAAAACTGTAAATGATTTTATCTTGGTTTTTGAGCAAGATGTTGAATTAAGATAGGCATTAAGCTGAGATTGAGATACAATTGGTGAAAGATTGCTTAACACTGTGGATAAGCCTTTAGAAAGATATTCTTTAGAGACACTGAATCTCGTGTTAAGGTTGAAGATGATAATAAAAATCGGACACAAATTTTGTTTTTAGTAGTAACAGGCTTTTTCTTTTTGTTATTGACAGACTTGTCTCCGAAATTTAAATCTCTGCACCATTTAATTTTGCAGACAATTTATGTCACTTTACGTAGGTCACCTCTCTTATGGAGTTACACAAGACACTTTAAATACTGTGTTTGCAGAATATGGTTCCGTAAAGCAGGTGTCCTTACCCATTGACCCCGAAACAGGTCGTGTCCGTGGCTTTGCTTTTATAGAAATGGGTTCAGATGCTGAAGAAGCATGAGCCATTGAGGCTCTTGATGGTTCTGAGTGGATGGGACGTAACCTGAAAGTGAACAAAGCCAGACCTAGAGAAAACAAGGGTTCGTTTGGTGGGAACGGAGGCAAGTATGGCGTCCGAAACCACTACTAAACTTTGAACTCAGAAATTTACACTCTAATGTCTTAAGGCCAGACAATGAGTCTGTCCTTTTTTTCTCAGATTTACTGGATGCTTTAATACTAGCCAGTAGTAATCAAGTAAGGACATAGAATGACCCAAATAATAGTAGACGATAATCAAGGAATTGAATCAGCCTTGCGTCGTTTTAAGCGAAAAGTTTCTAAGGCAGGTATTTTTGCAGATATGAAGAAGCATCGTCATTTTGAAACGCCAGAGCAAAAACGTAAGCGTAAGGAACTTGCGAGACATAGACAACGTAAGAAAAATTTCCACAAATAAATCCAAGCGTCTACACCATCTATCTATTCTTAGAACTACTCCAGAAGCAGATTAGAAATTGCAACATTAAGTAGGTTGGCACAAATCCCTCACACCACCACTGTGGAGGGAGATTAAAAAATTTAATCTGTACATATAGAAACTAATTAATATTGAGAATATAAATACAAAAGTCCATAAAACATTTATATACAATTTGGCACTTAACCCAGGAAAATTCATATTAGATTTCAACACCTTAATGGCATTCTCAAGCACTTATTGCATTGGCATTTGTGCCTTTCTCATTCCAGCCAATTTAGTTGCTACCTCATCAACAATAATTTTTACACTGTTGGGTCGTCCGGCTATTCATATCTGGCTAACTGCTCTTATTGCAAGTTTCTTTGCTCTATTGATGATACTGCACGTATTTGCTTGGTTTATGATGGGAGTAGTTATGGCTCCCACATACATTTTATTAGGACTAGGAAGCATTTGTTGGTTGGCCAATTTAATAGCGATTCTCCCACACAGACGCTTTGTTTTTCGCACATAAATAAATTTCGTATGCGATTGCCATCTATAACGTATTAGAGCGCAACCCATCCTCCTAGCCGACTTTGACTTATGTCTCGGCTGTTACGAAACAGCGCATCAAACGCTGAATGCCGGAGTTGAGGAAGCACAAAAGAGAGCTTGACAGCACAATAATTTATAGTATTAGCGCTTAAAATCCAACAGTTCTATTTTTTGCCTTTAAACTATTAGTAACTATATCAAAGCCTGATTGCTGCGTGGATTAAAGACATATTTTTGGTTAGTAAATCGCTGTTCTAGTGTTCTAGTAGGAATGCGATCGATCTGGGGGTAGCCACTGAAAATCAACTTTTTACCTCGGGTTTCTAATCGGTTGAGCCGCATCATAATGCCATCAAGATCAAAATGCTTAGAAAATAAGGACTAAAGTCCTTACTACGAACTTTCTCATCCCTCAATTCAAACTTGACAGAGTACTAGATATCTTGGTTTGATCCTCAATATCTAGCTATTGTTACGCTTAGCTGACAGTAAATGCAGTCATCAGTGTTAGGGTAACAAACAGGATAGCTATTGCCCCCTGGAAGATATAACGCTGTTGCTGTTCTAGTGAGGGATACTCTGCCAACGACATACCAGGCTCAATTGCGTAGTTATTCATGATTCCCTCATCATCTACTACGTAGCCAAGTACGAGAGGTAGATTAAGCAATTGACTACCCTGCCTGTGTGTACGCGCTTCGACCTCAGCGGGGATCAACTCACTACCATCACTACGAAGATGTGCTATTGCTTTGTTCGATTTCTTTCCTGCTTTTAGCTCTCCTTGTTGGTTGAAATGCATCTCCAATGGTTCACAGATATATACCTCAGCCTCCATAAAGAAACTGTCGGCATTCTTACATTCATCTAGATTGAGGGTTGTTCCTTTTTTATTGGTGTAGCGCATGGGTGTCACCTTGTGTGAAATTATTCGTGTAGAAATTAATGTCCTTCGTTCTCTTAGTCAGCTAACGGGTCAACTCCCATATCGACAACAGCATTCCGCAGCACCGTTATTTGTTGACCAAATTCAAGCTGCTTGATGGCTTCTAGTACTTGCACTACATCGCGGGATGGCTGGTAACTTGGGGGCATTGGAACTACTAAGCCTTTGACCATCAATTCCGATAATTCATACCAGAAAGCTAACTTAGTGTTGGCGCTCCAAATCCCATAAGAACGGCTAATCTGGGTGTTTCTGTTGGCAGCTAGGTCTCGCATTACTTCTAACTGTTGAGTATGAGGCATTTGCTTGATTTGATTGAGTATACCTTCAGCTAATTGCAAACGAGCTGCTCCTGTAGCAGCTGGCGTGATAGAACGACCCATCTCAGTGTAGACGTACCAAAGCATTGCCAGTTGGTCATCCACACTAAGGCGCTTGAATAAAGCGGTGGTAGTAAGTACAGCATTAACCAGATGGTTGCTGGAATCAAAAGCGAATAGGTTGGAAGTGGACTCTGTTGTAAAGCTCATATTTTTACCAAAGATGTTTGATCACTGTTCATGCAACATCTGTGCAACTGAAGTAGAACCCAAAGAGTTCTGCTTACTACAACACAAATTAAGAGGTAATATCAAGTCCGGCTAATTACTTACGATATGGTTGGTCTTGTTGGTAATTGGTAGTTGGTAATTGGTTTTTCCCATTACCTATTACCCATTACCAATTACCGGCCTTCACAGATATGATAAGTCTTCAAACGGACATGATATAAGTGAAAAACCAGCCTAAGTAAGTTTCTTGTCTCAATATCTTGTCGTCTCGACCTCCAGCAAAAAATAATGACTAGGCTTGGTTGGTATTGATTTTTGCAAAGTTGTTGATTTGGCGCTTATCGGTGCAAAAAAAGAATCCATTTTTCGTCTACTCTATGGATTCTTGTCAACTGTTCACCAAATTAATTGGCAGACTTGAAATAGTAGTTGCACCTTCTCTCATTAAACTTTTTTGCCCTCTCAGCTTGGATTAACTTTAGAATGTCTTGCTTAGAACTGAGTCGCTCAAGTTTAATTTACTCAAATTTGCCCTAATAAAATGTATTTCGTTCAAATTGCTTTAGTTAAGCTTATTTCTCTCAAATTACCAGCCTAAAATTTATTTCCCCGGCTGTATATTGCTTCAAAACCTTGTTGGCATCCATATTGTCTGCCTCGCAACGATTAGTGTTGCCGCTTGTTACATCTTCTTAAGTATAGTTCACAATTTTCAGATTTTACGAAATTGCAAATAAGAAATCTCAAATAATTCTTTACAACTATACTACTTTTGGTCTATCGAGGTGTTACTTTGTTGACAGGGAGACAAAAATAGATAAAAGCTGATAACCAATGGGATTTTTTAAATTTGTGAGCGTGCAGTTTTCCCAATTTGGGTGCGACACGATGATCTCTAGTTCAATTAATTTTATTTCTAATGATAACAACAACTCACTGATTGTTCACAATTCAAAGAGAATTGCTGTAAAAGACTAATTTGTAGATATTTTAACCAAATTGATGTCAAATAATTAGCAGAATATCCTGTGGATTTAATTTAAAGTATGGTGGTTATTGCCCACTATACCTTGAATTTATCTAATTATTGATATGAACAATAAAATTATACCTCTAGATTGCGATGACGTTATACTTTTAGGGAAAGATACATTTAAAGTAAGTAGACTAAAAGAACTAGTAGAGAAACTAATTAGACACAGATTACAGCGACGTGTATATGAGTCTAATAGTCTGGAACCCGGTGTTTCCATGCTAGAGCTATTTAACTTAATATCTTTAGGTGAACATCATATCAAGCTAAGCGAGATTCAATTTAATTATGCTATTAATTGCCAGATATTGAGAATTGGTAGTGAAGGATGGCAGAAAGGAAAACTTAATATTGAAGTATGCATATTATCTCTTAACCCAAATCTCAATCAAATTTACTTGGAATTTTATCCAGAAGAGTTTATTGAATATGACTCACTTTTAGATGATATTTGTAAAATCATCGCTGAAAATTAATTACATCAATCTGTAACTTTTTTAAGATTCGCTTTTGATTTACCTTCGTATCTTCGCGTCTTTGCGGTTCAAAATAATTATTTAACCACAAAGACGCAAAGAACACGAAGAAGGAAATATGAATATAGTTTTAGCCTGTACTACACTGAAGGTAGTAGTATAGATAATCATGCACCAGCGATCGCTACATTTAACTAGGTGCGAGATTGGTGGAGGTTTTCTCGTGTTGCAAGCCAGAAAGCGGCGGCGCAAAACCAGAGGGAATATGGCAGAAAACTTAGCGGGGTATCTATTTATGATGCCTGCTATTTTAGTTTTAATTACTTTTGTCATCTTGCCAATTGTTTGGGCAGTTTTTCTATCGCTGCACAAAGTCCAACTTCTTGGTGGGATTAAGTATGAGTTCATCGGTTTTCGGAACTTTACGCGCCTAGTAGAAGATGAACGAGTTTGGATTGCTCTCAAGAATACAGTGGAATACGTTGCCATTGTCGTGCCAATACAAACTATTTTGGCGTTAGTCTTGGCTGTGACTCTCAATTCTGGCATTCGTGGAAAAAACTGGTGGCGTATCCTTTACTTTTTACCCACAGTTACTTCTTCTGCTGTGTTGACGCTAATCTTTATGTGGATTTACAACACTGATGGGTTACTCAATGATTTTCTTGCTTTTGTGGGACTACCCACTTATAACTGGTTAGGTGATCCAGCAGTAGCACTCAAAGGTATTATGATCATGAATATCTGGTCAACAGCACCTTTTTACATGGTCATCTATTTGGCAGCGTTGCAGGATATCCCCCAATCACTCTACGAAGCGGCGGAGTTGGATGGTGCTAATGACTGGCAAAAGTTTATTTACGTAACAATTCCTATGCTCAAACCTGTTACCTTCTTTGTAGTGGCGATGGGCATAATTGGGACATTCCAGCTTTTTGATCAATCTTATATATTCTCAAATGGCAATGGTGGCCCCAACAATGCTACTTTGACCGTAGTTTTACTGATATATCAGGCTGTATTTCGTAACTTACAAATGGGGTATGGAGCTGCGATCGCTTTTCTGCTAGCAATGGTCATCGTTATAATTACGTTGGTGCAAAGGCGGATTTTTGGCGGTAGTGAGATGGGAAGATAATTTAATCAACGCTGTTGTATTCAGGCGATGAGTATCATAATCACACCGCGCGCGAACTTGAAAGTGACGAATATAGCTGGATTAAAGGAATAACACTACTTGCTAGTGTAATCATTCAACTCACTTCCTACGGACTTAATTTGCTGGATAACGCGCCTGTTGTGTAAAGTAGGTGAGGAGTCTTTGCAACTTATTTAATTTCTAACAACTATCTATGGATAGAAAAACCAAGCGCCTTTTACTGCTCGTTGTTTCCTGTAGTTTAGCTGGTGTAGTTCTAGGTGGTACCACTAGCTGGGCAGAAAGCAATTCCTGTTTGCAAGCAAGTACGGTCACTAGTGAGTGTTTAACTAAAGATCCGATTACTAAAACTATAGAAGGAATGGGTACTGGATTATTTGCTGGAGCAGCGGCAGCTTTTGGTATTGCATGGCAGCATCGTCATGAAGACTAGTTATTTATAAATTTTTAAAATTTAAAACTTCAATTTTCGGCTTTTATAGGAAGTTTCAACAAAATAACTGGTTAGGGGCGCAATGCTTTGCGCCTCTACAAGTTGTTGTAGTGTGAAAAATGAAACTGGACTTACGCACAACAGAGGACGCAACAAAAAGTTTGAGCCAGGGCTACCGGCGCTCAAAGCTTTTCAAAAGCTCGATTAAGCTGTGGCACTCATCTAGAGCTAAAATACTTTCTCCACCCACAACCAGAACATGTGGATATCTCCTGATAATCGTGTAAACTGGCAAACAAACTAAAGCTATGATTACATGCGTAGCTCTGCGTTCTCGGCATCTCTGACAATGGAACACTGGCAATTTCTGATACAGAAACAGGGCGATCGCTCGTGGCATACCCTAGAATCGCCAAAGGTAGAAATATCGGAAGGTAGATATAGATTTGTAGCTCGCTCCAACCTTGCTAATATGGATGTGGAAGTGCGGGTAATTCACTATTCAACTCTGGAAGGGCCAAAAAAGCGGCGTGTTTATAAGCGATCGCGTCGTACTAATGCTGAAGGCTTAATGGCGGTCATTCCTTTCACTTATCTCAAGCCTGGTTTCTGGGAGTTACAATGTTCTGGCAATTTAATGTCAGATATTTTCGGTAAACCCTGGCTACGTAGTTTACAACTACAAGTTTTGCCCCAAGGAAGAGATGGGTTGATGGGGAAATTTGGGGATGGGGAGAGTGAATACGAAGAAATCTCCACAATCGCCCAAACCGGTACAATTGACGATGAAGATGCAACTATTGATCAGCCTGTCAGCCCAGTTTGGCTACAAGGCGAGACAGCGGAGCAAATATTACAACATTTAGTGGAGTTAGCCTTACCTGCTTGTGAAAAGTTTACAGAAGATGAAGTTTTAGAAGATTTACCTCTAGACATCCCAGAACTACCGCTGTTACTGAATTTAGAACAAGAAATCTATATCGCCCGTTGGGGGCAAACTCTCAGTATTAACGGCTGCGTGCAGTCTCCAGAAACATCCACTCTCCAAAAGTTAGTCGCTGGAGAACTACGCCTTGAATTGCGATCGCCTCAAAGCTTAGAAATATTAGCCCAAACACGCCAACCCTTGTCAGAAAAGTTACTGCCATTCGCAATCAACTCTTCAATCGAAATTCCTGTTGAGTGCGAATCGAAACTAATTTTGGGTGAGATGAGTTTGCATGGTAAACTTGCCTCTGCTAGTGAAACTACGCTGTTAGCTAGCCAATCTTTTACAATCACAGCCGATATTACTCAATTACTAGCCATTAATACTCCAGCAGCCAGTGAACCAGAACCAGCACCAAAACCATCTGTCAAGCTAGATTTGGAACTTTTTAATATTGTTAAATCTCAAAAAATAGCTCAGTCTTCATTTACCCAGTCTGCTACAAATATTCTGCCACCATTAGTTACACACTCTTATAAATCTACTAATCTCCGTTCGCCACAACTGCCCAAACTTCCCCAAAAGCAAACTCCTGTTGCTGTTTGCGAACTCCCAAAACCAATAGAATCTTTGGAAAAAGCAGATCCTGTTACTCATCTTGAGCAAAAGGCAACTACGGATACTACTGCTATTATCCTTGCTTGTGCAACTCCCAAACAGTTGCAGTCATTGCCCAAAAATATTTCTTTTGCCATTGTCAAGCACAAAGGCAGAAATGACAGTATTTTTCCATTTTTGAGAAGAATCAAAAGCTTACCAGGCGATCGCGAAAATATCACAAGCATTCTACCAGAAAAATTAAAATCGCCTTTGCTGGCAGAAGCTGATCAACCTCAACTAATAACAAATGATAAACAAAATCCAGATGATTCTTTTAATGACTCTGTAGCAGTAGTTGTTCAACGCAGTTCGGAATTGTTAACAGTAGAAGCTTCCAACATGTCACCTTTGATTAGGAAGTGGATGCACAGTCATGGCTACTCTTTGCCTGAACCTATCGATGTCGAGTATGAAGACTACGATACCTCTTTACCCACTCACGAAGAGATATCACAACAACAGTCTGCGTCCCCCGTTGATACTGAAACTCTAGAATCAGAAACACAATTAGAAGCAACAGAAGAACAGGAAACCACAGAAGAATTCTCACTCCCCCCATCGCCCCTAATCCCCACTCCCTGTCGGTCGTGGGGGCCCCGAGTTCCCCATCTCCCTATCTCCCCTTCTTCCCCACTTCCCCTTCCTCCCCCACCTCCCCTATTACCAATCCGACAATTTAACAAACCAGCTTGGTTAGCTAAAGAAATTGTCGTAGATGATACTGATGGACAAGAAGAACTCGGTAGCTCCTCACAGCAAGAAGAAATTCCTGCGGCGATCACATCGGCAATTACTGAACCCTTGCCGACTCCACAACTTTATGTACCTGAAGGCGAACTCATCTGTGGGAAATTTGTAAGAGTACGTGTGGAGTTGGATTGTGTACGCCCTAAGATTGCGATCAAGCTATGGGTTGAAGATTGCCAAACCCGTCGGATACTGGACGGTCCATGTTTGCTTACCAATTTACTACCCACAACCTCAGGATTAGAGGTGACTACTCAAATCCATATCCCTTTGGGTTGTTTAGAAGTTCGTATAGAAGCGATCGCCGTAGATACAGCCAACCAACAAGAAAGCCACAAAGCTACTGTTGTTAGAACTGTAATTCCAGAAGATTTACCAACTTTGCAACTAGATGAACTACTGGGTATTTAGAAGGCAAGGAAAGGTGGGAGTGGAGACCCTATCCATCCCCAACCTCCCCAAACTCCCACCTAAACCGAGATGCTTGCCAAATCACATCTAGCAGCACAGTCAATGGGGCCAAAGCAAATAATGCCCAGAAAACGGCGGTGGAAACAAACAAATAATTCCGCAAAATAAAAGTCAACACAGCGATGCACACTGCCCAAACTACACGGGCGATGCGAGCATTGGGAATTGACCTGGGATCAGTCACCATGAACAAAGCAAACAGCAGCAAAGATTCACTCATCAAACGATGCCAGTAAACATCCCAAGTCCAACCCAGATAAAAATTACGCACGGCTTCTAAAGCAGCATATGCCCCCAAAAAGGCAGCTGTGGTATCCCAACGTCCCACTCGCTTGAGAATCATCCCACCAGTTCCAGCAAATAACAGCCCATACCACCAGTCCTCACCCCACTGTCCCGGAGAAACCCAAGCATCAGGGGTAAGTATTAAAGCAGAGATAATCCCAAAATTGGCAGGATTGAAGAAATGTTTGTCGCCAATTTTGAAGACAAATTTACTGGCGATCGCTATTACTGCTGCAAACACCATTGTCGTCCAGTGGTCAGCCCGCAACAATAAGCTAAGCCCCAAAGCAGTAATTAAGGAACATTGTTAATCTTTCCCACTAACCACCAACGATCAACTAGCAACAATTGTGACAACAACCATTGTGTTGATAGACAGGTGACTATTATGAGCGCAATCCATTCTGGTCTTAATGTCTAGTCTCTTGTACCAATTCCTAATATTAGGAACAAAGAGAGAAAAAGAATTTGATAATCGCGGATATTGCGTATAATTTTGAACTTGATTACCCCTTAATTAAGGGATTTCCCTTAAGTTTGTTCTAATCTAAACGGGTAAAGGCCGGAACTGTGTCGTTGTTACAGAATTTGTTACATAAATAGGTGGGATCAGGAACAGGAGGACAAGGGAAGGGAGAAATGAAGATGATACTTTATATGGCAAATATATACGTATCATCATCTTTCGATAAATTAATTTTTGTAAAATAGAAATTAACAGCATGTCTAATAATAATGCAGCTTTATCCTTTATTTCCGGTTTTACACCCAATTCTCAAACCAACGTTTCCCACATGTTTGTGGGGAGGCGACTGCAATTCTAAAGCGATCGCTTTATCGTTTGACGATGGTCCTCATCCACAATACACACCGAGATTATTAAAAGTTTTAGATCATTATCAAATTACAGCAAATTTCTTTTGGTTGGGTGCTTGTGTCAACCGTTCACCCAGCTTAGCGAAAGAAGTATGCGATCGTGGACATTGGATTGGACTGCACGGTTACTATCACCATAATTTTCCTTTGCTCTCCCCTAGCGAACTCAAAGACAGCCTAGAAAGAACCCAAGCTGCGATTTATGATACCTGCGAACTGCAACCAGAGCAAGTACGTGACGTCAGACCACCTAATGGTTTATTTACACCTCAAACTCTAAACCTATTACAACGGTGGAATTATCGTTCTGTCATGTGGAGTGTTGTACCAGAAGATTGGGTAAGACCGGGAGTTACCACCGTTGTACAGCGAGTCCTACAACACGTAAATAACGGCTCTATTATCGTTTTGCATGATGGTGCTTGTGGTGGAGAAGATGTAGCTGAAATAACTAACATACTCATACCCCAATTACTCCAACAAGGCTTTTACTTTGTAACTATAGATACACTGTGGCAGCAAAGTCTGAAGAGATGAGGAGGGTGTAGTTGAGTTATCAGTTATCAAATTCTATTTCTCAATGTTAACTGCGACTGGTACTGTTCACTGATTCCTACCCACTAACAACCAACAACCAATCACTAACAAACCCTTGACTATCGACCCTTGAGTCTTGACTCTTGCAGTGTTGTATCAGCTTGTGTGTCAAGGCTGGAAGTTGATGAAGGTTCGTCTGTCCCCAACATATTGTGTATATCGCTAAGGGAACTAGGTTTTGTAGCTGGCTCCTGTGGGATGTTTACATACTCAATTAAGTCTTCTACTTGACAATTCAGTGCTTTGCAAAACTTAATGATTCTTTCTATTTGTTCTGTTCCAGTCCTGCCACTTTCCCAATTTTGAATAGTGCTTTCTGTCACGCCTACAAGACGCGATAACTCCAGCTGAGTTAGCCCTGCTTTTTCACGCAGAAAAGCGATGTTTGGTTTTGCCTTCCGTTTCACAGCTACAGCACTTTTGATCTACCTATAGTCGTAGATCGTAGCATCAAAAAAAAATTAACGCCTTAAAAACTTAACCCAGCTCTTGACTACACCTAAGAATTTTGGTTAAGAATATTAAGTGTGAAGTGTACTAAGATCCTAAATCTCTTGCAAAAGTAATTTTTACAAGAGATGAGCTAGAGGTTCAAGGACGAAAGCTTGTTTTGGTAATTAGGTCGTTAGGAATTTGGAAAGCCCTTATTCCCTAGCCTTTATCTCCTTATATCTGAGGGTAGACAAAACAAAAACAAAGTTTTTTCCAAAAATCTTTCAGACTAATCCGGAATGAATAAATTGGACTTTGTAGCTCTCATTAACAAAACAAAAACACGACAGAGACACCGAAAACAACTCCTCAAAGAGTCAAAGGTGTAAACCCTCTAACCAAAAACACACAAACAACACAAAACTAAATGAGGTCTAAAACAATGTTGAAGAAGTCTTTTGCTTTCGGTTTACTAGCTGCTGGTTTGATGATTGCTCCTGGTGCGGCTCTGGCTGATGTGCAAAGCAGCCAACAAAATGCGACTCAAAATGGTGCTGCTGTTGGAGTTGGTAACACAGTTGTAAACAACGCTAACCAAACAGCTATTCAAGATATCACCAAATTTAAGAATGGTGCTTCCTGCCATGGTAGTTACAACGCTCAATTCTCTGGTCAAAACTTGGAACAAAACGGTGCTGCTGTTGGTACTGCTAACACCGTAGTTAACCAAGCTAGCCAAGCTGCTCTACAAAACGCTAC
>NZ_MRCA01000006.1:0-79003 GCF_001904645.1 Fischerella major NIES-592 | reverse complement strand
TTAAGAATGGTGCTTCCTGCCATGGTAGTTACAACGCTCAATTCTCTGGTCAAAACTTGGAACAAAACGGTGCTGCTGTTGGTACTGCTAACACCGTAGTTAACCAAGCTAGCCAAGCTGCTCTACAAAACGCTACCGAGATTGCTAACGGTTACCACAACTGCTACTAAGTTCTACTGGAGCAGAAGGGATGATGCTGCACACAGCACATCCCTAAACAACAATACACAATACACAATACACAAGGTCTAAAACAATGTTGAAGAAGTCTTTTGCTTTCGGTTTACTGGCTGCTGGTTTGATGATTGCTCCTGGTGCGGCTCTGGCTGACGTTCAAAGCAGCCAACAAAATGCGACTCAAAATGGAGCTGCCGTCGGTACTGCTAATACTATTGTTAATGATGCTACTCAGACAGCTGTTCAAGGCATTACTAAGATTAAGAATGGTATTTCCTGCCAAGCTACTTTCAACGGTCAAATATCTAATCAGAATCTTTCCCAAAATGGAGCTGCTGTTGGTGTAGTTAATACTGTAGCTAACGTTGGTGGTCAACTGGCTCAGCAAACCGCTACTGAGATTGCTAACGGCATAACCAACTGCAACTAAAGTTAACTGAGTTGGGAAGCGGGATGATCTTATCGGTGCATCTCCCAATCAAAAAATCAAAACTGCCTAAAATCAAGAGGCGTTACCAACCCTGAGGCCAGCAACGCCAAATCTAAATCAACAACATACAACAACACAAGAGGTCAACAAATTATGTTTAGTAAAGTTAAAACTTTTGGTTTCGTAATTACTGCCCTGATTATAGCTCCTTCTGCTGCTTTTGCTCAAGATTTTCAGGGAAATCAGCAAAACATTGATCAAGTTGGTGTTGCAACTGGTCGCGGCAATACAGTTGTTAACAATGCTAATCAGCAGAGCATCCAAAACTCAACGAGCGTAGGTAATGGTTACTGCAAACCAGGTGGTAACGTACAGGTTTCCAACCAAAATATTCAACAAACTGGGGTTGCTATCGGTGAATTTAACACAGTTGTAAATCAAGCCAACCAGCTTTCTGTTCAAGATGCGCTGAAGATAGCTAACGGCTACTGCCGTTAAAATGAGCTGTACAAGCCTAGACAAGCTTAAGTGATGAGGCGTTGTCTATTCTCTAATTCTCTAAGAGTGACAAAACCATTCTATTATTCCAGCAACGCCAACTCAGCTAAGACCAAGGTTAACCGAATTACCTGGTAAAACAAAAAAATCGGTTTTTTCTGATATGTGAGGTATTCACGCCATGCCTGCTAAACTTTCAATTTCCATACTTGCACTCTCTGCGCTGATGGTATTACCTGCCGGAATAGCCACAGCAGGCGACATTGACATTCAAAACGGCAATAGTAGGGTAATAGTCGATACAAACAACGGTATTACGATTAGAAACAATCCCAGATCAACCACAAGTATATATCCTCTCCGCTTGCCTACTTCTGGGGTACGTATCCAAAAAAATGGTGTATACACTGTTCCGACTGTAAAAATTCCTCAAACTGTTGTCGTTCCTCAAGCTGTTAAGGTTCCTCAAAACACACGCAGCTACTGTACCGGCAGAACTTTGACTCAACAAAGTGTTCAAAGATCCGTTAACGGTTCCAATAGTACTTACAGTTCTACAACCACATCTACCTGTAAATAGTTCAAGAGGTTACGATCATCATGAAATTTAAGTTTCTTTCTCTGGGTTTGTTCTCACTAACTGTTGTTTCTCCCCTTTTCGCTCCTTCTTTTACTCGTCCTGCATCAGCATTAGGTTGTGTCATCACTGATGTAGCAGTGCAAGTAGATGTTAGTGGTTCTAAAAAACCAAGTCAGCAAACACATAATCCAAATCAGCAGTTCGGAGAAGATTGTACTGGTAACAGTGTCACCAATACATCTACTCAAGTCAATACTGGCCCTAATTCTGCTCAACAAAATGTAAACAGCAATTCAATTGTGGGTGGAGGTGCTACCAGTAATACTCCTGGTAAAGGAGATGTAGGTGTAAAAGTTCATGTTCCAGTTGATGTATACAACCCAGCTGCTGACCCCAACTTTCTTAATGGTGTTGGTGTTCCCAAGCGATAAAGCTGATCAGCAAGATACAAATCTAAATATTAACTTTTCCGAAGTCTTCTAGTTTAAGAACTTCGGATTAATTAATGTTTTGACTCAGGTCTAAACTGGGTTTTTTACGATAGTTTTGAAATGAGCGCGATCGCTCTATTGTTAAAGACCCGGTTTTTTTGCAGGTTCGTTCAGACCCAAGTTTTCTATCAGCATTCAAGCAGGTAGATGAGTTCCATACCTGTTCTAAACCCCATAAAGCTATGAAAAAGCTATTATTTATTGCCTGCTGCTTAGCTTTGATTGCTACCATTTCCGCAGCTTTGGCTCAGAATTTCATTAGCGTCCAAACCTCTTCTGTTCATGTGGACAGCAATAGTGATGATATGAGAAACTCCAGTACTTTTAGTCAGCAGTCTAACTATTCTTCTGGATATCAAACAAGTTCAGTCAGTTTGAGTGCAACTGATCTTCGTCAACCCCATATTTTGCGGATTAGTACTTCTGGTAGTCAATTGAGTGGTGACGTTCTTTTGAATGGCAAAGTCGTGAAACGACTTAGCAGTAGCCAAGTTGAAATTAATCTATCACCTCTACTATCTGCTGGAGAGCATATAGTTGAAATTTCAGGACGCTATGCTCCTGCATCATCTGGAGTTAGTGTAGAACTGAGCGGCCCTGGTATTAGTTCCTCTCAACAAACAAGTGGCAATGGTCTTTTAAATTACACTCTCAACTTAAGTGTACGCTAGTACTGTACGGTAAATAAATATAGCAAGCCTATTGCATAAAGGCAGAAAGCAGAAGAGAATAATGCTGATTACGTTTAGTATTTGGGAGTATTCTTGACTGTTTATTAATTTCTGCCACGCTTTGCTTAGTAAAAAATTACGCAAAAAGATGAAAAAGGGTTTGCTACCGTTGGTATTAAATAATTATTTAAAATTTATTTCT
The DNA here is from genome assembly GCF_001904645.1 of Fischerella major NIES-592. NCBI lineage: Bacteria > Bacillati > Cyanobacteriota > Cyanophyceae > Nostocales > Hapalosiphonaceae > Fischerella > Fischerella major. Next base: position 75,954 of record NZ_MRCA01000006.1, on the reverse strand, counting down.
TGTTCTTTATTTATACTGCTTCTAGAAGCTTTAAACCTTTATCCAGCCTATTCCCAAACAGCCAATAGCAATCAATCAGCCACTGTAGGCAATGAATCATCTTTCAATCAAATATTGCAGTCGAGTCCACAGGTTCCTGTAACTAACTCCAATACCTCCTCAAACAACAATAACTCCAATACGATTAATTATCCCAATATTTATCCTCTCAATTATCTTCCCAATGCCTACGTCAATACTGAGAATGACTTTGGTTTTAATCTTTCCGCAGGTGTGAATACTTTAGACGCTTCTAATGTCACAATTTATCTTGGTATTATCTATCAACCAGGACGAACGGAAGACCACAAGGAGAGGATGACCCGTCTACGTAAAGAAACGGAATTACTAGAAGTCCACAAGAAAACAATGGAAGCAAATCTAACTTTGTTGCAAAAGCAAATAGAAGAAGCAACGATTCGATTACAACGCTTACAGCAATCATCTACTCAAAAGTAGTTAAGGAATTATTAAGAGGTACAAGGAAGACAAAGGAAATTTGTAGTTCCCTTAGCTAAGCTTGGTCGCTTGTAGCTGACTTTCTAAGTTTGCCCGTACCCACAATTGTGCTACTGACCAAACGCAATATTTATAAGGAGCTTCCGTAAAATCACTTGGTTTATGGGTAACAACTGCATCTAGTTCTTCATAATTAACACAGCACAGTTCAACAGCAGATTCAAAATCTTGAAGAGGTGAAGTGCGTGCTTGCTGGAGAACGGTCTGATCTACATGACAAATTTTTATTTTTTCTTTTAACCAATCGACTACTACTTCTGCTATTTGGTTATCTCGTAAACGACTGGCATAAGTGTATATTTTTTGCCATCCAATATCTGTAATATACATCTGAATCAATGGATGTACCTTATCTAATAATTTACTAACTTCTTCTCCAAAACCGTTACGATTCATCAAAGCTTCTATTATTAGGTCAGCATCAAATATAATCTTGATCACTTTCAACCCCCGATTGCTCGACCAATGTAGCCGATGGTGAGATTTTTATAGTTAATCCCACTTATTTAGGAATATATTGAGATACAAATTCAAGGCATGGTATTTCCGATTTATGCAAAAGTAGTTGGTTGTTGGTTGTTAGTGGTTGTAGAGAAATGCCATGGCACGTCTCTACATTGGTAAGAGGGAACTCTTAACCGTTAATTCTCAAGAGGAAATAGGTAATTCCTCCCTTCCCTTGTCTCCCTTCCCCGCACTTCCCACGGTTCCCACACTGCGCACACTGCCAAACTACGGTTTGAGGAACAAATAATATAGTTGTCCATTGCTGACGGTGACGCCTGCGCGATCGCCTACTTGTTTACCAGTACCCAAAAAATAATCTACTCTGCTTGCTCCTTTAATAGCACCTCCAGTATCTTGATCGAGAACGTAACGACTCACAATACGACGTTCAATTTTGCCGTTGGTTTCTATAAAGTGAAAATCAGCACAAATTAAGGCTAAAGCAGCGGTAAGCATGAGATATTTATCTGTAGCGATTGAACGCTCAGCCACAAGTGGTAAATTAGACCTATTGCACAAATATTTGAAATAACTCCCCTAGTCCCCCCTAAGGCAGAAAACAATATATTCACTCCCTCCCCTTAGTAAGGGGAGGGTTGGGGTGGAGTTTTGAGGATTCATGCAAGAGGTCTATTAATTTACCGTTTTCACCCGATATTTGTTCATCTAGACAAGACCTATCATCCTGGCAACAAGGAAACAAGGGTTGGTGCAAGGATAACAAAGGTAGTAGTGATGTTTATTTTTCAATCTCAGAAGTCTTGAGGGAAATGGGTAGTTCCCACTTTGTTAGTTTGCATTCTGGTGGACTGAGTTCCCTATAAGTTAAAGATTTTATGGTTACAAAAAAATTAATGGTACGACGGGGAGACTCAGACAGATAGCAACAAGTTTTTTTGCATATTATATTTTGTTGTTTGTTGATTGTTGTTTGATGTTTGGTTTTGAAATTCCAACCAACTAACAACTACCAACCAACAACTACTCGTTCATATTCCGGTAGGTAGCAACTGCTGAAGGTGAAATACGATTCAAGTAGCGGAAAATCCAGTATTTGAAGATAGTATCTAAGATAACTGGAAAGGTAGCAATAAATAAGAAGATAAAATCATGATTGGCTGGTAATCCCCAATGACGTGATACTCCTTCTAAAATTACTTCCCAACCATGAGGAGAGTGAAATCCAACAAAAATGTCTGTAAATAAAATGATGATAAATGCTTTGGCGCTATCACTGAGACCATAAACTATATTATCAAAAAAACCTTTGAGTACAGCGATCTCTCTTTTACTAGTTACTAAAAGAAAAACAAATGCAATTACAGATAAAATATCTGCAAAAACGTTTTTGACAGCATTGGCACTTTCTTGACGAAATTTTCCGGCAATTTCTTCTGCCTTTTCCCTGATCTGAGCTTCTATATTTTCTATGGGAACACTAACATTACTCAGCAGATTTTCAAACTTAATTTTTTCTTCAAATCTCTGTAACTCTAGCAATGCTTGTTCTTCCATTTCTTCATTCAGGAAAATAACTGCTTGTTCAGGGTTTCTAAAATGGTCAATAATTGGTCCAACAACAAAAGCTTTTGATAGCTGATGAGTAAGAATTGGTACAATTATTAACAGTAATATAAATCTAACCGAGATAATAGTTCTTTTTTGAGCAGTACGAAAATTTTGAACAACATTCTGCTCTGCTTGTGGGTCTAATTCTGCTTGCAGACGATTGATAGTATTAAATATAGAACGAGGTAATACACCAGTTGTATCGGTTTTACTCCGTGGTTCTTTATCTAAGTTATTTCTAGAAATATTTTGTGGTTTTGGTTGAAATACAAGAGATTCAACTGGTATATCTATGGGTTTGGAAACACGATCTTGGGGGTCAAGTTCTTCCTCAACAAAGGTGTATTTTGCTACGATTCCATCGATAAATCTCAGCTTGTCTAAAATTACTGAAGGATTGAGAGGCTCGATACCTAATTTTCTAAATGCTTTTTGATTTGAATCACTTAACAAATAACGGCTGGCTTTAAACTCTGTTAGCCGCATCCGAATGATTTTTAATTCTTTTTTCAGATCTGACTCAAAATAATCAATAATACTGCTGCTATATGTAGTTGAATGAGAGTCTATTTTGTTACCATTAAAATGCTCATTTTCTATTTTTTGAATTTTCAGGGCAGCCTCATACGCCTTATTCAATGAACGTTCTGGTGTCCGCAGGTATAATTCGTATGCTGCCAGCAAAAAAGTGTAAATTTTTTGACCGAAACCTGAGTTACTCATCTTAGGCAATCATCCAGCCTGTTTTTGGTATTTTTAACCTTAATTTAACGTACGAGGTATCTTAACAAATTCACATGAAGACATTTGTGTTTTCTCATTCTGTTTGGATTTTTGGTACGAGTCGCAGTGGCAAAACTGCTCGTTTGGTAGAACAGTTCGCTCGCTGGATGCAAGATGAAAATTACGATCAGGAATCATTTTATACTAAAAAAAGTAGAGTCAAAAGTAGCGATCGCTTATCAAAAGCTCTGTATCCTTATCAAAAAGAAGGAACAGTTTTAATTTTGGCTGCTAATGACGATAATCGGCGAGAATTAGCAGATAGAATTGTTACGGCAACTAGAGGACAATATCCAGTACGATGTAAAACTCCTTTGGGTTTTTTTCAGGACGAAGTAATTTTATTTTGGCCTTTATTAGTTCAATATTTAAAGCTAAAGGCACAATTTCCTGTGAGATTGCGTCCAGAAACCGAACAGGAATTGGCAACTAGACTCTGGCGTCCCCGGTTAGATGAGGGGATTTTGCGCCGTGCAGGTACTAGTGAGTACCGTTTGGTACGTCGCATCCTTGACCTATTACAATTGGCAGCTTACAGTGGTACATCGGTAGAAGACATTGGCAGGATTTTAGCAGTAGCCTTAGCACCAGAGGATAATGTCACCAATTTAGAACCAGAATTTTTGTCGGCTTTGCTGCTAGATTGGCGTAACTGGTGTTTGGAACGAGGCTTACTTTCCTACGGAATCATTACAGAACTTTACAATCAATACTTGTTAACCGACTCCAATTACCAGCAAAGACTCAGACAACGCTATCAGGGAATATTGGCCGATGACGTGCAAGATTACCCAGCTGTAACACGTCACTTGTTTGAGTTGCTTTTAGATGATAAGGCAGTAGGAGCCTTTACCTACAATCCTGATGGGGTAGTGCGCCTGGGTTTGGGTGCAGACCCCAATTATATGCAAGAGTTAGCAGCATACTGTCAGCAAGAAACCTTAATTGACTCACCTCACAATAGCTTGGCACAGAAACTGACAACACCAATGCTACAAATCCTCACAGAACCAATGACGCTATTGAGCTTACCGGAAGTAGTGCAATCGATTCAAGCTACATCCCGCGCTCAATTGTTGCGACAAACAGCAGAAGTGATTGTGCAGGCTATTAAACAAGGGGAAGTAGAACCAGATCAAGTAGCAGTAATTGCCCCTGGTTTAGATGCGATCGCTCGCTATACTCTCACAGAAATTCTCACCAAGCAAGGCATTGCAGTAGAATCACTCAACGACCAACGCCCTCTGATTGCTTCCCCCGTCATCCGGGCTTTACTTACTGTTTTGGCTTTAGTGTATCCAGGATTAGGACGTTTGGTGGATCGAGATGCTGTAGCGGAAATGTTGGTGGTGTTGAGTAGAGGAGATGGGGAGAAAGATTTCGCCCCATCAACCCATCAACCAAAAATTGATCCGGTACGTGCTGGTTTAATTGCAGATTACTGTTTTCAACCCCATCCAGAAAATCCGAATTTGTTGCCCGTGACATCATTTGATCGTTGGGATCGACTTGGTTATGCAGCGACTACAGCCTACAGTGAGATTTTAAAGTGGCTAGAGGAACAGCGATCGCAACAGGAATTACGTTTAATCCCTAGTCCCATTTCTTTGTTGGATAGGGCTATTCAGCGCTTTTTGTGGGATGGTAGCAATCTAGCTTACGATCAACTGGCAGCGCTGCGGGAATTACTGGAAACTGCCCAACATTACTGGGAAATTGATACAAGACTGCGGCAGATTCCCCAAGCTGAAGAAGCGGGGAAAAATAAAACATCGCGTCTCACCTCCACTGCATCATCTCCTCAAGCTACAATTGCCGAATTTATTCAATTACTCCAGCGCGGTACGATCACCGCTAATCCTTACCCCATCAGTCCGATGGGGGCAGCAGCTAAGGCTGTAACTTTAGCTACTATCTTCCAATATCGCTCAAGTCGGCGTTCTCATCGCTGGCATTTCTGGTTAGATGCGAGTTCACCACTGTGGGCAAAGGGTGGTGCAGCCACTTTGTTTGGTGCGCCTTTCTTTCTGCAAGAGAGGTTAGGTAAACCTTGGACAGTAGAAGATGAACAATTAGCTGAAGAACAACGGCTACGCAGGATTTTGGCAGATTTGCTCTCCCGTGTGTCCAAGAGAGTTTATTTGTGTCACAGCGATTTAGCCGTGAATGGACAAGAGCAATTAGGCCCGTTGTTACCTTTGGTCAATGCTTGTGTATCGGTGCTTTTTGGTCAGTGACAGTCTAAAGCCAGCAGTCGGATTTGAACCGACGACCTTCCGATTACAAGTCGGATGCACTACCACTGTGCTATGCTGGCATGGCTTTGGTGAGGTGATTACCTCAAGCATCGCACTAATTTCTGATTATACCATAAGCTAATTAACTGTCAACCATGAATATTGTCGCAGATGGGGAGACGCGGGAACCTCGGGACGCGGAGAGTAACAAATGACCAATGACCAATGACTATTGACTTAGTTCTGTTACTCAATTTATCTGTCCAAAGAATGATGAAATTTTCCAAAAATAGTGTCGTTTCTCACTGATGAAATTGATAAACAAATCTAACTATCACAGCCGCCTCAAACTATAGGCTAGATAGAGAAATATTTGGTAGAGTTTTAGAGCGCTACTTCTTGCATGGCAGTGTGCAGAACCGGAAAAATGTAGTTTTTCTTTACAAACGAGAAGCATGGCATTGTTGAGCGGACGAGATTTATTAAGTCTGGCAGACCTCAGTTCCCAGGAAGTTCAAGAACTCCTGCAAATGGCAATCCATTTGAAATCTCAACAGTTAAATTTACGATGTAATAAAGTTTTGGGGCTGTTATTTTCCAAAGCTTCCACTCGCACACGGGTGAGTTTTTCCGTGGCGATGTATCAACTAGGTGGACAGGTAATAGATTTAAATCCAAATGTGACGCAAGTGAGTCGTGGTGAACCTGTGCAAGATACTGCTAGGGTTTTGGATAGATATTTGGATATTTTAGCAATTCGCACTTTTGCACAGCAGGAATTAGATATTTTTGCCCATTATGCCAAAATTCCTGTTATTAATGCTTTGACTGACTTGGAACATCCATGTCAGGTTTTAGCAGATTTATTAACAATTCAAGAGTGTTTTGGCAGTTTATCTGGGCTAACCTTGACTTATGTCGGTGACGGTAATAATGTCGCCAATTCTTTAATGCTAGGTTGTGCTTTGGTAGGGATGAATGTGAGAGTTGCCACACCAAATGGATTTGAACCAAATGCAACAATTATTGAAAAAGCACGAGCGATCGCTAATAATAAAACTCAAGTAATTCTCACCAACGATCCTGAAACAGCAACCAAAGGAGCCCATGTACTTTACACCGATGTTTGGGCAAGTATGGGCCAAGAATCAGAAGCAGATGACCGTCTGCCCATTTTTCAACCCTACCAAATCAACGAGCAGCTATTGAGTCTTGCCGATCCACAAGCGATCGTTTTACACTGCTTACCAGCCCATCGTGGCGAAGAAATTACTAATGCAGTGATTGAAGGTTCACAATCAAGAGTTTGGGATCAAGCGGAAAATCGTATGCACGTACAAAAAGCTTTGCTTGCTAGTATTTTAGGAGCAGAGTCAGAATAAATGATGAACTGTGAATAGGAAATGATAAAGTTTAAGTAAAAATACTGTCTCCTAATTTCATAATTTATAATTAATAATTCATAACTGTGACATAGGGGGGTTTTTTGTAGTACTAATGTTCTAAGGAACATTTATTTTTACCTCCCTACAAATTTATGGAAAGACTAACGGAAGCGCAACAAGAACTTTACGATTGGTTAGCAGAATTTATCCGAGAACATCAGCATTCTCCTTCGATTCGACAGATGATGGAAGCGATGAATTTAAAATCGCCAGCACCAATTCAAAGTCGTTTAGAACATCTGCGCGCCAAAGGATACATTGAATGGAGTGAAGGTAAGGCAAGAACAATTAGAATTTTACATCCATTAAAGCAAGGTGTACCGATTTTAGGCACAATTGCTGCTGGCGGTTTAATAGAACCCTTCACCGATGCTGTCGAACATTTCGACTTTTCAAATATGCCTTTACCACCCCAAACCTATGCTTTGCGGGTAGCAGGGGACAGCATGATCGAAGATTCAATTGTTGATGGAGATTTGGTTTTTTTGCGTCCCGTACCAGAACCAGACCAACTTAAAAATGGCACAATTATCGCTGCTAGAGTAGACGGATACGGTACGACATTAAAACGATTTTACAGAAACGGCGATCGCATTATTCTCAAACCTGCCAATCCTAAATACAACCCCATCGAAGTACCAGCCATGCAGGTACAAGTACAAGGTTCCCTTGTTGGTATCTGGCGTATTTATAGTTAAAGGAAAAGGGAAAACTTGATGGTGGGAGATTGGGAGAAAGATTTCACCCCATCGCCCCACCACCCCACCTCCTAATCCCCAATCCCCAATCCCCCATCAATGTATCTGACACAGCAAAAAGTCCGCTCAATACCCAGTTTTTCAACCACAGTTAGTAAACCTTCGGGAAACTATCGCCTGAAATTACCATTTGCAGGTGAAAGTAAGGGTAATTATCAAACTCAGCCATCATTACCAGGATGTCCGCAAATGCCAGCATCTTTGCAATTGCGGCAATATCAGCGTCAAGCCATCAATAACTGGTTTGCCAACAACGGCAGAGGTACACTAAAAATGGCAACGGGTAGTGGTAAAACAATTACTGCACTTGCTGTTGCTTGCGAGTTATATAAACAAATTCACTTACAAGCATTATTGGTAGTGTGTCCTTACCGTCATCTTGTCACTCAATGGGCAAGAGAATGTGAAAAATTCAATTTGCAACCCATTTTGGCTTTTGAGAATTTACGCAGTTGGCAGAGTCAACTGTCTAGTCAACTCTACAACGTACATTCTGGATCACAACCATTTATCACAGTAATTACCACCAATTCCACCTTAATTGGTGATGGTTTCCAATCTCAACTGAAATATTTTCCCGAGAAAACTTTAATTATTGGTGATGAAGCCCATAATTTAGGCGCGCCTAAATTGGAAGAAAGTTTGCCACGTCGTGTAGGTTTGCGCTTAGCTTTATCTGCAACACCAGAAAGATATTTTGACGAAACTGGGACTCAATCTATTTTTAATTATTTTGGTTCGGTTCTCCAACCAGAATTTAGTTTAAAAGATGCTATTCATCAAGGTGCTTTAGTACATTATCTTTATTATCCAATTTTAGTCGAATTAACTGAAGCAGAAAGCCGTGCCTATGCAAAAATTACCCAAAAAATCGGTAAGGCTTTACTATACAAGGAAAAACAAATTGGAGAATCAAATTATTTTGAAGATATTGAAGATTTAAAACCATTATTAATGCAAAGAGCCAGATTAATTGGTGCAGCAGCAAATAAACTAAAAGCGTTGCGTGAATTAATGGCAACTCGTCGTGAAACAAGTCACACGCTTTTTTATTGTGGTGATGGTTCTCAAGAAGTAGGACGGGGTTATAATTTACATCAACTTAAAGAAGTCGCCAAAATATTAGGAGTAGAATTAGGTTACAGAATTAATACCTACACTGCCCAGACTTCTTTAGAAGAAAGAGAGATTTTACGCCGCCAATTTGAAAGTGGTGAATTACAAGGTTTAGTAGCAATTCGCTGTTTAGACGAAGGTGTAGATATTCCTGCAATTCAAACAGCTGTAATTTTGGCAAGTTCTGGTAATCCTCGGCAATTTATCCAGAGACGTGGACGAGTTTTGCGTCCTCATCCAGGCAAAGAAAGGGCGACAATTTTTGACATGATAGTTTTACCACCAGATTTAGACAGAAAAACTTTAGAAGTAGAACGCAATTTATTAAGAAAAGAATTACGGCGCTTTGTAGAGTTTGCTGATTTAGCAGACAATGCTGGTGAAGCAAGAATTAAGTTGCTTGATTTGCAAAAGCGATATGGGTTATTGGATGTTTGAAGGAAGAGATGGGGAGGTAGGGAGGTGGGAGTGTGTAGACTCGCCCTGCATGGCTTAAGGTAAGGGTGGGGTGTGAGGAGTGGTAAGTAACCAAGCAACTACTAACCACTAACTACTAACCAACAACCAACAACCAACAACGACTAACAATGATGTAAAAGAGACAGTACCTCTACGGATGCGATCGCAATCTTATCCGTGATTAAAATATAAAAAATTACATTCTTATCTAAATAAGCAAGTAATGAATCATCAGCCCAACATAGATGATGTTCAAGAACCAATAGTAACTGCTCCTCCAGAAGTACGGCAAATCATCGAACAAGTATGGCAATTAGAAAAAAGCAGGTTAGATAAAAAAAGTAACAGCCATATCAATGATGATATTTTAAGGATTGTGAAGGATGCTGTGCGATGAAGCTCATTTCCATTAAGCTGTTTAACTTTCGCTCCTTCTATGGAAAAACCCCAGAAATTATATTTGCTCATGGAGATATTCGCAACACGACAGTAATTCATGGTAATAACGGCGCAGGTAAAACTAATTTTTTGAACGCATTTACTTGGGTATTGTACGAGAAATTTAGTGCTGCTTTTGCCTCAGCAGAACAGTTAGTAAATAAGCGGGCGATCGCTGAAGCAAAAATTGGGCAACCTGTAGAATGTTGGGTAGAAATTGTCTGGGAGCATGATAATAAACGCTATCGCATTAAACGTGCTTGTCGGGTTTACAAAAATGAAAGTTACTTTGAACCCGGAAAAACAGAATTGAGTATGTGGGTAGGCAGAGATGATGGTTCTTGGTATTTTGTCCCACCCAATCAAAACTTAGAAGATATTATTAATCAAATTTTACCTAGTAGCTTACACCAGTATTTCTTCTTTGATGGAGAGCGTATAGAACATATTGTCCGTTCTGATAAAAAGGCTGAAATTGCTGAAGCTACAAAAATTTTGTTGGGAGTTGAAGTAATTAATCGCTCTATTAGACATTTGAGCGAAGCTAAAAAAACGCTAGAAAATGAGTTAAAAATTATTGGTGATTCCGAAACTAAACAGCTTCTCAAAAAACAAGCCAAAATTGAGCAAGAAATTGAGCGAATTAACAAACGGCAAACGGAGATTAAGCAAGAATTAGAATATCAACAAACTATTAAAAAAGAAACTAATAATCGTTTGCGAGAACTCAGTGCCGCCAAAGAATTACAAGAAAGACGACATGATTTAGAATCACAAAAATCTTTAAATCAAGAAGAACTGAAAAAAAAGTGGAATGCGCTGAAAAAAACGATTTCCACACGTGGTTATACAGTCTTTCTTTCAGAGACTACAGTTCAATTTCGAGACATCATTGCAGATTTCAAGCAACGAGGTGAATTAACCTCTGGAATCTCGCGGGAATTTATACATAATTTACTTGATTCTCAACGTTGCATTTGTGGTACTCCCTTACATGAAGGAACCCATGGACACACAAATATTAAAAGCTTGTTAGAAAAAGCAGGCTCATCAATATTAGAAGAAACTGCTATTCGGATGAATGCTCAAGTTGATGAAATTGATAAACAAGCAACAGGATTTTGGGAAGAAGTTGATCGAGAACAAGCAGAAATTAATCAGTTACGACAAAGCATATCTCAAATTGAAGCAGATTTAGATAACATCCAAGAAAGGTTGCGAAAAGATCCTAGTGAAGAAATTCGCAACTTACAAAAACGCTTGGATGAGATAGAAGAAAAAATTACTGATTTAACCTTAGAACAAGGTGCAAATCAACAGCAAATAGCCAACAATAAAACCGAAATTGAAAGCTTAAATAAACAAATTACTAGACAAAAATTTAATGAAGAACGCCAAGCACTAGCACAACGCCGAATTGTTGCTACCCAAGATGCAATTGATAGATTAAATTTAGTCAAAGCACGCCAAGAAAAACAATTTCGCTTGCAACTCGAAAAGCGAGTCCAAGAAATATTTAGCGAAATCTCATTTACGCCTTACATTCCTAAAATCAGCGACAAATACGAACTGATGCTAATAGAAAAGACAGCGGGTACAGAAGCACCAGTCGCTGCTTCCACTGGCGAAAATCAAATTCTCAGTTTATCTTTTATTGGCGGAATTATAGATAGGGTAAGGGAGTGGAGTCAAAGAAAAATGTTAATGGTTCCAGATACTAGCACCTTACCAATAGTAATGGATTCACCTTTTGGTAGTTTGGATGTAATTAATCGCCGCCAGATTGCGAAGATAATTCCTAAATTAGCAAATCAATTAGTTGTGTTAGTAACTAAAACCCAATGGCGAGGTGAAGTAGAAGCAGAAATAGCTGAGAGAATTGGTAGAGAATATATCTTAGTTTACTATTCTTCTAAACCTGATTGTGAACAAGATTATATAGAGTTAGGAGGAGAAAAATATCCTCTTGTTAAACAAAGCCCCAATGAATTTGAGTATACAGAAGTGATTGAGGTGATTGGTAACAGTGTTGCATCACCCTGAACTAAACAACAGGTATATGATATTTTTAAACGCAGAGGAACGCTAAGTCAACGCAGAGGAACGCAGAGTTTTGCTAAAGAGAAGTCGATATGAATTATGAATTAAGTAAATGTAAATCTGTGTTCATCGCCTTGCACGGTGTTCGATTTTTAAAATTTAAGACTCACGCTTTGCTAGTTGTTGGAAAAATAGCTGAATAGCCAAAGCTACTAAACCAATAGCAACAATGGCAAATACTCCAGAACCCAAAGCAGCTATACCCAAAACTAAAGTACGCACAGCAGAGGAAATTCTCAGCACAATTACATTATTAGAATGAAGTGGCTTGGCAGCAAAACTAGTAGCGATCGCACTCATCAGAGAATAAGCAGCAAATGCCAAAGCCCCGGAAATCACAGCGCCGATTAAACTACGTAAGGGGGTGGCTTTAGCTTGCGTTTGAGTCTCTTCTGGTTCACTCATAAAAATTACCCGACTGATAACTGTTAAGATGCTATCTTAATGCCGTGTGTGACAAACTCAGTCACAAACAATTCTAAATCTTCATCAGGTATTGCTTCCCTGAGACGCTGCTTAACTTGTTCTGCTTGCTGCTTTGATTGGCACAGTGCAAACACACTCGGTCCAGAACCAGACATCATTGTACCTAAAACATTCTCCTGACTAGCAAATATCTCACGTAGTTGCATAACTTGCGGATAAGCTGGTAGTACTACCTTTTCTAGATCATTGTGCAATCTCTCGGCGATTTCTTTGACATCTTGATGCAAAATCGCTTTCACCATACCCCCAGAATGTACGGCATCAGCACGCGCAGCCAAACTTTCTTTATCCTTGATATACGAACTACCAAATGAGGCGCGGTAGGCTTTATAAGCCCAAGCAGTCGATACTTCTAAACTACGGTACTTTGCCAATACTATATATATATTGTTTAAACCAGCTAGAGTAGAAAGTTGCTCACCTCTACCTGTAGCGATCGCAGTACCACCAGCTACACAAAACGGTACATCGGAACCTAAAATCGCTCCCAGTTCTTCTAATTCCGATTGAGTGAGTCCTAAGTTCCATAACAAGTCTATACCTACCAAAACCGCTGCTGCATTTGTTGAACCTCCAGCCAACCCAGCAGCAACAGGAATACGTTTGGTAATCGTGATATCTACACCACCATACTTAGCATAAGCATCAGGAAATTCTGCTGCCATGAGTTCAGCAGCACGGTATGCTAAATTACTTTTATCTGTCGGTACTTGCGGATGATTGCAGCGAACGCGAAGGTTGTCAGTGCTACCTGCATGGATCTCAATTTGATCAGCAAGGCTAATACTTTGCAGTATCATTGCTAACTCGTGGTAACCGTCAGGGCGATCGCCTATGATTTCCAAATATAAGTTGATTTTTGCAGGAGCAATCAGGGTGTAAGAACGCATTTTTGGATATGGGGAGATGGAAAGAGTAGGGGGAGTGTGATAAATAGAATCATAACTACTAACTACTAACCATCAACAACCAACTACTAACCACTAACTATTAACCTCTAATTGATTACTTAAGGCAACCCATTGCCCGATGCTAAGTTCTTCAGCACGAGCTTGAGGATTTACTTCTAATTGTTCCAGTAATTGGGTCAAGCGATCGCGTTCTACTACAGATTGCAAATTATTTCGTAACATTTTACGCTTTGCTGCAAAACCCAATTTTACCAAAGTCTCTAGTTTCCGAGGATCTTGGGCTGCGGGTTCGATTTTTCGGGGTATTAATCGCACTACCGCCGAGTCTACCTTAGGTGGTGGGTAAAATGCTTTTGCTGGCACAATACTAATTAATTCACACTCGGCTAAATATTGTACCCGCACTGTCAACGCCCCACATGCTTTTGACCCTGGTTTTGCTACAAGTCTTTCTGCTACTTCTTTTTGTACCAACAGCACAATTAAATCATATAGTTCTGGGTTAGGGTTAGCAATTGTACCCAGGAGTTTTTCGATAATTGGCCCGGTGATATTGTAGGGAATATTAGCAACAACTTTATTGGGGTTTTGGAAAGCTGAATAACCTTCTAGCAAAGATGGTACATCCAACTCTAAAAAATCTCCCTGTAGAAGTAAAAAATTTTCGTGCTTACCCAATTCTTTAGCCAAATGCTCGCACAAGTCGCGGTCAATTTCAACTGCAACTAAAGATTGTACTAAGGGTAATATACGGCGAGTCAAAATGCCAGTACCGGGTCCTATTTCTAAGATACGATCGCCCTGTTCCAATTTTGCAGCTTGAATAATTTCTGCAAGTGCCTTCTCACTTTTGAGCCAATGCTGAGCAAATACTTTGCGCGGTCGTACCATTTATTTTACTCTTTCTACCGTATTTTTGATTCGATAGGTGGTTAGCAACAGCGTCACCCACCTACACCAATTATGCTTAGCGATCGCACTTGTAGCAAAAGCCATTAGTGATTTGCCAGGATTGTTTCAGGGTGGGGAATCACCTCATACTTGGTATGCTTAGTCTGAAATAAAGATTTATTGAATTGATATTAGATTGATTAATATTCTAATTGTAAATATACTCTGCTGATTTTCTCCGCTAAATTATACATGAGCTAGCATAAAAATAGAAATAATTATTATTTCATCTTTTCCAATATCAGGGTATAGCACTTATGAAAACAATCAAAGTCGAAACAACGGATGGCCATAGCGTTGAAATTAATCCTGATTCTATTTCTGAAATCGTAGAAATAGAAAAAGAAGACCCGGGTTTTTTAGGAATATTTGGAGGACATGATGCCAAATATCAAGTCAATATGATTGATGGTAATAACTATGAGATTGAGCAGCAAGAACATGACAAATTGCAGCAACAAATGAGTTAATTATTGTGAGGAGATACCTTAATCTTTTCAGAAAACTAGCATGAATGAGGATGCGTTACGTTAGCTCTAACGTAACGCACTACGCTTAGTTTACAAGATGTAAATATAGCCATACAATTTGAGTTGTGAAATTTTTATCTCCAGTTCTTCGACTTATGTCATTGAAAAACCAACACTATAATTATCTAATTTGGTATTTTATGTCCAGATAAAATTTGAAAACACCGTTTAATTTTAAGTATATTTACTTCAGCCAAAGCATATATTTAATAAACTAATGACTTATCTTTTATTATACAATAAAACTATATTTATGATTATTTAAATAAATAATTACAGAATAATTAATGTATAAAAATAATGCTAGATTTAATACTAAAAACTGCTCCAGCTACCAAACAAAAGATATTAACTACCTATCCTCCGGATTCACAGGCATCTAACGTAAGCAACTATCTCACACATAACCATCAGCACAACCAATCACTAGATGGTTGCTGTTCTCTTCACAATTTGTTACAAAAATACAAAGAACTTCTAGAGACATCAACCCAATGTTCGGCGGACTTACTGGTTTAACAAATCCAAAAGGCACAGACTGGGGAGAACAGATGCTCAACACTGTTGCTACCCAAACAATTCGCCACCTGTTCACCAAAAGCGAGTCAGTAGAAGTCTTTGTCCGCTGTCACCCTTCTAGCAAGCTATTGCAAGGCAGCATTGATAGCTTCACAATGAAAGGTCGTGGCTTGGTTATCCGTAGAGATTTTGCTGCTGAAGAAATTTTTATAGAAACCGATGCTGTCGCCATTGACTTTAGCTCTGTTTTAAGTGGCAAACTGCGTCTGAGACAACCGACACAAGCGATCGCTCAAGTTGTATTGACAGAAGATGGTATCAACCAGGCATTTAAAGCAGAGCTAGTCACCAAGCGATTGTTGAACCAATCCTTACCTGCTTTGACTGTATTTTCTGGTGGTAAGCCAGTCTCTTTCAATGACGTTCAAGTAGAACTATTGCCGGAAAATCGTCTACGAATTTTGGCAAAAGCAGATTTAAATAACGGTGAACTCGTACCAATGAGTATGACTGTAGCTGTGGGTATTGAAAGGCGACGGCGTATTTCTTTTACCAATCCAGAAATTGATCTTGAACAAGTACCAGAAGCACAACGAGAACTTTCCCAAAACTTGAGTTTGGCCTTAGTCGAAATTCTAGATAACATGGTTGATTTGGATCGCTTTGACTTGGATGGAGTCAAGATGCGGCTGAATCGTTTAGAAACCGAAGGAAAACGATTAATTTTCAGTGGATATGCGGAGATTGAGCGTATACCCCGGAGTGGATAATATGATTTTGGATTTTGGGATAATTTGCTACCCAATATCTTTAAATGAACAAAATATGCAAGGCCTATTTGGATATAATATTGACTCGATTCTTTGTTTTTTGACTGGAGAAGCTAATGGGTCGCGCCAAAAAGGTTGTCCTAGCATATTCTGGCGGAGTAGATACATCGGTGTGCATTCCCTACCTCAAGAATGAGTGGGGTGTAGAAGAAGTAATTGCCCTAGCAGCAGACTTGGGACAGGGAGATGAATTAGAACCAGTCCGAGAGAAAGCCCTAAAATCAGGTGCGAGTAAGTCATTAGTGGCAGATGTCAAAGACACGTTTGTCAAAGATTATGCATTTCCTGCCATTCAAGCCAACGCGCTTTACGAAAATAGTTATCCTCTGGCAACAGCCTTAGCCCGTCCCTTGATTGCTAAGGTTTTGGTAGAAACAGCAGAAATATACGGTGCTGATGCGATCGCTCATGGCTGCACTGGTAAAGGTAACGATCAGGTGCGTTTTGATGTATCTGTGGCAGCCCTGAACCCAAATCTGAAAATTCTCGCACCTGCACGGGAATGGGGTATGAGTCGTGAGGAAACAATTGCTTACGGAGAAAAGTTTGGCATTCCTGCACCCGTGAAAAAGTCTTCTCCTTACAGTATTGACCGCAATTTACTTGGTCGGAGTATCGAAGCAGGTATTCTGGAAGATCCCACAGTGGAACCACCAGAAGAAATTTATTTATTGACAAAAGCGATCGCTGACACTCCCAACGAACCAGAATATGTTGAAATTGGTTTTACTAGAGGTATTCCTACCAGCCTCAACGGTGAAACAAAAAGGCCCATTGAGTTAATCGAACAACTCAACCAAGTTGCAGGAAATCACGGTGTTGGGCGCATCGACATGATCGAAAATCGTTTGGTGGGGATTAAATCACGGGAAATTTACGAATCTCCCGCAATGGTGATCTTAATTCAAGCCCATCGTGATTTAGAAAGCCTGACTCTCACAGCAGATGTTACCCATTACAAGCGGGGTATTGAAGAAACTTACAGCCAAATGATTTACAACGGCTTGTGGTACAGTCCCCTGAAAGCAGCCCTAGATGCTTTTATTCAAAAAACCCAAGAGCAAGTCTCTGGAACAATTCGGGTGAAGTTATTTAAGGGTAACGCTACCATCGTTGGGCGTCATTCGGAAAATTCTTTGTACACTCCTGACTTGGCAACCTACGGAGCTGATGACAAATTTGATCATAAAGCAGCGGAAGGCTTCATTTACGTTTGGGGTCTACCGACTCGGATTTGGGCAGAGCATAGAAGGGGATAGGGGATCAGAGATCGGAAAAAGAAAGGGGACAAAGAGGACAAGGAAGACAATATAGAGAGTATTATTACTCCTCACACTCCCCATCTCCCCATCTCCCCATCTCCCCATCACTCTCCTGCTGGGTTATTAGCTTGCCTAGCCTCTAACCATAGGGGAATAATGATAAAAGCTGCAAGGATTAGTAACGCAGCGATCGCGAATTTACTTACCCAAGCAACTAACTGCTCCAGAGAGACGATTGTGCCAGCAAAGAATGATAGTGTCACCATCACACTAGCCCACACAGTTGCACCTAATATGTTATAAAAACAGAATTTTGCAAAAGGCATTTCAGCTATACCAGCCATAGGGGCGGCAAAAATTCTCAACAGGGCAAAGAAACGCCCAAAAAATACTGCTTTTGCCGCATTTTCGCTAAATTGCTCTTTTATACTCAACAGCCGGGCTTCAGAGAATCTAAACAGGCTGCCAAATCGCACTAACATTGACCAACCGCCAGTTCTACCAATCCAATAACCGCAAATACCACCAATCACTGCTCCCGTAACAGCATCACCTAGAACTAGCCAGTAATTTAATTCATGACTACCAGCTAGGAACCCACCGACTAGGGTTACGGTTTCACCAGGAATGGGAATGCCCAAGTTCTCTAACAATATTCCGAAAAAAATTGCCCAGTATCCATATTCATGGGCAATCCTTTGGATATTTTCTAACGAGATAAATTCCAAAGACATTCAGCACCGCAGCCTTTACAAATGTTTACCTTTACTATATCTTGGCTTGTTCTCTGATGGTGTGTCAATCAAGCCTTTGAGAGAAACATGAACCAAAGTCAGACAATTTTGTTTGGATTGACCCTACCGATCAATCCGCCGGATTTTGGATTTTCGATTTATTCCACGGATAAATCCGCTTTCTTGCAGCATCAAGGGATAGTTGGTCAAGTACCTGTAAGAACTTAAAAAAAACCTTATCAAAATCATCAGTTTAGACGCATATAATATCCAAATGTTAACTAAATCACAGAGTAGAAATGCTACAAAGTAACGACGACATTTTTTGAAAGAGTCTGCTTCAACTCATTAATTAGTCGGAGTTTTTGGAATATTTATCCTTTACCTAAGAATATATTTAGTATCAGTTTTAACGCAAATTGACACAATTTATGCAGATTAACTATATACCACATCGGTACACCTACTGAATATTAAGCAAAATTTTTTATTAAAAATTTATAAACATCTGGGATAAATATAAAAATTTTGTAAAAGATACGGATACTACTGAAATTCTCAGATGCTTATGCCTATATTGGGGAAAGTTAAGACAAATTATACGGCATGAATACTGAAAATATTCGTCTCAACCGTACTACTGTAAGTTACCAGCTTTTAGGATAAACCAGTATTTTTACGGTTGTATGTAAAGCAGTTTTTATGCCTGTTTTTTGTTTTTTATCGATTCAATTACCCCAAAAAAATTTATGACTCTCATATCAGAACGCCAAATTATCCTGTTTAAGCCTCAAGGACGCATGGACTTAGAGGGTGGTGTGGCTTTAAGCAAAAAGATGGCTGAAATATTACCTAAACGTGATCAACTCTGGGTAATTGACTTAGCTGAGGTGGATTTTATGGATAGTTCCGGCTTAGTAGCTTTAGTTAATGGTTTTAAGGCTGCACGACAAAATGGTTGTCGTCTGGTGCTGTGCAATGTACAAACACCTGTGAGGTTAGTTTTGGAACTCACTCAACTGGATTCAGTATTTGAAATTGTTCACAATCCAGAGGAAAATCTGGTTTTGTGAACAAAAGTAGTTTGCAGCCGATATGTTAAAAGTGGCATTTCACAAATGAAAACTAATGGTTAGGTCAATCAATTTTCGATTTTAGATTGGCGATTTAAAATTCTAGATTGACTGCACCGATAAGGAAATGCAGCTTGAAGATTTTAGATTTGGGAATTGAGATTTGTACAACCCTTGTTACAACGGGGTATGAACCGAAAAACCTTAATCCAAAATCCAAAATCCAAAATCTAAAATTGGCACGGTCAAGCAGTGGCTTTGCAGTATTGGCTTTCGCACTTCATAAACTACCCGAAATAGCTAGCGTGGGAACAAATTTTCCTATAATCTTTTTGGCTAGAGCAGTTGATTCTCTAAATAATTGGTGTTTTGGCTGTGAGTACTAGTAAATCATAAAAGCTCCCCTGCCACATGCTGACGTAGCCAAAATAAAAATTTAGGCATTTTGCACAGTAGAAATATTGCTTGCGTCGGATGCCATCGGCGGGAAATTTGGTAAATCTATACCACTGTGAGAAGTGGTACGAGTTTTCAGCGCCAAACGATAACTCACACTTTGCAACTCAGCCTGTAACCGGCGATTTTCTCGTTGTAGCATTGCTACTTTTTCTCTGACAGGAGCCATACGCTCTTCAAACTTACGACGATAAATTTGTGGTAACTCCTGTACTACTTGCTCTAACATCCGGCTGCGATCGGTTAGTTCTTGCACCGACTGACGCAACTGATAAATTTCGGCGTCTCGAGTTGCAATTTGTTCTTGATAAAAAGTTACTTGTTGTTCAACTGCTTGTAGTTGTTCTCGCAAAGTTTGAAGCTGACTATGATAACGCTCAGACATATCTGGCTGGGGCATAAAGTTAGTGTTACCCTTCACCAGTCGGAACAGTTCTTGAGACAGCTGTTGCACTAATTGATCGCGAAGTTGCAATTCTTGACGCAACTTCGATACTTCTGTAGAGAGAGCTTGAATATTGGAGTGATCAGTTTGGCTCACAGTGGCAACTAGCTCCGGTGAATAATCTTTCCCCTTTTAGGTATAAACGCGGTTGTACTGCTTTTAGCTAGTACTTCCAAGTACTAGTTAATTTAGCATTCCCGGAGAAATTGGCAAGTGGAAAAACGATTTTTTTTTACTTTTTTGAAATATAAATTTTTAGTAGTTAGCGGTTAGTAGTTAGTTGTTAACACTAACTACTAACCACTAACTACTATCTAACTATGCTGCTTCTGTAGAAGCTTTTGGCTCTTTTACTTGTTGGTTAATTGTTAGGTAGCGAATCACTTCCTCGCTCAGACGCATGGCGCGTTCTAGCACCGCAATCACTTTGCCTGGACCAGTATAGTTGAGTTGGATATAGATGCCATCTCTTTGCTTTTTAATTTCATAAGCTAAGCGACGCTTGCCTCGATTCTGACTTTGGATGTTGTCAGCTCCTTGTTCCCGCAACAAGTTCTCATACTTAGAAATAATTTGCTCTACCTGTTCATCCCCTAAATCAGGACGCAGGATGTACATTGTTTCATAAACTGTTTGCATGGTTTTGATCTCCTTTTGGACTATGTGGCTGCTGATGTCAATAGGAATCAATTGTAAAAATTTATACAAAAACCTATTTATATATACAGCAACAAGGAATTATGATCATACAGGAAAGTTGTACAGTGTGAAATCCCATTTGTCAATATTTAGGAGTTTTACACAATTTCTGAGTGTAGCGTTTTTAAGACTGAAATTAAAATATGATTCAACAAGGAGGTGAGTAGTAACAATTTTGGATTTTGCGTGCGAGAAGCCCTACTCCAGGAAAAACCATCTCCTGTCCACGCGTCTTTTGGGTTCAACTGCTTATACCTAGTTGGTGTTCAGTTGACATGCATTGCCAAAATGAGCAAGCTGGAACTGCATACAGCTTCAACCCACTTTATGTTTGCCCTTGCTAATTAGATAATTAGGTGATTCGGCACACCACTTCTGATACTGGTAAAGTTAGTCATGAGTTTATAGACTTTGGACTGTAGACAATTGACTCGAGAAGCGATTTGATTACAAATAGAGGTATTCATCAAGGTTATGGCGCAGCGCTTTGTGCGAGTTCAAAATCCAGAAGGGCAGATTTACTATGGTTTGCTACAACTTTCCATGAAAGTGCAGGTGCTGGATGCTCCACCCTGGTTACAAGGTCAACCTACGGATTTGATTTTAGAGCCAGATGATTATGAAATTTTAGCTCCCTGTGCGCCTTCAAAAATCATAGCTGTCGGCAAAAATTATGCGGAACATGCGGCGGAAATGAGAACTGAGGTGCCTGCTGAACCACTGATTTTTCTCAAACCGCCCACATCTGTAATTGCTTCGTTAGGAAAAATTCATTATCCACCACAGTCACAACGAGTAGACTATGAAGGAGAACTGGCACTAGTTATTGGCGATCGCGCTTTTAATTGCACACCTAAAGAAGCCCAAATGAAAATTTGGGGTTACACAATCGCCAATGATGTCACGGCGCGGGACTTACAAAAAAAAGATAGTCAATGGACACGAGCAAAAGGTTTTGATACATTCTGTCCCCTTGGCCCATGGATTGTCCGGGAATTAAGCCCAGGAGCCAGATTACAGACTTTCTTAAATGAAGAGCCGACTCCTGTACAATCTGCCACTATAGATCAAATGGTTTTTCCTCCAGACTACCTTGTGTCCTACATCAGTCAGATCATGACACTATTACCGGGGGATATTGTACTAACAGGTACACCTGTGGGAGTTGGTCCTCTGAATGTAGGCGATCGCGTCCGTATAGAAATCGAAGGCATTGGTCGCCTGGAAAACACAGTAGCGGTAGTTGATACCTAGCGTGGCAGTTGCATGTATACTGCATCAGAAATGGCGGGAATTTCTGCGTAACGCCCTAACAGCGACTGGATCATAGAATATACACATGCTGCCACTATGCCTAGAAAAACAGTAGTGTATAAGGTCTGGACAGCAAAACCTCCAGCTGGAAGCAGTCCAACAACATCAGTTAGGATACCAAACAAGAAAACTACAATGTCCAGTAGAATTGCCTGCATAGTGTTGAAACGAATAAAATGACTGATTTTTTCGTTTCGCACCACAAAGATAAATAAAGCAAAGAAAATAATCAATCCAGCATAGCGAACGCCATAGTAAATTCTCAATAATGGCAGCAAGGGCAAAAATAAATATTGCACGGGTGGAAACTGGGTCAGAAAAAATTGACCAAATGCAAAAACTTCAACAACAGGAAGCAAATAAGGCAAGCAAGCAAAAATCCTGTCTTTAACTGTTGTAGACCCACGCCAAGTCATACTGCGCTCTCCTATGGTTAAAATTCAATAGTCACATGAACCTAGAATAACGCAGTTGATCTGTTGATTATTTCCACTAAATTAGCTTTATTCAATATTAACTATGCGGAAACCCATCATACACTCATACTGAACTGGTTGACGCTCAGACATTTTACTAACTGTATGACCACAGTGTAGCTGACCTTGGCGCCAACGAGGTTGACCACTACTATCAGCGAGCAAACAAGACTGACAAACTTGCTGAGGGGCAAGGATCTGATCTTCCATTAAAATTACTAGCATCCAATCCCTCCTGTAACTCCTCAATAGTTCCCTGTATTTCCTCTAAGGTTGATATTTCGGATTGTAGATTCTAAGTTTAGTAGCAGTTGTACTTAACAATCGATCTCCTACACTTGCGAGCTAACTTATCTGTTAAATCGCTCAGAAATCTATTGCTCAGTTTCCAAACCAATTTGAAAATATGCAGTTGATAACAATCCAAGAAAACTAGTTTTAGTAGGTTTTAAGTTTATTGTATGTTGGATAATCTTTTTTGTAGTAAAAACTAATACATAAATTCATGAGAACCAATAAATACCAGCAATGGTTCATACTTGATAAATAGGTTGGCGTAAATAAACATGTTACTCGTGGTGAGTGGTTAGTAGATAGTAGTTAGTGGTCAACAACTAACAACCAACAACCAACAACCAACAACCAACTTAGATACAAATTGCCATTAAGGATAGCTAAAAGTGACTCTGACCAATTCAGATTTTTTGACCTCCTGTGATCCTGCTGTTGCGGATTTGATCAACAAAGAACTACAGCGTCAACGTGATCATTTGGAGTTGATTGCAAGCGAAAACTTTACCTCTGCGGCTGTACTAGCTGCGCAGGGTTCAGTACTGACAAATAAATATGCTGAAGGTTTGCCTGGTAAACGTTACTATGGCGGTTGTGAATTCATAGATCAAATAGAGCAAATTGCAATTGATCGTGCTAAACAACTGTTTAGTGCTGCTCATGCAAACGTACAACCCCACTCTGGCGCACAGGCAAATTTTGCTGTGTTTCTGAGTCTCCTAGAACCAGGAGACACAATCATGGGGATGGACTTGTCTCACGGCGGACACCTCACCCATGGTTCACCGGTGAATGTGTCGGGCAAATGGTTTAAGGTTGTTCATTACGGTGTTAGTCAAGAAACAGAACAACTAGACTATGACCAAGTTCGAGAGCTGGCGCTAAGGGAGCGTCCTAAGCTCTTGATTTGTGGTTATTCTGCCTATCCCCGTGTCATCGATTTTGAAAAGTTCCGCAGTATTGCTGATGAAGTTGGTGCATACTTACTAGCAGATATTGCCCATATCGCTGGTTTGGTTGCTACGGGCTTACACCCCAACCCCATCCCTTATTGTGATGTAGTAACAACAACAACCCACAAAACCTTGCGGGGACCCAGAGGTGGTTTAATTATGACCCGTGACCCAGAATTGGGTAAAAAACTAGATAAAGCTGTTTTCCCTGGTACTCAAGGTGGACCATTAGAACACGTAATTGCTGCTAAGGCGGTGGCTTTTGGAGAAGCGCTAAAACCAGAATTTAAAACTTATTCTGCTCAAGTGATTGACAACGCCCGCGCATTGGCAACGCAACTCCAAAATCGTGGCTTGAAACTAGTATCTAATGGTACAGATAATCATGTCATGCTCATAGATTTACGTAGTATAAGCATGACTGGAAAACAAGCGGAACAGTATCTAAGTAATGTAAATGTCACCACTAATAAAAATACAGTTCCCTTCGATCCAGAGTCACCATTTGTTACCAGTGGCTTGAGATTGGGTTCTCCAGCCATGACCACACGAGGTCTAGAAGTAGCAGACTTTACAGACATTGGTAATATTATTGCCGATCGCTTGTTAAATCCAGATTCCGAAAGTGTTGCTGTTGATTGTCGGCGACGGGTAGTAGCACTGTGCGAGCGCTTCCCCTTGTACCCGCACTTGGTAATTCCCGTACCAGCATTAGCCTAAAATAGGGGATCGGGGATCGGGATGGGGAAAAGGGAGAAATTCTTCCCTGTCTTCCTTGTCCCCCTTGTCCTCCTAATCCCCAATCCCTAGTTCTCAATCCCTAATCCCTCTCATGAGTGCAGAAATTATTTGTGTTGGTACTGAAATGCTGTTGGGAAATATCCTTAACAGCAATGCTCAATATTTGGCAATTCAATTAGCAAAATTAGGGATTCCTCACTACTACCAAACAGTCGTAGGAGATAACCCCGAAAGACTCAAGCATGTTATTGAAATAGCTAGTCAAAGGGCAGAAATATTAATTTTTACAGGCGGTCTTGGCCCGACACCAGATGACCTTACCTGTGAAACTATAGCCGATTTTTTTAACACTCCTTTAGTAGAACGTCCTGAAATTATCGAAGATATTGCCCGTAAATACGCTCAGCGCGGTCGGCAAATGACACCCAGCAACCGCAAACAAGCTTTGATACCTAAAGGCGCAGAAATATTACCTAATCCTACTGGTACAGCACCAGGTATCATCTGGCAACCCCAACCGGGATTAACAATATTTACCTTCCCTGGTGTACCAAGCGAAATGCAACGGATGTGGGAAGAAACCGCAGTACCATACTTGCGCAACCTTGGTTGGGGTAAAGAAACTATTTACAGCCGCATGTTAAAGTTTTGGGGTATTCCTGAATCTGCTTTAGCAGAAAAAGTCGCTGCTTATCTTAATTTAACCAATCCCACCGTAGCCCCTTACGCTAGCAAGGGAGAAGTCAAATTACGGATTTCAGCAAAAGCTGCTACCGAAGCCGCAGCACAGGAATTGATTGCGCCTGTACACAAGCAACTCCAAGATATTGCAGGACTGGATTATTACGGTGCTGATGACGACACCCTTGCTTCCGTAGTTGGTGAGTTATTGCGTACAGATAAAGAAACCCTCTCTGTAGCAGAATCCTGCACTGGCGGCGGACTAGGACAGATGTTAACAGAAACTTCTGGTAGTTCTGATTACTTTTGGGGTGGAGTAATTTCTTATGATAACTCAGTCAAAATCAATCTCTTAGGTGTCAACGCCGAAGATTTAGCAAAATGTGGGGCGGTTAGTGCTACAGTTGCAGAGCAAATGGCATTGGGAGTGCGATCGCGTCTTGGCACTAGTTGGGGACTGAGTATTACTGGTATTGCTGGGCCGACTGGTGGGACTGAGACTAAGCCAGTAGGTTTAGTTTACATTGGTCTGGCAAAACCAAACGGCGAAGTGGAGAGTTTTGAATATCGTTGGGGTACAGGACGGAGTAGGTCTTTAATTCGTCACCTCAGCGCTTGCAGTGCTTTGGATCAACTGCGACGGAAGTTGCTGACAAGGTAAGATAGCTATCAGTTGATAAATGAACTCCTCTATTAGTTTACATAAATTCATAATTTTTTTTCGTAAAAGCCTCAGAAGAGCTTGATTAGTTATATAGCAACTATTCAAAAATTCGCTAATTTCTAGAGGAAATATGCATTTATCTTATCGTGGCATTCGTTATCAATCTCAGGCTACTCAATTACCAGTATTAGACGATAGTCAAAAAGGTAATTACCGAGGAATTCCTTACAAAATTCACCAAGTTAAAAATACCACAAATCAACAATGTTTTCAACTTAAATACCGTGGTATTAATTATAAGAGTTGCATAGGTTAAGCATAATCCAAGTACAAAATTTCATAAATTCCCAGCGAAAAAATCCCGTTACACTCTGCGTACCTTAGCGCTAACTCTGCGTACCTCTGCGTTGAAAGTTGAAAAAGCTATGATATTTTTTAGGTACGCAAGATTTGGCGCACCAGATAGCAGAGTTCCAGGTTGTTACTAAGTCAAAACCAAATTATCCCGGTGAACTACAGTTTCTGCACCTTCATATCCTAAAATTACCGGAATTTCGCTGGAGTGACGCCCGCAAATCTGTTGTAATTCTGCTTTGCTGTAATTGACAATTCCTCTTGCAATTTCATTACCTTTAGAGTCACACAAAAGAACAGCATCTTGAGCATCAAATTCACCTGCTAAAGCAGTAATACCAGCAGCTAATAGAGATTTGCCAGCTTGGGAAATTGCAACTACAGCACCTTCGTCTAAATACAATTTTCCAGAAGGAACTAGACCATAGGCGATCCAGCGTTTACGGGCAGATGTTGGTTCTAAATGGGGTTCAAAATGAGTCCCAATTGGCTCTCCTTGTAAAATTTTTTCAATATTTTGAGGGCACTTACCTTCGGTAATTACGGTACGAACACCAGCAGCAGTGGCAATTCGCGCTGCCGAAATTTTTGTTACCATGCCACCTGTACCCCATTGGGAACCTTGAGTACCTGTTTGCACTTGTAGTTCTTCTAATTCTTTGATACTACTTACTAAAGCAATTGGTTGGGCATCAGGTACAAAACGAGGATCGGCAGAATAAAGTCGATCTACATCAGTGAGCAAAAATAGCCAATCTGCATGTACTAAGCTAGCAACTAAAGCCGAAAGAGTGTCATTGTCACCAAATTTTAGTTCCTCCACTGCTACAGTATCATTTTCGTTCACCACAGGAATCACACCTAGTTCCAGCAATTCCTTGAAAGTGTTATAAATATTAAGATAGCGGCTGCGTTGTACCAAGTCACTGCGAGTCAGTAATACTTGAGCAATTGGTTGTTGCAGAGTGGTAAATAAATCATCATAGACGCGGATCAACCGCCCTTGTCCAACTGCTGCTACTGCTTGTTTGAGGGCGATCGCTTTCGGTCTTTCTGTTAAACCCAAGCGCGCACAACCCACTCCCACAGCACCAGAAGAAACCAAAATTACCTGATGTCCCTGTCGCCGCAGATGTGACAGAGTTTCCGCCAAGATTGCAATGGTGGAAATTGCTAATTGTCCAGTTTCTGGTTGAGTCAGACTAGAAGTGCCGATTTTAACAACGATGGTTTTGCTCATTGGTCAACAGTCAATTGTCATTAAATTATTCTCCCCGCACTCCCTCATCTTCCATCTCAACTCTCACTCCTGCCAAAATTAAATTAATTGCTTCTTGAGTATATTTTTCAACCATTTCTGAACTCAGCTTATCAACATACTCCTCAAAAAATCAAGCTGAATATGGCTGTTGCAAAATCGTCGTTATTTAGGATTATCTTTTGCGGTTTCCCATACTTATCATGCGATCGCTTGGACTGGTTTATGGTTTGTTACTTACTGGTGCTTACCCTAAATTTGAACCTTTGGCAATCTTAGGATATCTCTTCCTCATTGCCACGACTGTAACATCTTTCCAGCGTCCAACCGCCAACTAAAGGACGAGGTAATGATTGGATACTGGTGTTAGACAATGCAGCAATCAAGTTTCCGCCGCTAGGAAGAAAAATATCTACTTTTTCAAGCTAACTAGCCACTAGTTTCTCACCTTTAAGCATCCGCGATGCTGCTTCTAGTAGCGCTTCTTCCAGATAGGGTTTGGTGAAGTAACCACTTGCTCCCAAGCTGATAGCCATCTGTCGATGCTTGTCTGCACCTCGGGAGGTGAGCATAGCAATCGGCAAATGATTGAGGCTTGGGTCTTTTTGAATGCGAGAAAGTAATTCTAGACCATCGCAACGCGGCATTTCAATGTCACAGAATACGAGGTCACAAGGCAAACCGGAACGAAGTTTATCCCACGCTTCTTGTCCATCACGTGCCTGTTCTACTCGATAACCCGCTTTATTAAAGGTTAAAGAAAGTAACTCTCGAACCGTAATTGAGTCATCGACAATTAGTACTGTTGGATCAACAGTAGTTGCAGTTGTATCTGGCTGATGCGGAACTGCTTTTTGACTCAAAATGCTGACTGTATTTTGTTTAGAAGTTCTTCCTTGGAAGATATCGATAATTTCTAGGACATCAGCAATCGGCATAATTCGACCATCACCCAAGACGGTAGCACCAGCTACGCCAATTGGTTTGGGGGCGGGACCTTCAAATTGTTTAATCACTATTTCTTGTTCGCTCAGCACCTGGTCAACCTGTAAGGCGACTAGGGTATTTGCTGATCGCACTACAACTACGGAAATCATATCATCGTCTCGATTACCGCCATAAACATTACCCCGGCTGAGTTGACGATTGAAAGTTAAAAGTTCTTTTAAAGGTTTGAATGGCAGCGTTCTATCCCGCCAAGGAATGAGTTGTTCACCTGCATCACCCTCTTGAATATTTTTTACGGGTATATCTAGGGTATCTTCTACACCATCCATGGGAAAGGCAATTCTGGCTTTATCAGAAACACAGCACAAAGCCTTGCAAATACTGAGGGTTAATGGTAGACGAATAGTGAAGGTAGTACCTTTGTCAATCTCAGAATCAACAGAAATTACGCCTCGGATTTCACTTATTTTTGTCCGAACTACGTCTAAACCGACACCACGACCAGCTAAATCATCAGCTTGGTCTTTGGTGCTAAAACCTGGTTGAAACAATAGATCATAAACCTCAGCGCGGGAGATTGTTTGGGCTTCGGTGGGAGTGATTAAACCGACTTTGATCGCCTTTGCTTTCACCCCATTTGAATTAATCCCAGCGCCGTCATCACTAACGGAAATGACAGTTTGATTACCTTGATGAAAAGCACAAACGGTAATGGTTCCCACAGCAGATTTGCCTTTTGCTTGGCGTTCCTCTGGCGTTTCAATTCCGTGAGCGATCGCATTGTTGAGCAAATGCGTTAAGGGTGTTTTGAGGTGTTCTAAAATCATTTTGTCAATCAAGGTGTCTCGACCTTGAATGACTAACTCTACTTGCTTACCATACTTGATTGAGTTGTCGCGCACACCTCGCGGTAATAAATCGGTAGCCTGGGAAAAAGGCTCCATTCGCGCTCTTGTCAGTCCTTCTTGTAGTTGTCCTGTTACCTGGCGAAATTGTCGTGCGACACGTTCGGTTTCTTCGGTGACAAAATCAATATCACTCGCAGACTCCCGCACTCGCACGATCAGTTCAATCATTTCTTGGGATAGGGTGTGGAAAGGTGTAAAGCGATCCATTTCTAGTTCGCTAAAACCCCTATCTGTATCCGAATGACTAAAATTGCTGTTTTTGCGACTAGCTAACAAAGATGCTTCTAATAGCGATCGCTCATACAATTCCTGCATTCTTGCTCCCACATCCGAGAGTTGTTGTACCTGATGCAGTAGATTATCTAATGACTGGCGCAAACGTTCCTGATCCTGCTCTAGGGTATTGCGGTTAACTACCAACTCCCCAACCAAATTACTCAGATCATCCAGATGTTTGACAGGTACTTTCATTAACTGCTCAAATCTGGAAGCATTCCAACCAGAGTTGCGTCCACCCGATAAATTGACTGTACTGGGTGTGACTGCTCCCCCTACCATCCCTTCTAATTCTTTAAATTCATTCTCAATCTCTGGGGATAAAGTTTGGTTTCTGCTATCTTTTGTAGAATAAACTGGAGTAGATTGTTCAGCCACTACCACCTCTTCATCTTGATCCCAAGCTAGCATTTCTTCTAAGGCAGCAAATTCGCTATCTGGAATTTTGGAAGTATGAGCCTCTGATGATATTTCTTGTTTAAGTAAATCATCCAAATCAGCAAATTCATCTTCTGCAAAAGCATCTACTTCTAATTCTGTTTCTTCAATTGAATTAGCAACCAAAAATGCCTCTTGATGTTGCCCCGTGTCTCCAGAATCTGCAATTATTTCCTCATGCTCAATGCTGGGATCTTGTATTAGTAATTCAGAATCTGTGATTCCCTGTTGCGAGTAATTTTGGTCATCTTTCTGGTTAATTTCTTCGGGGTGGAAATTTAACGGTGATTCACTAGATTTTGCTATAGTGTCTTGATTTTCATCTACCAAATTATTTAGCAAATTCATTTCTGAATATGCCTGTAATACGGTAGATGTACTTATATTGACAATGCTTACATCTGCTGAATCTGTTGTAGATGATCCATCATCCGCTATATTTTGTTGTGGGAAGACAAAAGGATTATCTATACTATCAATTTGCAAATCATTAAATAAAACTTCCAGATTTTCGTTGCTACCCTCTCCTAGGTTGATTGCATCTAACCAGTCATTTTCTTGCTCATTACTTAGATTAGGTAAATCTAAAGTTTGTATTTCTGCGGGAAAATTAGTAAATTCCGGAGTGAATTCTAGAGCTTCTGGTGATTGCGAAATATTACGAATTTCTTGAGGAGACAACTTTTTATCAACAGGATGTGAATTCTGAGATTCATTTGCCATTAATTCCGCAAAGAAATCATCATCGCTAGCATCTGTTGAGAGAATTAATTCCTGTGGAAAACCTAAATCTAAATCTTGCAGTTCAAAATTTGTCACAGACTCTGGTATTAGCTGTTGATGATCGCTAAAAATATCATCAGCTGCGGCTGCAAACAAAATTTCTTCTAAAGCTTTGGCTGCGTCTTGTTCACCAGAAAATTCTAAATCTAACCCTGCTTTTTCTGTCTCTATCTGTGTCCATAAACCTACATCTTCTGTAGCTGGAGAAAACTCTGCCTTTGTAGTGCTGAGGTGATCAAATAAATCATCAAATCCTGGTGCATCAATGCTAATAGTCGGACTATGATCTTCTTGTGTTTCAGTAAATAGACTATCTAAATTCCAGTTTTCTTCTGTTGGTTGTGTAATTTCTAAACTAGCTTCTTCAACTAAATTCTGATTTTCAGATTCTGCAAATAAATCCTCAGGTTTATTGTCCAAAGTCTGAGATGATTCTATCCCAATCGGTTGAATTATAGATAGTGTTTGTTGATTTTGAATATTTTCATTAAGTGTAGGCTTTGCTGAGCTATCTATATTTGATTCTAAATTTTCTTCTAAAAATTTATCGCCAAACAGTTGTACGAGAGTTAATTCTTCTTTGGCGTTACTTGTATGGCTATCATAAATATTTGTGTTTCCTTGCAAAGATAATAATTCTGCTAAATCTTTGCTAGTATCCTTAGTTCGGCTATCATTGCTCTGGGCTGCAATTTCATCATTTGCGGTATCTGGCTCGATAATTTCTTCTTGAATATCCCAAGTTTCATTAAAGTCAGGAGTTTCACTTTCAAATAATTGGGCAAGAGTATTCAACTCTGCTATTCCCACTTCTGGCCCATTGATTTCTAAACTATCAATATCTAAATCTTCGTTTTCTTCATTCTCTGTCTCAAAAGCATTTGATAGTTCAGATAGACTAGTAATAGTATTTTCTAATTCTAAATCTTGTGCTGGAGGTTGGATGACAAATTCATCAAAATCATCTTTGTGTTCCTGAATTTGTTCAGATAAATCTAATAGACTACTGATACTATTTTGGGCAAATTCTAATGATTCTGATTGTGTTGTAAATTCAACTAAATTATCTATATTAATACCCAGTGGTTCAGAAACTTCTGATAGGCTTTTGATACTATCTTCTTGTTTAATTTCTATTGATTCTGATGAAGTTTTTAACTCAGTTAAATTATCTGTAGTTGATGTGTCACTGTCTTCAGTACTGGCATTTTCAACAGGTGTGGCGAACACAGTTTCCTCTGCTGCTGTTGATGGAACTGTTTCTATGTCAGCCTCTTCCTGCAAATCAGTTGTGATCTCTAATAGTTCTATTTGAGGTGGAATTAATGCTCCTAGTTGCTGACTGACAATGATTTCAGCTTCTCTACCTGTTAGGACTAATTCTAAAGCTTGCTTGATATCTGTAATAACGATTTTTGCTAATGTCAAATAGCTATTTTCTTGATTAGCGATCGCTTGACCTGCGGCTTGACACAAATTACACCAAGACGCACAATTTAATTGTTCCCCAAGTTCGACTAATTGCCGACAGCATGCTTGCAAACTCTGTCGCGTTTCGGGTGTTGCTGATTGCTTAAATAGTTGCAACATTTCCCGGAGTTTTTGTAATACGAAGTTTTGACGTTGTTGCCAGCGATCGGTATCTGCGGCTGTTACTCCCGTATTTCCTTGTTTGACCAGCAAATCCAGATGTTCGTTGAGCCACCCAAACACGGGTTCTGCTTCTGACATGATATGACTGGCAGTTTCTTCTGTCAGACCAAATGGCCCAGTTAAATTTTCTAACAGCGCTTTCAGGGTATCAGATACACCCAGAAACAAAGACTCCAGTTTTTGATCAACCTGCACCGGGTACTCTTTTAAGACTTTAAAACAGTCTTCCAAGCGGTGAGCAGTGCGCTGAATGCTACTCAGACCAAGCATCGCCGCTCCTCCTTTGATGGAGTGAGCCGCCCGGAAGACTTCATTGAGCATTTCTGGGTCTTTAATCGTACTTTGCAGATTCAGCAACCCCTGCTCGATTGTGGTCAGATGTTCTTTTGCTTCTTCAATAAAGTAACCGAGAATGCGCTGTTGTTGTTCTGGCAGCATAGTCAAGGATGAAGGATAAAGGATAAAGAATGAAAAACATAGAATATTAAGGATGGATGATGAAGGATGATTAACACTTCATACTTCATACTTCATACTTCATACTTCATCCTTTTTATCTAGTTTCAGTTGTTTCTACTCGGAATCTTTCTACGGAGGCGATTAAATCACGGGAAACGCCTACCAAGTTTTGCAGTGCGCCGGAAACCCGTTGTGCTTCCTGGGATGTTTCTTGGGCTGTGAGTTCTACAGATTGCATAACTTGAGCGACAGCGCGCGAAGTTTCTGTTTGTTCGACGGTATCGGAAGTGATGGAACGTACGAGAATATCAATGCGATTTGCTACTTGAATAATATTTTCTAGCGATCGCTTGGCTTCTTCTGCCAGTTTTGTACCTTGAATTACCTGCTGCGTACCTTCTTCCATCGCTGTCATCACTGAGCCTGTTTCGCTCTGAATTTGCATGACTATTTGTTCAATTTCTTTCAGAGACTTGGCTGATTTATCAGCTAGCTGGCGTACCTCATCCGCAACGATCGCAAAACCCCGTCCTGCTTCTCCGGCTCTGGCTGCTTCAATACTGGCGTTGAGAGCTAGCAAGTTGGTTCTAGAAGCAATTTGCGAAATCAACGCCACAATTTTAGAAATTTCTTGGGATGATTCTGCTAGCCGCTTCACTTTGCGGGTGGTTTCAGCGACGGTTTCCCGAATTTCTAAAATCCCCGCTACGGTATTTTCAACCGCTTCCCCTCCTTTGAGAGCGATCGCACTGGCTTCTCGGGCAACTGTTTCTGCTTCCCTTGCTGCTTCTGCTACCCTTTGGATAGAATCGGTCATTACTTGTACCGAATTGAGGGTGACTGCTAACTCTTCGGCTTGGCGTAAAGCATCGCTAGATAATGCTCTGGCAAAGGTTTCTGAGTTAGTTGCACCTTTGGTTACTTCCCGCGCTGCGACTTTTACCTGTTGGACGATATCCCGCAGGTTTTGAATTGTTAAGTTAAAAGCATCAGCAACTGCTCCTAAAACGTCGGCTGTCACCTCGGCTTGGACAGTCAAATCTCCCCTAGCGGCTCCTTCCACGTCGTCCAAGAGACGAATCACTTGCCGTTGCAAGTTCTCTTTGGCTTCTTCCTGTTCCTGGGCTTTACGTGTGGCTTCGTGAGTAGTTGTAAATATTACCCGTGTCATTTCATTGAAGCCAGCAGCTAACTGTCCTAGCTCATCTTCTGAGTAGACGGTAGCTTGGACGCTGAGATTACCTTTGCGTACTGCATCAAATTGGTTTTGCAAATCTTTGGTTGTGCGACGGATTTGCTTGAGAGTGAGATTGCCCATGATACCCGTAGTTACAAAACTGACAAGCCCTGCTGCTAATGACATTGCCCAGCCAGTATTGCGTACAGACTCCCGTTGTTGGGGTGGAGAAACTGTCGTCGCAGCGAAACTAACTACAGCTACAACCACTGCGGAAACTACACCCACGCAGCCAGCAACTATCCATTGCTTTTTGGCTAGTGGGGCATTTTCTAGGGGTGCGAGAATCCCTTGTTCAACGCTGACTTGGGGTTCGATG
Organism: Fischerella major NIES-592; assembly: GCF_001904645.1. NCBI lineage: Bacteria > Bacillati > Cyanobacteriota > Cyanophyceae > Nostocales > Hapalosiphonaceae > Fischerella > Fischerella major. The sequence goes on along the minus strand of NZ_MRCA01000006.1, from coordinate 41,335 downwards.
TTAGTAACGTCTGTTTGGGTAAAGACTGGGACTGCTTCTTGGGAACCAGTGATACTAAACAATTCATCATCGCGATCGCTTTGTGTGGAGTTATCCGCAGTTTCCTTGCTTTTTTCAGCAATCCCAGAATTTTCAAAGGCTTGACTAAAACTCCTGCTGTTTGATGTCAGTGAGCCAGAATTTAGTTGCGAGTCACCGAAACCAGAATTAGTCACAAAATCAAATTCTGCTTGAATATTTCCCAGATCGTCAAATTCATCAAAGTCATCTAAAAACTCAATGTTGCTACCTTGAGAAACCTGGCCATTTAATTTACCGTTAGTATTCTCATGTTCGTTTTCCGAGAATGACTGCGAACCAAAAGCTGATTCAAATGCCTCTAGATCAAAACTGTCCTCATCAAAGTTCTGGTTTTGGTTTATAGGGAAATTAGAGTTTAGTTGTTTGTCTTCTATGGTAAAAGTGCTGTTGAAAGAAGCTGTTGAGGAAAATTTTTCTTTACTTTTGTATTCCACACTATTAATTTCTGTGATTTCAATATCTGTTCCTGTTTCTTCTACCAGTAAAGTTTCTTGGTCAAAATTCCTTGTGTTGATGTTCTGTAAACTATCGTCACTATATTTTTGTGAGATTTGCTCAGCAGAATCATTTTCCTGACTATTAAATCTATGATTAGGTGTTAAAGTAATTTTGGCAAAATCTGGATCACGAATGTTTGGCTGATTTTTCTCTAAATTTTGGTGAGTATTACTTGAATCACTTCTTTCTAAATTGCCATTAATTTCTGTTTTTTCCGTAGAGGATGAAAGATCATCTTGTAAAAAAGCAGGTAATTCTAACTCTGCTCCTTCCCAGATATTGGCTTGTGAAGTTGGCCCCGCTTCTGCTTGAGATGAGGCAAAAGGATTATCGTAGAAAGTTTCACATGAGTCTACACCTGAATCAAAGCTACTATCTGTAGATAGTCCAAATGGGTTGTCTATATCTTTTGGTGATTCTTCGTGACTTGCGATCGCATTGAAGTCAAAGCTATTACTATCTAAGTCTCCTAAAATTTCTAACTTTTCTAATTCTTGTTCTGCTGGTTTTGCTGCTGCAAAAATAGAAGCTTCTTGTGAAGATTGCTGAGAGTTATCATCCTCATCAACAAAAGCATTTAATTCCTGTTGATATTGATTGATGTTATCCAGACCACTTTCGGCAAAAACAGTGATTTCTGGGTCTTGAGTTAATTCTAATACTTTTTGATATTCTGCTTTCGCCACATCATACTGCTGTAAAACATAGTAGACATGACCACGCAACAAATGGGTATTGGGGTCATTGGGTAGATTTTGCACCACCTCGTCAATCAGGGTGGCTGCTCCTTGGTAGTCTTGTTGCGCGTAGGCTGTTAGAGCCTGTTGGTATGTCTGCACGTAATTTTCTATACTCGCTGCCATGTATTGCCTCCCTATTTCATCCTGCCCAACGCGCACTACGTAAAATTGCTGTTTGATCTAGTAGTCGGAGATACTGTTTGTTTTGAGTATCTAGTAACCACTCTCCCCGCAAAAAAGGAGCCATAGTATCCGGTACATTTGTTGGTGCCATAAGATGCTGTGTGTCTAGCCAATGCATACCGCCAATTTCTTCTACTGCTAAGCCCACAATTGTGTCTTGCTCTTCTATGGCGATCACCGAAATTTCGGCGCGGTCTGTGTTTAATGCTGTTGCTTCTCCCAGAAATTGACCCAAATCAGCCACCCAGATGACTCGACCTCGTAAATTTAGAGTACCCAAAAGTAAAGGAGAAGCATTAGGGATTGGGGTGATTCGATCAGGACTCAGTTCGATGACTTCGCGAATACCAGTTGCTGGTAGTGCAAACTCCTGACGCGAAGGAATAAAAAACCGCAAATGTAACTCACCTTCAGGACTTTCTACTTGTAATTCAGGACGAAAGTGATCTTGTCCACTGCCTCCTAAAAAGTCCGGTTTGTTAACCATGTTCTGCTCATCCTTATCCTCGCAGTAGTTGTTTGACTGTTCCCACCAACTCAGTTGGTTGGAATGGTTTGGCTATGTAGGCGTCTGCACCTTGTTTCATCCCCCAATAACGATCAAATTCTTCTCCTTTGGAAGAACACATGACGACGGGGACATTTTGGGTTTTGGGGTCGGACTTTAGTCGGCGGCAAACTTCGTAGCCATTCATTCGGGGCATGACAATATCTAATACCACTAAATCAGGAGGAGCTATTTGAATTGCTTCCAACGCTTCTACTCCATCAGTGGCATGGGTTACTGTTAAGCCACTTGCTTTCAGGAGGTCTGTGATCATCTCCCTTTGTGCGATACTGTCTTCCACAATCAGAACTGTACTCATAAATGCCCCTATCTACCTCCTGATGTAGACGTCCCTACTGGGAACATGCCCTGACTTCCCCGTAAGCATTTACTGTATAAAATAAATCTGTTTTTCACTTTTACTAGGTAATGAGGTTTTTCTTTGGCTGGCTGGTTCTGTAGATATTATTTTTTACTCTATCTTTTATCAAATCAACAAGTGTTGTGTTTGTTTTATTACTTCACCTCTACTGTAGTTTAAATATCTCTCTACGAGTATTACTAATTCAGTATGCCCAAATGGCTTGGTTAAATAATCGGTAGCTCCCACCATTGTGGCTCTGACTCGATCAAAAAAGCCTTCCTTAGCGGTAAGCATAATAACAGGTATATTCCGAAACGCTTGGGAGTGTCGCAGCATTTCACAAATCTCGTATCCAGTCAACTCTGGCATGGCAATATCACAAAAAATTAAATCGGGTTGGAATTGAAAAACCCGAGTGAGTGCTTCTAGGGGATTAGTTATGGCGATCGCTTCATAACCTTGGGTTTGCAAAATCGTCTCTATATGTGTACAGATGCTGAGTGTATCATCAATACACAATATGCGTTGCTTGTGGTTTTCTTGTAAGCTAAGTGTTTTATCTTGTTGATTTGTTAATAATTCAGTTGTGTCTGAGTCTACTAAATGCACCCAGCCCTGTTGAACATACGGGTATATAGCTTTAGCGACAGTTACAATATTGCGATTGAGATAACGAGCTAATTGGCGTAGGGATGTTTGACCACTAGCCCAATGCTGTAGTTTATTAACTGTCACTGCTGGTAGTGAAGAGCGTAGATTGACTATATCAGTGAGTATGGGAAACTGTTCGGGAGATTGAATGTAAGGGTACAGTTGTTTCCACTGTTGCACCTGCTTCACGATTTTGCTCAGTAAAGGTGTGATTTCTAAAGTTGTTAATTGTGGTGTCAGTGCAGAACCCACTGCAAAAACGAAGCTACCCTGCTGTAAATTCAGCAGGTCAAAGAGAGTCTCCTGTACTAAGTTATGAATAATACTGCGAGCCTGGATTGGATCAATGATGTTCTGCTCTAATAGTGTCCACAAATACGCGTATTCCGGTGCATTCAAGGCTTCTAAGCAGGCTCGTTCTTTTTCTGTCACCTGTACCTTGACTTGATAATGACGTAAATAATCACTCAGGCGCAACAAACTATTATCACTATCGGTTGCATAAACAATCTCACCGTTCAGAAAAAATACGAACCAAGATAAATTCTTGCCAGTGTGATTTCTCCCAAGTTGGGGACTTTTGTGAAAGCTATGGGCTTCTACAAATAGTTGTCCAGTACGCTGCCCCAACTCTATTAATTGCAGGATACTGCGGATATCTATCTCATATAAATTTCCCTGCATTTAGTGAAAAGGCACTCCTTTTTTGGCAACTGGAAAGGGGGAGACAAGAAAGACATGGGAAACAAGGAAGAAAAATAACTACTAACCATCAACCAACAACCACCAACTACTAACCAATAAAGTTTAATATTTTTTAATATACCTAGATTAAGTGAGTGATAACACGGTAGTCATCATAACTCACAACAGTACAAAATATTGAAGAAACAACAATTTGGTTGTCTGAATAACCAGACGTGATATTTCTTGTGTATACATAAATTTTGCCTGTCTTGTTTACCTCCGACTTGGGTTAAACAAGGCAGGTTAACGTAATTATCTCATGTATAACCAAAAACAAATTTATTAAGTGCATCAAAAGGATTAAAGGTGTGCTGTATTTAGCAGAAGTACAAAAACAAAAAGGCGGTTTACTTGGTGGTGGTGGCAAAACGGAACTGAAACTTCTGGCTTGTCAACGGACAGACCAGAGTTGGAGTACTGGGTCAGAAGAAGTCATTGCAGTTGAAGAAGCCAGTAAATTAAATGATGGTGCGCTCGTACTCGTAGAATTGAATCCTCAGCGTCAAGTACAGCGAATTCAAGAAGCGGGACGACCGCTGGTAAACATTTTGCAGAATTTTTCTCGCCAATTAGAAAAATTTAAACTGAAAGAAGAAGAAATTGATCAGTGGAAAGAGTCGCTGACATTTCAAGCACAGGAACTTAACCGCCGCGAAATAGAAATGGAAACGCGCTTAGAACAACTGCAACAAATGGAGGATGAGTTTCAACGCTTAGATGCAGAAAAACAAGAAGTTGAAACTTCTCGTGCTGATATCGAAAGGTTGCAACAAGAAATAGAGCGTAACCGCCAAGAACTGGAAGGGGCTTGGGAGCATTTACGGGGTGAACAGCGTCGCCTAGAAGAACATCAAGCACAGTTGCAGCCACCGACTGTGATGGATGAAGAACAAAGTCGGGTATTACAAGAGTTACTGGATCAGCTTTCTAGTAGTGTTGCTCCGACAGAAATAGTGCGGGAAAATCTGCATCTAGCATTTGAAATGGTGGAAAAACAGCAAGCTTTGCTCAATCCCCACTGGCAACAACTAGAACAACAAAGAATATTAACTGAGGAACAACAGGCTGAAATTGAACGTTTGTCGCAACTTTTCTCGGAACGCCAAAATGAATGGCAGCAAACTCAAAATTCTCTAGAAGAACAAATAGCTCAGTTGCAGGTGAACACAACTACTCTCCATAGCAAACAGGAGTATGTTCGGATACTGAAAGAGCAACTGCAATATCAGGAACAGTTATACCAACAAATTTACTCTTTAGCTACAAATTCTAGTGATGTTATTTCCTCTCCAGAGTTTGATTTGGAAACTTTGGAAAAAATGCCTCTAGAAGAACTGCAAAAAATAGTACAAGACTTGCAAGAAAAATTAAACATAGACTCTAGCTTTGTCAACGATCAAGAACAAGAACTGAAATATAAACAAGAAGCTATAGAAGAAATCCAACAAAAAATAAATCAAGCATCGGCAAGTGAACGGAGTCAATTAGAAGCTGAACTAGCTGATGAAAAAGACCACTACCAAATGCTAAATGAAACTTTGGTAGGACAACGTCGCCATTTACTTGAGCGTCAAGCACTGCTCAAGCAGCACAAAATAGTACTACTGCGGCGACAAGGACAAACCGTCGCGAATGAAGATGAAAAATTGGATTTAAATCCGGTACTCGAACAAATCCAAAAACAACGACAACAACTGTCAGAAACCCTACAAAATCTAGAAACAGAGATTGAGCAGGTACAAGCTAGTATTAATCAGATACAAGCAGATATTGAGCACCAAACTCAAGAACAGGTGATGAAACGCGAGGAACTGCAAACAATGGAGCAAAGTTTGCTGTCTTTGCGAACAACAACTGCCCAATCCCAAGGTCAGCTAAATTTATATCAACAAGCTTTACAACCAATTCAAGATTCCTTGGATGGGTTGCGACAAAAACTACAAGGTGTTTCTGAATCTTTAGCGGAAGTTCAACAAATTGGTGATTCTCAACTCCAGGCTATTAACCAGATGCGTCAGGTTATCTTGAGTTTAATTTCTCAACCACAATTGTCAGCAATATGAAAAATTATGAATTATGGCTAATGTGAGTTAAGCCTTGACCAAAATCATGTTTTGGAAATCGACCACCTCCCCACACAGATAAACACAGATAGACACAGATGGATTATCCGTTGGCGGCTGTAATTGGGAATCAGTCAATAGTTAGCTGTTTGTAATGGATAACTTAACACTCGCGTCGTTGTGCATTATCGACTTTTATAAATTCACAATTGTTTAAGATTTAATCGTGATCCAATCACTTTCTACTATCGCTGTCGCACCACTGGGAAATGGATCAGTTTGCGATTTATTTGGTGCTGTAATTAAAGCTGTGAGTTTTTCGATTTGGTCAAATGTCGGAGCTACAGGAAGGATTTGTTGTAAAACTTGCCGCATTACACGTCTTTGTAGAGCAATTGGGGCTTTCTGTAATACACGACGATTGAGTCTGAGAAGTTGGTCGGGAGTTTCTGATGGGATAATTGTTCTTCCTACCATCGCCTCTTCTCGCAAAGCTTGGGCAGCTTTTTCTAAATACTCCACTTCCGCTTGCAGTAGTTCTGCTGTTTGAGCTAAAGCTGATTCTACTTTTGGGTTGAAATTTTCTGACAAATATGGTATAATCTCTTGACGAATCCGGTTACGGGCGTACTTTAAATCTTGATTTGTAAAATCTTCCCAGATAGGCAGTTGCAAATCTTGGCAAAATAGTCCAGTTTCTGTACGGGTAATTTCTAAAAGTGGACGCACCAGTATAATGCCATCAACAAGTGAACGTTTCCAAGTCAAAGCTTGCAGACCATCAGCACCAGCACCACGAATTAAGTTATAAAGTAATGTTTCTGCCCGATCGCTTGCTGTGTGACCTGTAACTACATATTTATAATTATGCTCCTGGGCGATCGCACTCAAAACTTGATACCGCCATTCCCGTGCAGCAGCCTCACTTTGTAGAGACGCGAGATCTCGCGTCTCTACAGTTTGCAAGTAAAAAGATATACCCCAATTTTTAGCCAAATTTTCTATGTGCTGGGCATTAGCCTGTGAGTCATTCCGCCAGCGATGATCACAGTGGGCAATACCTAACTTCCATTCCCATTTGGGTTGTAAATCTAACAATAATTTAATTAAACAAAGAGAATCTTGTCCACCAGAAACTGCAACTAGCAAATGCTCCTTACGTTCAAACAGGTGACGTGATCGGATAGTGCGATGGATTTTTGCATGTAGGGGAGTCCATGTCACCCGATTTTGGATTTGAGATTTTGGATTTTGGATTGGTTCCACAAGATTTATTTGAGGGCTTGTACCATCAAAAAAATTATCATATTTTGAATTTTGCAGCACGAATTATCCTCAAAAAAACTCTGTGTCCCTTCATTACTAACTTTGGGCCCCTGGTGCGTTTAATCAAAAATATAAAACATTAGTTATTAAACTCTTTATAATACGTAAAGTCTTTAAATTGACGATAGTTGTCTGTGTCTAATTCTTGCTGATTCTTATCTAATTTTTCCGAATCATCAGAACAAAATTCTACACATAATCTAATTTTACCTTCTCGCCACTTTTTACCAGGGATTAGAACGTGACAATCTAATCCCTCTTCAAAAAATGCTCTTAGTGAAACACCTTCACATGAGGCAGTCTTAATTTTATTTATTAGTTCAAATAATAACTGGGTGTGATTTGAATCTTCAAACAGAGGTTGACGAAAATACAAAACATCATCTTCTGGATTTAACGCTTCCCACTTATCATTCATAATCAATCTCCTAGAACTAAATTTATAGTTCCCAGGAGATTGCAGTTAATTTCAAATTATCCATCCTGAGCAAGGATGATTTACGAACTCTTTAATTTTCTAGCAGTGCGTCTTTTGCAGTTAGTGAAAAAATTTAATATCGCAACCTTCATAAAGAGGGGGTGAAGGGCGAGATTTCTAAAAGAACCAGCCATAAGAGTGTAAACCCTTACCCAACAAATTCACACCCAAATAGCAAACCCAGACAACGACAAAACCACTAGCAGCTAAAATAGCTGGGCGACGTCCTTGCCAACCACGAGTAATACGGGCGTGGAGGTATGCTGCAAATACTAACCAGGTAATTAGCGCCCAAGTTTCCTTGGGATCCCAACTCCAGTAAGAACCCCAAGCTTCGTTAGCCCAAACTGCACCAGCAATAATACCAATTGTCAGCAGAGGAAATCCGAGTCCAATGATCCGATAGCTGATGTTATCTAGGGTTTCAGCCAGGCTAAGACGTTGGGGAGAAAGAGGTTGAGAATCTTGGGTGTCGGATTTTGGACTTTGAATTGTAGGTGCTAATACGGTATCCAAAAGGGCGATTTTACCATTGTTGGTGGATTCATAACGGGCAACACCATTACCATTATTGTCTGCAATCATTGCTGATGATTGAGAAATTAATTCACCTGCTTTTTGCAAGCGGTAGCCGTTGCTGCGATAGCCACCAGTCCCGACAGAACTACCCTGGAGTTGAATCTCCTGCCCACGAGTGACAATTAAAAAAGTGATCGCCAACAATGAACCTACCATTAAAGCGGCATAACTTAACATCATGACGCTAACGTGCATCATCAACCAATTTGATTTCAATGCAGGTACTAAAGGTTCTGCTACTTGCATTTGGGATGGTAGTGTGAGGGTAGCAAAAGCAGTAATACTCATGGCAACAGGGGCGGTAACAACTCCCACCAAACGACTGCGGCTGTTGTTTTCTGCAATCAAATGGATGGTAGTGATTCCCCAAGCGAGGAAAAACAGAGATTCATACAAATTGCTGAGAGGGAAATAACCAGCCTCTAGCCATCGCGCCCCTAACATTGTGGCAATACACAAATTCGCGATCGCCATTCCTGCGGTTCCTAATGCTGGCAAGTAGGGCAAGTTGGGAAAAGCCGCCCCACTCCAATAAATCAGCATTGTGGTAAAAAGGACGGCAAAGGAAGTATTGTCTAGCCAATTTTGGAGTTGAAGCAAATTCATAAAGCGTTTTCCCCTGTGAATTTTTAGAGGTTTGGATTCTCACAGTATTGATCCTATCTGTTTCGGGGTAGTTAGTAGTTAGTTGGTTGTTGATTGTCGATGGTTGGTAGTTAGTAGTTAGTGGTTAGTCGTTTACTCCACCCTTACGGAAAGCCGCCCAAAGCCCGTCTACACACTCCTCACACTCCTCACACTCCTCACACCCCTCTACTCTCTTCCTAATACGTGAATTTTGAATTGTTTTCTCCCCACCTCCCCACACTCCCCGCGCATCGTAGAATAAATATCACATTTGCCCTAACTTTTTGGAGAGTCAAGCCATGCCACTAGCAGTTGGAGTTATAGAAACTTTAGGTTTTCCCCCTGTATTAGCAGCAGCAGACGCAATGGTCAAAACTGCTGAAGTTACCCTTGTATACTACGGTTTAGCAGAAAGCGCTCGTTTTTTAGTCGCTGTGCGAGGACAGGTTGCTGAAGTCAAAAGAGCAGTTGCGGCAGGTATAGAAGCCTGCAACCAAGCTCATGGTGATGGCGGTCAACTGATCACCCATTATATTGTTCCCAACCCACCAGAGAATGTAGAATCTGTTCTACCTATACATTTCACTAAAAAATCAGAGCCATTTCGCATTTTCTAAATTTGGTTGTCAAATCATCTTGTGTACTTGCTTCCGGGAATAATAAAGATGATAGATTTAACTCTATAAAATATGTAGCAACCTTCGTACAATTAATTGGTAGCGCCACATAACTTTTACTGATATAGGAGACAACCAATGCCACTACAGGCAGTTGGATCAATTGAAACTAAGGGTTTTCCTGCCGTACTAGCTGCGGCAGATGCGATGGTGAAAGCAGGTCGAGTCACCCTCGTAGGGTATATAAGAGCTGGTAGCGCTCGCTTCACTGTGAACGTGCGAGGTGATATACAAGAGGTAAAAACGGCTGTTGCAGCAGGTGTAGAAGCTGTAGAGAATGTTTACGGTGGTGTCCTAGAAACCTGGGTCATTATTCCTCGCCCCCACGAAAACGTGGAAGCTGTTTTGCCAATTGGCTATACAGAAGAAGTCGAACAGTATAGGCAGGCTGTGGAAAATCCAATTGTATCTAGACCTAATAATCGTTAATCAGTGCCGAAGCCAGTAGTGCAGTAAATACAAAGCGCTTATCACAGGTCAGCGCAAAGGCAAATACTTCTTCGCACTTCTATAATTTATCCTCAGAAAGCGGTTCTCCGCTCTGAGGGTCTTTGCTAGTTCATCAACTTTTTGTCCATTTTGACAGTTTGTTGATTTTTACAACAAATGACAGATTGTTTGACAGTTCAGCACCTAGAATCAAGACTCTACAATTCAAGATTCTATAAATTTTGGTTTTACTGTTGACCAAATGTATAGTTTATGAATATCCTTCTCTATCTTCGCTACAAAAGTTCAAAGTTTTTATAAAGACATTCAGTGATTTTAAGTTTTGCCCCCTCAATTAAAAGTACCCTAGAGAGTACTGTAAAACTTTTTGTCACTTTTTCAGAATAATCTTGTATCTTGAGTGATTAACAAAAGCTGCTTTGGCTATATCTGTGTAATTGTACTGAATTATGGTTACTAAAAATACATTAACTTACGGGTTTTTGGTAAAGTAAAATTTCTAATACTCAGAAACACTAGGGCATACTTCACAGAAGTGAAACTAAAAGCGTGGAAACGACGTCTAGAAGTTGAGAGCAATTTCATAGTCTGACAATGGTAAAAAAGGCTAAATATCAACCTTTGATAATTTTTTATCTGTCTGAGTAGAAGAACTAATTTAGTTTACAAAATTAAATATTTGGTTTAATTGGGGAAATTGCTCAAAAAAACATGATTTTCGGGAAGATGAACATGAAAATATCATGAGAAAGCAGAAGTAACTGCATAAAACCCGTGAGTCAAAACGTAATAAAAGTAGAATCACGTAGATGTTCCACCAGGACATCATGCAATTGGGAGCAACTGCCAGTCAAAAACTTGAGTGAGGTGAAAAATGGAGGTTGTGATGCAGCAAACTTTAAAACAGGGTTTCGAGGAGCGCAATCTCACTATGGCTTCTGAGGCGGATAAGGTGGCACAGTTCTGGCACAAGCGGCTAGAAAATGAGTGTCCAGGACAAACCATAGCGAATAAAGAAAGTATCGTTCGCTGGCTGCTAGGCAGCAATCAAGAGCGATTTGAAGATCCAAAACAATTAGATATTGCTAAGCAAGCGATGGAATATCGCTGGAAGATTTTGAATCAACGCTACTTAGGCAAATCAAGAGAAGCTGCTTATAAAAATTTACTGGCTCGCTTGGGCAGTCTAGTAACATTACGAAATAGAATTCAGACATGGGTTGCTCTAAGTCGCGATCGCCAACGTTCAGTTTTGGATGTCTTACAAGAAGTCATTCAAGAATTGTTGCAAAGCGACAACTATATGCAGCAACAAATGGCTTTGATTTCGGAATTTACCACCGATCCCCGTTTACGGAACGCGCTGCTGTTTGCCAGTGTAGAAGAATATTGCTTACGGCCAGTACGCAATCAACCCCTGCTAGTTTACAGATTTGTAAATTATTTACGTCGTACCCAACGTGGTGGCTTAACTCAAGTACCTGGTAGCGACATGGTAAGGCTAGTCTCAGAAGAGATCCTTAGCGACGATAGCGATAATCGAGTCAACTTAGTAGACACCCAAGCGATCGCCGAATATCAACAAGCCCAAGAACAAGAAGAACAACAGACACTGCGACAATCAGTCAAGGATGAATTTGAAAATTACTTACTAGAAAATCTCGGACAAGAAGCAGTAGATTGGTTGCGGTTGTACTTACAAGGTCAATCCCAAGATGCGATCGCCAAAAAATTAGGCAAGCCGATCAATGTCATTTATAGACTGCGAGAAAAAGTTAGCTACCATGCTGTGCGTGTTTTCGCCCTCAAAGACAAACCAGAACTGGTTGAATCTTGGCTACAAACATCATTGAAAGAGCATAATCTGGGGCTGACACCAAGTCAACTTCAGCAATTGCATGAAAAATTGACCCCAACTCAAAGACAAGTTCTAGAACTACGACGAGCAGGCAACAGTATAGAAGAAGTAGCCCAAAAATTAAAACTCAAAACCCAGCAAGCAATGGGTGAATGGACTAAAGTCTACCTGAGCGCCCAGACTTTGAGAAGCGAAGAGTAGGGGAGTAGGGTATGCAGTATTTTTGGTTGTTACTTGCACCACAACGAAATTTCCTATGAGCAACTACAAAACAGGAGGGTTAGTTGCTCCTAACACAAGTAACAAACAACTAGCAACTGCTAGCTATTTACGACGTTAAATTCAAAATTAAGCATTTGCTTATTTTGTAGTTAATTTAACTTTTATTTATCTAAACGTCATGATTTGTTTACTACCAAAAAAATTCTGGGCAGAATAGGATATATAGAAATATCAAGTAATCTAAGTCTATGTTGTCTTCAAAGGACAAAGCAATTGATACCGAAGCTAGCAATCAGCAAGAAGTGCCATCTGACACACACATATTATGGGAGCAAGGAATAGAACGCGAGCAAGTATTCCAGCTGATTGAAAGCTTTCTATCCTTTGAAGCCTGCCTTTATCATCAAGTTGTACCACTAAAAATGGAAGACAACAGCTTGTTATTGGGCATGGTCAATCAAGAAGATAGTGCAGCGTTAGATTACGTTCGTCGTATATTGTCTTACATAAAATGTACATTAGTATCTGAACCGATTACAGGCGATATCCACCGTAAAATACTTTCAGCCTACCTAAACTACAAAAATACATCCCCCTCAGCGACTCAACAAGACTCTAATCACCAACCAACAAACTCAACTCCGAATCAAACTGAAAACACCGTCCTCCAATTAGATGCTTCTGCTAACCCACAGCCAGAAACTGTAAGTCAAAATACTCCTCACTCTCATCCCATGGTTGTTACCAATCCCAACACCACAGAAGCAAAACAAACAGAACCAGGGAATCATAATGTTAGCTTAGCAACTACAGGCAACTTACCTGTATTATCAGTTCCAGTAGCAACAGAATTCTCTCCTGTAGAGATACTGTTAACCTTACCACCAAAAAAATTACTAGAAGAATTATTAGGTAGGGTTTTAGCAGGGGGAATCGGTCGGCTGTACTTAGAAAGACTCCCTTACACAGGCAGAATTCTATGGAGTGAAAATGGAGTTTTGCAATCTGTATTAGAGAAAGTACCTTTATCGGTGTTTCAGGGAGTAATGAATGAATTAAAACGATTTGGTTCTCTGCCTGTAATCACACTTGCAGAACCCAAACAAGTTGAAAGAGAATGCCTGTATCAACAAGACCGTTTGTTATTGCGCTTGCGAGTCATGCCAGGCATGTACGGTGAAGAGGCAACCCTTCAGGTACTGCGAGGAGCAGCGTTAAAGTTTTATCAACAACAACAGTTAACACGCCTTAGTCGTGATGCTTTAGGCATTTCCCAGCAACTCAGCTATAAATTGCATGAATTACAAGAGAGACTTTTAGTTAACCGCAACGTTAACTCTAGTCAGCTAGAAACTTTCAATGCCCTCAACAACCTGTTACAAAATTTAGATCAGCATATAAAAAGACTTACAATTGAAACCTCTGAACCACCCACAAAATGAATTTTGGTCAATTGTCAATTGTTAGTAGTTAGTGGTTAGTGGTTGATTGTTGGTTGTTGCTTATTAGTGGTTATTTGTTAGTAGTTAGTGGTTAATGGTTATTCCTACACTCCCCATCTCCCTATCTCCCCACTGCCCCTAATCCCCACCAGGAGCCGGTGAGTTCCCCATTGCCCCATCCCCCACCTCTCCTTTTAGGTAAAACCGCTGATTTCGATCACATAATCTTTGTGCTGTAATAAAACTCTAGATCGATTAACTAGATAGTTGCGGTTATAGATCTATTTTGTACACAGTAAAATTACGGTTGAAAAGCTTATGAAGTGTGAAGGGTGAAGTGTGAGGTGTGAAAGATGAAGTATTAATTTTAATCCTTCTGCCACGCCACGTGCTTTACGCCGGGAAACCCGTCCACCGCAGTGGCTCCTCTGCCTTCCGCCTCCTTATACTAACAACAATTATTCTTGCATTTCATGCATACAGAGGTTTTTAGTGAACTTTTCCCTTTAATGAGTACAGCCAATCCACAAACTCTGGAATGGTTGCTTTCGGTTGCTGTTGAACACGAATACCCAGCCGGACGAGCTGTTTTGATGGAAGATGCCTGGGGTAATGCAGTTTACTTTGTAGTTTCTGGTTGGGTAAAAGTCCGACGCACTATAGGGGAAGATTCTGTTGCTTTGGCAATTTTAGGTAGAGGCGATTTTTTTGGAGAAATGGCAATTTTGGATGAATCTCCTCGCTCAACCGATGTAATTGCTCTTTCAACAGTAAAATTACTGAGTATCTCTAGAGAAAGATTTATTCATATATTATTTAAAGACCCGCAGTTACACCACCGAATGCTGCAATTAATGGTGCGGCGACTGCGACACGCGAACGTACGCTTGCAAATGCGCTCTGCTCCGCCAGCGGTTAAACTAGCTCACACTCTTGTCAGCTTGGGCGAAAGCTATAGTGAAGAATCAAGCAAAGGCAGAGAAATTTTTAACATCTCTTTCAAAGATCTAGCAGATGTTACAGAAATTGGGGTTGAAGAAACCACTAAAATTATGGAAAAATTAGACGAAAAAGGTTGGATAAAAATTGACAATACTAATCAAGTGGTTCATCTCGTCAACTTTCGCCAATTGATGAACTTGGCTGGCAAAGTTTAATACTTTCAGATCATTCTGACTGTTTGTTCATACAAGAGTTATGAGTTAGGAGTTATGAGTTAAATTAATCTTTTGACTCATTATTCCGTAATGTTTACTCTTAAGTTCAGATGAATGAAACAATAGCACCTTGTACCGATACGCGCCTTCAAAAAAAATTACCAACCATTCATTACCAAGTGGCAATGCCTCAACCAGAAAACCATCTGTTTGAGGTGACCTTACACCTTGTGGGCTACCCTTTTTCCATTCTTGATTTAAAATTACCAGTTTGGACTCCTGGTTCCTACTTAGTGCGGGAGTATGCTAAGCATCTACAGGGATTTACTGCTTTCAGCAATAATAAACCCTTAAATTGGCGAAAAATTAGTAAAAATCATTGGCAGGTAGAAACAAACGATGTATCAGAAGTTACTATAAAATACCGCATTTTTGCTAATGAACTTACCGTACGGACAAATCATTTAGATTCTACGCACGGTTATTTTAATGGTGCGGCGCTGTTTTTTAGACTACCAAAATTTGACAAGCAACCAATTTTTGTGACTATTGTGACACCACGGTCAGAATGGCGGGTAACTACAGCACTACCACCTGTCCCGGGACAAGCCAACACTTTTTGTGCTTTGGATTTCGACACCCTTGTAGATAGTCCTTTTGAGATTGGTTCTCATCAGCTCTATCACTTTCAGGTACTAGATAAACCCCACGAACTAGCTATCTGGGGACGTGGTAATTGCCAAGTGCAGCAGATGATTGCTGATATCAGCAAAATTATTGAAGTCGAAGCACAAATGTTTGGTGGCTTGCCTTATGAAAGATATGTGTTTCTGGTGCATTTATTCGCCCAAGCTTATGGGGGTTTAGAGCATAAAAACAGTTGCTCGTTGATTTATCAGCGGTTTGGATTTCGCGATCGCGAAAAATATGATCGCTTCATGCAATTGGTAGCCCATGAATTTTTCCATTTGTGGAATGTCAAGCGCATTCGTCCTAAGGAACTGGAAGTTTTTGATTACGACCAAGAAAACTATACCTCTTGTTTGTGGTTCTGTGAGGGAACAACTAGTTACTACGATTTACTAATTCCTTTACGGGCTGGCATTTACGATGTCAAATCATTTTTGAATAATTGGGGTAAAGAAATTACCAGGTATCTGACAACTCCAGGGCGAAAAGTGCAACCCCTGTCTGAATCTAGTTTTGATGCTTGGATTAAACTGTACCGTCAGGATGCCAACAGTGGTAATTCTCAAATATCCTATTATTTGAAAGGAGAAATGGTATCGTTATTGCTAGATTTGCTGATTCGTTCTCGGCATAACAACAAGCGATCGCTTGATGATGTCATGCTGCAAATGTGGCACAAATTTGGCAAAAACGAAATTGGTTATACTTCAGAACAGTTGCAAGAAGTAATAGCATCTGTAGCAGGAGTCGATTTATCTGATTTCTTTCAACGCTACATAGATGGTACTGAAGAATTACCTTTCAATCAGTACCTAGAACCTTTTGGCTTGCAATTGGTAGCACAGACAGAAACAGAACCTTACTTAGGTGTGAGAGTAGGTAGCGAAAATGGACGGGACATAATTAAATTCGTCGAAGCCGACTCCCCAGCCCAATTGGCTGGGATTGATCCTGGTGATGAACTGTTGGCAATCGATGGGATCAAGGTGACAGCAAATCAATTAAGCGATCGCCTGAAAGATTACCAACCCCAAGACATTATCCAAATTGCGGTTTTCCATCAAGATGAACTTCGCATTTACCCTGTCACCTTGGCTTCTCCACCTGCAAGCAAATACCACGTGCAACCTGTAGTTAATCCCTCTGCCACACAGAAACAGAACTTTGACAGGTGGTTGGATGCATCCCTGGCGAATCTGGGGTAGGCTTAGTCGTACTTGTATCGTAGTTGTGTGGGCATTTATTTGTCCACCATCCCACACAACCTGCTCCTTGTCTTTGCGTCAGATATATAAAACTCATAGTAAAACTGCATCATTCCCCACAGCCTCCTTCACTCCTTCGTCCCAAAGAATTTCTGTTGCTTTTTGAGCAGAAAGCGGACGGTAAAAGAGGAAGCCTTGAACATCCTCGCAGTTGATAGATTTTAAAAATTCCAGTTCTTCTTGCTTTTCTACTCCTTCAGCAGTCAGCCTCAACCCCAAACTTCTCCCCAAGCCAACAATCGCCTTGACGATGTGAGCCACTTTCACATCCTTCGTCAAATCACGAACGAAGGAACCATCTATTTTTAAATTGTGGAGTGGTAATAGCTGTAGACGTGATAGAGAAGAATGACCCGTGCCAAAATCATCAATAGAAAGGTGAACTCCCATCTCCTCTAACTGTTGCAACACAGTTCTGGTAAATTCCAAATCTTCAATAGCAGTTGTTTCTGTAATTTCTAATTCCAAGAAACGTGCTTTTAAACCCGTCTCATCCAAAATCTTAGCCACTGTCTCCACCAGTCCTGGTTGGCGGAATTGCTTGAGAGAAAGATTGACAGCCATAGTAATAGCAGGTAATCCTTCATCCTGCCAAGTCTTATTCTGCCTACAAGCTGTCCGCAACACCCATTCTCCAATAGGGATAATTAATCCGCTTTCCTCTGCCAAGGGAATAAATTTACTGGGAGCTACTAATCCCATATCTGGATGTTCCCAACGCAGCAGTGCTTCCATACCAGTAATTTTTCCTGTGTCAATATTTACCCGGGGTTGGTAGTGAACTATAAACTCTCCTCGTTCTAAGGCATGGCGCAAGCTCCTTTCTAAAGTCAATATTTCAGGAGTTTTGGAACTGATAGAAGTTGTATAAAATTGAAAATTATTCCTACCCTCGTCTTTGGCATGATACAAAGCCACATCTGCATGTTGGATCAGAGTTTCAACATCAGGACTATGCTCGTCAAACAGAGCAATGCCAAGGCTAGCACTGACATAAAGTTCATGTCCCTCTATATGAAAAGCTTTTTCTAGTTCTTGCAGGATTCTTTGGGCTACCTGGGCGACCTCTTCCACATAATTAACTTGGGGCAAGAGGATGATGAATTCATCGCCTCCCCAACGGGCAACAACATCACCAGCTCTAAGGGATTCCCGTAATCTTTGGGCAACACTTTGTAGCAATTGATCACCAAGCGTATGTCCCAGAGTATCATTAATCGTTTTGAATCGATCTAAATCTAGAAACATTACAGCTAAACTCTCTTCTCTACGAGCCGCATTCGGTAATGTTCTCGTCAATTGCTCTTTAAATAACAGGCGATTAGGTAATCCCGTTAGCAAATCGTGGAGAGCCTGGTAACGGATCATTTCCTCCACCTGTTGTCGCCGTCGAGCGCCACTGATACTAGCAGCCATTGTCAAGAGAGTAGATTCTTCGTGCCTCGACCACTGGCGCTGCTTACAACAATCTGCTAAACCAAGGACACCCCAGAAATTTTCGTCTAGACGCAAAGGCACAAGTAATAGGGATAAAATGCCCTCACGATGGAGAATTTCTTGGTCAATAGCGCTTAATTCTTGAGTCAAACTCTGAATAGATTTTCCTTGAGAGAGGGCAGTATACCAATGGCCTAACCCAGAGACTTGATAGGATTGACTTTGCCTACTACCTTCGGGCAGAACAGAATCGCTTCTCCATTCAAATCGGAGCGTCATTACCATTTCTGCGGTGACAGGGTGAGGATGGTTCTCAAACAAATAAACTCGATCTACTTGAGCAGCTTCACCCAGAACTGCTAATGCTTTATCAATGGCTTTTTCATAGTTCATTTCTGTGAGTAAAGAATTAGTGGCTTCTGCTACTGCTTGGAGTAGGCGATCGCGCTGGCGTAATTCAATCTCAGCCTGCTTTTGCTCTGTAATATCCCTGACAATAAAAGTTCTAATTAAATCGCTTTCTGGAAGATAGTGAACCGATTGTTCAAATACTTCTTCCCCAATTTCTACTTCTCGAATAAAAGAATTCCCTTGGCGATTTTGAACAGCACTAGCAAGTCCTGCCAAAATTGTGTGCTGTACACCTAATTTTCTAATGTCGGGAAATTTCAAAGCCGCAGCAGGATTAAGATAAGTTACTGTTCCTTCTATATCGACTTCAATAATTGGATTAGGAATCAATTCAGGGAAAGAAGCCAACCGAGCAAGGGCAACTTCACTAGCACCGTCGACACCATCTGTAGGGACAATGAGAGTTTCAAAGGGATTAACAGGACTCGCTTGTTCCGATAGGAAGCCAGATATATCTTCAGCAACACAAGATTCCGAAAAAGCTTGCTCTGATAAATTTGAGATCGCATAGTATTTGGCTTTCACTTGATTATTGCCAAATTCAATCACATCTCCATGCTTGAGATCATGAGAGAAGCATTTCATACCATTCACAAATAGCCCGTTTGTACTCCTTTTGCCTTTAAAACTGCCATCAATAATCCGAAAGCCATACTGCTCTATCTCTGGCAGAGTTACCCGTAATAAAATGGCGTGCTGTCTAGAGACAGATCGAGAACGAAGAACGATCGCATTTCTGACATCCCGTCCCAGAGAATATGTAGCCTCTTTCAAGGGAATAGTTCGCCGTCCTTGCAAGTCTCGGAGAACTAACAGGTGGCGTATTTTTTCCCGCTCATTTCCTGGCATGACTCCTTCCTCAAACTCTCATCTGTTCGGGTCTTGGTCTGAAAAATACTGCTCCCATAATTCTTGATCTTGAGTAGGCATTTCCATCAGCAGTTGCTCAACTAACTTTATCCCCATTGGTGAGGGATTAGCACGACCGTTTTCCCAAGGGTTGACCGTCTGAAACGAAACCCCCAACTGACGAGCTAGTTGCTCCTGTGAGATTCCTAGCCTTTTTCTCAACTCACGAATGAGATTCGGAAACTTTGGCCTTGCGGTCACTGTTGTGTACTCTTTTCTCTCTTAAATATTCAGAATAAGATTAAACACTTGGTATAACAAATGGTATATTTGCGTAATTTTTGAACTAAATTCAGAATAAGATGAGCTAATCAAAACTATCATCATCAAAGCAAACAGACTTACAAACTCTCATAAAAATCTCTGCGGAAATCAATGCTTCATTAATCGTATTTTGTAATTTTTCAAACGTTTACATTGCTCAATAAACTAATCTCTGATTATGGTAAAAATCAAACAGCCACTACTTTGAGTAAATAGAATTAATATGAAAACAATATAAAAAATGTAATTGAGAAAACAGAAAAATGGAAAAGTATGTATGCACAGTCTGTGGTTACGTATATGACCCAGCGGAAGGTGATGTAGATGCTGGCATACCAGCAGGCACAGCTTTTGCAGATTTACCTGAAGACTGGGTATGCCCAGTATGTGGCACAGAAAAAGACGGTTTTGAACCAGAGTAGTGAGGTGGGGGTATGAGGGATGGAAGAGTAACCACTAACTACTAACCACTAGCTAATAAAAATTGATAATTGACTAATGACAAATGACAAATTGCAAATAGTAGTTATAGGTGGTGGCGCGGCTGGCTTTTTTGGCGCGATCACTGCTGCTAAAGCTCATCCTCGCGCCCATGTGATTTTACTAGAAGCCAGTCATCAACCATTGGCAAAGGTTCGTATTTCTGGTGGTGGACGCTGCAATGTTACTCATGCTTGTTTTGAACCCCAAGAGTTGGTAAAAAATTATCCCAGAGGTGGCAAAGCTTTATTGGGCGCTTTTACCCGCTTTCAACCCCAAGATACGATCACCTGGTTTCAGGCTCATGGTGTTAAGTTAAAAACTGAGGCTGATGGCAGAATGTTTCCCACTACAGATAGTTCAGAAACTATCGTCAACTGCCTCATGAGTGCAGCCAAAGCATCTGGGGTGGAACTACGCACAGGAACTGCGGTGGTGGGAGCCAGGCTAGGAGGGGCAAATTCCCCACTTTCTCACTTCGAGATTACTCTGAGGTCGGGCGAGAAATTACAATGCGATCGCCTACTATTGGCAACAGGTAGCAATCCCATAGGCTATAAAATAGCTCAACAACTAGGACATACTATTGAACCACCAGTCCCATCTTTATTTACCTTCAATATTAAAAATAAAAAGCTGACAGAATTAGCTGGGGTAAGTGTTAATCCTGTGAAATTACGGCTAGTTGTACCAGAATATCCCCCTCTGGAACAAACAGGCCCATTACTGATTACCCATTGGGGTTTAAGTGGTCCAGCGGTGTTGAAATTGTCTGCTTGGGGTGCAAGAATGCTGCACTCAAGTAATTATCAAGCCACTTTAGTTATTAATTGGCTACCGTACCTCAAACAAGAACAAGTACGTCAACACTTGTTAACTGCTAAGAACGATTCACCTAAGCGTTTAATCGCATCTCATCGCGTTGTTGACTTACCTCACCGCCTCTGGCAATACATTGTTTTTTGTGTAGGAATTTCTTCTGAAAGTCGTTGGGCAGAATTATCAAACAAAACATTAAATCAATTAGTGCAAGAACTTACACAAACTCAATCTTCGATTAATGGTAAAGGAGCGTTTAAAGAAGAGTTTGTAACTTGTGGAGGTGTCAACCTCAAAGAAATCAACTTTAAGACAATGGAGAGTAAGTTGGTTGGGGGTCTTTACTTTGCAGGAGAAATTTTAGATATCGATGGTGTAACTGGTGGCTTTAATTTTCAAAGTGCTTGGACAACAGCCTATCTAGCTGGTTTAGCAATGGCGTCAGATAGGAATTAGACTAGAGCAAACAAGAAATACATATATTTAGCTATTTAACAACTAACATTTTCTGATATTTTTCATAAATTAAGTCTGATGATTGTATTCTTAACTAATTTGCAGGCATATTTGTTAAGTGAAAAATTTTTTTAAAAAATAAATTCTTTTTTAAAATGTAAGAATATGAATAAAAATGAATAATAATTAACAACTTGACATAATTTTCTTGATCATCAGGAAAAATACTGAGAAATCTTATAAGAATTGAGTATTTGTTTTAAAGACTGGCAAGAAAAAATAAAAGTTTATTTTCTTTCCAGTTTTTAGTTTCTGGATTTTGCCTCTTGTAATATTTTGTGAATGAATGATATTAGCAATACCTTACAATTGATCATCAAAATGGTATAATTTCGGGCTGACAACAAAGATTTGAAAACATAAAATATAGCTAATAAGCTATCTCATTAAACTTTTTATCGGTGGTTATTGCTAACCACTGAACAGTATTTGCTTGGAGAAAAACTACTTATTTTTCTCTAGAAAATTGCTATGGAATTTTAGTTTACCACTGGTAAACAACGTGTTCTCTGTGCATAGAGGTATCACTGACTTAAATGTTGGGAGGTCAAATTGAAACTGAGACTCGGTTTTATCATACTGGGGATTATTTTAATTTCGTTTGCACAATCAAATAAGCTGACTTGTAGTCGAACTGAGCAGCAAGCATCTTGTAAACTAGCACGTTCGGGTTTTCTTTGGTCTGAAGAAAAAGAATTGCCAGTTAATAAATTACAGGGAGCTAGATTTTATAGTCCTAAGGATAACGAATCCTCAAAAGTTGTGATCCAAACTAGTAACAGTGAGGTACCATTTTCTTCCTTCACAAGCTATAGCGATGAAAATCAGCAGCGAGCGATCGCATCCCAAATCAATAACTTCGTCAGAAATAACAAACAGTCATATTTGCAGGTTGAGCAAAGTGATACATGGTGGATAGTGATTGGATTTATTAGCCTTGCTGTTGGTGTGTATCCGCTGTTACAACCAAAATCTTAATTAAAGGCAGGTTCAGTTATCAGTTATCAGTTATCAACTGCTAACTGGTAACTGTTCACCGAATAATTTAATACCTTTTTAAAACGCCTGGTTCTTTCTGCACAGGCAAAACATCTAAAGTATCGGCTTGAGAACAATATTTCAGGTCTTCATAACATTCCAGACGTAACAAACGTTTACCGTGACTGGCGTGGTGAAATAGTCCTAATAAATTATCTTGCCATTGAGAATAAAGAGCGATCGCATTAATAACTTCATCGTTACCAGCAATTTCATCAGTTGGTAAGCCAGTTTGCTCTACAACAGCATGAGCGATCGCACCTGCACAGGCGGTATCTTCTAGAGAAAAACTACCTTCCCAGCCAGAACCTACAATCCATACTGTTTGTGGTTGCATCTCCAAAAGGTATCTCACCACTGCACCACGATTAATAAAAGCTGCTGCAATTACAGTTTGAGCATTTTGGACTCTTTGTAAAGTCCGAGTACCATTGGTAGTACTAATAAACAACCGCCTTCCTTCTACTCTGTCTGGGGTACAGTCGAGAGGAGAATTACCTAAATCGAAGCCAGGAACTTTCGCCCCGCCGCGTTCTCCAGCTAGTAGCCGTTTTTCAGCGGGCCAAGATTGACTGACTTGTATAAGTTGCTCTAAATCGCTGAAGACTTGGACTGCTTCACCACCAGCAGCCAAAACTGTTGCCATTGTAGAAGTGGCTCGCAGCACATCAACTGCGATCGCGCATTCTGGCACTTTATCCACTGGAGTTAATTCCGGAGTATGGTAAATGAATAGCTTCACGCGCTGGGTTACACCTGATTTGAGACTGCCGATATCACATTCTACCCAGTTGGATGTCACCAACCATAGTAGTAGTTTCTCACCACTGGTTTTAACAAATGTGATTACATAAAAAATCTTCTTGTTAGAATGGCAGCCAATTTAGTTGTGAAATCAACGGTAATCTAAAAAAAGAACAAATACCAATAAAGTGTATTTGTTCTTCCTATTAAATAAAGTTATAGGAGTGATAAGTAATTTGTTAATTAAGTAGTTTGTTGTTTAAACCACTCAATTAGTAGAGCATAAGGTTTTGTACCCCTACCAACCACTAACTACTAAGCTACTAACCAAATCAATATGACACCTTTACCTGACTATCACCCAAAACAGCTATCTCTAGGTCCGTTAGAAGCAGAAATTTTGAATATCATCTGGGAACTTGGTTCCGCTACAGTCAAAGATGTACACGATCGCATTCTGGCTGATCCGAATCGAGAACTAGCTTATACTTCTGTAACTACTGTGTTGCGCCGTTTAACTGAAAAAGGTTGGCTTGTCTGCGACAAAAAAGGACGAGCATTTTACTGGCGACCGTTGCTTACAAAACAACAAGCCGAAGTCATCAAAGCCCATGAACAATTACAGCGATTTTTAGCGGTAGGCAACCCCGATGTTGTTGCTGCTTTTGCAGATAGTCTTGATGAAGCAGCTAGTGAGAAAATACAAGCGATCGCCAAACGCATTCAAGCTGCACGGCAAGCAAGGGAGGAATAGTGATGCATCTGCTGATGATTTTGATGGCTTTAGCAATTTCTTGGGGGCTCAGACACTCTTGGAGTGATTGCCAAGCTACCTGGAAGCAACGGTGGCAAAGAACCCTATTTTTCTTTATCTTTCCCCCCTTATTGATCATCATGACAGCGATCGCCCTGCTGTGTATGGGACCCCAAGGTAAAATGGGTGGTTTGCAAGCAGGCTGGTTTGGCTATGTATTAGCATTAATTTTACTTGCTTTTTTTGCAGCATTATGGATCAAACTAGCATGGCAAGGGTGGCGATCAGTAAAATCCGTACGTGAGTGTCCAATTGTCAACCTTGCGGGTAGACAAGTCCGACTACTGGATACAGGAGCATTATTTGCAGGGCAAATTGGTTTTTGGCAACCCGAGCTCGTTCTCAGCCAAGGATTACTAGAAACTCTTTCACCTGCTCACTTAGAGACAGTTCTAGCACACGAGCAAGGCCATTATCATTACCGAGACACATTCTGGTTTTTTTGGCTGGGTTGGGTACGTTCCTGTACTGCTTGGTTGCCAAATACTGATGCTTTATGGCAAGAACTACTAATATTACGCGAACTACGTGCTGATGCTCATGCTGCTTCCCAAGTAGATCCCTTACTACTAGCGGAATCACTAGTATTAGTAATCAGTACTCCGCCTGTGACCTCAGAAATCTGCTGTGCAGCATTGGGTTCTAGTAGCGTAGCTCGTTTAGAACAGAGAATAGAAGCTTTGCTAGAACAAAGCGAACCCACATCAGAATCTCACTTGCTCTCCTGGCACAGTTTTCTATTAGCCTTACTGCCCTTAATCACAGTCATATTTCATTCATAGTTCGTAGTAGGCACTTTAATGGCTCAAGCTGAAATTAGTAAAGACGTGCCATAACAAGTCTGTGCATGTGATTTAAATGTAGCGTCATTAAAGTGAAATGGTATTACTTGCGGGCGAGTGAACTACTAGAAATAAAACCAGGCAGAACCTGGTTTCAAACTTTGAACGATGTTATTACTCTGTTGGCATCCAAGCTGCTTGTTTGACTAGCGATCGCACTGCCTTGACAATAGCATCTGCGTCAATTTGTGCTGCATGAAGTAGTTCTTCTGGAGTGCCTGATCCCGGCATATCTCGTACTGCCAGTTTCACTAGATTCAGCCCCAACTCACCATAAGCTGGAGCAGTACCTATACCCACAAAAGCATCAAGGACAGCAGCACCCAGTCCACCCTCACTCCAGTGGTCTTCTACTACGACAAGTTTGCCAGCAGTATCACGGGCAGCCTGATGCAGGGTTGCAGCATCAATTGGCTTGACTGAGTAAGCATCGATGACACGCACTGTAATTCCTTCTTGCTTGAGGCGATCATAAGCTTTGAGTGCTTCATGTACCGTAATGCCTGCTGCAATGACTGCTACTTGATCGTCATCGGAACTGCGGATGACCTTGCTGCCACCAATGGGAAAGTCTTCATCAACTTCATAGAGAACAGGCGTCTTTTCCCGAGTTGTCCGCAGATAGACAATGCCATCACGATCTACCATTTCAGCGACAAGTTTAGCAGTTTGATTGGCATCGCAGGGGTAGAGTACAGTACTACTCCACACTGCCCGCAAAGCAGCCAAATCTTCCAGTGCCATTTGGGAAGGACCATCTTGACCAATCGAAACTCCTGCGTGAGAACCAACAAGTTTGATATTGGCGCGAGAGATGGCAGCCATACGGATAAAATCGTAAGCCCGACTTAAGAACGCTGCAAAAGTAGAAGCAAAGGGTTTATACTGCCGCACTTGCAAACCCACTGCTGCCGCAACCATTTGCTGCTCAGCAATATACATTTCAAAGTAATGGTCAGGGTAAGCTTTGGCAAAATCTTCAGCATAAGTAGAGTTACTTACCTCCGCATCAAGAGCAACCACATCTGGTCGAGATCCTCCTAAAGCTTTCAAGGCATCTCCGTACGCTTTACGAGTTGCCACTAAATCACCTTCTTGGTAGATGGGAAGTTGAAGAGTTTGAGCTTGCTGCCCAGTTGTAGCTGTTAGAGGCTGCTCCTCAGGCTTCTCGACGGCAATAGTGATGTGACGTTCACCACCCAATTGGGCGATCGCTGCCTTAGCATCATCGGGTTTCAATGCCTGACCATGCCAACCGCCAAGGTCTTCTAAATGTGCAACACCCTTGCCCTTCTTTGTCCGAGCCACAATGACTGTAGGATAGTCAAGGTTATGTATGGCTGCTGAGTATGCTTGATCAATCTCTTCTAAATTGTGACCGTCGATTTCAATAGCTTTCCAGCCAAAAGCTCTGGCGCGATCGCAGTACACCTGAGTGTTCCAACCTAACATGGTTTGCCCTCGCTGCCCCAAGCGGTTGACATCAATGATCGCAATCAAATTTGCCAGTTTGTAATGACTTGCGTGTTCAAAAGCCTCCCATATTGAACCTTCCGCCATTTCACTATCCCCTAACAAAACCCAAGTGTGGTAAGGTAGCTGGTCTAAATATTCGCCAGCCAAAGCAATACCAACAGCAATCGGTAAACCCTGCCCCAGTGAACCCGTTGCTACTTCTACCCAAGGCAGTACAGTTGTAGGATGTCCTTCTAGGCGGCTGCCAAACTTGCGGAGGGACATCAATTCGCGATCGTCAATTACCCCTGCTGCGCGATACATCGCGTACAATAGCGGTGATGCATGGCCTTTGGAGAAAACCAGGTGGTCGTTGTTGGGATTGTGCGGATTGTTGAAGTCATAACGGAGATACTTGGCAAGCAGCACTGTCATCAGGTCTGCGGCGGACATAGAGGAAGTGGGATGACCCGATCCAGCTGCTGTGGTGGCACGAATACTATCAACCCGCAACTGTTGTGCCAACTCATGCCATGCTTGCAATTGTTCAATGGTAGCCATTATTACTCTCCTACTCAATAGGGCTAAAGGTGAAACTAGCTCTGTCGAGCGTAGCGTCCCATTAATTCAGCAGCCTCCAAGACGTGACCTTCCATAGCTGCGATCACGTCTGCCTTGCTAGCTCCCGGTGGCAAATCTAGTATTTGATCCAGCGCATAGAGTTTGAAGAAGTAGCGATGGGTACCGCTAGGTGGACAAGGACCACCAAATCCCAATTGACCAAAATCATTTTTCCCTTGCACACCACCACCAGGCAATGTGGCATGATTGACAACACCTTCCGGCAAATACTCAATATGATCTGGTAAATTATATACAACCCAGTGAGTAAATGTTTCCTTGGGTGCATCAGGGTCTTCCATAATGAGAGCAAAACTGACAGTACCATTTGGTGGACTATCCCAACTCAGAGGAGGAGAGAGATTGTCACCATCGCAAGTGTATTGGGACGGAATGCTGTTCCCTGTCAAAAACGCAGGACTGTGAAGATGCATAAGTTTAATAGTTTCTAATTAGTTTTTTCCACTAAAAGCCAGAAGGAAATGTTTCTGGCACTTCCCCTGTTTCTTGTTTAGCCATCCGGTCTAGCGGTTCTACTCCCCTGGTATCATCAATGTGAATTACGGCATCAAATTGATCCGAGAGCTAAGCATATGAAGTTAGGATGCTGTTCGCTTTAGTTACTAACTGTTGAGTGTTGATTGTTATTAGTAGCTCGTTTGAGCAAATTGCAAACTTCTTCATCACTGACCTGTGGAAAGTCTTGATACCAAAGACCAACGCTATAAAAAGGATCGGGCGTTTGTGGACACACGATTTCGTCTACTAACTTTTGCATCTCCTGATAAGCCTCTGGTGATGAGACTGGCACAGCAACCAAAAGCCGAGCAGGTTGCTGTTGCCGTAATGCTACGATCGCAGCCCGCATTGTTGTACCTGTGGCTAGACCATCATCCACTAAAATCACTGTGCGTTCATGTAAAACTGGGAAAGGTCGGTCATCTCGATAAAGACGCTCGCGTCTATTCAATTCTTGTTGCTCTTGAGTTGCAACCCGCTCAATTACTTTTTGGGATAAGCCTAACATTTGTACTACTGCTTCATTGAGTACCTGCACCCCGCCAGAAGCAATTGCCCCCATCGCTAACTCCTCATGTCCAGGCACGCCCAGTTTGCGGACAAGAAAAACGTCTAGTGGGGCATTGATTTTGCGGGCAACTTCAAAAGCAACAGGTACACCACCTCGTGGTAGTGCTAATACGATTACATCTTTTCGGTTAGCATAAGCTGCTAGTTGTGCGGCTAACAGTTGTCCTGCCGCAGCTCGGTCTTTGAACACCATAGTTTTCACTTTCTCCTGACCGAAAAAGAATGTACGGCTTTGCCGCCGCCGCAGGCTTAAGGATTCACTTCCATTATTTAAGTCTGCGATATCTTTTTTTAATGAAAAGGCACTAATCAGAACAGTTTCTAGTGAACTGATGACGATTGGTTGTGATTGACAGTTTGTCCCTCCTTTGTTTTGGATGTTCCCTACTCCAGCTTATTCTTTTAAAATTTCTTACTCCTCTAACTAATGGGGGTACTCTACTGATTAACCCGTATAACTGATGGATGAATTCGTATTAAATTTAGTTGTTGTACCGATTCTGTTAGCTAAAGCTACATATGATTGTGTATTCACGCTTAAGCATTGGAATCGCTAGAACGCTATCAATCTCTGCGTTAGGCTCGCCGTTTGCTCTAGTATATGCGATCGCTTGATTAACGATCTTGACAAAAGCTATTCTAATTAAATTAGTTCTTAGAATCACCGAGTCTTTATAGTTTGTTACCACTAGCTTCTATTTCTAAAATTTATCTAAATTTTCGTTAAATATAATCATTTCCATAGATAAAAAGTGATGCAACATCTTTGATACTTGTGATTACAATTCTCAGTAAGTAGTTTTTCCACTACTTTGCCAACACAATCAGGGTTAACCTCAACTTCAAGGTGAAAGGAAAGCAAGTAAAACTAATGAATTACTTCTTTCTTTTACCTTTTTATTTCATGGATTAAAATAGACATTGATTGATTTTTACTGAATATAATCTCAGTAATGGTGAAACTAAAAAATAATACATTTCAAATCAATAATTTTTCCATCTTTACTATTTATTTTTTGAGTAATATAAATCAATATATTTGATTTATATTCAGTATCTGAATATAAGCGATCGCGCTTTTAATAAGTCTAGTTCATAATTCAAATCCTCTGCTTTGTTAATTACAACTATCTCTAAGGTGCAACATAATAGCAGATGAAAATGCATCCCAAAGAGGAGTATTAATGTCAGCTTTTCTCAGAGCTGCTGCTGTCCAAGAATTACAATTTTGCAAGATCGAGTAACTGTCAACTGCTGCATAAAAGCCTGCATTGATAGTGTGACCGTTTCCCAAGCGAACTTTTTCACCCTTTGCATCTAGCTGAAAACTAGCTTGAATATACTCCACTAGTTGTAAATAGTCATTTCTGCTAATTTGGATACATTTAACATCTAAATAATTTGGTATTGATAGATACCCTTTAACATACATTACAGAGGGAGTAGGAAGAAATAGTGCTTTAAAAGTAGTAGAAAATTTTAAATCAGATAAAGCAGGAGTTAACATATAAAAATCTCTGTCTCCCCAACCAAAACTTATATAATTGTAATCTTGTGCCGTATCTATACCAACTTGGCCGATAGATATAAATTTATGCCAATCAAAAATATTATTTTTTGTTGGCAATATAATATTGGTGTGAATACCTGTATTAGAAACACAAATTTGCATCTCACAATTGTCTTGTGAGTAATTACCCCATTTTCTAGGTACAAATGCACTGATAATTAGTAACATTAAGCTAAATAAAACTAATCCTGAAAAGTAACAAGAGAACTTATATAATAGGCGTATAAAAACTGAATTATTCGCATTTTTCATAAAAATACCTGCACAGTCTGAGAGCAAACTTCAACAAGGTGTAGACAGTATAGGAATATTTTTACGTATAAGCTATAAAAAGTACTACCCATGAATCGGCGCGCACTGCTGTTAGTAAATCGTCAATCTCGCCAAGGGCAAAAACGTTTGTCAGAGGTGATGAGTTGTCTTGTAGAACAGGGATTTGAGTTGATTGCAGCATCCGCAGAAAATCCTCAGCACTTTTCAGACGTAATCAGGAGATACCAACATCAAGTGGATTTGGTAATTGTTGGTGGCGGTGATGGTACTCTTAACGCTGCGGTAGATACTTTGGTAGAAACTAATTTACCTTTGGGAATCTTACCTTTAGGAACTGCTAATGACCTCGCAAGGACTTTAAAAATTCCCAATTCTTTGCCCGAAGCCACCAAGGTGATTGCCAATGGGAAAGTACAACGCATTGACTTAGGAGAAGTTAATGGCAAATATTTTTTCAATGTTGCCAGTTTAGGGATGAGTGTGAAGATTACCCAGCGATTAACTAAAGAAGTCAAGCGTCGTTGGGGAATATTCGCTTATGCTTTTACCGCCGTGAAAGTTATTTGGGAATCTCGCCCTTTTAGTGCAGAGATTCGTTTACCTGATCAATCAATTAAAGTGAAAACCGTGCAAATTGCGATCGGTAATGGTCGTTACTATGGTGGTGGTATGGCAGTAGCTCCTGATGCGATGATCGATGATCAAAGATTGGACTTGTACAGTCTAGAGATTAGGCACTGGTGGGAAATTATTCCCTTATTGCCAAGAATGCGACAAGGACGACACATAAATGCCCGAAATGTCCGCGCTCTTCAAGCTCAGGAAATTGAAATATATACTCGCAAACCTCGTCCCATTAATACGGATGGTGAAATCACCACCTATACTCCTGCTTATTTCCGTGTGATTCCCAAAGCTGTAGCTGTTTTTGTTCCCCGCTAGGTGGGGAGATAGGGAAGTGTGGGGAGTAGTAAGCAATCAACAATCAACAACCATCAATCTACGATTTTCGGAAATAATGTCAGAATATTTGTATTGGTAACTAATGAAGTTTATTTTATTTATTAAGAGTCGGTATTGTGAAAACTCACATTGCCTCACACCAAATGCATCTGAAATTTTCTCAAGATATCAAGTTACTGTTACAACGATTAGCTGAAAAGCCATTGTCCCTTGGAGATATCCTGGCAGAAACTTCTGAACGAGGTTTTAATTTGGTGATTGCACTGTTAGTTTTACCCTTTTTATTTCCTATGCCACCAGGCTTAACAGGACCCTTTGGTGGTGCTTGCTTGATTTTATCCATGCAGATGGTTTTGGGTAGGCGATCGCCTTGGTTGCCTCGAAAAATAGCTAGGTATAAATTTCCTCGTTCTTTTGCCAATATACTACTGCAAAATTTACGACGCGTTACTAGGATTATAGAAAAAATTGCTCGCCCTCGCTTGTCTAAAATAGCTGATAATCCTTATATTTGGCGGTTTAATGGATTTTGCATTTCTTGGTTAGCAGTGTTGCTAATATCACCAGTTCCTCTTACTAACCCTATCCCAACTATAGGTATTTTACTATTAGCAGTAGCAACAATAGAATCTGATGGTTTACTGATGTGTATTGGATATGTATTTACTATTTTAACTACTTTATTGTTTGCCTTTATTGGTTATGTCTTTTTTATAGCTCCAAGCCTACTGCCACAGTTTCTCAGCTAAAAAATCGGCGTTGCTGAATCAAGATATGAATTTACAATTCACGGGTATGACCAGACGTAGTAGAGACGTAGCAATGCTACGTCTCTACGTCTGGTCAATGATTTGGCATCGAACTACAAAAATGTATGCACACATAATTTATGACCAAATTCAGCAACGCCAAAAAATCGGTAATTGATTTTTTAATTGCAAACTAGGAATTTTACAAAAAACCCTCAGTCCTGTACTGAGGGCAGCAATTAGGTTGCATCTACCTCTTCTATATCCATAATGCTAACAACAGCATCCGGTAAAAATGAACAAAGTTCCAAAATTTTCAATCCGTACCAAGGCAGAAGTTTTGATATGTTTAACCATGCTATAATAAAGCCCCCAGCCAGAGGCTGAAGGCTACAAACTCGGGTGCATCTACCATTTCTTTATCCGTCTTCTTAATGAATGCATCCGGAAGAATTTGTAGAGAGCGATCCCTATTTTTGATTTTGGGATTGTTAAATTCCTGATTTTTAGAGAATAGGGGAGAGAAATATTTTGGCAATTATTTGTCACAAAAGCAGTAGATAGAGTCTCTGGCTAAAAACCACTTGTAGGGAGACGTGCCAGTAGGGCAACATTTGTCAAATTAACTAGTAAAAAACTAGTTTTATTCCCTTTGTCTATGAATATTCTACGTTAATTTCTGACTGGCAATTGTGGAATCGCCGTCTAATCCTACCTTAGTGTTTCTGACTGGAAATTGCGCGATCGCTCTGGCACTAGTCCATATATTTTCAGGTAAGTTGCGCTTTCTGGAAGTTACCCCTTGTAGTATTTGGCTATAGTTAGCATAGGATGAGCAATAGGGCTGAGAAGCGAAGTTTCCAAAGCCGTGATCGCACTTTTATTTGCCTTTCTTGCAGGTGGAGTAATACTTAACATCCTCAAGGAAGAGCTTCCAGAAGAGCGAAAAAGCCGTTTTTGGGCTTTTGTCCTGGGTGCAGGAATTTATACGGTGCTTTTGCTAGCATTATGAGAGTAAAACCATACCATAATTACACCATTTCACAAAATTTTTGATACAAATTCTCTCCCTTGTCTTCCTTGTCTTCCTTGTCCCCCTTGTCCTCCTTTTTGGGATACTCCCTACATTTGTACCAATACCTGTCGGATAATATCTGCTGGTACTTGATCTGTTACAGTCACTGCACCAATTTGGGTTGGTAATACAAACCTGACTTTACCCGCTTTCACTTTTTTATCAATCTGCAATGCTTGAATAATCGCTTCAATATCCAACCCAGCAGGTAATTTAGTTGGTAAACCTGCTTTTTCTATTAAGGCATCTTGCCGTTGTGTCTCTTGTTGCGTCCACATCCCTAACTCTACAGCTATTTGCCCTGCTGCTACCATGCCAATGGCAACTGCTTCACCATGCAGTACTTGTGTATAACCAGTTAAGCTTTCTACTGCATGACCGATGGTGTGTCCGTAGTTGAGGATCGCCCGTAGTCCGGCTTCTTTTTCATCTTTACTGACGACATCGGCTTTGGCTTGACAGGAGCGAGTTAATATAGAGTCTATTAATTCTGACTGAATGTATCCCATCTCATCCAAACGCTGACTCGCTTCTAACTCGGCAAACAGTTGGGCGTCCCAAATTACACCATACTTGATGACTTCTGCCATACCTGCGCGAAACTCACGTGTAGGTAGTGTTTGTAACACATCGGGGTCAATTAAAACTAATCGTGGTTGATGGAATGCCCCTATCAAGTTTTTACCTTGGGGATGATTGACGCCTGTTTTCCCACCGATGGCTGCATCTACCATTGCCAAGAGGGTTGTAGGCACTTGTATAAAATTAATACCTCTTAGCCACGTCGCCGCCGCAAAACCTGTCATATCACCAATGACACCGCCTCCCAAAGCTACCATAGTGGCGGAGCGTTCTAAGCGATTTTCCAGGGCTGTGTTGTATAAATTTTCTATTGAAGCTAAAGTTTTATAGTGTTCGCCATCAGGCAGGATGTAGCTTGCTACTTCAAAACTGGCAGCTTTTAGCGATGCGATCGCTCTTTCTCCATACAATTGAAAGATAACCGGGTTAGAAACTAGCAGGACTTTTTTACCTAAGTGTAAATTAGTCATGAATTCGCCTAATTGATCTAGGCTACCTGGTGCGATCGCAATATCATAAAACTGCTGCGGTAGATTTACTTTAATTACGGAAGCCATCACCAACCCCTTTGCAAGCGCGTGTCGGATATTCTACCGCAATGCAGCAGCCGCTTCACTGTATAGCTGGCGATTATAACTAAAACCGAAATCATTAATCCTTAAGATATAATCCCACATGCTATTCTTCCTCAGCCTGCATCCGCAGCTTCACCGTTAGCTTTTTATTGATCTGGTAAACAGTGATCAGGCATAGATAGCTGATAGCTGATCACTGATCACTGATCACTGTTAACTATTCCCTTGCCCTATTTTCAACCACTAACCACTAACAAATGATTCAATAGACTTACAGAGTAAACAATTGTGGAGAAACGTAATGTTAGCTGTAGTATCTTATGTCGTCTTCTTGGCTATCTTTTTTGGCATTGCTGTCGGTTTACTTTTTGGTCTGCGTGCCGCGAAGATTCTTTAAAAGATAGGGGAGTGTGAGGGGTGTGAGGAGTGTGAGGGATGGAAAAACACTTGTATTCTCCCCCTACTCCTCATACTCCCCCTACTCTCCATCACCCCATCACCCCATCTCTCTATAAAGCTGCGACCTTCTGTTGACTCACAAACGGCGGACGCATTTCTAAACCAAGCAAATTTAGCATTTCTTGATCTGCGTCATAGCCAGGACAAGGAGTGGTAACGGTCAACATATGTCCGTCATCGCTGGAAAAGATAGAATTTGCCCCTGCTAGAAAGCATAAAGCCTGTTCAACTTGAGAAAGTTTTGCTCTGCCTGCACTCAAGCGCACGTCAGAAGCTGGCATAATTAAACGTGCAGTGGCTATCATCCGCACAACATCCCAGATGGGGACATCTGGTTGATTTTCTAGGGGTGTGCCTTGAACTTTGGAAAGAATGTTAATTGGTACAGATTCTGGATGGGGATGTAAGTTTGCCAGAGTGTGTAGCATGGAAACGCGGTCTTCGACATTTTCGCCCAAGCCAAGAATACCACCTGAGCAAACAGTGACGTTGGTTTGGCGGACATTGTTAATTGTATTGAGGCGATCGCTATAAGTTCTAGTTGTGATAATAGTGCTATAGTATTCTGGCGATGTATCTAGGTTATGATTGTAGGCGTAAAGTCCTGCTGCTTCTAATCGCTTGGCTTGGTTCTCTGTCAGCATTCCCAGAGTGCAGCATACTTCTAGTCCTAATGCTGTTACTTCTTTGACCATATCTAATACTTGGTCAAATTGGGAATTATCCCGCACTTCCCGCCAAGCTGCGCCCATGCAAACGCGACTGACGCCGCTATTTTTTGCTTGCTGGGCGATATTAACCACTGTTTCTTTGTCTAAAAGTGCTTGTGGCTTAACTTCTGTTTTGTAACGAGAAGATTGGGCGCAGTAGCTACAATCTTCAGGACAAGCTCCTGTTTTAATAGAGATTAACTTACAAACTTGAATTTGTTTGGGGTTGTGATATTGGCGATGCACACTAGCTGCTTGGTAAATCAGCTCTAAAAAGGGTGTATCGTATATTGCCCGGATTTCTTCTTTTTGCCAATCGTAGCGTATTCCCACGGCTTTGCCTACCTTCTTGATCAATTTGCTGATTTATTTAGGTTACGTCAGACACTGTGTTTTTGGCGTTAAGCGATCGCATCTGTGATTTTGTCTCAGAAATCAGGTTATCAAGAATTGAGCTACATCCCATGAGAATTGTAACAATAAATTTGATGTTGATATCAACTAGTGAATAATTTGATTGTTCTTGGCATTAAATCTTTGTTTCTAGGTAAATAATCAAAGCTGAAATTTGAAGTTGCTTTTTCATTTTCACTGCTAAATTAACAAGAGAGCTACTCCTACTTCAAATTTTGTAAACTAGATCACATTTTCTTTTTACTAACTAAGTCAATGAGTAAAGAAGCTAATAAAATTGTTAAAGTACATGAAGTTTCTGCCACCACATCTTCTACCTTAAGTAGTTATATTGATAGAACTGTCGAAACATTAAAATTTAGCATCGGCGTTGCTGAATTTGGTCATGAATTATGTGTGCATACATTTTTGTAGAGACGTAGCAATGCTACGTCTCTACTATCAAATTTCCAAAAGAGATATCAGGGGCAATCCTGACAACATTAATTCTATTAGTGTTACGGCTGTTACTGATTCTTGGCAATCTCAGCAATACTTTAAATCAGCAAATATTTTTAATTAAACAATTTTATACAAAAACTGAATCAACAGTTGATTACCAACATCATGTTATTTTATCTGATTATATTAAAACAATTAGGAACATAGTTTTAACAGATAATTCGCAAACAAAGCCAGAAAAATCAGCAATGATTCGAGCTATGACTCAGGCAACATTACAAGAGTTAGACCCAAAAAGCAGGCATTATGTGGTCATGTTTTTGTATGATATCAATTTACTGAAAACCTCATCCAAAAAACAATTACCATTATTTTTTGGAGCATCTCTTACAAATGCTAAACTCCAAAACTTAGATTTGAGATATGCCAATTTCCAAGGTGCTGATTTAACTGATGCAGATTTACGTGGTACTGATTTAAGAGGGGCTAATTTAGAAAATGCTATTTTAAAACACGCCTGTTACAACAACTTGACCTTATTTAATCAAGGTTTTGCACCAATCACAGCTGGGATGAAAGAAGTATTAAACAGCAGAGAATGTTTTTCAGCTAGATCGCGTTGATTATAAAAATTATGGAAATTGAACTACCTTTAATTATCACTCAACGCCTTTTATTACGTATGGCTACCCAAGAGGATATACCTGAAATTATCCAGTATTTTACTGAAAATAAAACCTATTTTACTCCTTTTTATCCTCGTTGGGCTGACAGTTTTTTCACAGAAGAGTATTGGCAGTTACAGCTAGAATTAAATTTCCATGAATTTAGGAATGATTTGTCTTTAAGATTATTTCTCTTTTTAAGAGATAACCCTAGAAAAATCATTGGAACTATTAATTTTAGTAACTTTGTCCGAGGAGTAGCGCAATACTGCAACCTTGGCTACGGTCTTGCAGAAGCTGAACAAGGTAAAGGTTATATGACAGAAGCCTTGCAAGCTGCGATCGCATATATATTTAAAGAACTGAATATGCACCGCGTTATGGCAAATTATATGCCTCATAATCAGCGTAGTGGGAATTTATTAAAAAGATTAGGATTTGTCGTAGAAGGATACGCCCGTAATTACTTATTGATTGATGGGCAATGGCAAGATCATATTTTGACAAGTTTGACTAATCCTAATTGGCAAGCTAGATAATGTCAATTATCAATCGTCATTTGTCCTCCTTCCCTTTTCTTGTCTCACACTCCCCCATCTCCGACTATGATCGAGAGAAGGTAAACTAACTTGTACTCATAATGACTCTGGCTGAAACTCCCCATAACACTAATTCTAAAAATCCTTTTCTCAGTCTTAAATACGAACCCGCCTTAGAATCCTTAGGCGATGATTATTACGACGAAGTTGCAGCTGCGGAATTTCCTCAACACATTCTAAGGTGGCGCAATGACGCATTGTTACCAAAGCTGGGGTTAAATCCACAAGCAGTCACAGACGAAGACTTCATCATTGCTTTTGGCAAATTTGCAGGACGCAAGCCTTTATTAGCATTGCGATACCACGGTTACCAATTTGGTGAATACAATCCCCAATTAGGGGATGGTAGAGGTTTTCTCTACGGACAAGTGCGTGGTATTGATGGTGAACTTTACGATTTCGGTACAAAAGGTTCTGGTAGAACACCCTATTCCCGTGGTGGTGATGGAATGCTGACATTAAAAGGGGGTGTTCGTGAAGTTTTGGCAGCGGAAATGTTACACAGAATGGGTGTACGTACTTCCCGCTGTCTCAGCATGATTGAAACAGGTTTATCCTTGTGGCGGGGTGATGAACCTTCTCCTACTCGTTCTTCCGTAATGGTACGGATGAGCAAATCACACATTCGCTTTGGTACTTTTGAACGGTTACACTATTTCCGCCGTCCAGATTTGAGCAAAAAGCTATTAGATCATGTAATTAAAGAATACTATCAACATTTAGACGAGAAACAAGATAAGTATGCTTTATTTTATGCAGAATTAGTTCAACGGACAGCAGAATTAGTAGCACAGTGGATGGCGGTTGGTTTCTGTCATGCAGTCCTAAATACTGACAACATGTCAATTACAGGGGAGAGTTTTGATTACGGTCCCTATGCTTTTATTCCTAATTACGACCCTTTTTTCACTGCGGCATA
Source organism: Fischerella major NIES-592 (assembly GCF_001904645.1). Classification (NCBI taxonomy): domain Bacteria; kingdom Bacillati; phylum Cyanobacteriota; class Cyanophyceae; order Nostocales; family Hapalosiphonaceae; genus Fischerella; species Fischerella major. Next base: position 3,257 of record NZ_MRCA01000006.1, on the reverse strand, counting down.
CTTTGACTATTACAAACGCTATTGTTACATTAATCAACCAGAGATTTGTAAATGGAACCTTGAAGCACTCCAGGAAGCATTAAAAGCTGTGATTCCTCAAACAGATATGGAAGCTGGGTTAGCACAATTTGATGATTATTATTTAGCTGAATATCGTTGTTTCATGTTGAAAAAATTAGGTTTTGAAAAACTGTCTGAGCCAGAAGCCAAAGAAATTTTAAAAGCAACTATTGAATTTTTAAAGCATTATCCAGTTAGTTATCATCACTTTTTTGCAGATATGGCTTCTTGCTTTTCTAGCAAATGGAGAGATGATGCAAGTGTGATTCTCAGCAACTCAGAAATTGGACAATCCTTAGGCAGATCCGAATTATTTTTAAATTGGTCAGGGATATACCATAGAATTTTAACGAATTTGACGCCAGATGAAATAGAAAAAGTATCTCAGACTCTGGTTCGTTATAATCCTCAAGTTGTGATTTTAAGACCTGTGATTGAATCAATCTGGGAACCAATTACTCAAGCAGACAATTGGCAACCTTTTTATGAATTACTGAATCAAATTCAATCTCAAACTTAATTTATAGATACCTTTAAATTTGTTCATGATGGTAATATTTGGTCTTCCGGTGGAGTCTCGGCTGGGATGGATATGATGCTTGCATTTATCGCGCATGTATTTGGTGCTGAAATTGCAGCCAATGTACAACTCTACGCTGAGTATTTTCCGGCTACGACGATTTATGGTCGCCCGTTTGAGAGAAAGGATGTTTCGGAGTATATTCGCGAGTTAATGGGTCTACAGCTTGGGGCTACCTGGGACGACAGCAGACCCATCATTCAACTGGCAGGAAATTTGGGCAACCAACCAGCCGCACCATTCTCTGCGATGGTTCAAGTTGGAGATATCGCTCCAGTTCAACTGGCCTTTGCCTGGACTAAAAGCCTGAATGTGCCGCTGATTCTGGGACAAACCAACTTTTTTATGGAATTTTACGTATGTTTTTACCGTTCCAAAATGGAGTTTGAGGTTAAACCCAAGTCGCCGTAAACGGTCTAACACCTCAGCGCAGCGGACGGTATAAAAGCTCTGGTTAAGCCGTATAGGTTGTCTAGCGCCGCACAACTTCGCATATATAGCAGCTTCACTGATTTCAGGTAGGCGCTCATAATCCTTGCTGAGACAATGATATTGGTTAAACCACCCAAATGTTCTTTCGACTACCCAACGCTTTTGCGATCGCCAAGGTTCGGTAAGATTGTATACCGCAATTTCCAACCATCGTTAGAGTACTCTCATTATGGATATAAAACCCTTGCAAAAGAAGGCTAAATCACGAGGTATTGCCGTTAATGGGCAAGGTGGTTATGAACGACATATTTTGTTGTGTACTGGATTGCGCCAAAGTGGAGATACTTGTTGTCCTGCTGAAGAAGGTGCTAAAACTTGGAAGTATCTGGGTAAACGACTGAAACAACTTTCTCAAGACGGACACAACTTTTATCGCACAAAAGAAAATAATGTGCTGTTTCCACGGGCGATCGCCCTCGAACATACTAAAGCTTGATTGCTTTCATCCATCCCTATGCTGTTCAAAATTTTGGTGATTCTGCATACCTTGGGAGCCACTGTCTGGACGGGTGGACATCTGGTGCTTGCTGTCACAGTGTTGCCTCAAGCCCTACGCAACCGCGATCCCGATCGCATCCACCAGTTTGAGAAACACTTCGAGGGCTTTGGACTAGTCGCACTACTCCTCCAGATCATGACTGGCTTGTGGTTAACCTGGATTTACTTCCCTGGTTTGCAGAATTTTTGGACGTTTGATTCCTTTTTGTCTCGCTACATTGGCATCAAACTAGGGTTGCTGTTAGCAACGTTGGTTCTAGCTGTGCACGCTCGGTTTTTCATCATTCCAAACCTAACCAAAGAAACGCTCTATTCCCTGGCGTATCACATTGTCGGTATAACAATGTTATCCGTCTTATTTGTGATTTTGGGTGCTGGAATTCGCGTGGGTGGATTTTCCTAAAAGATTCAGCATTTTTCAGCGTGCTCGTCCGTTGAAACTGAAAGGAGGTGTGTCATGACAGCGACCCCAAACTCAGCCACTCCGTCTCCACTGCCACACAAACAGGTCGAGGCGATTTCCCATAAGATCCCTTGGTATCGCCCCACGTTCTCCCCAGAGCATGGAGTGTATGTCATACTTATTGTCTCGTTTCTAACAGGGGCGGCAGCGGCTCAAGGGTGGACACTAGCAACCACCCTGGCATTTATTTGTGCCTTTGCTGGATTCCAAGCCGAGTATCCTTTGACGCTTCAAATCAAACAGCGCCACAGTTGGAAGCCTCGGTTGCTGGTATGGGGCAGCATTGGGGCTTATCTAGCCCTGCAAACACCCATGCTGCTGTGGCTATACTTGGGGGCGATCGCCGCTTTTCTAATGAATGGGGTTGCTGTGTTCTACCGCAAACAAAAATCGATTTGGAATGAATTCCTTACTTTTGCGGCTGTGTGTTTGGCTGCTCCCCTAGCAGCGATCGCCACTACAGGAACAGCAACAATCTCCCTGTTTGGGCTGTGGCTCCTGAACACCCTGTTTTTCAGTAGTGCAATTTTTACTGTCAAACTGCGCAAACCCAAACCTCCCTCACTGGCCATTGGCCTTGCCTACCATGGGGTTGCAGTGTTGATAATTGCAGCTTTGTGCTTTGTCGGGTGGCTACCGAGCCTAGCGGCGATCGCTTTTGGGATCGTGCTGCTAAAGTTTGGGTTCATTCTTTCGCGACGAGAGTGGTATCAAACAACTGTTATCAAGCATGTAGCGGTGTTAGAAACCCTCGCTGCTGTTTTGTTTTTAGGTCTGAGTGCGATCGCCTTATTGCCAGCCTATGCTAGTGCCGCCGTACAATCATTATGAAAAAGACGTGTTGCTTAAACAGGGGATGCCACCCAGTGATGAGGCACTTCGCGCCTTGGTGTCAGCAGATGTACAAATAACTCCTAAGATGCTGCAAAGGGTGATTCCGGGCTGGGATGTTGAGGCTGGCGTTGCTGCTGCTCGAAAATTCCTGGAGATGCCTGTTTGACTTGTCCAAGCTGGAGGAACAACAATTATTTCTACTCCAAATTAGGTGTTGCTGAATTTGGTCATGAATTATGTTTGCATACATTTTTGTAGCTCGATGCCAAATCATTGTAGAGACGTAGCAATGCTACGTCTCTACTACGTCTGGTCATACCCGTGAATTGT
>NZ_MRCA01000005.1:0-395206 GCF_001904645.1 Fischerella major NIES-592 | reverse complement strand
GTGTGTATCGGTGGTCGATTTCTAAAAAAACGTTTTTTACCAGGCGCAAGGAATTTTGCGTCTCCATATTCAATTCACATCAGGCGTAAGTAATAATTTAATAACTAGCCTGACAAATATATATCAAAATATCTATCTCTAGAGAGAATATCTTGTAAATTCTTGTATTCAGACTTTCAGTCTACAGGTCGATTTAATAAATCTAGATTCCCGACTATAAAATTACTATGCACGCATTTAAAAAATCAATGTGAAATGCAATCAAGAAAAATTTATTGAGACAGATAAATAAAAGTGAATACTAGATCAACAACAGCATTTAGTATTTATGACTGCTCAATTTTCTCTTGATTTTATATTACTTACACCAGTCCCTGGAGGAATTAAAATGCAAAAATCTATTTCTTTGTTAGGTTTTATTTTTCGTCCCGTACGTTTTCTGTTTGTAGCCTTTACATGTGCTTTGCTGTTGTTCTCTAATGCTTTTCCTGCTGCTGCAATACAAAGCTATCAAAGCAATCCAACAGAAGCTACCGATCAATTGCTTGAAACTCAGCGTCAAACGGACGAGGTAGCTAAATCTGCTCCTCTGGGATTGAAAGAAACTCAACAGCGTACCAGTGGAGGAGGACTGAACGAAGTTCAAGGTACTGCTGATGCTGAAAAAATGAATCGTCCTGAAAATTCTCAAGAAGCAGTTTCAGTAGAAGAAGAAGTAAGCAACTTTTTGAAAAAAGTTACCGGTAATAAGTAATAGACATCAAATGTCTTTTGCCCCAGAATTTTTAACTGGGGATTTATTTTCTATAACTTTCTCTATATAGCAGAAAGTCAAATCCCCGAATTATCCAAAAATCCGGGTCTCTGTGTCTGATAATTTTTGAATTAAAATAAGAACGCTATAGATTTATATTGCTAAAAAAGCCAGGTTTATTTCATTCTCCCCTAGTCCGCCAAGGATTTTAATTCTTGGCTCATAGTTCAAGTCGGTTAAAACCTATTACTAAATAAAACATAATCATTCTTTGGATTGATGTTATGTCACTAATGAATTGCTGAAGTTATAAGAGGAGTTAGCTTAAGGATTGAGAAACAAGGTAGATAGAATTGACACCTCATGAATAAGAAAGTTCGTAGTAAGTGTTATCTTCGCCAAATATATCAAGACTAGAGACTTACGTCTAATGTGAATTAACAAAGGCGCTAATAGATCATGGGAAATACTCAACAAACCAATGACCACTCAACCACCCATGAAAGATCCATCTGTGTTATCTGTGTTTCTCGGTGTGTATCAGTGGTCGATTTCTAAAAAAACGTTTTTTACCAGGCGCAAGGAATATTGCGTCTCCATATTCAATTCACATCAGGCGTGACTTACTACGAACTACTGGTTTGGATATATGCAAAAACAATATAACAGGAGTGTTGAATGACGGCAGAATATAAAGCTGAACGGACAATTTCGGCTGTTTATAAAGAACAAAACCAAGTAGATGACGTAATTCGGCGTTTGCTTGATCGGGGTGTGCCTAGAGATCATATTTCGGTCATGGGCAGAAACTTTAAATCAGAAACTCGCATTGCTGGTTTCATTACTAAAAAAGATGTAATTCTTGGTGGTTTAAGAACAGGAGCAATTTTTGGCTCTTTGTTTGGTTCTTTTTTGAGCTTGCTTACAGGTGTTGGTGTATTATTCATTCCTTTTGTTGGTCCAATTGTAGCAGCAGGTCCAATTGGTGCTTTGTTATTAGGGGCTGCAAGTGGAGCGATCGCAGGTAGCGCCGGTGCAGGTTTAGTTTCTGTGTTAGCCACCCTAGGTATGCCAGAAGATAAAGCCGCAGTATATCAAACTCGTCTGCAAGCTGGAGAGTTTTTAGTCATGGCAGAAGTTCCAGCTGATCGGAGTGGGGAATTTCAAATACTGATGGAAAGTGCTGGTGGTGAAGAAATTCATACGATGGAAACAGCATTACCCCGTCCCTGTCCTGGTCGTTGCAATAGTCCCGAGGATTTATCTCCAGAAGTACGCTCTCATCTTTCCGGTGAAGCTCAGAATACCTTTATTGAGCGCTACAACGCTGTGTTAGACGAGACTAATGACCAAACAAAGGCAGAACAAGCTGCTTGGGAAACTGTTCAACAAAATTTTGATGAAGATGATAATGGTGTTTGGTCGAAGAAGAAAGTAAGTGTTTAGTCCAGTGTCAATTGTCAATTGTCAATAGTAAAAACTCTTAACTATTAACACTTGACACTTGACTAATTACGGTGATTTATAACTGGCAACTCGGATAGTAAACCGTTTCTAATGTCAGTTCTTGTTTAGAACTAAAAGCTTGAAATATTCCATAAGTGTGTCGTATCCATCATATGGAAGATATTAGCTTTAAATTAAATAGTTTAGTTTTAAGATTTTTATTAAAAATCTATCTCTTAGCAACTAGTAGTTCGAGAAATTTATCTCTGGGGAGCGAGTTTTTGAATTAATAACAATAATATATTATAAATAAATAATCGAGGAAAAACAATTATGAGTATCGAAAATAGAGTAGAAGCAACCACTAAAAACATAGAAGGAAAAGTTCAAGAAATGGTTGGCGAAGTAACTGGAAATCCCCAGGATAAAGCTGAAGGCCAAGCGAAGCAAGCAGAAGCACAGCTACGTCATACAGTTGAGAACATCAAAGATGATGTGAAAAAGTCCCTAGAGTAGTATCAGCACACTAAAACAAGGTTTAGAGCTTGAGCAATTAGAGGATATTGGCAATTATAATTTGTTTATACACAACTCAGGCTTGCAAAACTAAGCTCAAAAATTTCTTGGTTTTTCCTAATGTTTTATAGATAAAGTTAGCTTGTGTAGTAACGGATTATCTGAGCCAAATTGTTGACAACATCCTCATTAATACTAGAGCTATTTACTAGATTTTTATACAGCAGTACTGATTTAATTCTCCCCAAGATACACTTAGGGGAGTTTTTACTATATTATGTCCGACTAATTACTTTATTATCTAAAGCTTGGGCATTGGAAAATTATCAGTATCTTAATTAACCATTACTGGCCCCAACGAATAATATAAGTCCTCAAGCGGACATGATATTATTTCTGCTTTTAATTAATAATAAAAAAGGTTAGTTCCTAAATAAGTTGGAGCTAACCATAGATAGTTTATACATATTCAACACTACTCTAAGCTGCACTACGCCGTGTAATTAAACTCCAGATAAAGATAGCGATAATTGCACCAATGATGGCAACTATTAAACCTCCAAAGTTAAAACCTACTCCTGTAATAGTCAAAGTACCTGTGGTTAACAAATTAAATAAGCTTCCTCCAATTAAGGCTCCAACTATACCTAAAAGTATTGTGGCAATTATCCCACCACCTTGACGACCAGGGTAGATTGCTTTGGCAATAGCTCCCGCTAAAATACCTAAAATGATCCAAGCAATAAGATCGATCATAATAAATGTATTCCTCAATTAGTTTACTTTTTGCTATTAGTATAACAATTACTAAATATTATTTGTTCTATCTCAAGTTCAGTTGAGAGTCTATCGCAAGAAATAATATCTAGGCAAGCATCCCCATCAAATTAATAGTAAAATACACTTATTTAATAAAATGATTGTAATCTTCTATAAATCTTTGTCGCTTAGTATTAAATCAAACCAATGAATCTATTTAATATTCTGTGTCAACAATTAGTCCAATTAGTTTGTAATCCAAAATTATCTGACTGATAACGGTGCAATGGTGTGAATATACTTATTCCTTTAAGAAAGCAATTTAAAATGGTTACAGATAATATATGTATTGAGGAGTTTTCAGGAATTACAAATTCTGCCTCAAACTTCTATGTTTTAATTTTTGTAAATAAAAATAAAATTGACTAAATAATTCAATAAAGATATAACCGAGTAAATTTATTTGATCAATTAAGTAGTATGAACAGATTAAATGAAAAACCTGCGCTATACCTTCAGGGTATAGCGCGGATTAGTTCACGCTACTAACCCTGAACGCAGGGCGCGAACAGCTGCTTGGGTACGGTCGTCTGCACAGAGTTTGTTTAAGATATTGCGAACATGGGTTTTGACAGTTCCAACTGTAATGTAGAGTTTTTCTGCAATCTGCCCATTGCTACATCCGGCTACAATCAACTCTAGAATTTCTAATTCCCGTTGAGTTAAGGGATAAGTTTCTAAGACTTGCTCGTATTCTGGCGCTAATGCATCTATTTTTACAGTCTTGGGTTTGTCAACGGATTGATTATCTGGGAAAACTTGTCGCATTTGTTGTAATACAACATTGGCGATCGCGGGGTCAATCCAGGAGTTACCTTCGTATGTTGCTTGGATTGCTTCTGTTAATCTTTCAATGCTGGTATCCTTCATGTAGTAAGAATCTGCACCAGCAGCAAAAGCAGCAAGTACTGTATCCTCTGAGTGTTCCATTGTCAGGATGAGGATTTTAGTTGTTGTATCTCCTGTTTCAGTCTGCCACTGCCGAAATCTGCGGGTGAGTTCAACACCATCCATGTCTGGCAAGCCTATATCTACCACAGCTACATCTGGCTTGGCACTTTCCAAAAGTTTCAGACCCTTGGTAGCATTTGCAGCTTCGCCGATAACTCTAATTGCACTGTCGGTTTGCAATGCCGCTTTTAGTCCCATTCTTGTCAAGTCATGGTCTTCAATTAAAACAATACTAATTTCACTCATTGCTACTTGTACTCTCTACTAATTCCATCTGTCGTAAGCCGACATTTAGTGATTTATTTTTTTTTATTTTCCAAAACCTAAGATAGATGATATTTTTATAAATTTGCATCCACCAATAGAAATAGTCATTTCCACGTTTTTTACTTGCCTCAGATGAGAAAATCTAGCCCAGGACATATGGCTAAATCACAAATAACTATAGAGTACTGACACTAAGCTACAATTGCCGCTATTACAGACTGTGAATGAAGAAAAATTGCTAGCATAAGGCGGCAGGCAAAAATTTTCTTAGTTAATAAATCAATATTAAATTTACATAAAGCGATCGCTTGTGCAGTCCAAGGAAAATTAATCCGCAATCAACTTCACATTCTCAGTACAGAAAATAGAATTTCGACCATCGAATATTCTGTGCAAGCAATTCGAGTTTCAGAATAAGATATTTGTAATTTGCCAAACACTAGAAGCGCTCGTTCATAAGGAAAGTACAGGGGCGGAAAAAGATTGTCGAAACTGAAACAGGTACAATCACCTTGAAATCTCAGGTAGTCTAAGCAACCAAAAGAATAACTCTGTTGAAGATTTTGATTGCAAAAGTTTATTGCAACTCTGACCAATGGCTGAAGACGATATTCAACCAGTGAATCTACAATTGGGATGAACTGGTATTAGAGGTATTTTTTTACTAGATTTTGCTTTGAAATTGTGTGATTTAGGAATGTATACTCAAGGCTAATGTAGCCTATCTTTTATTAGGGAGAAAATTTTGGGAAACTAATTTTTTCCTCAAAATTTGCAGAGGCAAAATAAATAGTTGACTTCTAGTAGACAAGAATCGGAGCATCTATAATTCGCTAAAGGTAATTCCCAAATCATGATAACTAATTTTTAAGAAGTATTAATGTTTTGGTAATTAGGTATAAGTCTAACTCTAATACTCTAGTCAGGAAAGTAAATTTAGGATACAACTGAATCAATTTAAAGCAAGTGATGGCAGAAAGAGTGATGAATATACTACTAGTGGAGGATGACGAAGTAGATATGATGAATGTCAAACGGGCATTCAAAAAAGTTAATATTATTAATCCATTATATGTTGCCACTAATGGTATAGAAGCCCTAGCAATGCTGCGTAGTAGTAATGGTAAACCTCTTGAGGTTCCTAATGACCGACGTTTGATATTGCTAGATTTAAATATGCCCAAAATGGGTGGAATCGAATTTCTCCAAGAACTACGGGCTGATCCCCAACTCAGACCTACTCCTGTGGTGGTGATGACAACTTCCAATCAAGATAAAGACAGAGTGGAAGCTTATAATTTGAATGTCGCTGGTTATCTTCTGAAGCCTGTGACATTTAATAATTTTCTTGAACTCATGGCAACGCTCAATAAGTATTGGACTCTCTGTGAAATGCCTTAGTTGGTGAAGTGCCATCCGATTTAAGATTTTGGATTTGGGATTGGTTCCACACATAAATCTGGCGGCTTGTACTATTGAGAAATTATGATATTGCCTGATTTCTAATTGAATCTATAGATCAATCTAGGGGCTTGTTCTATTGAGGAATCACTGGTCAGTTGAAAATAATTATCAACCAACCACTAACTACTAACTAAAAAATATCTAGATGGCTGGAAAACTTCAATGTTATACGAGAATCTGTATATAAGAGCAATAATTAAAAGCGATGGAAGAAACGCTAAAAGTATTAGTTGTAGATGATGATGAAGTAGACCGCATGTCAGTCAGGCGGGCTTTGAAAGCAGCAGGGATAAGTGTACAGCTGTTTGAAGCCAATGACTGTAAAAGTGCGATCGCTCATTTGCAGGATAATTCTTTTGACTGCGTTTTTCTCGATTATCGCCTACCAGATCAAGATGGATTGACCTTGATCAACGATGTACGTTCTCGTAATATCAAAGTGCCTTTGGTTGTACTTACCGCCCAAGGAGACGAACAAATAGCTGTTGAATTGATGAAAGCTGGTGCTGTAGACTATCTTTCCAAATCAAGAGTCTCACCAGTCACACTGACACAGGTTTTACGAAATGCCATTCGAGTTTACCGGGCAGAAATGCAAGTAGCTTTGGTAAACCAGCAACTTCGAGAAAGTAATGAATTGTTACTTCGTAAAAATCAAGAACTAGAAGCACAACAGCAACAAATTGAACTACAAAACATCAAGCTTAAAGAAGCTTCACTGCTAAAATCCCAGTTTTTGGCAACAATATCTCATGAACTGCGGACACCGATGAATGCTATTATTGGCTTTTCTCAGCTATTGCTGCGTCCCAAATGTGGCGATTTGTCACCCCAGCAAAGGGATATGGTGGAACGCATCCTCAATAATGGCAAGCATTTATTAATGTTGTTAAATGAAGTCCTTGACTTCTCTAAACTAGAGTCTGGTAGATTAAGTCTGAAACCAGAAATATTCGACTTATCACAGGTAGTCAAAACAACCGTTGCTGAAACTTTATCTCTAGCAGAGGCAAAAAAACTTTCTGTACAGGTTCAAAATAACTTACAAAATAGTATGGTATTTAATGATCCTGTACGTGTGCGGCAAATTTTAATGAATCTGCTCTCGAATGCGATTAAATTTACAGAGTCCGGTAGTATCGGTGTGGATGTCACAGAACTACCAGATAATCAGATAGAAATTGCTGTATGGGATACAGGTATTGGTATTGCCCCCTCAGACATAAAATATATCTTTGAAGCCTTTCGCCAACTCGACCAGAGTATTACTCGTAAATATCCCGGTACAGGTCTTGGTTTGCCAATTGTAGATGCACTAGTCCAAATGATGGGGGGCAAAATAGCTATAGAAAGTGAATTAAATCGGGGTTCAGTCTTTCGGATTTCACTGCCACGCCAAGTTCTGTTATCCAGGACGCAAAATCAAGATGGAGCGCCAAAGGCTTCTAATATAATATCACCAAAAAAGACCTTAAGTAAACAGCCAGAGGCACTTCATCTGGCTCAAGAACAAGTGCAGCAACTACCAAGAGAAAGAGGCAAGTAATTTCATGTATTTAGTCATTTTTGATTAAGTGGAAATGTTAAATTAAAAATAATTATAGATGCACTAGCGACTGAGTGCATAAAAAGAAAAATAAGAAATGACGACAATACAGCTTTCCTCAATATTATTATTATTAAATCAAATATGTTTTCAGCTACAGATACTAAAGTAGAAAAAATTCTTGCTGTTGATGATACGCCTGATAATCTATTCTTACTACAGACAATCTTAGAAATTGAAGGGTACGAAATAGATTTAGTAGCAGATGGGGTAACAGCGTTAAAGCAAGTCGAAGAATCTCCCCCAGATTTAATCTTACTAGATGTGATGATGCCAGGGTTAGATGGCTATGAGGTCACTCGGCGCATCCGTAATCACCCTTTTCTAGATTACATTCCCATCTTGTTATTGACGGCATTTCATGATGTGAGTGTTGTGGAAGGTTTGGATGCAGGAGCTGATGACTTTATCCGCAAACCATTTGATCAAGATGAACTATTAGCAAGGGTGCGATCGCTACTCAGACTTAAACGTAGTCTTGATGAACAAAAAAAATTATTTCGTCAGCAGGAAGACTTTGTTTTACGTTTAACTCACGACTTACGGACTCCTTTAGTTGCTGCTGACAGAATGCTAAATTTATTTCAGCAGGAAACCTTGTGCAAAATTTCGCCAGAGATGAAACAGGCGATCGCGGCCATGATTCGCAGCAACCAAAACTTGTTGGACATGGTTAACACATTGCTAGAAGTCCATCGCCTAGAAGCAGGTAAAAAAACACTGCAATTTGAAAACTGCAATATTTGCGAAATTGCCACAGAAGTAGTTGAAGAATTACATCCACTCGCTGATGAAAAAGAAATACTCCTCAAAGTAGATAGCAGTGAATTAAATCAACAGGATGAAAATGATTGTATCGTTTTGGGCGATCGGCTAGAACTACGTCGCTTAATCAGCAATTTAGTCGGAAATGCTTTGAAATTTACAGATACAGGTAGCATAACTGTTCGCATTTCGGCAACTCCTCCATCTTCGACAGATCAAGGCTGGATCAAGTTAGAAGTAGAAGACACCGGTTACGGAATTGCTGCTGATGATCTGCCAACACTATTTGAACGATTTCGCCAAGGTAAAAATAAACGTGCTGGTAGTGGTTTGGGATTACATTTATCACGCCGCATTGTCGAGTTACACGGAGGAACAATCGAAGTCACTTCCGAATTGGGTAAAGGCAGCGTTTTCACAGTACATTTACCAAAGAAATGAATTGCAAGTTTACCTCACCCCGTCAAGAGAGGACACCCTTCTTTGCGAATTCAAAGAAGGGTTATTTGATTCTCCCCTAGTCTGCCAAGAATTAAAATTATTGGCTCATAGTTCAAGTCGGTTAAAACCGAGTAAATAAGCTGTGAGTCCGTTTTAACAGACTAGGCTATAAGACTCGTGAAATTTATTTCACAGGCGGGTTATGCCAAGAATGAAATAGCCCTGTTGCTAATACATAGGTGTATATCTTTCAGATAGTTTACTTATCACTTGATCTAGAGTCAAGATACTTCATTGGGATGGTGATCTGAAAAATTTGTACCACTATTATTCAATACAGCAACCTGAAACAGCAGGCTCACTAAATCATCTCTAACACCAATATACGTCAATGATTTTTAGGTTACACTGCTAGTGATAACTCAAAAAGTGAGGTATTATTTCATAACTAAGAGTTTATTTTCCTTTGATAGTTGCTTGTTATTTGTTAGCTTTTTAACTACTAACAAATGGTAAATGACTAGTGACTCTTAACAATTAATTTGTTGCTGTACTTGTTGACTTATTACTAGTGGTCTATATCTTAAGTTATACAAAATATATGGCAGAATCAATTCCCACTCGTGGTCAAGTAGAACGCACCTTAGCACAACGTATACAGGCTTTATATCGCCAACAACTCGGACATCAGCCTAGCAAGGTAACATCTCGCCTTTCAGATACAAATGTAGTGATTGTAATTGAAAATTCAATTACACCACCAGAACAGTTGTTGGCTCAAACAGGTAGACAAGAACTAGCAGAACAAGTGCGCTCTGATTTAGATGAAGCTATTCAACCCCAATTAAAAGAATTAATTGAGGAGATTTTGCATGTATCTGTAGTAGAGATATTGAGTGATGCCACTTTGGAAACTGGCCGTTCAGGAATTATTGCTATCTTATCCGATACACCTGATCTTCGTGATTCTGTTTCTAATTCTAAAATCAGGAAAAAGGCTTCATAAACAATCAATGATTCTTGCCCTCATATACTTTGGTCCTCACACAAGTCAAGAGCTGAATTATGCTTTAATTTACTGCCGAGATGACGAGAAACGATATCTTCTAAATCTTCAATCATGTAAGGTTTGCTGATGTAATCGTCAAACCCAGCTTCAAGAATACGCTCTCTATCCTCTAAACTAGCTAAAGCAGTAACCGCAACAACATTAATATTGTGTGTTAGCGGTTCTTGTTTTAAGGAGCGTACAACATCAATACCATTGATTGCTGGTAATAAAATATCTAGTAGTATCAAATCTGGCTGATATTCTTTGGCTACCAGCACTGTTGTATAACTGTCTGTTTGACAAATGAGCCTACAGCCAAATGACTCAAGAGCATACCTCATCAATAGCAGGTTGTCATCATTGTCTTCCACCACTAGTATCAACGGCGGTTGGAAGATTTGTCTATTTTCATCAGCCATAAACACTTGCGCCAGTTCCATTCCTTCTCCAGGCAATCTGATGTGCATTCGTCGTTCCTCCTGAACGAACAGACGAGGCATTCCAAGAGCGGTAGGTTAACGCTCATTCAAGACTGGCTCGTTTATCAACTTTATCAAAGTCGGCACTTTTTGCTCTAACAACAACGCTATGTAGAGGAAAAAGTATATCAAGCTGAAAGAATGTAGCTACACCTTCTGATTATAAACAAAATAAAGAAAATGTTTAACAAATAAATTATAAGTACTTAATATATTTAATAATATTTAAATATAAGTTCTTAAATTTAAAAGCAAAGCTGTCTAAATACCATATGTAAAGCAGCTTTTGATGATTTTTACGTGTGTGTTATTTACAAATCAATAATTGTCAAGATGCGTGTGCTACTTTTTATTATATAAAAAAATCCTAATTTGCTAAGTATAAATACTTTGGAAGCTGACATCTGTAGCGATCGCTCAGATCAATAATTAGACTAGTGTAACATTTAAAAACAGATTATGGAGACTCGAGAAAAATTGCGTCTCTACTTACTTTTTGGGTTAAGTGCAAAACATTAAATTGTGAAAATTGAAAAAACTTTCTTTTACCCCTTGACATCTCTTGTAGTACATTAGTAGTATAGGAGCAACAAACAAGTTAAACAAACACAACAAGTCTTACCTCCCAAAAATCTATATAAAGGAGGTTGTAGTATGGTTCATATTCGCTTTGAAGGTCGTTCTTATGATGTTAGCGAGTCACAACTAGGCTTAACAGCTAACATGAATGACAATATTATTAAACAGCGACTAGCACAACATTTTGATGTGCAACTAAACCGCTTTGAATCTTACATAATTGACCGTAGACCAAGTGGGGATTTAATCGTAAGACCAGAAGCAGTTTACGGATAAAGGATTAAGTTTTTGTCCCGCATCCTCACAGGTGAAGCTTACATACATTCAACTTCGCAAGAAGTTTGTAGGTTCAAACCCTACCACCTCCACTTAATGGGGGTGTAGCCGAATTGGTATAGGCAAAATGTTCATGGCTTTACCAACTTATGCGGGATACGATTATTCCCAATGATTAAATATTCCACTTCGCGCCCTCACAGGAAAAGCTTACATACTAGCCGAATGGAAAAGGCGCTTGATTTCGGCTCAAGATTATACAGGTTCAAATCCTGTGTATGAACAAACGGCTTTTTCAACTTGCGCGAAGTGACCTAATAAATTATTGATTAATGAGTGATGAAAATAGCAAATATCAAACAGTCACACAAATCGAAAATCTCATAACTGCATTCAAAAATTGCACCTTGCCATGCTGTAAGTGGAATCATACTGCACATTTAACTGTGGCATTATATTACCTCATACATTACGGGGAGAAACAAGCAAGCAATCATCTTCGCCAAGCTATCCAAAATTATAACGCAGCCATAGGTATCCAAACCAGCAAAAATAGTGGTTATCACGAAACTCTTACCAGATTCTGGATTCACATGGTGCGTCATTATTTATCAGTGAATCAAAAGCAAGCTTCCCTGTTGCAGCTGACTAATGGACTCATTGATAGTTACGGCAATAAGCATCTACCACTGCAATACTACAGTCGGGATTTGTTAATGTCCTGGGAGGCTCGTAATCACTGGGTTGAGCCGGATTTGAGACATCTTGATGTTCTTGAATAATTTTTGCCGTACCCTCATTGAGGAAGCTTACACACTCCTAATATAAACAACTTAAAAAACAGAGTCTTACGTCTGAAGCCGTCTTCAGGCTTATGCTTCCTCAACTTGTGCGGCAATTTTTTACTAAGTATAAATGTAGCATTTGACATCTATTCTTCTTGCAGTTACAACAGTAGTTGTCACCGCGCCCTAACAGAAAAAGCTTACATACTAGCTCAATTGGTAGAGCAGTCGGCTATTAACCGATGGGTAACAGGTTCGATTCCTGTGTATAAACCAACAGCTTTCTCAACTTGCGCGGTGATTTTATTCACCTCGTAGCGTGTGACAATTACACTCCACAGTTTTAGTTTTTGTTTGCAATTAAAGTTTACACTGGCGAAGATATTTGTTAGAAATCGAACACCGATGCACACAGATATACACAGATTGACGCAGATAGGTTATGAGTGTGTATTTATGTTTTCGTGATCTAACCTCCGGGAAGCTGCCTGACGAGTGTCTACGCTTCGCTAAAAGCAACAAAATCTAAAATCTAAAATTCTTAATGGAGGTAGTATTTATGAATACAGCAGAACGCGATTTGCGTTTAGAACTTCTCAACAGCTTGCTGACTACGCCTCACCGTGAGTTGGAGAAGGTAGCAGAATTTCACAAGTTGATGATAGAGCTTGACCCTATTTTCTACGGACACCTGGCTGTATGGTATCAGCATAATGGTGATGTCCGCGACCACAAGGAAGTATTTTTGGGACATCTGCTGACAAGCAATGTAACTGCACACCGTGATGCTGGTTTTGTGTTGTTACAAGAGTTTCCGCCTTATCAAGTAGCGCGGATTGTGGATTTTATGAAGCAGCAACGCGGTAAAGTTCCCCGTTCTGCCCGTACGGCTGTACAGCGCTATTTGCGGGCGCGAGAAATAAACCCCCAATTTTTTGACCGTGCTGCTTTACGGGGACGCAAGGCGATGAAGCATTTGTATGCAACTTTGCATATTAAACCAAGTATGCGTGCAGATGCGGTGTTATTTAAAGATGCACCACCAGAGGATAGCTTGGCTTATATGCTGAAGCAGGTAGCAAAGGCAGAAACACCAGCTGCACAAGCTGCTTTGATTGTTGAGCATAACATCCCTTACACTATTGCTATTGGTGCAGTAAAGCAACTGACTCCAACGGTGTTGGTGGCTTTGATCAACTCTATGTCACCCCAGGAGGTAATTAACAACCTCAAATCTCTGAAGCAGCGCGGTGCGATGGATCATCCAGAAGTCAAGGCGTTGATTGATGGGAAGTTAGAACAAGCGGCTAAGAGTGATAGGATATCTGCGTTCAAAGCCACGGTTGCAGCTGATGTCACGCAACTGGACACAGAAACTGCGGTCAGATTGGAAAAGGTTGCCAACGAACAAGTTAAGAAGCGCGGTAAAATTGCCAAGTCGACTGCTTTGTTAGTTGATAAGTCTGGAAGTATGGATGTAGCACTAGAAGTTGGTAAGCAAATAGCTGCCTTGATTTCTGGTATTACCGAAGCAGATTTATTTGTCTATGCTTTTGACACTATTGCTTACCCAGTCAAAGCTACTGGTACACAATTATCAGACTGGGAAAAGGCTTTTCAGCATATTTTCCCTAATGGTGGAACCAGTGTGGGTGCAGGTTTAGAAACCATGCGCTTGAAAAAGCAGGTGGTAGAACAAATCATCATTGTCAGCGACGAAGGCGAAAACACCCAACCCTACTTTGTGGCTGCTTACCAAGCTTATCAGCGCGATTTAGGAATTATGCCCAATGTGATTATCGTCAGAGTTGGCGGATGGTGTGATTACATCGAACGCAACTTGAAGGAGAAGCAAATACCTGTGGATACCTTCACTTTTGCGGGTGACTACTACTCTCTGCCGAACTTAGTGCCATTGCTGTCTCGTCCATCCCGGTTAGAATTGCTGATGGAGATTTTAGAAACACCGCTACCTGTGCGGGATGACAAGTAAATTACGTCTAGCGGCTGTGCCGCTAGATGTTAATTAGGTATATTTATACTAGATGTACAAAAATTAAGAAGAGCGGAAACGTTTCTTATACCGTCTAGAATTAGCAACGGCTTTAGCTTTTCGCTTGTTTTTCTCAAGAGGAGTTTCAAAGTGACGATGTTTCTTTAAGTCAGGCATAATTCCCGCTTTGGAAACCTGGCGTTTAAATCGGCGTAAAGCCGACTCAAGTGCTTCGTTTTCGCCCACTACTATTTGGGTCATTCTATCTCCTTAAGATATTAATACTGGATAGTGATAAGGTCATAAACATTGAATTTGCATTTTTTGGGTTGTGGGGAAAAATTAACCATGCTTTCCTATTTCCCTCAAAACCGAAAATGTGCAACTAAAATGCACTTTCGCTTTGCCAATCCAGTCAACTGAGAACAAAAAAGGGCAGACTCCCTGCCTGCCCAAGAGACTTAAAAGTTAAACTTGGGTTTCAAACCTTAGTAGCGTCTGGAGTATCCTCCACCATTGTTGCCACCACGTCTACCACCACCAAAGGAACCTCCCTCTGATTTAGGTCTTGCTTTATTAACTTTCAGGCTACGACCCATCCACTCAGCAGTATCAAGGGCTTCAATTGCCGCAGCTTCTTCTGCGTCTGATCCCATTTCTACAAAAGCGAATCCTCGTACACGACCAGTTTCCCGGTCTACAGGTAATTGAACGCTTTTCACTGTTCCATACTCGGAAAAAACCTGCTTGAGGTCGTCTTGCTCAACCTCATAGGACAGATTACCAACGTAAATCGACATAAAAGATCTCCAGAATCAAATGGCGTAGAGTTTTAGATCCGGAGAAGTCTGTAATATAAGTACAAATAAAAACAAACCGCACAACCGAATTTAAACTTCTTAAACTAGTTTATCACAAATTAGTAAGATTCAAGCAAATTTATTAATATCAAATTTCTATGAAACCTCTTAACCACGTTGATTTGTGCTTTGTTATAGATACAACTGCTAGTATGAGTAGTTTCATTCACTCAGCACAACAACAATTGTTAAACACCATCAAGCTACTGTCGGCTGATAGTAATATTGATTTGCAAATTGGTTTGGTAGAGTACCGCGACCATCCCCCACAAGATCACTCTTTTGTTACCCGTGTTTACCCGCTGACTGCGAAATTGCAGCAAATGCAGCAAGTTATCAATCAACTTAGGGCTGATGGTGGTGGTGATGGTCCAGAAGCAGTGTACAGTGGTGTCTACGATGCCTGTACAAAAATGAAATGGCGTCAGCACAGTTGTCGTTTTATTTTACTGGTAGGTGATGCACCACCCCACGGTTTTGGCACATGGCTACGAGAAATGACGTTAGAGACACGCAAGTATCATAGTAATGATGCTTGGCCTGATGCTTGCCCTAGTGGGTTAAATGTCCAGTCTGTAACCGCAACGGCAGAAAACCATCGAGTTATTATTCATGGGTTGTGTATGAGTGGTGATATGCTGGCACAACAGGCGTTCAATGCAATCGCGCAAATTACAGGTGGTCAATGTGTAGCTGTCAGTAATGCCAAAGATGTCATTGATAAAATTGTGGCTGTACTGCAAAATGAATTCTCTAATTTGGAATTTGACCAAAAAGTCTTAGAGACTGTGCAACAAATAGGACATCTAGATACAAGTTATACTGCTGAGATTTTAGATATGCCAAGATTGCCAGTAGCAGCTGCGATCGCTCGTTTGGGTAAGCGGGGTTTTTTAGATTAGATGATCTTCTAAGAAACACCTACTGAATTGAATGTGTTTCTTAGAAGTCATGATTTCAGCAACCTTAACCGCATTTTGATATATTTATCATCTGAGGCGATCGCAATCGACACTTTGGGCTCCGTCATGTGAAGTAAAGCATTTTGGAAATATGCGATCGCTCTTGAGTGCGAGGAAATTCTCTATAAACTTGCAAATAGTTGCGACACCCCAACTAGACATTGCAGGGCGATCGCTCACGTACACTAGAGTTGGGTGATTTGTTTGGTGTGATCTGCCAAAAATCGGCGGATATGATTGGCGATCGCAGAAACAGGTGCTTCCACCAAAACTGCTGAACGCTTGTTTGTCTCCCAACCTTCACTTTCGGCAGGTATCAAGAAACTGGACTAAGAACTATTTGAGCGGGGTGGGCGACGGGCGAGTCAGGTGATATTGACTTAGACTTACCATGACAGCGTACAATCGGTTTAATTTGGCGAGCAAAGCAAGAATCAGTGGTGATTAACAAATTCTGTGCCTTTGCAGCAATCTATTATTGGCAGGGATCATACTGTGGTTGAAAGCCTGATTGAAGGCGCTACACACGAAGAAATGCTCACTTTATATTTTTATATTAAGAGATTATTTATCCCGACTTTTCAGGACTTGCTTCTCGCATACCGTCTATCCTTATGAAAAGCAAGCAATCCTAAATTTCCAACGCAGTTAAATTATGCATAGGAGTGTCAATCTACATAATATAATATATTTTTATTCAGTTTTGCATGTGTCCCACACTAACAACACTGTACTATTCAGTACTTGTTGTATAGCGTGGGACTGTCGTTGATGGTACTAGCTGGGAATTTAACCCAGGAAAATTTAAAGACCATATCTGTCTTTGGCATACTAGTCTTCTTTTTTACCAAATACCATCTGTAATACCACAGGGACTCCGTCATCTTGATGATACTTATCTGCCCAAGCACGGATAATTTCATCCAATTCGTCTTTGGCCTGCTGCATCTTTTCAGGTAAAATGTCCAACTCTTCCAAGACGCGCATGGTGTTTGGTCTTTTTTCTGCCCAATCTCGCATCATTCGGAAGAAGCGGGCGGTATCTTCCACCATGATGTAAGTACGCTCTTGGTCGTCTGCTGGCGCATAAAAGGGACGGGTGAGAGCGTAGAAGGGCATTCCCCAAGGAGAATCAATGCGTGTCACCGTACCAGAGTAAAGCAAACGGCGCTTAATATGCTCCGCTAGAGCCTCACTCAAAGGCATCTGGTGTTCTTTGGGTAAATCTTCTTGCGATCGCTTGTGCAGAAATTCTATCAACTCTAGAAATTCAAACGAGGTGATCAAATGAGCATCTGGCAGATTAGAAGGTAATTTCTGCTCAATTTGTCTTTTTTCCTCGCTAGTTAGACTTGTACCGGGAATGCGCGAACGTCCAGGTCGCCAAGGATATTTTTCCATCCAGACATAGGGAAACTGAATCAAATAGCGTGGTTCTTGAGAACCGAGCATTTTCAACAGTTTGCCCTCAGTCAAGGCTTGTCTAACTTCCTCGACAATGGCTTTGACTCGTTTTGGTTCTAAGTGATGCAAATGCCCTGTCATCCGCAGGTTTTGTCCCTGCTCTAGATAGGTCATGTAGATTGCACACTTGGCTGCGGTTGCGGCTGCATCTAAAAAGGCCCCATGTCTGTGCCCACTTGTCCGCATGGCACTAAAAGCCAGATAAAGCATGATCTGATCCATCGCACTGGGCCCAAGACGTTTGATCAGATCTACGTCGTTACTCATATAACAGGCAATTCAATAGCACGTTTACAGTAATAAGTCAATGAAAAGTATGTAGTATACACGCGACTGAAGGCGATGTCTTTACTTAGATGATCTATTATGCGTTAAGTATGGGTGTTCTTGGTAGTCATAATTGTCATTTAGTCCGTATTTTCTGGCAAATTGGCAGAATCAACTTAGTTGGTAGGCTTTATTAACAAATAGAAAGGGAATAGGCAATAGGCACTCTTGCAATAAGGAGGAAGAGTCTCCAAGCTTATTGCTTGGCTGGACAATGGTTAATGGCAGAGTCTTATACCATTTCACAAAATTTTTGATATAAATCTTCCCCCTAGTCCTCCTAGTCCTCCTTGTCCCCTTTGTCTGGTCGCTAAATGTATCAGACTTATAGGGAAACGGTATTAATAGGGGTTCACCTGCCTCTACCATATACAGTCCTGTCCCTTTTTACTAATTACCCCTGTTTGTGGCGTCCATCCTTTCCAAGAAGGTCGACATTAAGCTTAACTTCGTACAGAACAAGTACTACTGCTTAGGTAATTAGCTGCGATCCTATGCTGTATATGTTCTGTGACAGGAGAGCTAGCCTAAGAAGATGAAGGTGGCATGTTTAGCAGTCTCACTAAAAACGCTGCGTATGGTGAACTGCTTTGTAATGGCCAAAGGATGATGCTGTCTTGATAATAAGGCGGATCTGATTGAGGGAAAGTCATAGACCTCAAAACTAAGATAATAATTCAAAAAAACAAAAAATCTTTTTATTTTCAACAAGATTTTTGCTGATTTTAGCAATTTTTAGCCAGTGCATATGTAAAAACATTTACAAATTTGCTATTTATGCTCAAAGTTTTATTTAGAAGCTTCTTAAAAAAATCATAAATCGCCTGCTCAATTCCAAGTTTGGACTTTTGCTTAAAAGTTGTTAATAGAAATTTTAGTTTTATTTAAACTTTTGATTCACAGCCAAGTATGATAAATATTTTCCTACGCCCTAAAATCCTCGTACTCCTACGCCTTTTTAGCACGATTCCGCATTTTTTCATAGCTCACGGCGGCTGCACCAACTGTCACAAATAAAACTCCTAATACCTGTGCAGGTAGTAGTGTTTCTTGAATAATCAACCCAGCTAAAATCACAGTTATTACAGGAACAGTAGCACCTAAAATTGCCGATCGCGTAGCTCCGAGTTTGCGAATACCGACATTATTAAAAACATGACTAAATAATGTCATTACGCCCAAAATGAAGGCACTTAAAATCAATTCCAGTAATTTATTAGGATTGACTTGAAGGCTCCAGGTAATGGGTAAAGGTATGATCAAACCAACGAAAGACAACACGAGCATAGTGGCAAAATTAATTAGAGTAAAAGGGACAGGATGCAGTTTGGTTGCACAGATGTTTGTCAATATCACGTAGAAAGCAAAAGCTATTCCAGAAACAACAGCTGTGATACTACCTAAAAAAGCGTTACCTGTACCAATACTTGTATCTCCTGCTAAAATCAGCATCTGCCCCAAAAAAATAGAGGCGATCGCACTCAAACGCAAAGAAGTAGGTTGCTCTCTCAGTAAAGACCATGCCAAGAGTCCGCTAATGGCTGGATAAACAAACATTAAGGCGATCGCTACTCCCGTCGCAATTTGACTAATAGCAATATAAATTAAGACCTGAGACAAAAACAAAAAGCATCCACTGACAATCGACAGCAGCAATACTTGCTTAGCTTTTGCATTAGCAGTAGTAGATTTTGTTCGCCGTGATCCCACCAGACTTTGCAAGTCCTGCCATACTTGTGGATGCAGTATAGGAGCTAAAACCAACATTAATGGTACAACTACCAGCATCCTGAGCATTAAAATCAACAGAGAATTACCAAGAGTAGGCGCAAGTAAACCTTCTACCTCAAATACTCCAAAAATTAGCGAAGTTGGGTTGAAAAGAACTTTGATAGCGACGTTGTAAAGCGATATCACCACTGTTGACACCAAAATCAACAGTAAACCCATTGGCGCAATTGACGAATTTCTTCTCCTTTGAGGTGGTGCGGATGCGGTTACTTGTTCTCTTGGTGATACACCATTCATAGAAAATGTTGTGTCACTGTCTCGGGAAGAATTGGTTGCGACAACATGATCTCTACTAGATGCAAAAGCTTCTGATTCTTCTGAGAGATCAATTTCCGTCTCTGGATACTCTCGAATCCTGTCTGTTTCTAACTCCGTCGCCACATCCCAAGAATTTGTTTCCTGTCGCTGGGTTGGTTCCTCTGTCAGATGGGGTGGTGTTTCCCAAAAACCTGTTTCTTGTTGCTGGGTTGGTTCCTCTGTCAGATGGGGTGGTGTTTCCCAAAAACCTGTTTCTTGTTGCTGGGTTGGTTCCTCTGTCAGATGGGGTGGTGTTTCCCAAAAACCTGTTTCTTATTTCTTCCCCTTGCTGTTGTTGCACTGACATCTGGGACAACTGTTGAGAAAGATTATTTTGATAGTTCTTTACTTCCTGCTGGAGAGTGTTAAAAGCAATAGTGAGGGTATCATCTAAAGAGCCTAGCAGATGATTGACAATGGCGTTGCTCTTGTCATTGTTTTCATTGCCTTTCTCTATAGCTTGTTTGGCTAAAGTTTCTAAAGAAGATTGCAGTTGGGAGGATATGTGACTAGCTAATATATTGGCTAGCTGACGCAACAGCACTTGTAATTCGCTTAATTGCCTACCTTGTAGTAGTTCTTCTTTTTCTTCTTGCAAACGTTTGATATCGTCAGCTAAGCGGAGTCTTTCCGTTTGTAAACGCTTGATATCTTCTTGTAAAGACTTGAGCAAAGTCCGCTGGATAATTTGCAATTCCTCGGTGACAGCTCGTAGAGCGGTATCTGCTTCTGTGAATTGATCCCCTGCTCGTGAGTTTTCTGATCGCTTCTCATATCGCCCCATTAGTTTGTTACCTCTGACCTAAGGTTCCAGTCTTAATTGCCGAATTTTGATATAGCTTCAGGCTTTGTATAATTTTTGATAAATTTTCAGTTTCAATCAATCATTATCTGGTATTATTTGTTTCTGAATAAAAATCTTACAGAGATTTATGTGGTCCAAATAAAAATTAAATAAATTCTTTTGGTAATTAGAGTTTCCTAGAAATACATTTACCATGTAAGAATGTAAATTTAATGACAGTTTGCCTACAAATATCAAGATTAATTTTGAAGTTTTTTGTGGAAATTAAAAGTTTTGCGATCGCCCGTAAAGCATTTTAACAGTTATCAGCTATCAGATATCAGTTTTATCACTTGAGTAAGGCTCCCCTGAGCAACCACTACCCACCCTAGTTCTTTCCTATTGCCTGTTCGCTGCTATAGAATCCGGGCTATGCTAAAGATGACAGCACAAAGTCCTGCACTGATGGGAACTGTAACTAGCCAAGCGGTGGCGATTCCTTGGAGAGTCTTAAATTGAACAGATTTAGGGTTCTGTACCAGTCCTACACCAACTACACCACCCACGAGTGCGTGAGAAGTAGAAACAGGTAGCCCTAAACGAGAAGCAAGCAAAATTGTGGTAGCAGTGGCAAGTTCAGCACAAAATCCACTACTGGGTTGTAAAGAAATAATACTTTTGCCAATAGTGGCAATAACTTTTTTACCCCAAATTGCTAAACCAGCAACAATACCAGCACCACCAAGCACTAAAATCCAGATGGGAATAGCGATCCCGCCTATGGGTACTGTACCAGTGTTATGAATATAGACGATCGCCGCCAAAGGAGCGATCGCATTACCGACATCATTAGAACCATGAGCAAAAGCCACAAAACAAGCACTCAATAACTGGAATTTGGCGAATAGACGTTCAATAGTTTCGTTGGTAGTTGGTGGTTGGTGGTTAGTGGTTATTGGTTTACTACTCCTCACACTCCCCCCACTCCTCACACTCCCCCCACTCCCTACCTCCAACTGTCGCCAGCTATACAAACTCAACCCAACTGCGGCAATTCCTCCCACACATAACGAAATATCATGAGTGGGTATTTTGACACCAACTTCCTCAATCAAAAAATTTGCCAGTGGTTGAGTAACTGATGGTAAAACTATCACACCAAAAATCCCCAGTAACATTGCACTTAACCAGGGAATCCACTCATTCATTTGTAATAATTGATGCGGTTGTGTTAAAATCCAGCGCTTGATCTGACTGTAAAACAAAGCAGCGATCG
Source organism: Fischerella major NIES-592 (assembly GCF_001904645.1). Classification (NCBI taxonomy): domain Bacteria; kingdom Bacillati; phylum Cyanobacteriota; class Cyanophyceae; order Nostocales; family Hapalosiphonaceae; genus Fischerella; species Fischerella major. The sequence goes on along the minus strand of NZ_MRCA01000005.1, from coordinate 373,253 downwards.
CACCACTGATTACTGGTGTCACAATCCAACCGAGAGTGATTTTACCAATCGATGACCAATCGATCGCATCTACTCCTAAAGCTACCCAGCTAAAGCCTGCGATCGCACCGACAACTGCATGAGAAGAAGATACAGGTAAACCTCGTGAAGTGGCAATTTGTAACCACAAACCGCAACTAATCAGCACCGTGATCATCCCGTTCATTAACATCTGCGGTGTATCAGCAAATAAGTTGGGATTAGCAATTTTTGTTGCAAGAGTTTGTGAGACTTCATGTCCAAACAATACCGCACCTGTAAATTCTAAGACACCAGCAATAATCAATGCCTGTTTCAGAGTTACAGCCTTGGAACCGACAGAAGTTCCCATTGCATTAGCAACGTCATTAGCACCAAGGTTAAAGGCGAGATAGAAAGCGAGGAGGATGACTATGAAGATCATGGGGAGGTGGAGAGTGGGGGAGTGGGGGGAGTGTGAGGAGTGGGGGGAGATGGGGAGGTGGGGAGACACAGAAGAAATTCTTCCTTGTCCTCCTTGTCCCCGATCCCCAAATATTAGGGATAAATCAAAATCTTATATGTTTCCGGTGTTGGTGTGATCGCTTGGTCTACGGCTTGAGATAAATTTTGTAATGGGTAGCGATCGCTGATTAATGCCTGTACATCAATGCGTTTGTTAAACACAATATCGGCCGAGAGGCTTTGCAGGCGGTAGGATGAACTGTAGCTACCCATCAAATCTATTTCTCGACGATAGAGAATATTGGGATTCAGAGGAATTTCCACTTCATCGGGAAATTCGGCGAAAAAGAGAATCTTACCGCCTTTGCGGGTACAGTCAAGGGCTTGGAAGAAAGCTTTTTCACTGGGAACAGCAAGCAAGGTGACATCCACACCTAAACCATTAGTGAGTGCTTGAATTTTAGCTGGTAAATCAGCGTCGCGGGCGTCAAAAGCTGCTTCTGCACCCACAACCAAAGCTTTTTCGATGCGGGAGGGAATGAGATCAGTAGCGATCGCTTTTGCCCCAAAATATTTTACCAACATCACAAACATTAACCCAATCGGCCCCGCACCAGTAATCAAAACTGTTTGTCCGGGAGCAATTTGGGCTTTTTTCACTGCTTTGAGACAGCAGTTAGTAGGTTCAACAAAGCTTGCTTCTTCAAAACTGATATTATCGGGGATGGGAATCAACCCACCATTGCGGACAATGTGACCAGGAACCTTGACATACTCAGCAAAGCCGCCACCACTGGGTGTAAATCCGGCTGTCGTGCAGATATTTTTATAGGTGTCACACATTGAAAAATTGTCATTCAGACAATAATCACAACGCATACAAGGGATGTGGTGCATCACCGCCACCCGTTGTCCGACTTGCCAATTTTTCACCTCTGCACCTACTGCTGCGATCGTTCCCGCAGTTTCATGTCCAAAAATGCGTGGTGGCTCATACAGGGGATAACGAATTTTTTTGATATCCGACTGACACAAACCTACTACCCGCACCTGTACCAACACCTCATCCGGTTGCAATTCGGGTACAGGGATCTCTTCGTAGGAAAGTTGATTAACGCCTCTAAATACCTGTGCTTTCACCTTGATATCTCACCGCTCAACGATATTAGATTTAACACTAGGGGCGTGATTTGGGCTATGAATTTTGAGATTTTTGTACACTAGCTTGTGCTAGTTCTATTTCCAGGTTTTGGTCAAAGATTTGAAATGCTTTAATACCATCCGAAGAGAGATTTCCCTTGACTAGACCATTCTCAAGTCGCAGAATCTCGCCTCGGTCGTCCTTAGTAGTAATTGTAAGACTTTCCCCTTCTTGCCAGAGTCGATAACGTTTTCCTTTAAAGTATTGCCCACCTTCTCAATCATTCATAGCGAATTCTCTATCAAAACACTCTGCGTTACTCTGCGCCTACTCCGCGTTCCTCTGCGTTTAAAAAATACTTAAATCAGCAATAATATGCTCTCGTGGTCGTTTTTTATCGACCATTTTACTGGTGTTTAATTTTACTTTTTTGCATCATATCAAATTGTCGAAAAACCAACGAGGTTAACAGATGGTGAATCAGACATATACAGCTGATATCTTAGTAGTTGGTGGCGGAACAGGCGGAACTGCTGCTGCTATTCAAGCAGCGCGACGGGGAGCAAAAACTATCCTGGTCAGCGAATTTTCTTGGCTGGGAGGAATGCTGACATCTGCGGGTGTGTCTGCACCAGACGGTAATGAATTAGAAGCCTTTCAAACAGGGTTATGGGGTGCATTTCTACGAGAATTGCAGCAGCGACAAGCAGGAGGATTAGATAATAGCTGGGTCAGCTTTTTTAGTTATGATCCACGTGTAGGGGCGGAGATTTTTGCAGATTGGGTGCGGGAATTACCAAATCTGCTTTGGATTTCTGGATATGTCCCTTTGGAGGTTTTCCAGGAGGGAGATTGTATAGCTGGCGTTAGGTTTGCAGATTTTACTATTAAAGCCCAGGTGACTCTCGACGCCACAGAATTAGGGGATTTATTAGCTTTGGCAGATATATCTCATCGCTGGGGTTGGGAATTGCAGTCGGAGTTTGGAGAAATTAGCGCCCCAGCTGATTTTAATTATCTCACAGAAAAATATCCTGTGCAAGCCCCTACCTGGGTAGTGGTGATGCAAGATTACGGTGAAACTGTTGCCCCAGAAATTCCGCCTGCACCAAACTATGATCCATCACTGTTTGCTGGTGCTTGGGATGACTATGGTGCTGAGAATTTTTTGAACTACGGACGCTTACCAGGAAACAGGTTCATGATCAATTGGCCGATTCACGGTAATGATTATGGTGAAGGCGTGGGGCGATTAATTGAATCAGAATCAGCAAGGCGAAATTTTCAAAGAGAATCCCTTTGGCATAGTCAGAATTTTGCCTATTTTATTCAAGATCAGTTTGGTCGTCGCTACGGCTTAGCAAATGGTATCTTTCCCCAAATCCAAAATCAAACAGGTGCTTGTGCACTACATCCCTACTACCGAGAGAGTCGTCGTCTAGTAGGGCTAACTACTATTAGAGAACAGGATATTTTGCCAGTAGCAGGGGGTAGTGTAGCAGCATTAAATATAGATGCGATCGCGATTGGCAACTACGCCAACGATCATCATTATCCTGGTGTCAAGTTCGACTTAAAACCAAAATCCATCCGTTGGGGAGGGCGCTGGACGGGAACTCCCTTCACTATTCCTTATCGTTGTCTAATTCCGGTAGAGACAGATGGTTTATTGGTGTGTGAAAAGAATATTTCTGTGTCTCATATCGCCAATGGCGCAACTAGATTGCAACCTGTTGTTATGGGTATTGGTCAAGCAGCGGGTATGGCTGCTGCTATTTGCGTAGAGTTGAATTGCCAGCCCAGAGATTTACCTGTTAGAGTCCTACAAACAGCTTTACTACTAGATAAAATAGCACCTGCGGCTGTGATTCCATTATTCAACCTTTCACCCACCAATACAAATTGGTTACACTGGCAACGCTATTACTTAGAGCATCCAGAGGCCTATCCATGTAGTGGATATTGTCCTGTTGATGTTGATTATCAGTATTTTTACGACAGTATAAAAACTGGACAAGAACAACATTTTAACTGGTTTCAAGGTATTTTTCACCGTTTAGATCAGCAAGATTACAGATTCACGATCATGATCCCAGCTTCATACAAAGACCAAATTTGGCAGCTTGTGACCTTGCGATCGCACATCAACGAGCAGCTACAAACTTTGTCCCATGGACAAAAAATCAATCTTTGGGGTCGTCTCAATCACGCTGGTCATTGGTTACTAGTAGAAAATACTCATTGCTGAAGAAAATATTTTTTCTGTTAAAAACAATACTTTTTTTACTAAATTGTCCGGAAGCAGTAAAAGAAACTCAGTATCAGTGAAATGAAGAGTTTTAAAATAGACACTTGTTATGCGTGCTGCCATTTCACTTTTGGTTACAGGTCTGTTACTGAGTAGCTTAGCTGCGAACAGCCAAACAGTTACCAATTCCCTATCCAATATGTTGCAATCTCACTTTAGTTCCGACCTGTTAATCTCGGCAAAATCTAAACAGCCCAAATCACCTTATCGGGGTAGTGGACGCGATCGAGACAGAGAAAGAGTGTCTTATCTCTTACTGTCTTCAAAAGCCAATCCTCCCAAAAATCGTCCCGTGAAGGGCGGTTCACGTAGAGATTTAATGCAACATTCTGGTAATGAGCGTGTTGTTGCCTAATAACCACAAACTAAAAATAATCTTTTAGGCTGGTAGTTTTGTTGGTAGCAAGGAATTCAGATTACACCCAAACAAGATGTTTTACTTAAACATCTGTTACACACCTTCTATAGCAAGTATATAACAATTGAGACACAACAAAATCAGGTAATCGCTCTGTATCCATTCTGTTATCTCCGTGTAAATAAAGGGTCTTCCACCCTTGCGAACAGAAGGCAAAATCAACCAAATCCATACTGCAAACAGCATTACTCCTCAAAGCAAGTAAACATATCCCGATCGCAAACCTCAAATAATCAGGAAAAGGGTGTCACTTCGTCTACCAGTTCCGCGCCAGCACATCTGTTTCAGATACATGTAGATCATTAGGGAAACAAGTAAAAAAGCAACTCCCTGATATCCTACTCAGGCTTTTATATGTGTTGAGCTACTGGTATCTTGCATCGGGAAACTAGAATTTTGTTGAGGTTACAAACAACATTGCTATTACCGAATTAAAGAAATAAGGGTGTAGGGAAAAGAAAACAACTATTTCTCCCCCTTACACCCCCACACCTTTTCACCCGCCCCAAAGGGGATAGATTAAACTGGCTTGTGAGCAATCAAATATTTACTCATGAAATGAACTTGCACTTTAACATTCTCAAAACCCGCTTTTTCTAAACGCTCTACTAAATCATCAGTCATGTAATGCTTATAGTAGGGTTCATGGTAAATCTCGTGGAAGTTCTCCATCAGAGGTTCCATTTCTGGGGAATCGCTCATTTGAATAGAGTCACAAATTATGAATACCCCTCCTGGTTTTGTTACCCGATAGCATTGTTCAATGACTCGCTGGCGTACTCCTGCGGGTAACTCGTGAAAAAGAAACACAGAAGTCACTGCATGAAAATAATTATCCAGATAGGGTAATTCTTCAGCATTTGCTTGCAATAGCTGTGGTAACTCTCCTGGGATTTGGCTTAACAACTCATTTGCCTTTCGCAAATAAGCTGGTGACAAATCCGTACCAAACAGGGATGCTTGCGGTAAAGCTGCACGAATCATCTTCAAAGTTCGACCCGTTCCACAAGCTACATCTAAAATACGTACTTGCTGGGTTGATGTATCAGCAAAAAATTTTAGTCCTTCTTTGAGGGGTGCAAGAATTCGCCGTCGCATTGGATCGGCTGTACCGCCGAACAGAATTTCTACCTGCAAATCGTAGAGATTGGCTGACAAGTCACTCAAGTAGCCATCAGTCTGGTGATGGAAATTTTGTACATAGTAGCTGGGATAAGCAGAAGTTTCCACATTTGGGGGAAAGTCTTGATACCTCTTCTGCTTAGCCCGCTCCCACATTTGGAATAAATCTAGGCATACTACTGGATAGTATTGGAAAAAGTCCTGCCAAGGATTATCAAATAGCAAGCTCGTAGGATAGACACCCCGCTCTGCATCTTGCCAATCAATTTCCAGTAGATTATCCAGTCTTTGTTGAAGTTTAGGTAAAATTTCAGTTGGAATGGGTTTGGTTTGTTGCTCCACAGGAGAGATGAAATTCAACAACCGTGTGCTCAATGTTTTATGAGCCAAACCAAAGTAGTTTTTGCCTTGCTGAAAAGTTTGATAAGTCAGCTTCGTTAATGTGTCGGACATGTGAATGGCTAGGCTTTTATTTATTTTTATTTATGTAACTTAAATAATTGTAACTATGAATTCATTAATCTTGGGAATGATCTATTCACCAGAATTTTTCTCATTAACCAATACTCAGTGGGGTGGGCAAAGATTCACGGGCAACGAAAATGAAGCAACAGTAATAAGATTTTTCCTCTTGCCCTTAGCAGTCACTCAAATATTAAGTTTTGTAAAAATGTATCATTCTGTAACTTAATATACAGAATTTTCCTGTTATCTTATTAATGGAGACAAACAAATCAATCAAATAAAACTACAGGGAGGACTCTGGTATGTCTACCCAAGACAAAGCTCGTGCTTTAATGGTGCGTCATTATCAGCTGATCAAAAATCGGCAACAATCGATGCTAGAACGTACAGGGGAAGAATTGGGTCTTCCTGGAGAAGTGTCTCACTATTGGAACCCGACTCAAGGAAAAATAGACCCCAATGCTCGTATGACTTATGACCGCAGTAATGCTGCGATGAGTTAAATAATTGTTGGTAGTTGGTGGTTTAGTAGTTAGTGGTGAGTCAGCGCGCACTTATAGGGCGTTTCCCTCATGTAGACGCCCAAACTCCCCCCGGCTGTAGGGTACGACTGACAAAAACGAAGGGCTGGTAAAGACTAATGAACAAAAACCAACAAATAGCTATTAAAAATAAAAAAAGCCACCAAATAAAGGTGGCTAAATTAATGCTCTCAAATAGCTAAGTTTGGTTAAATAGAAAATCATTAGATAGGTAGTTAACAGCAGATGAGCAACCGATACCCACTAACTACTAACTACTAACTACTAACCCTTTCAAATTAGCAATCATAGTAAAGAGCAAATTCGTAAGGATGAGGACGTAGACGCATTGGGTTAACTTCATTGTCCAGCTTGTAAGAAATCCAGGTTTCAATGAAGTCTTCGGTGAATACACCAGGTTCGGTCAAGAAAGCATGATCTTTCTCTAGTGCTTCCAATGCTAATTCTAAAGAACCAGGAGTGGAGGGAACTTTTGCCAGTTCTTCTGGTGAAAGTTCATAAATGTTCTTATCCAGAGGTTCACCAGGATCAATTTTGTTCTTGATTCCATCTAAACCGGCACACAGCATGGCAGCAAATGCCAAGTAGGGGTTAGAAGTCGCATCAGGACAACGGAACTCTAAGCGCTTGGCTTTGGGGTTAGTACCAGACAGAGGAATACGAATAGAAGCAGAACGATTACCTTGGGAGTAAGCCAAGTTAACTGGTGCTTCATAACCGGGTACTAGGCGCTTGTAGGAGTTAGTAGTGGGGTTGGTAATAGCCAACAGTGCTGGCGCGTGTTTGAGAATGCCACCAATGTAATGTAACGCTGTTTCACTCAAACCAGCGTATTTGTCACCTGCGAACAGGGGTTGACCGTCTTTCCAAATAGACTGGTGGGTGTGCATCCCAGAACCATTGTCTTGGAAAACAGGCTTAGGCATGAAGGTGACAGTTTTACCGTATTTCCTGGCTACATTCTTGATGACGTATTTGTAAGTCATCAGCCAGTCGGCAGCTTCAATTAACTTACCAAAGCGGAAACCAAGTTCGCACTGACCGCCAGTAGCGACTTCGTGGTGCTGCTTTTCAATAGGCACACCGCATTTTGCCATTGTCAGCAGCATTTCTGTACGAATATCTTGGAAGGTATCGGTGGGAGGTACTGGGAAGTAACCCTCTTTGTAGCGGGGTTTGTAACCCAGGTTGGGGCCTTCTGATTTACCGGAATTCCAACGACCTTCTATTGAATCTACGTGGTAATAGCCTTCGTGGGAGTTTTGGTCAAAGCGGACATCATCAAAGATGAAGAACTCAGCTTCTGGACCAAAGAAGGCTGTATCGCCAACACCAGAGGAAACCAGATAATCTACTGCTTTCTGGGCAATCACACGCGGACAACGACTGTACCATTCGCCCGTACGGGGTTCCTTAATACTACAAATGATACTAAGAGTCGGTTCTTTCATGAATGGATCGATCCAGGCAGTGTTTGGATCGAGGACCATTGCCATGTCTGATTCGTTAATAGCTTTCCAACCCCGGATACTGGAACCATCGAAGGGTACGCCGTCTGTGAAGCTACTTTCATCGATTTGGTTGTGAAACACTGTCAGGTGCTGCCATATCCCTGGCATATCGATGAATTTCAGATCGATCATCTGAATGTTGTTGTCCCGAATCATCTTCAGGACGTCTTGTGGGGTTGTCATGGTTACTCCTTCTCCGCCAATTTAGTACAGTAAACCACAATGTTAATGCACGCTGACCTTGCTTGATGAACCCAAATCATTAAAGACACCTGGAATATCCTAAGGATATAAAATTGAGATATTTTGTATTTTTTGTTACAGAATATCATGTTTGTAGGTTATGTTCACTTTTGCCGAACAAACTCTACAAAACTTGACAGTTCATCTCACGAGGTCAACTTTGGCATAGAATCCTTTAAGTAGCGCATACATTGTTTTTGTGCTTGAGCTTCTTTTAATATTCATTGGCACAAAAATTAGCCGCTTGCAAAAGCAGTCAAATAAATATCAAACCATAAATAGGAATGATTGGGAGATAAAAGAATGCGGGATGCAGTCACAAGTTTAATTAAGAATTATGACGTTGCTGGGCGGTATTTTGACCGGAATGCGATCGATAGTCTCAAGTCCTATTTTGAAAGTGGGACAGCACGAGTACAAGCCGCAGGAGCTATTAATGCAAATGCGGCAGCAATTGTCAAGCAGGCTGGCTCGCAATTATTTGATGAACAGCCAGAGTTGATTCGTCCTGGCGGTAATGCTTACACTACCCGACGGTATGCGGCTTGTCTGCGGGATATGGATTACTACCTGCGCTATGCTACTTATGCGATCGTTGCTGGCAGTATGGATGTACTGGATGAGCGCGTGCTGCAAGGTTTGCGAGAAACTTACAATTCTTTGGGTGTTCCGATTGGGCCTACAGTTCGTGGTATCCAAATTATGAAGGATATTGTCAAGCAGCAATTGGCAGAAGCTGGTGTTAGTGGTGCTAGCTTTGTAGATGAGCCGTTTGACTACATGACCAGCGAGTTGAGCGAGAAGGATATTTAGTCCTTCAGTAAAGCAGGCTTTTTGCCTGCTTGATTGGTCTAAGATAGAGTTGGCCTCCTGAGGTTGGAGCTTTGTCAGCACACTCTTATGGGATGTTGTGTTAGCAAAGTTCAGATCTGGGAGGTTAGTTTTTTATATGAACCACAAAGGCACGAAGGACGCAAAGGGAAGATTGGCAAAGAAGAGATTGGATGTTTTATTGGTAGAGCTTGAGTTGTGTTCTTCTAGGCAGCAAGCACAACGGCTAATTCAAGCGGGGGAAGTGACTGTTGATGGTAAGCTTATTGATAAGCCGGGGACAGAGGTTGAGGTTGCTGCTGCGGTTAAGGTTAAGGAGCGATCGCGTTTTGTTTCTCGTGGGGGCGAAAAACTTGCCAAAGCGCTACAAGAGTTTGCTATCACTGTAGAAGGTCGTGTTTGTTTAGATGGTGGCATTTCTACAGGAGGTTTTACTGATTGTCTCCTGCAAGCTGGGGCAAAGTTAGTTTATGGTGTTGATGTTGGTTACGGACAAGTTGACTGGAAGTTACGTAATGACCCACGGGTTATTTTGAAAGAACGTACGAATTTACGCTATCTTACGCCTGATGAGTTGTATGGTGTATCCCCCTTAGCAGAAACGGGGGAGGGTTATGCTGATTTGATTGTAGTGGATGTTTCGTTTATTTCGCTAACGAAAGTTTTACCTGCTTTGTGGCGATTAACTCAACCTCAGCGTGAGGCGGTTTTCTTGGTGAAACCTCAATTTGAAGTCGGGAAAAGTCGTGTCGGTAAAAAAGGGGTGGTACGTGATCCCAAAGACCATGCTGATGCGATCGCTCAGGTGTTACAAGCAGCTGTTGAGTTGGGATGGCATTACAAAGGTCTAACTTGGTCGCCTGTAACTGGTCCGGCTGGAAATATTGAGTATCTTTTGTGGTTGGGAATGGATAGTGAGATAGCACCGCCAAATTTAGAAGCTATTCAGGAACTTACAAAATCTGCTGTTGTTGATTTTAGAGAAAGCTAAATGTCATAAATACGACACTCAATGGCTTCTGGATGAATTTCACAGTAGCGTTCTAGGTCTGTTTTACGTTTTGTAATTTGTTGCTGGTGAGATTGCTCTGCTCTTAGTTTTTCAACTATTTCCCAGGCTAAAATACATTCATTTGAGTTAGTTCCTTCTTGGTTACAAATCGCACGAGCTTTATCAAGAGCTTGAAAGATATCTAAAGTTTGTGATGTCATAATTTACCCTTTTTGTACTGCACAATATGACTAAGAGCTTATTGCTTCTTGAGCCTTTATTTATAGCGTAGATAGACAAAATAAAAAAGTGCAGTAGTAATATTTTTCACTACATAAAATTTTATAAAACTGATTAGATTTAATAAACTTTTGGTGGATTTATAAGTAACAAATCTATTAAATTAAAGTGATTTTTGACAAGCGTGAAGTACAAAACCTCACCCCGCCCTATTGGGCACCCCTCTCCTTGACAAGGAGAGGGGCTGGGGTGAGGTGTATTCTACTCACACGCAAAGCCCTATATTATGAATACATCTTGGGTTGATTGAAAAAACCGCCCTTATAAAATCCAATCCAAGGGCGGATTTTAATCACGAAACTTTTTATTAACCCTTCTGTCTCCTAGCTTCTGCCTTCTTCAATTCTTCAACTTACTGAAATTGGTGTACCGCTAGACAGAATCGGTGGAAAATTATGGGTATTGGGAGCGTACATAGCTTGTAAGCCTAGATTGGCTCGATTGAGGATATCAGCATCTGTAGGAATCACTGCACCCCGACTATCTAAGATAGAGTGATTGAAGTTAAATCCGTTCAGGTTGAAGGCTACAGAACAAACACCCAGTGCAGCAAACCAAATACCTATTGTTGGCAAAGCAGCAAGTAGGAAATGGAAAGTACGGTGATTTCGACTAGCAAGAGGTGGAATCAGTAGGCGACCCAAGAAACCATAGTGACTTGCTAGGTAGTTGTAGGTCACTTTCCCTTGACCAAGTCGATACCCAGCATTGATCGATTCATTTTCGTCGGTACTGCGAATCAGCGTTGAGGTAACTAACGAACCATGCAAGGCGCTGAAAAGTGCGCCGCCAAAGACTCCAGCAACACCCAACATGTGGAAGGGATGCATCAGGATATTGTGATTTGCTTGCACGGCCATCATAAAGTGGAATGTCCCTGCAATTCCCAAGGGTAGACCATCAGCAAAGCTACCTTGACCAATGGGATAAACTAGCAAAATGGCTGTGGCGGCGGCGACTGGTGCAGAAAAGGCAACAGCGATCCAAGGACGGGCCCCCAAACGATAACTCAGTTCCCAAAGTCTTCCCAAGTAGCACCAGATACCAATTAGGAAGTGTAGCACTATCAATTGATAGGGACCGCCGTTATAAAGCCATTCATCTAAGGAAGCAGCTTCCCAAATTGGATACAAATGCAAGCCAATCGCCGCAGAAGTTGGCACAACAGCGGCTGTAATCAAATTGTTACCATCCATCAAAGAACCTTTTATTGGCTCTCTAATACCTTCCATATCTACGCTAGGAGCAGCGATCAAAGCGAGAATGAAACAGATAGTAGCAGCTAGTAAAGTAGGAATCATCAGCACACCAAACCAGCCGATATAAATCCGGTTATTAGTGCTGGTAATCCACGCGCAAAATTGATCCCAGAGATTGGAAAAATCAAATTCTTTTCGACGTTGAACAATAGTCGTCATCGTTTATGCCTCCTCTAAAAAGAGAATGTGCATTAATTGTTGAAAATCAGTTAAACGCGCATGATTTCAGTTTTTTATGCAGTTAACTCTGTATATTTCGTAGTTGGAAAATCTGGTAGCTGTTAGTGTTTTAATTGTTGAGTTGAAGAGTTAATAAATCTCTTAAGGATCTCTATATATTCTAGAAAATATATCAGTAATGCTTACTAATGAGTTAAATATCTTTGCAATCTTTTGTGGATGTTTACTTAGCAGTGTGTTAGGCGCTTTGGTAGTTGTAGAATGCGCTATTACTTACTCTACGCAGAAAATATAAAGAAAATTGGAAATAATTATTGAATCTACCTAAAGTAGGAAGTGATTAGTTCATAAATTTTAGAAATTATATAAAAAGCTTAAAATTGGATTTACTGTTCAAAAATGTATTCTAAGGAGATAGAGGAATTTTTTCATACACAACTAGTTAAGTATGGTGTCGATTACCAAAGGGCTGCTCAAGTCGCTCATATTTTAGCGTCTGGAAAACCAGATGAACTGTTGAGTGAGAAAGAGATACAAATTGCCGAAGAAGTTTGTAGAGAGTGGTTAAGACAATACAAGCGCTACAAGCACTTGACTTCACTTTTAAGAGAACATAAGCGTTTATGATGCTTAAAGTTTAGTCATCTGCCATACCCAGATTGCGTTCCAATTCCTGCCGCAAACGATACAGAATTGTATTTGATTCTACCTCAGCCAAAATTTCTGTGATTACGGTGCTAGCACCTAGTTGTCCCCAGGTGCAACCTTTTTCTAGGTATACTTGGGCAGCTTTACCGACTGCATAGGCTCCATAACCTGCGATCCCTGCTTGAGCGATCGCACTCCCAGCAAAGGCTGTTATATTGCTAGGATTGTCACCACTGGCAATGGCTGCCGTACTTTTACCTAAGCCTAAAATCAAGCTGCTACCTAATTCCCCTAGTAATAAACCACCAGAACTGAATAAAATTGTTTTTAATAGTCTCCCGGCTTCGTAGCCAGTCATAGGCAAACCATACAACCTGGCTAAGGAACGAATTAAGGCTAAGTCGGCGACAGTTCCACCTAAGACATCTAAAAAAGCGATGGGATTTAACCCGACAGCAACAGCTTTATATTTGGTAAATTGCCAAATTAATGCTTCTGCTTCTTGTTGACGTACATCGATAGTTTTGAATGCGATCGCTTCTTCCGCGTCTCGCGCTTGGATAAGTGCATTTAAAGCAATTAGCGATCGCCCTTCTCGGTTGAGAATTTTCAGAAGAGTCTGTTTGAGTTCGTCTATTTGGGGGGGTGGTGTCTCCCATTCATAAGTTACCTTCCCATCTGGCCACTCAACCCGTACTTCTACAGGTGCTGGTTCCGCCGCAATCATGACAATTTCATCGGGTTGTAAGGGTTTGGCTTGGATACTACCTGCACCGAGTTGTTGTAAATTTTTGTAAATCTTTTCTCGGTCTGTATCTGGATACAAGTCTATTTTGTTAAACACGAGAATCAGCGGTTTTTGCGCCTGTCGTAATTCGCACAAAGCCTGATATTCGGTGCGAGTAATATCGCCAGCGACCACAAACAAAATCAAATCTGCTTGACGCGCCACATCTTTGGCCATTTGCGATCGCGCTTCTCCAGCAATTTCATCTAGCCCTGGTGTATCAATTAATTCCACCTGTGCTTTATCACCAAGATTCCAACGTACAGAACGGGGATACTGAGTTACACCGTGTAGAGGCCCTGTTTGGAGAATTTTTTGTCCTAGTAAGGCATTTAACACTGCCGACTTACCACGACTCACCAAACCAAAGGCGGCAATGACAATTACATTATGGTCTAGTTTGTTGAGGCTAGCAGTTAAAACTTCTAATTCTGGTTTTACCAAACCTGCTAATTTTGGGTTTGCGGATGCTTGTCCGGGTTTGCGGAGATTGCTATACCAAGACAGGGCTTGTCTGATGCTAGCACGAGCGCGGTTGAGATGAGTTTCTTGTGGGTTTTTTGGCACTTGCTGAGGTTGAGTCAAGGCTATTCCAATTTTAGATTTTAGATTTTATATTGGGAAGTTAAGTTTACAGCTTACTTATTCATTTTCCCAAAAATACGTAGCGGGTAATCTATCTGTGTCCATCGGTGTTTATCACCCCCCTGATTTCGCTTAGGGTTGGGGTGGGGTAAAACTATTTTTACAAGGGGTCTTATGATATTGCTTGGTGTTTGAGTGGTGATTAGTTGAAACACTAAGACTCTAAGACACAAAGTGAATGTGATCGCTATTTTGAGTTTCTGTAAAAGCGCGATCGCAGTAGTAAGTATTGCCCAAGTCTAAGAGATTCTCTAGATTGTTGTCAGGATCAATCTTGAAATTTCTGTTACAATCTGTGGTTGCTTCTTGCAAGTCTTCCTAAAAGCTTTATTTTTTCATGAAAAAGCAAATTAATCAATTTAGCCATCTTACAGCAATAGAAAGAGTTTATTTATCGGTTCCAACAAGTTTTTTATTAGAGAAAAATTTACTTCAAGGTAAAGTTCTGGATTTTGGTTGTGGCTTTGGCAATGATGTTAAGTTATTGCAACAAAAAGGATTTGATGTTATAGGGTATGACCCTTATTATTTTCCCCAATACCCGAAGGCAAAGTTTGACACTATAATTTGTATTTATGTTTTAAATGTTTTATTTCCTGAAGAACAAGCAAACGTTCTTATGGAAGTATCACACCTATTGAAACCAGGAGGTAAAGCTTATTATGCTGTGAGAAGGGATATCAAAAGAGAAGGTTTTCGCGAACATTATGTTCATAGAAAACCTACCTATCAATGTATTGTTAAGCTTCCTTTTAAATCTATATTATTAGAAGAATCTTATGAAATATACGAGTATAGACATTATAATTTACAGAGAAATTCTTCTAATTATTGCTTATTTTGTAACCCAAATAAGCACCTCACTATACTTACAGAATCAGCAACTGCCTATGCTATGTTTGATGGCTATCCTGTGAGTAAAGGTCATGTTTTAGTTATCCCTAAACGTCATGTGAGTAATTATTTTGAGCTACCTTTTAAAGAGCAATCTGCTTGTTGGCTGATGGTTAACAAAGTGCAAGAACTTCTCAGCCAAGAATTCGCACCTGATGGGTTTAATGTGGGGATGAACATCAATCGAGATGCAGGCCAAAATATGATGCACGCCAGTATTCATATTATTCCACGTTACAAAGGTGATACTGTTGGTGCTAAAGGTGGTATCAGAAATGTGATTCCGAAAAAAAATAATTTATAGTTTGCGATCGCTTTAGTAATATAGCCTAGAATAATAGACTAAAAGTAAGTTTAAATTAGCCTCAAGATAACACACAGCATTGTATGAAGATCAAAGCAATTATCCATCCAGCTGAAGAAGGTGGCTACTGGGTAGAAGTTCCTGCGCTTCCCGGTTGTATTACAGAAGGTGACACGATGGAAGAAGTATTAGCTAACTTGAAAGATGCAATTGAAGGATGGCTTGAAGTCGCAAATAGCAGCCATAAGGTTGAAGCAAACGATCAAGTAATCGAAATTGCTGTATGAAATCTATATCTGGTAAGCAGCTGTGTAAGATTGTTGAACAAAAAGGTTGGGTATTGCAAAGAGTCACAGGAAGTCATCACATCTATGAAAATCCTGAAACCAATCAAATAATTTCAATTCCAGTTCATAAAAATAAAGACCTGAAAATTGGAACTTTAAAAGCTTTAATGAAAATAGCTCAGTTAACAGAGGAAGATTTGATTTAGCTGATTGTAGAATAGCGGTCGGTTGTATTTACCTAAACCAAAAATGGCGATCGCTATTTTGTGGAAGTGAGTGCGTAGACACGCAATCCGAGTCAAGAGACATCACCTGTACTCCACGTAGTCAAAGTTTACGCCACTTTTAACGGATTTTGTGGCAAAGCGATCGCCTCTGGTAAAGACTTTCCCTGCTCTTTATACCATTCAATTAAAGACTCAATCACTTCGTGTCCGTGTTTTGCAGCTTCTTCGTAAGTTTTGCCATGAGTATGAAATTGCTGCCAAGGAAATTCGGGTAAGTGTACTAAGTAGCAATCATCCTCGTCTGACCATTGAATTCCCATGCTGTAGCGATGGTTCATTGTTCCTCCTCAATTTCTTTTTGGTTTTCTATCTCCTCTAGCTTTTCCAACACCCGATTGACTTGCTTCTCTAAGTATCTTTGCGCATCATCTCCATCTTTGCCAGCAATAGTAACAGGTT
This sequence comes from Fischerella major NIES-592, assembly GCF_001904645.1. Taxonomy (NCBI): domain Bacteria; kingdom Bacillati; phylum Cyanobacteriota; class Cyanophyceae; order Nostocales; family Hapalosiphonaceae; genus Fischerella; species Fischerella major. The sequence goes on along the minus strand of NZ_MRCA01000005.1, from coordinate 357,229 downwards.
CGTCAGGGATGATTAGCATGATAGAACATACTGCTATTGTAGTTACTTCATTGTTTGCTAGTGCGAAATCAAAGAATGTGATTGCACTCGGGTAACCTAAAACAATACAGGCGATCGCTTTTCTGATGGGTGTGAGTGCGATCGCACAATCTACACCAAACACACAGATTCCCGACTTCTGTTGAGAAGTCGGGAATCTTGTTTTTCGTCATACACAAAGTTACTAAGACAAATCAAACCTAGAGTTTCAGGTTCTAAACTCGAAGTTTTTTATTTCAAGCTCGGAATTTCAAGTTCTAATATCAAGTTCGCATAATTACTTATAATTCTCATTTAACCTCACCCCGCCTCCGGCACCCCTCTCCTTACTAAGGTTACGGTGTACACAAAAGTCGGAAAAACCTGATTCAAATTGACTCGAAAAGCCCAAAATCACAACCTCACCCCGCCTCCGGCACCCCTCTCCTTACTAAGGAGAGGGGCTGGGGGTGAGGTTTTTCGAGGTTTGGAGTGATTTGATCATTTGTGTGTACACGGCGGTAGCCAAGGAGAGGGAAAGATTTTTGCCTAGCAAAAAGCGAGGGTGAGGTTCAGTTTTATGGTTCCTCTGGTAAGCTGTTCAGATAAATATTAAAATCAACTAAAATCTGTGTATTGTCGCCACTTTGCTGCTGTACTTTCCCAGCCGCTAAAGCATGACGATTTAATAAGCTTTCCACAGCCTGTCTAGCATTAGCACCACGCTTGAGAGTGAACAACAAAGTGTCGCTTGTGCAATCATCATTTCTACTCACAGCAACACAAACTACAGGATAATTCTGGAGTGTCCCAGAAATAATATTTTTGAGACTCCCATTGTCATAATTCTTTTGAAATCTGTATGCTACCTGCTGACAACGCACCAAAGGAGTCAAATCAGAGGGGAAGTAGTTACTGCTAACCCAACGAATCATCGGTATCCTTCTGCCATTCTGGGTTTTCGCATAAGTTACAGGGACACCCTTGCTCTTAGCACAAAAAAAGGTTGTGCTACTGGCATAACTAGGCTGATGGATAATTGTTGTTGTGGTCAATGTAGTCAGCAAAGCAATACCACAAAATCTTACAACTTTTGTCAACATGGGACTGAGTAACCTGTTGCTCATAAAAAGTGCGTGATTGGCTAAAAAGCGTAGATTTTACTGTTTTTGGAATATAAGCAACTACAAATATGATTTGTAGAATTTCGGAATTATACTTAGATATATCAGTAAAAATACGATTTCTGAATAAAGAAAGTTTGAAAATGCCTGTTCTAGTTCTGATTTGCTTGTCCTTTATCAATTAGATTGACCGGAAAATCATAGGCACAGGTTTAGTAAATATGGCGGTTTGCATTTGAGTAAAATAAACCTCACCCCGTCCTATCGGACACCCCTCTCCTTACTAAGGAGAGGGGGCAGGAGTGAGGTTTTGTACCTGATTGAGTTGAAAATTGCTATAAACTTAAACTCAGTTAAGATATACCAATCCTAGTTGATTTGTAAAAATTTTCTGCGTAAACAAAACTACCCCAAAAGCTTTATTGGCACCATCTATACTTAGCATCACTTAGCATCATGCGAATTAAATATTTATCAGCTTTTATCATTTATTTTCTTGTTTCAGTACTCTTTTTCTCTTTCGTATCTTCTGCTGAGGCTTCTGTTTGTCGCAATTATCAAGAACATCAAATTTGCATTATTGATATTAAACGCAGTGCGAAAAATTATTGGGAATATCGGGCAGTTGTGAGTGTAGATGGAGTCAAAAGATCCCTCGAAGTTTACAATTGTCGTGACCAAAATAAAGTTGAAGAAGATGGAACTATTGTGCCATTTGATGACATTGATCCTGGTAAATTAATATGCAGATATTTTCAAAAACAAAAGTAAGTAATTAACGAGTTGTCCTCAAGATCGCATTTTATATACGGGTGATTTTGTGGTTTAGGCTGAATGTAAATTGCAGCGATGACAATGATTTTATTTTTGAAATCGAACACAGATGAACACAGATGAACACAGATGTAGACGCCCCTAAGGGCGGCTACCTACGGAAGCCACTCCGTGTCTACCCGCAGGGTACATAGATAGTTCATCCGTATGTATTTAGGTTATGTGTTGCTATTTGCTTTGTCTCAAACAAGTAGACTGTTACCTAATACCGAGTTGCATTCATAGATATTACCTCACCCCGCCTTTGGCACCCCTCTCTTTACCAAGGAGAGGGGCTGTTCTTGTGAGATTTTTAAACACAATTTGGTATAAAATGAATTTATGCAACAAAATTAATTTCTCATTAAATAATGCATACTCAAATTTTCATAATTCATAATTCATAATTCTTCTACATCAATCCTGCTGATTCATACAGGCGTTTGAGCATTGCCATGATCTTGTCACCATAATTTAAATCTGCTGACCACCGTCCTGATAATTGACCTACTAGGGGGGCGATACCACGTGTGACGAAGCGAAATCTTGGATCTACTACATCCTGTACCAGAGGTTCTAAACTGGCGTAAGCTTTCAAGTGTTGGACATGCGCCCTGACCCCAATTCTGGCACTTTCAAACGTTGCTGCTTGGCTACCTCCGCCAATTGTCCCTAATCCTGCAAAGTTATTTTGTTCTGGTTTGATATCATCGCCAAAGCGTAAAAAACCAGTTTCTACACACATTTGGCAGAAAGCTATATCATAGTTAACTCCTTCGATCGCTGCTTCTTCGCGGTAGAGTTTGGCGATGTCAGGAAACCGCACTAAAGCATTTTCATTATTATTTTTGAGAAATATCTGTAACTGTACTTCTGAAGCATTACCATGAGACATGATTTTGTCAATTTGTCCAGAGCAAATCAATAAATTGGAACGTAAAGATACAGTACGACTCGCACTATCCCAACTAATGGAAACGTTAAATTCTCGCAGTTCAATTGCTTTGACATAAACAATTCGCCGATAGGTAATACGGCGGACATTGGGTGCTTTGGACAGATCAATTTGTAAGCGATCTACTAAGTCAATTGGAATATAAGCATTACCGTCAACTAATATCCCTTGCTCGGAATATTTTTGTCCGTTAATGTTAATATTAATTGCCGGATATGTTGCTTCCCCGCCTCCTGAACCGGGATCAACAGCACGACTCCAAGCAGCAAGTCCATCTGCTATTCCTAAGGCAAAATCACGGCGGCGGTTTTGTAGCAAAGCCCGATCTTCTGGATTACTCAAAAAACCAACTTGCATTAACAAGGCAGGCGCTTTTGTTTGGCGACAAAATGCTAAACTGCCCAAACCCGAATTTGTATCTGGTTTCACGCCTCGGTTAGGTAATTGCGTCACACGACGTAGCAACCCCATTAATACCAATTCTGCATTGCTTTTGCGTTCATCGTTGTTGGCAATGTAAAAGACGCTAGCCCCACGCACAGAAGGACTGCTAGCAGCGTCAGCATGAATTTCTAGAGCTACATCACCGCGACGCACACGAGAATTGATCCATTCGATTGTTTGCTTAGCACTCAAGTCATCGGGAACCGATAAAACTTCAAAGCTCCGCGCCCTCAGTTCTGTCAGAATTAAATCGCGCAATAAAATCATTTCTCTGGCTTCTGTCGTCCCACCAGCAACGGAACCTGGATCAATCCCACCTGTTTCTTTGCCTCCGTGGGCTGCGGAAAGAAAAATACGTCCCATTTACAGTATTTCCTCTGATAAAATCTCAGTGTAAGTAATTGAATACATCATTATTGGCTTGGGAACAAGAATATAATAGCTATGAGAAGTTAGTAGTTAGTAGTTAGTTGTGGGTTGATAGCCATTAAACTACTATCCAATAACCACTATCCACTAACCTAATGACTAAATATGTACACTCCCCGCCTACACCCAGACACTATAGAAGAAATTAAACAACGGGCTGACATTTACGATGTCATTTCGGAATACGTTGTTTTACGCAGGCGCGGTAAAGATTTTGTAGGTTTGTGTCCTTTCCACGATGAAAAATCCCCCAGTTTTACCGTCAGCCCTACGAAGCAAATGTACTACTGTTTTGGTTGCCAAGCGGGGGGGAATGGGATCAAGTTTCTGATGGACTTGCACAAGCGTTCTTTTGCGGAAGTGGTGCTGGATTTGGCGCGGCGTTACCAAGTTCCTGTGCAAACTCTGGAACCAGAACAAAGACAGGAGTTACAACGGCAATTATCGGAACGATCGCAACTTTACGAAATTCTCGCTTCTACTGCCCAATTTTATCAACATGCCCTCAGGCAATCCCAAGGACAAATCGCTCTTGAATATCTACAACAAAAGCGGCGATTGCAAGATGAGACTATTGTGCAGTTTAACTTGGGTTACGCTCCTGCGGCTTGGGAAACTCTCTACCGTTATTTAGTTGAAGATAAACGCTATCCGGTGCAGTTGGTGGAAAAAGCCGGGTTAATTAAACCCCGTAAAGAAAGCAGTGGGTATTATGATGTGTTTCGCGATCGCTTAATGATTCCGATTCACGATGTCATGGGAAGGGTAATCGGTTTTGGTGGTAGGACTCTGGGAGATGAGCAACCGAAGTATCTGAATTCACCGGAAACTGAGCTGTTTAATAAGGGTAAAACTTTATTTGCCCTTCATCAAGCCAAAGCTGGTATCTCGCAAATGGATCAAGCCGTGGTGGTGGAAGGATATTTTGATGCGATCGCCCTCCATGCGGCTGGAATTAAGAATGTTGTTGCCTCTTTGGGTACTGCCCTCAGTATAGACCAAGTACGGATACTATTACGCTACACTGACTCTAAACAACTAATACTGAATTTTGACGCCGACAAAGCCGGCAATATCGCCGCCGAAAGGGCAATTGGAGAAATTGCAGAACTGGCATATAAGGGCGAAGTACAACTGAAAATTCTCAATTTACCCGATGGTAAAGATGCCGATGAATATTTGTATACCCATACATCCGCAGATTATCAACAATTGTTAGCAAATGCACCTCTATGGCTAAATTGGCAGATTCAGCAAATTGTTAAGGATCGAGACTTGAAGCAGGCTACAGATTTTCAACAAGTCTCGCAGCAATTAGTAAAATTACTGAAAAATATTGGCAATGTTGATACACTTAACTATTACGTTTCTTATTGTGCAGAAATTCTAGCTTTAGGAGACGCTAGACTAGTACCCTTGCGAGTCGAGAATCTTTTGACTCAAGTTGCACCTCAAAATAATATCAGAGGTATAGCGCGATCGCAGTATAAACCAACTCCAGAATTACCTGCACAGACAAATACAAAGACTCCTACAACTTCAGAAAAGAGTCTGTTAGAACAAGCTGAAGCTTTGCTACTGCGAATATATCTGCATTGTCCGGAACACCGTCAAACCATCAATGATGCTTTAGAAGAACGAGATTTGCAGTTTAGTCTTTCTCACCATCGGTTTTTGTGGCGACAAATTTTAGAAATTGCATCTGAGAGTTTAGAGGATGATCTAATTTCAAGGGTGCAAGACAGATGTTTGCAATTTCCTGAGGAAATGGCGTTGGTTTCCCATTTGTTTCAACTCAACGAAAGAAGTAAAAAAGAAATATTACGTACTCCCCAAGTTGTCCAGGCGACTACTGCTTGTATGGAACGGGTTTTGAGAGAAAAACGCTATCGTCATTTCTTGGAGTTGTGGGAACAAACTGATCCACAGACTGAACCCCAAAGATGGCAATTTTATTATCAAGCTTTTTATGCAGAGAAGTTGCGGTTGCAGGAATTAGATAAACAAAGGCAGTTTTCTTTGACTGATTTGTTGTGAGGTTGTAGGAAAGTTAGAAGTAATCACCTAGAGGTGCTTTTTTAAACGCAAAGGGACGCAGAGTCGGCGCGGAGGTTCGCAAAGTTTCTAAGCATTTTCTTATATTTAATGTTTCAAAATATACTTTTATAATGTTAGATTTTTTGTACTACAAACACTAAATAAAGTAAGAAATTTAAACTATATGCAAGAAAGAATGTGTTCTGATAGTTGGTTTAGATGATCCGGAGGTTAGTGCTATTCGCGATCGCCTCGACTATATGATATCTGGGTGATTTAAGAGACTGACTATTTTGCCAATACAGTAATTACCGAAATTGTAGTTTTTTATTGTATTACTATATAATAATATGATAGATAGTTTTTAAAACGAACTAATAGGAATAAAACAACAATGCTATTCCGTCAACTCTTTGACCAATCCACCTGGACATATACCTACTTAATTGCTGATCTAGGTACAAAAGAAGCTGTTTTGGTTGATCCTGTGATTGAGCAGGTAGAGCGCGATTTGAAGCTGATTCATGAATTGGGTTTAACACTGCGCTACTGCCTAGAAACCCACATTCATGCTGACCACATTACTGGAACAGGCAAACTGCGTTCCCTGACGGGTTGTCAGGGAGTAGTACCAGAAAATGCTCAGGCTAGCTGTGCGGATCGTTTCATTAAAGATGGTGAAGTGTTGCAAGTAGGAGATGTGCAGATTCGAGCGATCGCCACTCCTGGTCATACCGACAGCCATCATGCCTATCTCGTCAACAATGACCGTGTTTTAACTGGAGATGGGCTGTTTATTCGCGGTTGTGGTCGAACTGACTTCCAAAGTGGTAATGCAGGCACCATGTACGATTCTGTTACCCAGCGGTTGTTTACCCTGCCTGATCAGACGCTAGTTTATCCAGGTCATGATTATCGAGGACATACTGTCTCTACGATTGGTGAAGAAAAGCGTTGGAATCCTCGATTTGTTGAACGTATTGGTGAAGCCTCTTCTTTGAGGGATCGCCAGAGTTATATAGAGCTGATGAATAGCCTTAACCTTCCCAATCCCAAGAAGATTATGGAAGCAGTACCAGCAAACGAACTCTGCGGTAATGTCGCCGCCTTAACTTAAGTCAGACTACAAGAGCACATAAAGATATCGAAGAAAATATATGGCAGAGTTTAACTGGTTTACTGCCCTAGTCGGCGGCATACTCATTGGGATCAGTGCCACGCTCTTGTTGGCATTCAATGGTCGAATTGCCGGTATCAGTGGCATTATCAACGGTGCTATCACTTTTAACAAAGACGAAATCTGGCGTTGGATGTTCATCCTTGGTATGTTACTGGGTGGCGTACTCTACGAGTATGGACTAGCATCACAGCCAACTCCAAAGTCTACCTTTGCCCCAGTGGCGATGATCATCGGCGGTTTTCTCGTCGGTTTTGGCACACGCATGGGCAGTGGTTGCACTAGTGGTCATGGAGTGTGTGGACTTGGTCGATTGTCACTCCGCTCGTTAGTTGCAGTCCTCACCTTCTTAACCACTGCCATGATTACGGTCTTTATTGTACGTCACGTGCTGTCGTGAACTAGCCACTAAATGAAAACATGGGCACAGAATGAGCCAATTTCCGCTGAATCTTGAGGATGGGAAGATGAAAATAAATCTCACAGCTTTATTTGCAGGATTGCTGTTTGGTCTCGGACTGGGATTTTCGCAGATGATTGATCGCGATCGCGTGCTTGGCTTTTTGGATGTAACGGGTGTCTGGGATCCCACACTATTGTTTGTCTTAGGTGGAGCCGTTGCTGTCACAGTGATTGCTTTCCGATTTGTGCTACGCTGTCCCCATCCGGTATTAACTGACAAGTTTTATTTACCTACCAAAAAAGACATCGATCTACCTCTAGTTGTAGGATCTGCCATCTTCGGTGTGGGTTGGGGAATTGCTGGATACTGCCCTGGTCCGGGTATCACTGCTTTGGTGTTAGGCATTTGGAATCCAGTTCTATTCATAGTTGCACTCATTGCAGGCTCACTGACCTACAAATGGTACTCAACACGTCTAAGTCACAAACCTAGCAGCACCCCACCAGAATTACCACAATCCCAGTAAAGTTCCATTGGTTTGAGCAACTAAAATGCTTGAGCAAAACACACAGAAAGAGCGATCGCTGCGCTGGAGCCACTATTTACCGATTCTGGATTGGGGTTTGCATTATCGCCGGGAGTATCTTGCAGGTGATCTGACCGCAGGTATCATTGTTGCCAGTCTCCTTATTCCCCAGGGTATGGCCTATGCTTTGTTGGCAGGCTTGCCACCACAGGTCCGGCTTTATGCTAGTATTCTGCCACAAATCATTTATGCATTCCTTGGCACTAGTCGTTTGATCTCAGTTGCGCCTGTGGCGGTGGATTAGCTGATGGTCGCTGCGACTGGAGGACTGAGCCGATCCGTCGTGAATTTTTCTGCAAATGCCAATACGCCTTTGGCATCAATGATCACGGCGTTGATGATTGCACTCACTATGATGCAGTTGGGCAATTACCAATTACCGGCCTTCACAGATATGATAAGTCTTTAAACGAACATGATATGAAAGGGTATTTATACTGAATTCAACTATATTGCTATATAATGTTATACTTAAAATAATACTATACTGGGTATAAAATTTTTGAATTTGGATATGTTGCAAACTTCGCCTATGGCTTTAGCTCCAGTTGCCGACTACTTCAAAGTCTTGTCTGAGGTTAGTCGCCTTCAGGTTTTGTGTTGCCTCAAAGCCGGTGCGAAGAATGTTACCGAAATTATTGAGGAAACGGGACTGGGACAGGCAAATGTCTCCAAACATCTCAAAATTTTGGCTCAAGCAGGCATTGTGAGGCGCCAACCAAGAGGTGTGAGTGTCTATTACGAGATTACCGATCCACTGATTTTTGAATTGTGTGAACTAGTGTGCGATCGCATCGCCCTGCGCTTACAGGAACAGTCTCACCAATTGAAGAAACTCGAAGCATTACGCGAGCAACAAACATCACAAACAAAAATCTCTTCCAGTTCAATCTCCTTTTAAGCGAATATGAAACTAAGCTAATCCACATTTAAGCAGCAACATAGCTACTATTTCCCTTAAATTTTAATTCTCCACTCCCCCCACTCCTCACACTCCACCCTACGGGAAGCCTATGAGCGCGTCTACACACTCCTCACACTCCCCCCACCTCCCCATCTTCATTAGCTAATTCCCCTGCAAAGGTGCATCCAAAACTTTCTTAATGCGATCGCGTGTCTCTAGTAAATGTGCTTTGGTATATTCATCTTCTGCACGGACATTATCCAGTTTCTCGGCTAATTGTTTAAGTTTATACCAAGCTATAGTCCGAGCATCTTCCGGGACATATTGTTTTCGCAACACCATTTCATTGAGTGTTTCCACGTATTGGCGTTGTATGCCTCGACGCAGGCTAGAAATTGTGATGGTTTTGCCTTCGGGTTTTAATACTTCTGTCCAAATGCCATTTTGGAGTGTATCAAATAATTCAGGCAATGTCAGGGAATTTTCGGCTTTATTTTTGAATTCCATGTCTTTGAGACGGGAGAGGCGATCGCCTGAAAGCAAATCCCACAATACCAGACTCTGCATGAACAATACCAAATCATGAATCGGATAGTCTAAGCGACCGATGCGGGGGCTACTACCCCAATGTCGCCAACGTGATGGTGCTAGTTTATTCAGTAAATCTGGTGGGAAGTTAAAAGCATCTTCGCTAAAGACATACTTTTGCAACAGTGCTAATGCTTGCCGTTGTTTTTCTACTGGCACTGCTTTAAATGGTAGTTTTTGTTGTTTCTCACTAGGATGAACTCGATAAAAAGACTGTCCACCGATGTATTTTGTCGCGTAGTAAATGTTTTGGAAATAATTTCCCAGTACTGTACCAAACTGTTCTCTCATATCGCTATAACTATCGCCATCCATAGGAGGGCGTTTGTTCAGACGATCCCACATGATCCGGGCATTTTCTAACTGCCAGCGAGAATAAAGCAAGACATTATTGCTGTTATCCCAAGCATCGGCAGTGGGATCTAGATCATACATGTCTTCATCGGTAGCATAGGTCAATTCTGGCTGGTCAGATTTTTCGGCAATTTTATTCAAAAAGGGTTTCTCACCTACGGGAGTTGTGGCTGGAAATTGGGTGTAACCGTATTGAATAGCCCAGTCATCATAAGGCCCCACCATCTGAGGAAAATAATCTCCTTGTTTTTGATCTTGGGGTGCAATATTTGGTGGAATATAGTCCATTACTGAAGAAACTAGACCTTTGTTGCGGGTAATATCTTTATTGTTCAGTTGTTCTGGTGTCAGCATAGTGCTTCCACGGAAGTTGTGGCGTAACCCCAGAGTATGTCCGACTTCGTGAGCAATAATTAACCTTAAATATTGATGGACATAATTTTTCACCTGTTCACTGCTAGGAGGTGCTGGTTGCAGGAGTCTCATTGCTAGAGAACCAAAGGCAAATTGGTTAGCAGCTTCCATTCCATAACAAAGGTCGTACTCTCCAGCTAGTTTCGATAAATGTTTGGCAAATAGCTTGCGCTTGGTTCGGTTTTGGTTCGCTTCTAAAGCGTTGGCACAAAGCAAGCGATTTTGCATTAATGCTGTCAAAGAAGTCCTGGTTTGTCGTTCATTTTCGTTGGGTTGGATAATTTGGCGATATTCACTTTTGAGGGCGCGGATAAAACTAGCATCTACTAAAATGCTGGCGTTCAAAATTTCTCCAGTCAGGGGATTAACACGAGAAGGCCCCATGGCAAAATATCCATCGATGGTGTTGATCCAGCGAATTGTGTTGTAACGAATATCCGCAGGATCCCATTTGGCGTTATCTGGCATTTGTTTGACTTGGATGGCATCTTTAAAACCAGCCGCCTCAAAGGCTTTGTTCCACATTAGGACGCCTTCAGTAATGGCACTGCGGTATTCTAGGGGTACGGCGTTATCTATCCAAAATACTATCGGTTTTTTGGGAGGAGAAATGGGGGCGTTGGGGTCTTGTTTTTCCAGATGCCAACGGTTGATGTAGCGGACGAAGGGTTCTTTGCGATCGTCGTTGGATAAGTCTTGGTAGGCGGTGATAAAATAGCCGATGCGATCGTCTGCTAGCCGGGGTTGGTAGTTATTATTTGGGAGTTGAGAAAGACTGTAGTGGACGCGCAAGGTAAAGCCACGGCTATCGGGTACACTGATAAAGCCTAATGTTTCGTCGCTGTCTTCTTCGTCTTCGTCATCGCTACTACTGCCAGAGAAATTCATCACCGACTCAATTTCGACATTTTGCGGGAAAACTTTGGCGTTGCCAAAATAAGATTCATCGGCGCTTCCAGGTAATCCCAAGCTGGAGGTTAATCCTGCTAAATCTGTAAGTAGCAAATCACTCAGGTCGATCAAAATAGATTTGCGTTGGGGATGAATACTTTTAATTTCTATGGAGTAGAGAACTGAATCACTAAAGGATCGGGCCAGCGATCGCGCTTGTGGATCTCCTTCACGGGTACGAAAATTGACGTTGCGAACAACAAAATTTAATTTTTTATCTACCCGTTGGAAATAAAACAAGAAATCCTGCAAAGGCATACCACTGTAAATACCAGCTTCGCCAATCCCTGATTCTAAGGTTGCTGTGGCGAGGAAGTTTTTATTTAGCTGTTCTGGTTTGATCTCTAGATATATCTTATTTTCGTCTTTGTTGCGGTACAGAGTAAATAAACCTTGCTGCTTTTGAGTATCTTTGATGACTTCGTTAAAGTCTTCCAAATCATCTTTTTTGGATGGTTTGGAAGTAGAATCAGGTTTTTCGTTTGGCTTTTCTGGTTTATCCTTATTGGGCTTCTCTGAGTCTTTCGCTATCAGTAGCAAAGGCTGCTGCCCAGTTTTTTTAGTATCTTGCACCCAAATAAAAGGCTGGCGCTGTGATTTTTGATTGTTGATTACCCAAACTTTGGATAAGGGTAGAGGAGAAGACAGGGGGACGGAAACAGTGGACATGGAAGCTGTTTGTCTGTTCTGATTTCCTGCTTCTACAGCCAGTGTCTTGGCGTTAGCGATTACTATTCCTAAAAACAAACTAGGTAAATTAACAACATAAAAAGTTAGTCTCTTCATCCGAAATGTCCCTGGCTGCGTTCATTATCTAATTTTTAATACTTGCAAGGCAAAGCTGCTGTGATTTAACTGTTGTTATTACTATTGGCTGACTGTCAAGCCATGTCAAAGATCTTCTCCTGTACAAACTTAGACTATTGGCAGATGACAACATATGTAACTGCTTGATATCAAGCAAAAAACTTTTATGTTAGCTATCATTGACATTTTTTAGCTTTATTGCAATGTTTTACTGTAGTATTTTTCCTAACAACTGCGTCTGTAGCAAACTGTACCTACTATTTTTAGAATTGACCGAATTAAAGATGCTGCGAGGATAATGTTACAGCTCAATCAGATAGCTGGGGGTTAGTGAAAAACAAAAAACTTTTTAAGCAGACATTTTTGTGGAAACCGGAGGAGAAAGTTGAGTCATACCATTTTGGATTGGGACACTCTATCTGGGTATAGATTTTGTAAATCTATTGTCGCAATTATTTGTCAAATTGGTGTCAAATTTAAATAAACTTATGTATGATTTAATACATTTTTTCAAAAATCGACAACTGTCTAGCTGGGAAAAACTCCTATAAATATAACTAAATCATCAGTTGGTGTAACAGTGTTAACGGATACATATATGGCACTATTATATAAAGTCTGGAAGCGTTTGATAACTTATGTTAGAAGAACAGAAGAACAAGAGATATCAAATCTAACGGGTCTTGAACTAAAAGGTGTTTTTCCTTTAGTAAAAATTAATAATACTCAAAATAATTTAAGAGAATTGCTATCACCTGAACAATTGCAGCAAAGTTTGGAAGAATGGACAAAAAACAACGATTCATTGAGTATTAAAATTAGCGATCGCCAATTAGATGAGAACATTTATGATTTATTAGGAAATACTGCATTAAAAATTGAAGTTGTCCAAGCAGTAATGCAGAGGTTGGTTGCCAGTAAAGATTTTCGACCTGTGCTGTTATTTCAGCGTTTAGAAGATTTTTATCGGCGTTGGTGTGAGGGGGTATTTATAGATGCAGCACCCAGTGAAAATTTACCCCAAAAAAAGATGTTGCAGTTGCAAGCGCAAAATATTGCTATTGGGCTACGACAGGTAGACATCAACACAGGACTAAATGTGTTGATTTTACTGTTGGAGTTACATCGCTATGCCCAACAGCGACATGACCTCAAAGCCCAAATAGTTTTCTATCCCTCTGGTCAACGGCACAAAGATAATTTTTTTACATCCCAACTCCTGCGTGTCATCAATTATAGCGATGCGATCGAAATTGGTAATTTTTGTAGTGTTGTTGGGGAATTCCTCCAAGGCAGCAACTTTAGCGGTGCTTATCTTGGGGATGCAAACCTGACTGGTGTTAACTTCAGCGCTGCTAACCTCAATGCTGCTAACCTTGGCGATGCTAACCTCAGTGGCGCTAACCTCAGTGGTGCTAATCTCAGGTGTACTGATCTCAGTAGTGCCAACCTCAGTGGTGCTAACCTAGCTGGTGCGGATCTTTACCGTGCCGACCTCAGTCACGCTGACCTCAGCAGCGCTAATCTCAGCGGTGCTGATCTTAGCCACGCTAACTTGACTAGTGCCAATCTCAGAGATGCAAAACTCAGCAGTAGCTATCTTAGTCACGCGATTCTCTTCGGTGCTAATCTCAGTGATGCGAACCTCAACAGTGCTAACCTCAGCTATGCCGACCTTTGCCGCGCCGACCTCAGTGGTACAGACCTTAATCATGCTGATCTTAGAGGCAGTAACCTCAGTGACACCATTCTCTTTAGCACAAACCTGAGAAATGCTATTCTCATCGCCGCCGATCTCAGCTACGCCAAACTCAACGGTGCTAAACTCAACGGTGCTAACCTCAGAAGTGCAATTCTTTTGGGTGCAGACCTCGGTGGCGTAGATCTGACTGATGTAATTCTCAACGAAGCCGATCTCAGTGGCGTGGTTCTCAATGAAGCTGATCTTAGTGGCGCAGACGTCAGCGACGCTATTCTCTTTGGTACTGACCTTAGTTACGCCAACCTCAGCAGCGCTAACCTCAGTGGTAGTAACTTGAGTGGTGCAATTCTCAGTGGTGCAGACCTCAGCTATACAAACCTGAGTCATGCGATTTTAGGCGGTGCAGACCTTAGCGACGCTAACCTAGAAAAAGTGACTTGGAATGAAAATTTAGAGTGGGAAGATGTGCGTGGTTTAGATAAAGCGGTAAATGTGCCAGAAGCTTTAAAGCAGCAGTTGGGATTGGTGTAGGCAGAAGGCAGGAGGTAGAAAGAAATAAGATTTTTTCAGGCGTTATGTTAACTAGATTATTTCTTTTTGGCAAAAACTCTCAATTTAAAATCCAAAATAGCGTAACCTATAAAAAATGATTTCTCTTCAGTACTTTTGCGGATTTCAGATAGTTTATGATTTAGATATAACATAGAAGAATTACTGTCTGTCAAAACAGATAACCACAAGAAAATCTCATAAAAAGCAGAAAATACATCTATTTCTATACCCCTACACCCTTACACCCATTTTGAGCTAGGATGCTTCCCTACAGTGTTTAAGTATGCCCAATGACAACATTTTGCAGAATGCTGATGACACTACCCTGGTTAATCAGATCAGTAACTGTGTTTACCAAGCGATCGCCACCATTCAAGAACAAGAACCAGAGTTATTGCTAGAAAAGTATAGAAATATAGACTGGCGTAGTAGTCGCAATCAATCTGCATTCACAGCAAAATTAGCAGAGTTACTCAATTCAAATTACGCTAATCACGCCTTATTTTCAGAACTGCAAAAATTTTTGAAAGTTCTCCTAACTCCCGAATCTTTCAATTCATCTATATTAATCAACTTACTAGATACAATTCGTCAACTTTCCTCTAACAACACGGAATCAGATCACTCATTTATTTCTCAAAACTTAGAACTATCACAGCAAATTTCAGTTGTTAATAATACTAAAATTTTGCCAAATATAGGCATAGCAATTTTACTTTTAGATGCAGAAAATCTACAAATCAATGTCGAAGTAGAAAAATTTTTAACAACGATTTGTGCTTACTCCCTACAAGTTAAAATCGCCTTTGCGAATTGGCGTAGTCTGGGAAAATTTGATGTTGAACTTCATGAACGTGGTTATGAATTAATTCATGTTCCACCAGGGAGAGACAATGCCGATGGTAAGATGATCGCTTTTGGTTCATCAATTTATGAGCGTTACCCAAAAGCGAAAGAAATCTTGGTTTGTTCAACAGATCATGTTATGACAAATCTCTGCAACCATCTTCAGCAAAATGGGTTGACAGTATATAGGGTGAGTAAACAAGGAGAAACTCTCAGTGTATTGAATAACAATACAGGTAAAATTATTAACATCATACCAAATATACCATCACTGGAAAAATTTATTAAACAACTTAAGAAAATCATCAAAGCCGAACAAAAACGCACAAATAGTTATTGGATTAAACTAGCTCAAATTTCCCAAACTTTTAAAAATCACTATCAAATCAGTATTAGCGAAGTTGTATCTAAGCATTTTCCTGGAAAAAGAGCAAGAGATATTTTTATCCACTATCCTAATGAATTTGTCATCCATCAAATTGATGAAAAATCTGAGTTATATGTGGCACTATTTGAAATTGGTGACAGCCAAGAATTAGATAGTATGGAAACAATGCCAGAAAATAGTGTTTCTTCATGTTTAGTGCCTAATATTAAATCTAAGACTGATTTAGAAGAGGCACTTAAACAGATTATAATCAATTTAACTATTAAATCTCCTGGAAGTTACGTTGATATTGGTATTTTGGGGAGTAAGTTTAATCAGCAATATGGCAAACCAATTACTGAGCAAATGAAAAGTTTACGGCTTAGCGGTGGTTTTATTAAATTTTTAAAATCGAGTACAATTTTTGTACTCAAGCAGACAGAAAAAACATGGCAAGTCGCTGTTAGGTAAGTGGGATATTGGGTAGTTGCAACCAGACTTCTTAGAAAAGTTGGGGATCTGGGGTTGTTACCTATTCCCTATTCCCACTTAAGAGTTACGTCTAATGTGAATTAACAAAGGCGCTAATAGATCATGGGAAATACTCAACAAACCAATGACCACCCAACCACCCATGAAAGATCCATCTGTGTTATCTGTGTTTATCGGTGTGTATCGGTGGTCGATTTCTAAAAAAACGTTTTTTACCAGGCGCAAGGAATATTGCATCTCCATATTCAATTCACATCAGGCGTGAGTTTCCTAATCACTTATCTACAGCACACATCACTACTACAAACTTAAATCTAATAAAGCATTTATACTTTCATTGGATAAATCGTATAAATATCTCACCTGTTTAATATTACTAAAATGCTTTTGAATAGACTTACGATAGGTTGGATCGTAGTGACTATGTAAAATATCTTTTATAAATAATTCCCACTTTTCAGCATCAATTAATTGATACCAGTGATGTATTTTTTCCCAACCATAACGATATTTTAGTTTTTCCAATTTAACTTTTAAAATATCAGGATATTCTATGAAATGAGAATATTTTTGTAAGAGAAATTTAACTCTGGCAGTGATTGGTAGTTGAATTTCTATACAACAAGCCTGTTTCATTTTCTCCCACAAAGACTTAGGTAAATAAATTTTACCTACTTTCATGCTTTCTGACTCTATCCAAATGGGTTGACTAGGATTAAAGCTTTGCAGTTGTTGTAAAAGTAATGATTCAAAGTACTTTTGTGAGGGTTGGGGTGAAAGTTTATCTTGCCATTCTTCGCCTAACAGAGAACCACGATGCTGAGCTAAATTTTCTAAATCTAATACTTGAGCGCCACGTTCACGCATTTTCTGTAAAATGTGGGTTTTACCACTACCAGTAAAACCACACAGTATTTTGTAGGTAAATTTTTTGGGCAATTCTTCTATTTGCTGACGTACATAAGCGCGATAAGTTTTGTAACCGCCTTCAAGTAGTGTTACGCGCCAACCAATTTGACTAAGTACCAAAGCCATACTTAAAGAACGCTGTCCACCTCGCCAGCAATATACTAAAGGATGATATTTCTTTTCTTTATTGGCAAAATGTTGAGTGATATGCTCAGAAAGATTTTTTGCTACCAAAGCTGCACCTAATTTTCTGGCTTGAAATGGGTTAATTTGCTTGTATATTGTTCCAACTTCTACGCGTTCAGAATCATATAGTACAGGTAAATTAATTGCGCCAGGAATGTGATCTTCGGTAAATTCTTGAGGAGAGCGAACGTCAATAATTTCAGTGTAGGTTTCTGTCCAAGGTTGTTGAGTGTATGTAGGTAAAGGTGGCATGTGATTTCGATATTAGAAATAAATAATTGTTGGGAAATAAGGTTTATTTTCCTGATTTTAATAAATGGCATCAGGCTCCTATGAACACCTTAGCGTAGCTATAGCATTCCTAAATCATTTGTGAGTGCTAAGATCCCTGACTTCTCCAAGAAGTTGGGGATCTGAGCTTTGCAATTCTCACAAATCAGAAATAATAAACACTAAACACCCACCGAGTGGCATAGTAGTAAGGTGGGTACTACCCACCCTACTATTTTTCAGGGGTATACAATCAAAATGACAGACTTCCGAGAACTCAGAGAATGGGAAAAAGCCCATGAGTTAACAGTTGCAGTCTATGAAGCCACACAGTCTTTCCCTGAAGAGGAATTACTGGGGTTAACGCAACAAATACGTTTAGCCTGTTCTGCAATCCCCGTGAAAATAGCCCAGGGATGCAATCGCGAAGACAGAGAAGATCAAGTTAATTTTCTGGAAATGGCAATGGATGCAGCGATTGAGGTAGAGTATTATCTCTTGCTGTGTTATGAGTTGGATATGCTTGATTCTGCTGATTACGATCGCCTGGTTAGCAAGACAGTGGAAGCAAAAGAACTATTGGAATTGTTCATTGATAAGCTTAGCCATAGATAGTTAGTAGTTAGTGGTTGTTTGGTGTTTATTGTTTGAAATCATTGACAACCAACAACGAACAACCAACAATGAACAATAACGCAATGATTAAACTCACTCCCCAACATTTGCAAATTATCTGTTGTCACGCCGAAGCAACTTACCCGGAGGAGTGCTGTGGTATTATTTTCGGTCATCTAGGTGATGATGGCAAAACCGTAATCGAAATTATGCCCACGGAAAATGCTTGGAGTGCAGCAGCTGCGGCAGATTTTCCTGGTGATGAAGAAATCATACACTCTAAGCAGCGTAGGTATGCGATCGCACCCCAAGTCATGTTAAAAGCACAAAAAGAAGCGCGAACACGCTCTATCGATATAATAGGTATTTATCACTCCCATCCCGACCATCCAGCAATTCCCTCCGAATTCGACCGACAGTGTGCTTGGCAAGAATACTCGTACATGATAATTTCTGTGCAAAATGGCAAGGCTGGTGATATTAACAGCTGGTGTCTTGATGATCACCACCAGTTCCAACCAGAGACAATTGAAAAGTTACTTTAAAAACCACCAAGACACAAAGACACAAAGGGTATCGTTTTTGGATAGGATATAAAGTCCGCGCTTCCTCATCTAACTGCTATGCTAAATCCGAATTTGGATGAAATCCAGCTAACAAAAGACGATTACGAACGCTACTCCCGACATCTAATTTTGCCGGAAGTAGGTGTAGAAGGGCAAAAGCGCCTGAAAGCTGCTAGCGTACTGTGTATTGGTACGGGTGGACTGGGTTCACCGTTACTTTTATACCTGGCGGCGGCGGGTATTGGACGCATCGGTATTGTTGATTTCGATGTTGTCGATACTTCTAACCTACAGCGTCAGGTGATTCACGGTACGTCTTGGGTGGGTAAACCCAAGATTGAATCAGCTAAGAATCGCATTCTTGAAATTAACCCCTATTGTCAGGTTGATCTTTACGAAACTCGTCTTAGTTCCGAAAACGCCCTTGACATCGTTAGGCCTTATGATGTTGTAGTTGATGGAACTGATAATTTCCCGACACGCTATCTGGTCAATGATGCTTGCGTGTTGTTGGATAAACCCAACGTCTACGGTTCTATTTTCCGCTTTGAAGGGCAAGCAACGGTATTTAACTACGAGGGTGGGCCAAATTATCGTGATTTGTACCCAGAACCCCCACCACCAGGGATGGTTCCTTCCTGTGCAGAAGGCGGTGTCTTGGGGATTTTACCAGGAATTATTGGTGTCATCCAGGCAACAGAAACTGTCAAAATCATTATGCGTCAGGGGAATACTCTAAGTGGACGCTTGCTGCTGTACAATGCCTTAGAAATGAAATTCCGCGAATTGAAGTTGCGTCCTAACCCGGTACGTCCAGTAATAGAAAAGTTGATAGATTACGAACAATTCTGCGGTATTCCACAAGCGCAAGCAGAGGAGGCTAAACAGCAAATGGAACTTTCCGAAATGACTGTGCAGGAATTGAAGCAATTGTTGGATAGCGGTGCTGACAATTTTGTACTGCTGGATGTTCGCAACCCAAATGAATATGAAATTGCCAAGATCCCTGGTTCTGTATTAGTACCATTATCTGATATTGAAAATGGTGATGGTGTTAACAAAGTTCGAGAACTGGTGAACGGTCATCGCTTGATTGTTCATTGTAAGTCGGGTATGCGTTCTGCAAAAGCTTTGGGAATTCTCAAGCAAGCGGGAATTGATGGTACAAACGTGAAGGGTGGAATTCTGGCTTGGAGTAAGGAAGTTGATCCATCTGTGCCTACGTATTAGTATCAAAGGCAGTCCTGATGAAAAAATTTCACGAGCTTTGCCATGAAAAATCTCACCCCCTCCCCCTCTACTTGCTAAGGAGAGGGGTGGCGTAGCCGGGGTGAGGTTACTGTCAAGGCAGAAGGCAAAGTTTTCTAAAGCCTAAGATGCACACAGATTAAAATAACCTGTGTGCATTTAATTATTTAAGGCAAATTATCGTGTCGTTACGACAGAAGTTTGTGATCTAACGACAGCTTGTTGGGAAATAGCGATCGCTCTTTTTTATCATCCCACAAAGCAAGATTTTGGGCAAAACTCCAAGTAGTAGTGAGGATTGTATGATTTTTTGTAAAAAATAGAACCGCAGAGGACGCAGAGAAAGCAGAGGGAGTAAGAAAGTGCGATCGCACTCTGCAATGACAACCAAATTTTTTCTACCACAGGTGTGAGACACAATTAACCTAGTTTCTGCAACGATCGCGATGGAGAAATAGAGGGCAATACATGGAAATTCGTACACCAGACTGGGTTAAACATGCTGTTTTCTATCAAATTTTTCCTGATCGTTTTGCTAGAAGCAAACAACCACGCAAGCGATTGTTGCGTAATGCGAGTTGGGAAGATTGGGAGGCTATGCCTACACTCCAAGGTTACAAGGGAGGGGATCTATGGGGTGTACTGGAACAGTTAGATTATATTCAGGATTTGGGATTTAATGCTATTTACTTTACGCCGATTTTCCAATCTGCGAGTAATCACCGCTATCACACCCACGATTATTATCAAGTTGATCCGATGTTGGGGGGTAATCCAGCTTTTAAAGAATTGCTAGACGCGGCCCACGCCCGTAATATTAAAGTTGTTTTGGATGGAGTGTTTAATCATTCCAGTCGTGGCTTTTTCTTTTTCCACGATGTTTTGGAAAATGGCCCCCATTCGCCTTGGGTAGATTGGTTCAAGATTAAAGGTTGGCCCCTTTCCCCTTACAATGGTGAGTTTCCTGCTAACTATGTAGGTTGGGCTGACAATCGCGCCTTACCAGTATTCAACCACGACAACCCAGAAGTACGGGAGTACATTATGGAAATTGCTGAATACTGGATTAAATTTGGCATTGATGGTTGGCGCTTGGATGTACCATTTGAAATTAAAATTCCTGGTTTTTGGCAAGAGTTTCGCGATCGCGTCAAAGCTATTAATCCTGAAGCTTATATTGTGGGTGAAGTGTGGGGAGATTCCCGCGAATGGTTGGATGGTACGCAGTTTGACGGTGTGATGAATTATTTATTTGCTGCACCAACAATTGCATTTACCGCAGGCGATCGCGTCGATATTGAACAAGTACAAGATCGTTCCTATCATCCTTATCCACCGTTATTTGCAGCTGAGTACGCTACCAAAATGCAGGAACTACTACAACTTTACCCCTGGGAAATTCAACTCACACAGTTAAATTTGCTGGCGAGTCACGATACTGCTAGGTTGATTTCTATTGCTGGGGGCGATATTCCGAGTGTGGAACTAGCAACTCTGCTGCTACTGACTTTTCCTGGTGCTACTAGTATCTATTATGGTGATGAAGTGGGTTTACCTGGTCGTCTCGATCCCGATTCCCGGCGTGGTTTTCCTCTGGAAGCAAACTGGAATCAAGATATTCTCAACACCCACCGCCGATTAATTGCCCTCCGTCATACTTATCGCTGCTTGCGTACAGGAGATTATCAAGTTTTATATGCCCAAGCAGAAGTTTTTGTTTTTACCCGCACTTTAGATGATGAAAAATTAATCATTGCAGTCAATGCTGGTACTGCATCGGCAAAAACAAATATAAATATTAACTGGCATAGCCAACTCAATAAGCTTTTATATGGCAATGCTAAAATCGAGTGGTACGGTGAAGCAGAAACTAGAAAATTAAGTTTAAATCTTCCTCCCCGCAGTGGTTGTATTTTAGGTCATGGGTAGACATTTGAATCACCTTGGAATTAATTCCAAGGATAATAGCCCAACTCTACTAAAGTAGACTGCTATTAGCCTGCAATTTCAATCGCAGGCGATTATTTGATCAATAATGTGGATGACTGAAATTTATCATCAACGGATGCGATCGCGACCACCGATCCTTCAACTGTCTGCTTGAATCATAAAATACAGCTTAAGTCTGAAGTTATTTAAACATAATAATTTTGGACTTAGACCTGTTTTTTTATGATTTGATGATCAAAAACTTATAGTGTAAAAATTGCAAGACTCAGAATCCCCGACTTTTTAAAAAAGTCGGGGATCTTTTTGTTCACGAATGATTGAGAAACGCTATCTAAACCCATGGGATCGCTGCAAGTAGCAGTGCTATGTTAGTAGTTAGTAGATTATTGAGATCCAACCTTGATTTGCAGAAGAGATTCCCAATCTTTAATTGCCTCTTCTGACCACATCCAATTGTTAGCTAATTGATTTTTTTGAAAACTAACAGGATCATCCTTGACTACCATTTGCCGCAGTTTTACTGCTTCATTAAGATATTGATCTCGTTTAGAATCTGGCTGATTACGTGCAGATTTGTACAATCCAATGGCTAAGCCTGCATAGGCTGTTAAAGTATCATGAGTTTCTTGTTTTGCTTTGACTACTATGTTACTAGCTGATGTATTCTGTTTGACAGCTGCATTCAATGCTTTAAACCAAGAGTCGTTGGCACGATTGAGATTGCCTTCTGCGTAGTAAGCAAAACCTAAAGCATTAGAATATAAAAGCGAATTGGGTTCTGTTCTCACAGCATTTTCCCAAAAACGACGGGCATCATCGACACTATATCTGGTGTCTTTGATTTGGACAAACTGCCATGCCAAGCGTCCTTTTAAAAAGTTGACAAATGGATTGTCTAACTGATTGGTAGGAACAAGATCAAGGGCTGTTTTGGCGTTATCGAGAGCATTACGATCAAGAAGTGCCTCTACAGCTAATAGTCCATTGTGTAAGTCACCATTGCTCAGTTTCTCGGTAGCATAGGCGGTGACAATTCCGGTTGCCTCTGTTTTTATACTAGTCGGTGATAAATTCTGGCTAGGTTTAGACTCGGTGGAAATTGATGGTATGTCAGATAGGGTTGAGTTTCGTTGCTGCCACCAATTTATACCAAAAAATACTGCGATCGCACTCACTCCCACAAATCCAACTATAGACAACAACTGACGTCGAGCGCGTCGTCTATAGGCAGCTTTCTCAGATGGGGTAATGTAAGAAGAAGCAAAAGTACTTTGCCAATCTGCACCTAAGCTATCATCAACGGCTACTTCATCACTTGCTGGTGTAATTTGTCTATTTGGCGCTATTTGTGGTGCAAATTCTCCCCACAATGCAGCCAGATTATCATTTTCAGTGTCATCAATAGTATCTTCTCCATCCTGCCCTATGAGTTCGGCTTTCATGGAGGTTTGCTCGTTAGCATCTGTGGAATTGCCTAGTTCACCAAATATATCTGCGACTACAGATGAATCCTGGGCATAGGTTGGGTCATCATACTCAATTTCATCTACCAAATCACCCCAGGTTTCTTCGCCTAACCAGTCTAACTCCGCAGAGTCTTGTGTCAGACCAGAGGCAACCATATCATCCATTGGCAAAGACAGATCGGTATTATCTGCTGTGGCTGGGTAAAGTGCTGGTGTTCCCCCTAAGGCCGGATCATACTCGTTGAGCAATTTTGTCGTTTGGGGTACATCAATTTCTGGTCCGAGATAACCATTAAAATCTTTATCAAGATACAAAATAGGCAAAGCCCAGTACATCTGATGCGATCCATAGGCAGAGATTAACCCCTGTCGTACCCGGCTCACACACAAATCTACAGGATAGCCTTGAGCAAGGTTACGGTAAAATAGCTGTGTCAATGTCAGTGCTACTTCATCAGGAATGCGTTCTGACATTGCTAAAACACTCCTAATACCTCGCTTTACTAAGCTTTCGGTAAGATTACGTTCGCCTGTTTCTTGAGTAGGAGCACAGGTAGCTGCGTATGCGCCCAAGCAGGAGTTAAACACAGCCATTTGAATGTTGTTGTTGACGAGTAAACCTGCTAAGTCGTCCCCACTTAGTGTCTCGGTGAGGCCTGTTCTACTACTAACAAGATAAATTTCGCCGCCATTAGGGCCTAAGTTACTGTGACCGGAATAGTGCAGGATGTGATAACGTCTCTGTTCCAGGGCTTGTGTTAATTCTTCCCTACCTGGCTGTTCTAACAAAGTTAGTTCAATACCTGGTAGATAAGCCCCAGTTTCCGAGAAGCGTGGTGATTGGCGATGTAGTTCTGCTTGTAGTTCTTCAGCTTCTTGTTTGAGTAAATTTAAACGGGTTCGATCATTGGGAGAAGCAATTACCATTAATACTCTGATACCACCATCTTCCGGCGGTGTAGGCAAATTTGATGGTAGACGAGACGCTCCATTAATTCCCGAGTGGAAGCGAGAAAAAGCAATATATGGCCCTGTGGCTATGGGGCGATCGCCTGCGTGCATCACTTCCCAAGGCAAACGCGCCAACCGATTATCTTTTAACCCCAAACGTAGACGCAACACGCCTTGGCGATTTTGGGCGATACCTTGGGCAGCCATCCAACTATCTCTGAGGGTGCCTTTAAACAATTTATCGTAAAAGTCCCGACCCAATGCTGCTAAGTTGACAGAGTTTCTGGCGATCGCATCTCCCTGTAACACTAACTTCAATGGGTCATTCATTAAATTTCCAGCAGCTGTCAACCAATCAGTTACAGGCCAAGTCACCAGCTCTTCTGCCAACGGAACTCCCTGCGCGACTCTTTCCGTCCGCACCAAGTAGTCGTTTTGCCCTACAGGGGTTACGGAAATTTGAAATTCCTGGGTCACAACTTCTCCTGTTTGCCTCCTACGAGCCGATTTGAAATGCGATTCATTTTCAAGTGATGTTTCGCTGTTTCTGATACATTTAGATGCATCTTGTCACCAAGATGTTTCTGATTTAAGTTGTTTTGCTGCTCTTGCAACTTCTACAACTTTAATCCGGATTTATCGGCTGTGCCTAGAACATTCTTATTGGTAGATGCACCTTGATCTTTAACTCCCCTGCTTGGCTAATACACGCTGGGGGGTTTTTTCTATGCTTACCAGAAAAACGTTCCCAATGCACCAAAAAATTATCCTTTCTTTTCAAGGAATAACTTGAAGGGGATAGGTATATAGGGATGTAAGGGTTTTAAACACCTTATATCCCTTACTAAACAGCACTTCTTGCCTAAAGCCTTGATTGTTTGTATTTATCTGTTAGTGCGATTACAGTTATTTTTACCCCTCTTTATGATCCCCAGCCTCAATCAGAGTAGAGATCACAAGTTTCCTTTTAATTATTTGACATTCATAATGTTTTTACACACCGTGAAAGGTCAAATAAATTATCCTGATGACAGGATTGACAACCAGAATTTTGAATTGGTAGATATACCCTGGTAACTCGGCTTCCCTAGTTAGCTATCAAGCACTAGGGTTTTTTCTTTTGATCACCCAGTTTCCTACAAAATCAGGGTGTGTGAGTATGGGTTTAACTAATACCCCACCGTAAAGTGGAAGATTTTAGCCTTAGCCCCATATCTTTCTACTCCTAGAATCCTTGATCAATGCATCCAAACTATACTAACTGTTTTGCTCTAAAACACAAAGGCTGGTAGATGACTAGAAATACAGTTTGGATGAGCATACTCTTGCCTAAGAGTGCTAAACAGCAAAAATTTACTGAGATTGGGTTAAAGGACATAGAGAAACACATGAATTTCCCTTACCCTTTAACCGAACTAAATAGAGATGACTGGTAGATGGAATCTGATAACTTACTCCCCTTGTTGGTAATTGGCTACTGAGGGATTTTTTGTTGTTTTTCATAACCTTTTAATCCCATTTTCGCAAAATTATCCGGAGCATACTGGTTTGTCTCAGAACATAGTAATGGTAGATGCACCCTGATAACTTGCTCCCCTAGTTAACTGTCGGTTGCTAGGGGATTTTTTTATGTGCAAAAACAAACATGTAGCCAAGAATTTGCACAAAATTATCCGGAGCATACTGGTTTATCTCAGAACATAGTAGTGGTAGATGCACCCTGATAACTTGCTCCCCTAGTTAACTGTCGGTTGCTAGGGGATTTTTTTATGTGCAAAAACAAACATGTAGCCAAGAATTTGCACAAAATTATCCGGAGCATACTGGTTTATCTCAGAACATAGTAGTGGTAGATGCACCCTGATAACAAACTCCCCTTGCTAGCTGTCGGCTATCGGGGGATTTTTTGCAGAAAAACAAATGGTAACGCATCTTTGCACAATTTGCTCAGATGTATTAAAACTTTATTTTTTGTTTGTTACTCCCCATAAACTTTTTTATTAGTTAATTGTAAACTAATTTATCTTATTATTTTTAGGAATAACGCACAACTCAACGTTGTAGGGGCTTCGGCTATTGTTTGCGTAAGTCCCAATTTTGGCTATTTTTTTTAGTTCATTTGTATTACTAAATTAGTAATATGCAATTATACGAATCCGGTTTGATTTATGAACTTACTCGTGACTTCACGCTTCTTGATAAATTACTTCCTGAAATTGAATCACGTCTTTTTGTGGATCGGCGTGGGAAACTTTCACTAAAACCTGTTCACCCAACTTCAAAGGACGTCGGAAAGACATTGGTAACTGCAAACCCAAATCTTCCAAAAGAATTAATGCTAAACCGCTATCTTCTCTCAACCACATTAATACTGTTGCCTGCCAAACTTTATCCGTACAACGGCGCAAGTATTCTAATGCCCAATAGCGGTTTGTCTGGCGTTCCACCATTGTCACTTCTTGGGTGATGGTACTAACGGTCATCATCACTTCTTTGAGTTGTTCAGCGGAAAAGGGTGGAACATCGCCCCGCAGGTGTGCTTTGATCTGGAAGTGGGTAAGCAAGTCGCTGTAGCGGCGGATGGGAGATGTAGCCTGAGTGTAGGTATCCAAACCTAAACCCGCATGGCGTACTGGTGTAATGCTCATTTCACTCTTAGGCATACAGCGACGCATAGCACAAGCACGGACGAAACCTGCTGGTAGCTGGAGTAATTCTTGTTCGGGGGGTAATTCTGGTTGGGGCTGACCACGAAAAGGCAGAGGAATCTGATGAGTTTGACCATAACGGGCAGCAACTTCACCAGCAAGTATCATCATCTCAGCTACTAGTTGCCGGGAGGGGGAGTCATCTAAAACATAGATTTTGATGTCGTCTTCTTTGACTTTAATCATTGCCTCTGGCATATTGATGCTGATGGCTCCTTGGGCGTATCGCCAAGCTTTGCGCTTGTTTGCCCATCTGGCTATGGCGGCAATTTCTGGTTCCGCTTGCACGTCTAAGTCCAGCATTTCGTCTACATCTTCGTAGGTGAGGCGATAGGTAGGTTTAATTAAGCTGGCGTGAATACTGTAATTTTCTACCGCACCAGATGCATCTAATATAATTCCAAAGCTGAGAGCGCAACAAACCTGTCCTTGTACTAAACTCATGGGGCCGGTTGCCAATATTTCTGGAAACATGGGAACCATACCTGTTGGCAAATAAACCGTACTACCCCGCTTTCTGGCCTCTAGATCTAACTCATCTTCTGGCATCAAAAATCGTGTTGGGTCAGCGATATGTACCCACAATCTTTCCCGACCATCTGGAAGTTGTTCCCAACTCAAACCATCGTCTATCTCGGTAGTACTTTCATCATCAATCGTGTACACTTTGAGGTAGGTCAAATCCAGGCGGTTAACATCTGGATCAGGCGGTGGTGATTGCAATCGCTGTTGCGACACTTCTAGTACCTTTGTAGGAAATTGAACTGGAATTGAGGAACGACGCAGAAATAAGTTTTCATGAGGACTCCACCAACCCAAGTCTACCAATAATTGTAAGGCTCCTTGGGGGGTTGCAGAACGTCCTAGCATGTTCATCGTTTCCAGGACTGGTGCTGGCGGCGGATAGGCACGAGCCAGAGAGTCATAATTTAGCCCTACACGCACTATATCGGCAAGCAGTGCTGCATATTTTTCCAAAGCTTCTAAGCGGTGGCGGTCATGTCTTTGCCACTCGACTGCTTCACCTTTGAGTGCTTGCTCTACACGAGCCAAAAATTCTTGTTGTCCTTTTGCTTTGAGTGCTTCTATTTCTATTTGGTGTTTACGTTCTGCTACTTGGGCGGCTGTGCGGGGTTCGTACGAGTCTCCCTTTTGCTTGAAATAGATTTTATCTTCTGATAGTAACCAGTAAGCAGCATAACACTGAGGTGGTTGTGATTCCGAAAACAGTAAGCTTGCCATGACTTGTGGCGTCACTGCTTCCCCATCCTCTACTAGCAGTTCCCAAGCTACTTCTAAGCTTGATGGATCTAAGTAAGGCTTTACTTCTTCGAGAAAACTAGCAATTTGTGAGGATTTATAAGTTTGTCCGGTAACTATATAGGTGATTTGTCTAGGCGCGAGACTGTGAGACTGACCCCGTTCATCAACTACGAACCAACGGGTTTTGCCGTCTGGACGATCTACCACACCCAAACGGCGATCGCCTTGAAGTCTAAATTCAACTAGGGTCCCCTTCTCCACAAGCCTCGCACTGAATAAAATATTTTAGATTTTAGATTTTGGATTAAATAACTTACTATTAAATCCCAAATCTGAATGATTTTATGCTTGATAAGCCGATCTTACACTTAAACTTTTCTAGATTTTAGATTTTGGACTCACAAACGCCAAGTGCAATGCTACATAAACCTAGCTGATTCGTCTAAAAATCCGAAATCAGCTTTGAAAAGCTTTGAACGCCGGCTTGCGGCGATCAAACTTTTCGCAAAATCCACAATCTAGTTAGCCTTCTGCGTTGATAAACGGCAATAAAGCCAAAATTCTAGCGCGTTTAATCGCTAATGTTAACGCTCGCTGTTGCTGAGAGGTCAATCCGGTAATGCGACGGGGCAATATTTTACCGCGCTCAGTGATAAATTTACGCAGCAAGTCTACATCTTTATAGTCAATTGGTTCTCCCGGCTTAATCGGAGACAAACGACGACGGTAATAACTCATGGTTGCCTATTTAATTTCCTTGTGAACAGTATGTTTGTTGCAGTGGGGGCAGAACTTTTTGAGTTCTAGACGATTTGTGGTGTTACGACGATTCTTAGTCGAGGTATAACGTGAAACACCTGGAGAGCGTTTATCTGGATTTGTACGACATTCCGTACATTCCAGTGTCACTATAATTCGGACACCTTTAGCCTTAGCCATAACTTTACAAACAATTAAGCCTGAGAATAATTAACACAAATATCTATCTTCGCACATTTCGCTGCAAAGTTTCAAGCATTCGCTTGATTTTTATATCTAGCGAATAGCCACGTCTTGCCGAGACGATTATAGTTCTAGCATAGCGATCATGCAAAGCTTGCCGCAGTTGGGTATCAGATACAGCTGTACCACAATCTATGGCTAGGGGAAGTATTAGCAGTATAGCAGTGGGATTGCGGATAATATTGCTTGAGGCGATCGCAAGTAAAAGCGCACCCACACCAATGATCGCCTCTCGTTTCAACAGAGTCTGTAAATCTGGTACTCTTCCTCCTTCGACTGCCAGTACTCTCATATCTAAAGCATAACGCCCCAAACTTTGCCCTTGGTTGTTATACACTACTACCACTCGTAACACCAACCAAGCGATCGCAAAAACTAATATCTGGAGAAATTGAATACCAAGCGAACTAGTTCCCAATAGAGAACTAACTAACCAAACAATCAAAAAATCAATCCCAAATGCCATAATTCGTCGCCCAAATTCAACTCTGGGGTAGTTTGGTGGGGGTATGCGTTCAATAGTCATAAAAATTATGAATTATGAATTATGAATTATGAAATTTTGAGAGTCAAAGACTGATTAATTTTGAGCTATTGCCACTGAGTGGACATAGAAAGTGGATTACAAATAATTGATTTTTTATCTACTCTAATACTAAGAGGTTTTATTCCAATCCCCAATCACCTATTCCTGATCCCCAATCATTTCTATGGATATTGTGCAAATCCTCAAAGAGGACTATCAAAGATTTCCAGCCAATCAAACTTACAGCATCTACGCTGAAAACGTTTATTTTCAAGACCAAGTGTTTAAATTTCGGGGTATTCAGCTATACAAGCTGATGATCAAATTCATTGAGACTTTTTTTTTAAATCCCAAAATGGATTTGCATGATATCCAAAAAGAAGGAGACACCATTAAAACCAAGTGGACACTCAGTTGGAATAGTCCCCTACCCTGGAAACCACGTATTTCTATCCCTGGTTGGAGTGAATTGCGCCTCAACTGTGACGGTTTGATCATTTCTCACATAGATTATTGGAATTGTTCGCGTCTAGATGTAATCAAACAGCATTTCTTTACCAAACAATCGATAATGTAAATAAATGTAAATACTTCTCATACAAGACAGAATCATTCATGCGAGTAATTTTAATGACCGGAAAAGGCGGTGTAGGTAAAACCTCTGTAGCCGCCGCCACTGGACTGCGTTGTGCAGAACTTGGTTATCGTACCCTGGTTTTGAGTACAGATCCCGCCCACTCTTTGGCAGATAGTTTTGATTTAGAACTAGAACACACTCCTCGTCAGATTCGCCCCAACTTGTGGGGTGCGGAACTGGATGCGCTACAAGAATTAGAGGGAAACTGGGGTGCTGTCAAGCGTTATATTACTCAAGTTTTGCAAGCGCGAGGTTTGGATGGGGTACAAGCCGAAGAATTGGCAGTTTTACCAGGCATGGATGAGATTTTTGGCTTGGTACGAATGAAACGCCATTACGATGAAGGCGATTTTGATGTTTTGATTATCGACTCTGCCCCGACTGGTACAGCATTACGGCTGCTGAGTTTACCAGAGGTCAGTGGTTG
Source organism: Fischerella major NIES-592 (assembly GCF_001904645.1). Lineage (NCBI taxonomy): Bacteria > Bacillati > Cyanobacteriota > Cyanophyceae > Nostocales > Hapalosiphonaceae > Fischerella > Fischerella major. The sequence continues at coordinate 326,542 of NZ_MRCA01000005.1, read as the reverse complement.
GTATATGCGCCGTTTTTACAAACCGTTTCAAAATATTTCTGTTGCCCTTAGACCTTTGGTTGAACCTCTGTTTAAACCGATCGCGGGTTTTTCTTTGCCAGACAAAGAGGTGATGGATGCGCCTTATGAGTTTTACCAACAAATCGAAGCATTAGAAAAAGTCTTAACTGATAATACTCAAACTTCAGTGCGTCTCGTCACCAACCCTGAAAAAATGGTAATTAAAGAATCTCTCCGCGCCCATGCCTATCTGAGTTTATACAATGTCGCCACAGATTTAGTTGTTGCTAATCGCATTATTCCCGAAGAAGTCCAAGACTCATTTTTCCAACGCTGGAAAGAGAATCAACAACAATATCGTCAGGAGATTCACGAAAATTTCCATCCTTTACCTGTAAAAGAAGTACCTCTTTTCTCGGAAGAAATGTGCGGTTTGGCAGCACTAGAACGTCTCAAGGAAACACTTTACCAAGATGAAGATCCCACTCAGGTTTACTATAAAGAAAACACAATCAGAGTCGTACAAGATAAAAATCAATACAGTTTGGAATTGTATTTACCTGGTATTCCTAAAAATCAAATTCAACTTAGTAAAACAGGCGATGAATTAAATATTACTATCGGCAATCATCGCCGTAATTTGGTCTTACCACAAGCATTAGCTGCACTACAACCAGCAGGAGCAAAAATGGAAGAAGATTATTTAAAAATTCGCTTTGCTGAGGCTGGAAATACTTAATTTTTTGGGTGGGTACTGCCCACCTTATACCTTTTTGGATTTTAGATTAGCGATCGCCCAAAGTACTCTCCTCACCCAAGCTAGTGAAAAAGCCAAAAGGGAAGCCACCATCAAACGTATCACGACCCTGCTGTATTCATTGCCCACAATTGAGTATCAGTCAGCTTTAGCAGAAACGATTGCTACCCTTGGTAGTTCTGGTGGTAGGCTTTGCATAAAAAATCAACCCGTGATGGAAAGTTTTGCAGATTGCTTGCAACTTGATAGGCAATATATCAAGGTCCGATCATACGGGGATCTTGTCTGTTAATGCTATGTATTGTTGCGATCGCTGCGAGTGTTATTTACCACATACTTGAATTGAGTTTCTTTAGGGTTGTTAAATTAGATAAATAAAACTATGTAAATTAGAGGACTTACGCAAAAAACCTCTGAAAGCCTCTTTCCTTTGCGTTCTTTGTGTCCTTTGCGGTTCGTTTTACCGTAACCACTGCGTAAGTCCTAAATTATTTAATCAACTTACTAGTACTTTTACTGAAGACAAAATTACTAAATAAATCGAAAAATAGTTTATATTTGCTGCTCATGCATGAGAACAAACATGCAAAAAGCAAAAAATTATGCTTATCAAATAAGCATTTTGGCTGCTTTTTTACTCTCTACTTATTTTCGCCGTACAGCAGTACTGCATGTGAGTTGAAATAAAAAGCTTTAAACAAAAGCACTTTTAATTTTTGCATCCGGCTCGCCACCCTTGTAGGTAATAGCGTCAATTATTCTGCTGATATTTTTTGATAAAAAAATGACTTTATCTCAGGAACAAAACCTGCAAGCAAATCTTCAGCAAAAAGACTTGTTGCGTCGCCTTACTAACCGCATTCGCCGCTCATTAGAATTACAAGAAATTCTGACAACAACAGTGGCGGAGGTACGGTCATTTCTCGGTACAGAGCGAGTGATGATTTATAAGTTTCATGATGATGATAGTGGTCAGGTGATTGCTGAGTCAATAAATGATCAGAAGTTGCCATCACTGCTGGGGTTAAACTTTCCTGCGGATGATATTCCGTCCCATGCTCGTGAGTTGTTTATTAAGTCACGAGTACGATCAGTTGTTGATCTGGATAATCAGCAGATTGGTCACAGTATAGTGCGTGACTTGGATACTGGTGAGGTTTTATCCGAAGATATCCACTACCGTCCTGTAGATCCCTGTCATGTAGAGTACCTAAAGGCGATGGGGGTGAAATCGAGTATTGTAGTACCAATTATCCATCAGGATAAACTTTGGGGCTTATTGGTTTCTCATCATTCCCTGTCACGTTCGGTGAGTGAATATGAAATTGAAGTGTTACAAATGGTGGTTGAACAGCTGTCAGTAGCGATCGCTCACAGTGATCTGCTGACTCAAGCTCGTACTCAAGCTAAAAGGGAGACTATTGTCAACCGTATTGCTACCTTATTGCATTCACTACCTGCGATCGCATTACAGCCAGCCTTAGAAACGGCAGTTACTGCCTTTGGTGGTGCTGGTGGTAGGCTTTGTGTGAGAGATGATCCCTCAAATTTTCACAGCAGCAACACCAGAAGCTTAAATGAGTGTTTAATACCTGGAAATGACTGTGTCAAGCTTTATACCTACGGACAACAGCCTGCGATTCCAGAACAAACCGTATACCCATTCCTAGAACAGTATAGTGTCTGGCAAGAATATTACAAGTCTGGTGAATATGATGTCTGGGCAATTTCAGATATTTATGCAACTCCAGGCTTGCGTACCTTGCAACTAGCTTTTGCAGTAACTAAAATTCGTAGCATGTTGATGATACCGCTGCAATATCGTCAGCAGTTACTAGGTTATTTAAGTATTTTCTGCAATGAAATAGACACAGAAAAACTTTGGGCAGGACAATTTGATCCGGATAGTCGGCAACAATATCCTCGCCTATCGTTTGAGGTCTGGCGTCAGTCTAAAAAGGCACAAGCTCGCAAATGGACATTGGCAGAAATTGAATTGGCTAGGGAAATTGGTAAACAATTTGCCTCAGCGATTCAGCAATACAGGTTGTACCAACAAATACAAAGTTTCAATACCAACCTAGAAAAGCAAGTCCAGCAGCGCACGCAGCAACTGGAACAAGCAACTGAACAACAACAGGCTGTATTTGGCGTCATTACCAAGATTCGTGAGTCTCTCGAAGCCAACACTATTTTTCAAACCACCACTAAAGAAGCTTGCGAGCTGTTACAAGCTGAACGTGTTTCAGTTTATCGCTTCGATTCTGAATGGGGTGGTGAATTTGTTGGTGATTTCGAGGCTATTAATCCCAACTTGTCAAATGTCTCTAAATTAGGCGTGAATCTAGTTTGGAACGACACCTATCTACAAGATACCCAAGGCGGACGCTACCGCTACAATGAAACATTTGCTGTCGATGACATATATCAAATGGGGTTTGAGCAGTGTCATCTGGAAAATTTAGAGCATTACCAGATTAAAGCTTTTATACTTGCTCCCATTTTTGTTGGGGACAAACTTTGGGGTTTACTCGCGGCTTATCAGCATACCAAACCCCGGCATTGGCAAACCTATGAAATTAACTTTCTTACCCAGATTGCAGTTCAGTTGGGGGTAGCACTCCAGCAAGCAGAATTACTCGCTCAAACACGGCAGCAAGCTCTACACTTGCAACAGGTAGCAGAACAACAACGAATTTTGTTTGAAGTGGTTGCAAAAATGCGGGAATCGCTGGATCTAGATAATATTTTTGCTGCCAGTGTACGGGAAGTGCGACGTTCTTTGAATGCTGATCGAGTAGGGATATTTCACTTTGCTTGCGATTCCAATTTGAATAATGGTGAGTTCGTTTCAGAAGACGTTTTACCAGATTTTCCTTCTGCTTTGGGTGCCAAAATTCACGATCACTGCTTTGGCGAACAGTATGCCATCTATTATGCCCAAGGACGAATTCAAGCAGTAGCTGACATCTACAACGCTGGATTACAAGAGTGTCACCTTCAAGTTCTGGCACAATTTCAGATTAGAGCTAACTTAGTTGTACCCTTATCCAAAGGCGACCAACTTTGGGGCTTACTCTGCATTCACCAGTGTAGTCAACCTCGGCAATGGCAACCATCAGAAATTCAGTTTACTACTCAAGTTGCAGCCCAGCTGAGTGTGGCAATTGAGCAAGCTGATTTACTTAGTCAAACCAGGTTACAAGCAGAACAATTAGCTGAAGCACTACATGACTTACAACAAATGCAAACTCAGTTGATTCAAAGCGAAAAAATGTCTTCGCTTGGTCAACTAGTGGCGGGTGTGGCCCACGAAATCAACAACCCTGTGAATTTCATACACGGCAATCTCAACTATGTTAATGACTATGCCAGAGATTTACTAAATATGCTGGCTCTTTACCAGCAGCACTGCCATGAGCTCAATCCAGAAATTCGGGAACGAGCAGAAGAAATTGACTTAGATTTTATCATTGACGATTTGCCGAAAATGCTGACTTCCATGCAGATAGGCACTGAACGCATCCGTCAAATTGTCTTGTCTCTACGAAATTTTTCCAGGCTTGACCAAGCGGATATGAAGCCTGTTGATATTCACGAAGGTATTGACAATACACTACTGATTTTACAATATCGCCTTAAGGCTAAACCAGAGGGCTGTGCTATTCAGGTAATTAAACAATACAGTGACTTACCTTTGGTTGAGTGCTATGCCGGACAAATGAATCAAGTTTTTATGAATGTTTTGAGTAATGCGATCGATGCGCTAGAGCAGCAAAGGCAGTCTATCTCAGAAACTCATATCCCGACAATTACAATCAGAACAGCTGTGGGTAAAATTTCTGGCAATACCCCCAGTGTTGTCATCAGAATTGCTGATAATGGCCCTGGTATATCACAAGAGACTATTAATCGTATCTTTGATCCTTTTTTCACCACCAAGCCAGTTGGTAAAGGTACTGGCTTAGGACTTTCGATTAGTTACCAAATAATTGTGGATAAACACGGTGGTGTTTTTAAATGTGACTCCCGCCCAGGATTAGGTACAGAGTTCTGGATTGAAATTCCCATGCGACAGCAGGAGTAATTTTCAATTACGCAACTGAACAGGCATTGCCAAATAGGTCATTTTCAAACCACCCAAAGGGGTAAAAATGACTGGAGTAAGGTTTGTATTCATCTGCATAAGAATGGACGAAGCTGGCAAAGCTTTTAAACCTTCCATTAAATATTTAATATTAAAAGCTATATCTATATCTTCTCCTGATATCTGGGCTGGCATGATTTCCATTGCACTACCGACATCCTGAGATTCCACAGACAAGGTAATTTCTTGAGCATCCCCATTGAGGCTGACTTTCACAAGATTATTCTTTTGATCTGCGAGTACAGCAATTCGTTCTAAAGAACTCAAAAATTGCTTTCTTTCTAGTGTCAATTCTGTTTGAAATTGTTTGGGAATGAGGAGATGGTAAGCCGGATACTGCCCTTCTAGAGTACGGCTGGTCAAGCGTTGATTGCCAAATTCAAATACTACTTGACCTTGATCGAAATACAACGCTACAGGTTCTTCAGATTCAGAACTATGAGCCAACATTCGCTCTAGTTCACGCAAGGCTCTTGCTGGTACTGTTACCTCTAAACCATCTTCACTATTAGTATCTGGACTTTCATTGGTAGTTTCCACGACTGCGAGGCGATGTCCGTCTGTAGCGGCAAATTCTAGAGTGTCTTGCTTGATTGTTAAATGCACACCAGTCAGTACTTGCTTGGTTTCATCAGCACTAGTGGCAAACAATGAACCCCGTAAACCCTCAATCAATGTACTAACACTGAACTGCATAGGTTGAGCATTTTCAATGACAGGTAGTTCTGGAAACTCTTCGCCCCCCATTGCTCGTACTTGATAACGTCCGCTCTTGGGTGTGAGTGTGACAATTAAACCGTTATAGTCTGGTAAATTGTCAGTAGCTGATGATTCATCGTCTAGGGTAATTTCTCCCTCTGGTAAACGAGAAACTATGTCATTGAGCAGTTTCGCAGGCACTGCGATCGCTCCTGATTGTACTACTTCAGCGCTGAAACTGGTGCGGATACCCAAACTCAAATCAAACGCTGTCAGGCTAACTTGGTTAGTTTCAGCATCAGCCTGCAACAACACATTCGCCAAAACTGGATGAGTGGGACGAGAAGAAACAGCACGGCTGGTTAATGAGAGGTGAGTACTGAGATCGCTTTGAGTACAAACGAGTTTCATAGTCAAAGTTAGCTGGTGTGTTTGGATATAGTAACACCGTTAGGCAAGGTTAGGGGAATGGGGAGTCTGACAGGTGTGAGGAGTGGGGGGAGTGTGAGGAGTGGGGGGAGTAAATATTTGAAAGAACTACTAACTACTAACCATTAACTACAATATGTGGAAATTGTGGAAAATCTGTGGAAAAACTAGAAAGATTTTCCACAGAGTAATTGTACTTAATAAAGTTTTCCACAGTAGTTTTATGAGTTTTCCACAATTAATTAGGAATTTTCCACAATCTAATTTATTCTTAATACTTTTTTATAGTTATTTTAATAATTGGGTCATTAGTTGATTTTTGGTTGTTAGTGGTTAGTGGTTAATTGCCTCCCCATCACCCCACCTCCCCATCTCCTACTTAGGTCGGCTTGTCATATTAATGCGATCGCTCAGTTGACGTAGCGTTTGTGCTAAGTTTTGCTCTGTTTCTTTTAATTGAGTAATTTTCTCACAACTATACATAACCGTTGTATGGTCTTTACCACCAAATTCCTCTCCTATTCTAGGCAAACTTAAATCCGTGTGCTGCCGCATTAGATACATTCCTATCTGACGAGCCCAACTAATTTCTCGCCGTCGTGAGTTGCCTTTGAGGTCGTCAATCGTCACATTAAACTCATCGGAGATAATGGTTAAAATTGTTTCTGGGGTTGCTTCTACCTTTTGAGTAGGAGGTTCCAGTACAGGTGCAATATTTTCTACCGTCATAGATAAACCCCAAATAGAAACATATGCCAGCGCCCGAATAAATGCTCCTTCCAGTTCTCTAATATTTGAGGTGTAATTAGAGGCAATATATTCAATTACATTCTCTGGTAGACGGATATTCTCATATTCGGCTTTTTTTTGGAGAATAGCCATTCTAGTTTCTAAATCTGGCGGTTGGATATCAGCAATCAAGCCCATTGCAAATCGAGAACTCAGACGTTCTTGCAGACGAGGAATTTGGTTAGGAGGGCGATCAGAAGCAATCACAACTTGTTTACCAGCTTCATGTAAAGTATTAAACGTATGAAAAAACTCTTCTTGAGTATATTCCTTACCCTCAATAAACTGAATATCATCCACTAAAATCAAATCTGCTGCTCGGTAGTGTTCGCGAAAACTTTGCATACTGTCTTTGCGAATAGCAGTGATTAAATCATTAGTAAACTGTTCCGTAGAAACATAAAATATTTTTGAATTTGGGCAAATTTCTAAGCGATAATGCCCGATCGCCTGCATTAGGTGAGTTTTACCTAAACCTACACCACCACATAAAAACAAGGGGTTGAATTCTCTACCTGGTGATTCAGCAACTGCCAAAGCCGCAGCGTGAGCCATGCGATTGTTGGCTCCGACTACAAAGCGTGAAAATACATATTTTGGATTTAATTCAGTGGTTTTAGGCGGATTTTTGGCAGCATTGTCCGGAATAATGCTCGGAGATGGTAATGATAAAGCTCCTTCTTTGTCTGTTAACTGAGACACATCATCACCCTGAGCAACAGTAATATAAATTTCTATAGGATGACCCAGAATATCCTGAACAACATTAGTAATTGTCTTAATGTAATATTTTTGCAACCAATTACGGGCAAAGGGGTTGGGAGTACGAATGACTAAATAGTTATTTTCCAGTCGTTCAGCGCTAGCAGTTTTGATCCAAGTTTCAAAGGTGGGACGAGATAGCTCTAGCTGCAAGCGTTCCAGAACTTGACTCCACAGATTATCTATGGGAATTGCCATTATCTACCACCTTTGCTGGTAATCGTCACAATAATATAAGCAAGCACCAATTTAACATTCAGCTACTCTAGACCAGGAATATGCTTTTAAGTTGTAATCTTTGTTTGGACTCCCCCGGTAGGCAATATCCTACCACTGACACCTTCACATGGAGAAGTAAGCACGGATGAAGAAACCAGACAATGACTTGCAAACGCGAAATATAAACACTAGTGGCTTAGGAAATGGGGAGATCGGGAGACGGGGAGAAATTTTTCTCCCCACCACCTCATCACAAGACACTCCATCGCGCCAAAGATCAGTAATCTCAATTTTATCCATGCTACTGGGTGGCGTAACAATTGTATCCCTTGGGGGCTGTTCCCTACCCATTAATATGCCAGGGAATCAAACACCTAATTCTCAAGCACAAAACCCGACAAGCGCCCCTGCTCCCGCTGCGCCTCCTATTTTGCAGTCATCCGGAGATCCCAATTTTGTAGTCAATGTGGTACAAAAGGTAGGGCCCGCGGTAGTTCGCATTGACTCTGCTAGAACAATAACTTCACCACCAGATGAATTTGGCGATCCATTTTTCCGCCGGTTCTTTAGTAATGAACCACAGCCCAGACAGCGAGTTGAACGGGGTAGTGGTTCTGGTTTTATTATCAGTGCCAATGGTCAAATTTTGACCAATTCTCATGTAGTTAACGGTGCTGATACGGTAACGGTAAGATTAAAAGATGGACGGACTTTTGATGGAAGAGTCATAGGGGAAGATCCGGTTACTGATGTAGCAGTTATAACAATAAATGCCCAGAATTTACCTACTATTGCTCTGGGTAATTCTGATGTTGTACAGCCAGGAGAAGCAGTCATAGCCATTGGTAATCCTCTGGGTTTAGACAATACTGTAACCTCTGGAATTATTAGCGCCACAGGACGTTCTGGTAGTGCGATCGGTGCTAGCGACAAACGTGTTGATTATATTCAAACTGACGCTGCTATTAATCCTGGTAACTCTGGTGGCCCTTTACTAAATGTTCGTGGTGAAGTTATTGCCATGAACACTGCCATTATTCGTGGCGCTCAAGGCTTAGGCTTTGCTATTCCCATCAATACAGCACAAAGAATTGCCCAAGAATTAATTGCTAAAGGGAAAGTGGATCATCCCTATTTGGGTATTCAAATGGCGACACTGACACCCGAAATTAGAGAGAGAATCAGTAAACTAGGTATTAATCTAGCGACAGATAAAGGGGTTTTGTTGATTGCTGTTATAGCGCGTTCTCCCGCAGCCAATGCAGGACTAAGAGAAGGTGATGTGATTGTGAGTATCAATAACCAGCCTGTGACTGATGTTGAACAAGTGCAAAAATTAGTAGAAAACAGTAGAATAGGAATCCCCTTACAAATACAAGTACAACGCGATGGACAAAATTTGCAAGTTGCAGTCAGACCTGCTCCTTTGCCAGTTCAGCGTGAAAGTTAATATGAATTATGAATCACGTAAGACTGTGAATTCAAAAAGGCGGTAATAGATTATGGGGAATAGTCAACATACCAATTACCACCTAACCACCCACGGAAAATCCATCTGTGCCATCTGTGTTTATCGGTGTGTATGGGTGGTCGATTTCTAAAAATAATAATTTTTTTCCAGACGTAATGAACATAAATCTCTATATCTATCCACATCAGGCGTGAATTATGAACAAAAAGATTTAATAACTTAATAATCTTTGATTGTCATAATTAGGAGCTTGAGATAATTGAGCGAATTACATCAATTTTAAACATGGTTGTGACAGATAGATTTAAAAAACCTATACCCACATAAGATATCCCAATCCAAAATCCAAAATGGCACTACTCCCAATAATTCAATTAGGTAATTCTATACTTCGTCAAAAAGCAACTGAAGTTGAAGATATCCAAGATGAAACAATTCAGAAACTGATTGACGATTTAATGGCTACAGTTAGTGAGGCGAATGGTGTAGGCATTGCAGCCCCTCAAGTTGCCCAATTATACCGTGTGATGATTGTAGCGTCACGTCCTAATCCCAGGTATCCCCATGCTCCACATATGGAACCGACAGCTATGATTAATCCCCGCATCATAGCTCATTCGAGTACAATGATCAAAGATTGGGAAGGTTGCTTGAGTATTCCTGGTATTAGGGGTTTAGTACCAAGGTATGAGGCAATAGAAGTAGAATATACCGACAGAAATGGCAAGATACAAAGGCAATTGTTAACTAATTTTGTCGCTCGGATCTTTCAACACGAATACGATCATTTTGATGGTATAGTCTTTTTAGACCGCTTGGAAAGCAATTTAGATATTGTCACTGATCACGAGTATCAAAAACTAATTGTTCACAATATTTGACAATAAATAACTCTAAAGAACTATACAAGGGGTGGAAATTTGAGTTAGAGTTAATCTGATGTTAACCTTTTGGCTTTGAGGTAGCTATTGGGTAAATGACAAATACTATTAGTAGTCGCAAGGGGTTAAGTCAACCGCTGCAACAATCTTCTGGCTTAATCTTTGCTCGAAAGCAAAGCGATGAAGTTAATAATCACAAGGGTGAAGTATCTACACGGTCAATGGCACAATTAGGGCTGGGTGGTCTAAAAATTATTCATGTTAGTCAAGGCCGCGTACGAATTCGTGCCACTGACGTCAGTTATAACTCGATCCTAGAAAGTTTATCCCAGCAATTACGGCAGCATGATGGTGTAACAGAAGTCAGCACTAATCACAAAACTAGCAGTTTAGTGGTTAAATTTGATGAAGGTAGGCTACCTCTGCCACAGATGTTAGCAAGACTTCAAGAGTTTGGTATTCAGCAATATCAAGCTGCTTATGATTCACAAACTAATACCGATCCCTTCGCTGCTTGGAAATCAGCAGAATTTTGGCAAGAGCAAGGACTTTCCTTTATTCCTTTATTTGCAGGACTGGGAGTGACAGGGGCACTGGGAATCAATGGGTTGGCAGCAATTCCGGTATACATGATTACAGCAGATGCTACCCGGCGTGTGATTGACTATATAGAACCTCAATTATTCGGAACTAAAAAGAATAAAAAATTGAATACAGCTTCTGCAACACAATCAACAAAAAAACATCAAGTGAAATCGCAATCCTCTCTAGCAAAAGTGGAGCAAATAGCAGCTGGAAAGCAAGAGTTATTCTCAAAAGGCATTGTGGACAATGCAAAGATTACTTGCAAGATTGTCCATGCAATTCCGGGACGTATCCGGCTGAGTGTACCAAAATTAGCTCAAGATCAAGACTATGCAAAACGCTTGGAAAGATTGCTCAAAGCAGATCCCCAAGTTACAAGCGTGCGTATTAATTGTGATGCTGCATCAGTGGCGATCGCATATCAACCAAGCAATATTGCAGCAAATCACTGGATTGGTTTAATGCAGCGAGCACAGCAGACTGCACCGCGAGTCACAGAAAAAGACGCTCATACGCAGCCAATTGCCAAGCCAGTTAGGGAGTCGAGCAAATCAGAAGAATTCCGAACAGCAACAGTGGAACCTACACCAGAGGAAACTGGTTTATGGGCTACATTCAAAGCTCCAGCTTTGTCTTATGCTCTCGCCTTTATGGCGAACTTTCCTATTAATGCAGCCCCGGACTGAGGAGGAGGAAAGCAATGGTTGGATCAAAGTTAGGATTGGCATCTATCCCAGAAAAAAAAACCCAGGGAAGAATTACGCAACAAACTGATCGCACACAAGAGCGATCGCCCCGGGAAGTTTACAGCATCACCTATGCAATGCCAGAACAAGTCGGGTTTTGCGTACCCCGTATTTCCAGAGATCAACGCTACCTGGAACATCTTGTAAAGTTGCTAAAAGCAGAAGCTTTGGTCACAAATGTGCAAGTCAATAGTACCGCCGCTTCTGTAGTAGTAACTTATAAGTCTGGAGAGATGTCAGATTACCAGATGCGATCGCATCTAATTGATTTGATTCAGTCTGGAGTCAAAGAGCCAGCAACGATCCAACCAGTAAATTCCCATTCTAAAACTCAAAAACAAACTGAACTTGGAATGGCAAAAGAAACTTATAGCATTACCTATGCAATGCCAGGACAAGTCGGGTTTTGCATTCCTCGCATTTCCACAGATGAAAAATATCAAGAGCGTCTTGTAAAGTTGTTGAAAGCAGAGGCATTAGTTAAGAAGGTGCAAATAAATATCACTGCCGGGTCTATTGTGGTAATTTATAAATCTGGAGTCATGTCAGATTACGAGATGCGATCGCATCTAGCAAATCTGATTCAATCTGGTATAACAGAGTCAGCAACAACACAACCAACAAATTCATACCCAACAGTCAGTCAGATAGAAAACAGACAACAACAAGACGAGGAGAAATCGTCAGTTCTCCCTGCACCCTCTCCGACTCTAGTTAGTAGACATTTTAACGTCACTGCTGTTAAGAAAATCCCAGTTGCAACCATCACAGAACATAAATTTCTACTAAGTAGAAAGTTGCCTCAAGAAGGTAAAAACAAGCAGAAATGCTCCGAAATACAAAACAGTGAAAACCAAAGTTCCTGTTTATCTGCACAAGCAAAAGTCCTGCCAGTATCTTCGTCTCGCCCTAAATCTACCGTACTTCCCCAGAAAACTGAACAACAAGCAAAGCCATCAGCCAAAGTCGCTTATAGTATTGCTCACGTCATTCCGGGAAGAATTCGGTTTCATGTGCCTCGGATCGCAAAAGATCCGAAATATGTGCAACGTTTAGAGGCTTTATTAAAAGCAGATCCAACGGTCATCGGTGAACGAATTAACTGTGCCGCAGCATCAGTTGTCATCACATACAAATCTGCGGTGAAAGCTAATAGTAAAGACTGTGATAGCAGTGTTTTGGAAACTGCAATCTCACATTTAGCAAATCTGCTGCAATCTGCCAGTGATGTGGCAGTTGCCTAAATTTTCTAACCAATCTACTAAATCAGTGAACAGGCGTATAGTGGGAGACTTAAACCCAAGCGAATATGCACTCTTGATTGACTACTAGACCTTTTGCAAAAGTCTATTTTCAAAAAACGAACACCGATAAACACCGATAAACACCGATAAAATCCATATCCATCTGTGTGCATCTGTGTGCCATGAGTGTACATTACGGAAGCGGCTACGCGTCTACGTAATTCAGGAATTATTCTGATTTTTGCAAGACATCCACTCTTAAATTTAAAGACTTGAAGATTATTTTTTGTAGTGAGGACTTTAGTCCTCAAAGAGTGAAGACAGCACTCACTACAAACTGTCTTCTCGTCACCAATGTTCACCAATATTTTCGTATGAGAGAGAAGCAATGGTACAAGTTAAGGTGGGTCTACCATCCTCCGCAGGTCAATCCCAAGTGAATTTGACCCAAAAGAATGGGAAAGCCCATTTTATAGAACACAAGGGACATTCACGCACGCATCTTCCCAAAGTAGATTACAGTGTTATCCATGCAATTCCGGGAAGAATCAGATTACGAGTACCTCGCTTGCGTCACAATCCTGACTACGCACAGCGCCTCCAAGTTCTGCTAGAAGCAGATGCGCTAGTTACATCTTTTCGACTCAAGCCGGCTGCTGCATCGGTTGCTGTTACTTATAATCCCAAAACAGTCTCAGAATTTAAGCTACGCCATCATCTGGGGCATGTATTTCAATCCGCAGCAGAAGTTGTAGTTTTGAAACCGACAAAGCACAAAACAACAAAAGCAACGGAAACATCTTGGCCAGGATTACAACTTTCTGGAGCTGCTACTGCTTTAGCCGTGCTGGGTGGCCCCTTGGGATTACCCATTCCACCAATTTTCATGGTAGGAACCATTTCTCTTGCTACCTTGCCTGTTCTCCAACGCGCCTGGAAAGGAATTACGGTAGAACGAAAACTGAATATAGACTTTTTGGATTTGATCGCGATCGCCATTACCACGATTCAAGGTAGATTTCTCGCCCCAGCATTGATGCTGAGTTTAATTGATATTGGTGAAAAAATTCGCGATCGCACTGCTCGTTGTTCCGCACAGCAAACTTTAGATCTACTCAGTTCCCTGGGACAATTCGCCTGGGTAGAACGAGATGGTCAAAAGCAACAAATTCCCATTCACGAAGTGCAGCGTGGTGATATCGTCATTGTCTATCCAGGAGAACAAGTCCCCGTTGACGGTAAGATATTGCGAGGGAAAGCCCTGCTGGATGAACAGAAACTGACTGGTGAGTCTGTACCTGTATTAAAAACCAAGGGACAAAACGTTTTTGCTTCTACCTTGGTCAGGGAAGGACGCATGTATGTATTGACTGAAAAAGTCGGTCACGATACTCTTGCGGGTAAGAGCTTGCAATTAATGGAGCAAGCTCCTGTTCACGATACCCGGATGGAAAACTATGCAGCGACAGTAGCGCAAAAAACAGTCCTGCCAACTTTGCTACTAGGAGCAGCAGTATTTGCCCTGACTCGTAACCCAGCACGAGCAGCCAGCGTCCTCACCTTAGACTTTGCTACGGGAATTCGTGTATCAGTACCAACTACAGTTTTAGCAGCCCTCACCCATGCAGCCCAGTGCGGTGTTCTCATCCGCAGTGGTAGGGCATTAGAGCAGCTCGCACAAGTAGATACCATTGTTTTTGATAAAACTGGTACTTTGACTCAAGGTGAAGCTGCTGTTGTTGGCGTAGAAAGTCTTAATCCTGCCGTTTCTTCTCTGCGGGTACTGCAACTTGCAGCAACTGCGGAACAACGCCTAACTCATCCAGTTGCAGAAGCAGTCATGCGCTACGCCGAAGCTCACAAAGTTGAAATGCTGCCACGTAGCAAGTGGGACTATCAATTGGGCTTGGGTGTAAAAGCAGAGATTGATGGCGAGACAGTTTTTGTGGGTAGTGAACGGTTCCTGCGTCTGCAAGAAGTAGATATGTCCGGCTTGGAGGGACGCCAAAAACCTGCTTCGGCAATTTATGTTGGCAGTAACGATCAACTTTTAGGTATAATAGAATATAGTGATCTTTTGCGTCCCGAAAGCCGCGAAGTTATTAGCAGACTGTTAACGGTCGAAAATGTGGAAGTACACATGCTAACCGGAGACAATAAGCAGACTGCTAGTGCTGTAGCCGCTCAGCTTGGCATTGCCCCAATCAATACCCACGCCGAAGCTTTTCCTGAGCAAAAAGCAACAGTTGTCCGTGAATTACACGAACAAAACAAAACAGTTGCATTTGTTGGTGATGGCATCAATGATTCACCTGCCTTAGCCTATGCTGATGTTTCCGTTTCCTTCGCCAACGGTTCCGATATCGCTCGTGAAACAGCAGACGTGGTACTGATGCACAATAACTTGCATGGCTTACTAGAAGCGATCGCGATCGCTCGCCAAACCAAGCAATTAATTCAGCAAAATACGGGCATTATTGCCATTCCTAACTTAGCTGCTTTGATGGTAGCTGTTTTCTTTGGTCTGAATCCTTTAGCGGCAACAGTAGTTAACAATGGCTCCACAGTCGTTGCGGGAGTCAACGGTTTACGTCCACTTCTCAAGCCAAAAAATAGTTAGTGCTTGCTGGTTACTTGTTGTTTGTTTTGGGACAACCAACAATCAACTACCAACAACCAACTAACTTCAAAATCTCTATCATCAGCTGGATGAGATATCCATCTCAACTGAATTAAAATTAGAGGTTTTAATATAAAGTTCAATCGTCGTGAGGTTAATGACAATGGCACCGAAAATAATTGACTTTGTAGAAGATGCTGGCGCACCTGGAATTATTGCAGGTATTGGTGCAGTTATCCTAGCACCAGTTGTAATTCCAGTAGTAGCTGGAGTTGGTAAACCAATTGCTAAGTCCTTGATCAAAGGCGGACTGGTTCTTTACGAAAAGAGCAAAGGAGCTTTTGCGGAATTGGGTGAAACCTGGGAAGACATGGTAGCTGAAGCCAGAGCAGAACTCGCTGAATCTAAGCAACTGCCAGCCGTTGAAGCTGCTGATAATATATCTGACAATGGTGCATAACACGATTGTTGTGTAAAGGTTAAAGGGCAAGGAAAAAGGAAACTTTTTCACCTTAGCCCTTTAGCACATTTGGATTTTAGATTTTGGATTCATACTAAGTACAGCTTTATGTAAAATCGTAGTGATATTGAACGCAGAGGAACGCAAAGTAAGCGCAGAGGTACGCAGAGTCTTTCTGCATAGAATTCGCTAAGAATAAATGAAATGCTGTATTAAGTAAGTCGGTGGGGATAAACATAACGCGATACAAACCCTTGCCAATGACAAATGAAGATCCCAACTAGTTAGCTTTATTTGTGCCGACTTACTTAGTTGAATAAAATTTGTAATTTCTCAAGGAAAGTGGTTACGTGTGGAAAAATAGTAATGGCAGTCTTATCGATATGCCAAGACCAATGTCGGAAAAAATCATTAAAACGCGCCCTAAACCTATACTGACAAAAATTGTGAGTAACACTCCAGGGCGGTTACGTTTACGGGTTGCTCATTCCCACCGTCAGAAAGAAGAAATGCAACGTCTCGCCAAAACCTTGGAGGCAAATCCTAGTATTAATGATGTGCGGACGAATATTCATCAAGGGAGTATTACTATCCAGCACAATGCTGACGATGAAAGTTTTCAAAACGTTCTTGCTGCACTATATGATTTAGGCATTATTTTTGCTGATATTACAGCTGGAAAAACTGAAGCAGCAGCAGGAGTATCAAATTCCATTGTTGATTTGAACCAGCGAGTCCACGATATAACCAACGGTTTAATTGACTTGCGAATTATTATGCCTATAGGACTTGCTAGCCTTTCTATTCGACAATTACTCACCAAAGGTTTGCAATTAGAAACCATTCCCTGGTATGTGTTGGCATGGTATGCATTTGATAGTTTCATTAAGTTGCATGGTAATACAAGCCAAACAAAATCTACGACTGAAGAATAATATCATGTCCGCTTGAAAACTGACGCCTGATGTGAATTGAATATGGAGACGCAATATTCCTTGCGCCTGGTAAAAAACGTTTTTTTAGAAATCGACCACCGATACACACCGATAAACACAGATAACACAGATGGATCTTTTATGGGTGGTTGGGTGGTCATTGGTTTGTTGAGTATTTCCCATGATCTATTAGCGCCTTTGTTAATTCACATTAGACGTAACTTATATTATCCATTGAGGTCGGTAATGGGTAATTGGTAATTTGGGATATTAGCTAGTAGTTGCGATCGCAGTAGGAATATTAAAGTGATTATAAAGACAATTATTTTGATTTAAATATTTGTCCAAAAATTTCCTGCGAGCAAAAGATGAAAAAACTAATCAACAATCCCCATGATTTTGTGCGCGAAAGTCTAGAAGGTATGGCGATCGCTCACTCGGATCTCATCAAAGTTAATTTTGATCCTAATTTTGTCTATCGAACTGATGCACCCGTAAAAGGCAAAGTAGCAATTGTTTCTGGGGGTGGCAGTGGTCACGAGCCGATGCACGCTGGTTTTGTGGGCATGGGAATGCTGGATGCTGCTTGCCCTGGAGAGGTTTTTACTTCGCCTACCCCTGATCAAATGCTGGCAGCAGCAAAGGCTGTAGATGGTGAAGCGGGAATTTTATACATTGTCAAAAATTACTCCGGGGATGTGATGAATTTTGAAATGGCAACGGAGTTAGCTAGGAGTGAAGGTATCCGGGTACTAAATATAGTAATTGATGATGATGTTGCAGTCAAAGATAGTCTTTATACCCAGGGACGTAGAGGTGTGGGAACTACAGTCCTAGCAGAAAAAATCTGTGGTGCAGCAGCCCAGCAGGGATATAATTTACAACAACTAGCTGCTTTGTGCAGACGCGTCAACTTGAATGGACGGAGTATGGGTATGGCACTGACTTCTTGTACAGTACCAGCTAAAGGTACACCGACATTTGCACTTAGAAACCAAGAAATAGAAGTGGGTATCGGGATTCACGGTGAACCAGGTAGAGAGCGCATGAGTATAAAATCAGCAGATGAGATAGCTGAGATGTTAGCGCTTTCAATTATTGAGGATGCATCCTATACTCGGACACTGCGAGAGTGGAACGAAAAAACGGGCGAATGGCAAGAAATGGAACTGATAGATGCAAATTTTGCCAAAGGCGATCGCTTATTAGCTTTTGTTAATAGTATGGGTGGCACTCCGCTATCTGAATTGTATATCATCTACCGCAAACTTGCAGAAATTTGTCAAAAGCAGGGACTGCAAATTGTACGAAATTTAGTAGGTGCTTATGTTACTTCCCTGGAAATGCAAGGCTGCTCAATCACTCTACTCAAGTTAGATGAGGAGATGATTCGTCTATGGGACGCACCTGTGAAAACTCCAAGCTTACGCTGGGGGATTTAATGTAAGTTTTTATTAACGTGGTAACTTTTCAAAACCCGTATATAACAGCAAAACCCGGCCATTACCAGCCATCCTATCCAGAACCTTGTCTCTTGTCAGCTTTTGCGTCTTGCTACCACGTGTTTCTTCCACCCATATTTGGTAGGTATCCTGATCAAAATAAGTATCAGCAACACCAATGAAAGCAGCAGAAGCATTGACAATGCGGAAGAGAGGCTCTTTTGGATCTTGCCTACCAGCAGCGTAAATCAGACCGCCTAAAACTTCAGTGAAGCCTTTGTTGGTAGTATCAATTTTTATTTTACCTTTTTCTGTTTTCAAGCCGAGAATCCACAGCTTGGCGCCATTATTAACCACATTAGTTTCTGAATCTCCTTCAGGATTTAGCTGACGCGCCCAAATATTTTGAGCGGGGTTGAGAAATCTCAGTTTTTGCATCGTAGCATCATCAATAAATAAATCTCCAGTACCATTACTTTCTAGGTTAAGTTGAAGAATACTACGGTAAACAACTGTTCGATTCGCAACATTTTTCCACATCAACTTAGAGCCATATCTCACAATAAAGTTTTCAATTATAAGAGTTGATTTGCTACCTTTATCTGCAATTATTTCTCCTTTGCCCTTCAGGGCTGCTCCTGTACTAATAAATCTTTCTAGTTTGCCTCGTAGTCGTAGAGAACCATCAATTATAAACGTTCCTTTTCCACCTGGTACTACTACAGTTGTTGCACCAGAATCAATTGCCGCTTGAAAAGCAGCCGTATCATCTTTATCATCGTCGCCAATGGCACCAAATTTTTCAACACTCACCCACTTTTGGGGATTATCCCATTTCAACTTGGGAAATTGTTTAATGGGAAGTTGCAGTGACTTGGATGGTGAAGCAAGCTGCGAAGTGCTTGGATGCGATGTATACTCATCCAAGCTCGAACCTTTAACTATTTTGTTTGCAGTCTTATTTAAAAGAATATTTTTATAGCCAGAAGAGGTTACATTTCTGGCATAAATAAAACCAACTGAAGAAATAGCTGGTAGTTTTTGAGCGCCATCGCGACCAATTAATTTAGCATTTACTAGAGTTAAAGTGCCACCCAGATGAAGACGTTTCTTTGGATCAAAACCATTGATAATTGCTGATACAGAATTTATACTATTGAAACCTTCTAAACTCATTGCTTGTCCATTGTTCAAAATACCTGCAAAATTTTGTTCGCGGACTGTAAGATTCTGTATGGTAATGCCATTAATACCATTGTTGGTACGGACACCATAATCAAAACCAACAATTTCTACATCCTCAATCAAAAGAGGACCTAATTCACCATGAGTTAGAGCTAAACCAGTAGTTCCCTTTTTGTCTTCAGAGATAATCTTGACACTTCTGACAGCTCCTTGATTATTAGCAACAAAATTCAATCCTTCTGCACCTGGGTTATTTTTTCCAACTTTAATCGTGAGGTTTCTCACAGAATTAGCAAAACGTTGAGCTACCAAACTTGCTTTAAAATCTTCTGAGTTAGGATCTAAATCTGGATCAAATCCTGTGGAAATAACTGGCCGAGGTTTGCTAGAGTCCTGGAATAAAGGAGATTGATCTTGAAGGCGAATAATCACGCGATCGCGGCTTTGACCTTGTAGCGTAGTATATTTATAGTTGGAGCGGTTACGTTCTCCAGACGGCCAATGTAGACTATTAGAAATATCATACACACCGTTAGGTAAGTAAATAATTCTTCCTTGACCGGGAAATCGACTGAGTGCTTTTTGAATAGCTTCTGTATCATCCTTGCCATCGTTCGGTATAGCCCCATATTCTGGTGCTGTAACATCTATCACCCCTACGTTTTTGGGAAATACAATATTTTCTGCCACGCCTGGGGTAGCTTGGGCAATTTGAATATCAGTATTTTTGGTATAGTCAGCACAAGTAGAAGTGACAAGAGCCACAAAAACCAAGCAGGGAATTTGTTTGTAGATAGAGGCTTTGGCAAAAAACACAAGCTGATGTTCTCTTAGATACTTTACTATTCCCTTTTACATTTGTTCATTGCCGAAACCGTAAAAACTCGGATATTTTTCTTTGATATCTGCGTTCAGCAGGAGGTATGGAGATGGTAACAAAAGAGCAAATTTTACAGTGGTTGCAAAGCTTTGCAATTGTAGTCGAAGATAACAAAGACTATTTAACAGAATTAGATGCAGCCATAGGTGATGCTGACCACGGTATAAATATGGAACGTGGCTTTAAAAAGGTAGTTACTCAGTTGCCAACTGTTACAGATAAAGACATCGCTAGTATTTTAAAGATGGTGAGCATGACGCTAATTTCCACAGTTGGCGGTGCAAGTGGCCCGCTTTATGGCACATTATTTTTACGAGCAAGTACGGTAGTAGCTGACAAACAAGAATTAAGTGACCAAGATATGCTGGCGATGCTACAAGCAGGGTTAGATGGCGTCGTTGGGCGGGGAAAAGCGCAACTAGGCGATAAAACGATGGTGGATGCTTTATCGCCAGCAGTGACAGTTTTTGGGCAAGCTGTGGCAGCAGGTGAAAATATATTATCAGCAATGCAAAAAGCTGTAGCAGCAGCAGAGAAGGGGATGCAAGATACAACGCCAATGCAGGCTAAAAAAGGCCGTGCCAGTTATTTAGGAGAACGGAGTGTAGGACATCAAGATCCAGGGGCGACTTCTGTTTATTTAATGTTGCAGAGTTTGTTAGATGTGATTTCTTGAAGAAGGCAGAGGGCAGTCTCGATGAAAAAATTTACCACTAACAATGAAAGTGGAATTTTTCCCGTTCCCCGTTAAGAGTTCCCGACTTTCAAGTCAGCACTTGAAAACCTCTTTTCCAATCCCCAATCCCTGTTCTCTCTTTCCTATGCTAGCAGGCTGAACTATCAGGTAATACTCACTTTCCCTACCAATGAAGCGTAGATTTTCTCTTGATTTTTAAGCAGCACCCATGTAATATAGCTCACAAATAATCATTAAATCCTATAAACCGACCGAGTAAGAGTAGTTTTTAAGCAAATGGGGTAAATAAAATGAGTTCGTGGCAGCGTGTGATTACAAAATCAAGACAAAGCTTATTCAAAATCACTGGTAGGGTAAGAGTTAACTCAATCAAAGGCTTTCTATCACTTGCTTTAGTTGGAGTAAGCTTGAGTGTAGCGATCGCCTCCTGCTCTGGCGGCAATGGCAATGGTACTGCTGATAATCCTACAGCAAATCCTGTGGCAGCAGGGAACAATAAACAGGATGTCGAAATAACCCTCGTTTCCTTTGCAGTTACCAGAGCTGCTTACGATACTATTGTTCCTAAGTTTGTTGAAAAGTGGAAACAAGAGCATAACCAGAATGTTTCCTTCAATCGCAGTTATGGGGGATCTGGTTCACAAACTCGTGCAGTCATCGATGGTTTAGAAGCAGATATAGTTCACTTGGCGCTGGCTTTAGACACTCAAAAAATTGAGAAGGCTGGACTGATTGAACCTGGATGGGAAAAAGAACTCCCCAATAATGCTGTTGTCTCTAGGTCAGTTGCAGCCCTCATCACTCGTCCAGGAAACCCAAAGAATATCAAAACTTGGGCAGATTTGGAAAAAGGCGATCTTAAAGTTATCACCGCTGACCCTAAAACCTCAGGTGTTGCTCGTTGGAACTTTCTTGCACTGTGGAACTCAGTCATGAAAACAGGGGGAGGAGAAGACAAAGCCCTCGACTATGTGACCAAAGTTTATAGTAATGTACCAATATTAACAAAAGATGCTCGTGAAGCTACTGATGCTTTTGCTAAGCAGGGTCAAGGAGACGTTTTGATTAACTACGAAAATGAAGCAATTTTGGCACAACAGAAGGGCGAGAAAGTTGATTATGTTGTTCCAGATGTGAATATTTCCATCGACAACCCAATAGCAATAGTAGATAAGAACGTTGATAAACACGGTACTCGTGAAGTAGCAGAAGCTTTTGTTCAATACCTCTTCACTCCAGAAGCACAGCAAGAGTTCGCCAAACTGGGATTTCGACCTTTAGATGAAGCAGTAGCCCAAAATAAAGAACTTAAAGCGCTTGCTGATAAATACACGAAGGTCAATAATTTAGGAAATGTTCAAGACTATGGCGGATGGGCGGAAGTGCAAACCAAATTTTTTGAAGATGGAGCAGTTTTTGACCAAATCCAAGCCAAAATCAGACGTTAGTCAATAGTCATTGGTCATTAGTTATTCTCCTTGTCTCCCTTCTATCCCCATGACCGTATCCTCTCCTTCATCACCACCTCAGCAAAAAGCTAGAAACAAGACTCCAGAATGGAAGAAGTTTTTGGATCAATTCTTCCATCTTCCTTGGACATGGCGAATTACATTGGGATATCTAACAGTGATGTTGATCATCCCAATCACTGCCATGTTTCTGAAAGCGGCGACTAAATCTCCGGCGGAGTTTTGGCAAATTGCTACTAGTCCGATCGCTTTATCAGCATATAGTGTAACTTTTGTAACAGCATTGGTAACAGCCTTACTGAATGGTGTTTTTGGTACTTTGATTGCTTGGGTCTTAGTGCGTTATGATTTTCCAGGCAAAAGATTTATTGACGCAACCGTAGATTTACCCTTTGCCTTGCCAACAGCAGTAGCAGGTTTAACTCTAGCCACTGTTTACAGCGATAATGGCTGGATTGGTTCGCTGTTCGCTCCCTTCGGTATCAAGATTTCCTTTACTAGCTTGGGTGTAGCTGTGGCGATGATTTTTATCTCGCTGCCTTTTGTAGTACGGACTGTACAACCTGTGCTTCAGGAAATGGAAAAAGAAATCGAAGAAGCTGCTTGGTCTTTAGGTGCGTCTCAATGGCAAACTTTCTGGAAAGTGATTTTACCGCCGTTATTTCCCACAATTTTGACAGGTGTAGCTTTGGGTTTCTCCCGTGCTGTTGGCGAATACGGTTCGACGGTAATTATATCTTCCAACACTCCCTTCAAAGATTTGATTGCACCTGTACTGATTTTCCAACGTCTAGAGCAGTATGACTATTCTGGTGCAACGGTAATTGGCATGGTGCTACTAGTGATTTCTTTGCTGATATTGCTAGCAATTAATTTCTTACAAAGTTGGGCAAGAAGATATGACACTAAATGAAGAAGCCTCTTTTCCACAACCCCACAAACAAAAACCAACCAAAACAAGAAGTTTTGTTCCTGTAATATTAATTGGGGTCGCGTTGGGGTATTTAGCGTTGATGCTGTATATCCCTGCTATCAATGTTTTTTACCAAGCATTCAAAAATGGAGTCGGGCCGTTTGTTTCTAACCTAACCCGAGAGGATTTTCTGAGTGCAGCCAAGCTGACAGTACTACTAGCTTTAATTGCTGTACCAGTAAATACTATATTTGGTTTATGTGCAGCTTGGGCGATCGCTCGTCACAAATTTCCTGGTCGCACTTTAATTTTGAGTATCATAGACCTACCCTTTTCAATTTCGCCTGTCGTTGCTGGTTTAATGATCGTGCTAGTTTATGGACGAAATGGCTGGTTTGGGGACTGGTTGCAAGAGCATGGTATCAAAATTATTTTTGCTTTCCCTGGGATGTTACTGGCTACAGCTTTTGTGAGTATGCCCTTTGTTGCCCGTGAAGTCATTCCCGTGTTAGAAGAGTTAGGAAGCGATCAAGAAGAAGCAGCACAAACTTTGGGTGCAAACAGCTGGCAAACATTTTGGCGTGTGACATTACCGAATATCCGTTGGGGTTTGCTTTACGGCTTAATTTTGACCAATGCTAGAGCAATGGGTGAATTCGGTGCTGTTTCCGTAGTCTCTGGAAACATCGCTGGTAAAACTCAAAGCTTACCTCTATTTGTAGAGGATGCTTACAAACAATATGAAACAGAAGCAGCCTATTCAGCTGCTGTGATCTTAGCGCTGCTTGCAGTCGTAACTTTGGTTTTGAAGGGGATTTTAGAACGGAAAACAGGTATCAAATCAACAAAGACTCATTAGTCATTAGTCATTTTGATGTTGTTTGTTGTTAGTTGTTGGAAATTACAATCACCGATCAACTACCAACAAATAACCAATGTGACTAATAACTAAGACATATAAGCCACAAAAAACCGTAGTTATCAGAAAGATAACCACGGCATAAAGTTTAAAACATTGGTTTTTCTGCTAGATATACTTAGTCACGACCATTTAGGGCGATCAACAGCCTCAAAATGAAGATGAAAAGGTTGATGTAAGTTAAGTACATCGACAAAGCCGCAGGTAGGTATTGGTCATTGCGGTAGGTACGTGGCAGAATGTAAAAATCGACTACAGACGCTCCAGCAAATAGGAATACACCCAAAGCAGAAATACCTATTTCTAACCAGCCTGGAGTATAGACACCAAACAAAGCAAAGACAAATTGCAAGCCGACAACTACGACTAGGGCGATAATACCCAGATTGATGGTTTTTGTCAGAGCCATACCGTCAGTGTCAGAAAGATTTGAACCTATCTGACGAGCGGCGATAAAGGTGATTCCACAACCAAGGGCTGCTAAACCTATTCCTTGAATACCTACACCCTCAGTTCTGAGCGCCACAAATACCAAGCCACTGAGAGTATAACCAGATAAAAGGCTATAGGCGGCTAATAGAGGCAGTGCAACGCTATTTTTGCCCTTTTCAGCAACATTCTGGGCGACAAAGAACAAAATTAATTCCACAATCACTGCACCGATGAAAGTGGGAAAGAACAATCCGGGGTTAGCACGGATAACTCCTAAACCGCCATAGGTTCCCAATGCTGTTAAGATGAGACCGCCTCCGAGATAAGGCAGAGCATTGGCTATGACATTTGGTCCGACTAGGGCTTGAGTTCTGGCCTCACGGATGGCGTCACGGAAGTTGCTAGTATTGCTCATATTTTACATTTGAGAATTTTACTGACTAATTCCATTCTTACTTAGATTTTTAGCTCATAATTAGAGAAATGAATCCGTAGACATTGTGTTTGCAAGCGCTGGGCATATTGCTCAAGGTCTTTGATGACCTCGCACTGCACAAGGGTTACATGCTCGTTAAAACTTGCCGTGAACAAAAACATCTCTGTATCGAACGGATATGGGTACAAAAATTATGCGTGTAAATACTGACCTACGGACTGAGAGTCTACATAAGTTCAGTGAAACAACGAATGGTTTCTCCAACCGTTCCTAAGGAAAATAATTACAGCTTAAGTGAAGTTTACGCAACTCCGTTTTTTAGGGAATAGGAGTTACCAAAAAGGAATTTCTATGGAAACAAGTCAGTCCTCTATGCGGTCTGATGGTATGGAGTTATTGCAGTTATACCATCAGAATCCTTCTATTGAACTTCGTAATCAGCTTGTTAAATTAAATACTGGCTTAGTACGGAAAATGGCTCATAAGTTTAGCCATCAATGTAATGAGCCTTATGAAGACTTAGAGCAAATCGGTTACTTTGGTTTAATCAGAGCAATTGAGCGTTTTGATCCCAGCCAAGGATATGCTTTTAGTTCCTTTGCTGTCCCATATATTCGGGGTGAGATGCTGCACTTTTTGCGCGATCGCAGTACTCTATTAAAAATTCCCCGTCGTTGGCAAGAACTCTACAATGAGGGGCAAAAAGTTCGTAAGGAATTGGCGGAAATTTTAGGTCGTCCTCCTAAGGATATAGAAATTGCTAAACAACTCAAGGTATCTGTGCAAGAGTGGCAAGAAACCAAATTAGCTGCTCAAAATCGTATGCCTTTAAGTTTAGACGCCACGGTAGTTAACTACATTGATTGTCAAATCACCTTGGGAGAGGCGCTTCCCTGTCCTCGTTCTGGCACTCAACAGCTACAAAACGAAGAACGGCAACAACTGCAAGGGGCAATTAGCATGTTAGAAGAAAAGCCTCGCATGGCAGTAGAACTAGTATTCTTGAAGGAACTTTCTCGCAAAGATGCCGCTAAGAAAATTGGCACTAGTCCAATGACAGTCACACGGTATCTGCAAAAGGGAATTCAGGATTTGATGTCGATGCTGCAAACACAAGCGTTATCAACAGGCTGAAAGCACATTTCCCAGGGTGAGTTGGGAACTTGTGCTAACGCCTCTTGTACCACAGCAGAACCTGCTCCCAGATAGCAGGAATTTTCCGTCAGATGACGCTTCCAAACTCGACTACCCGGTTGTCCAGCAAACAATTGCAACATGTGGCGGGTAATTTTGTTGAGTTTCAGACCTTTTGCTACCCAGTAATCAATATAAGCAAACATCGCTTCAGCAACTTCATGGCGAGACAGAGGTTGCATCGCCTCGCCGTAGATTTCACTATCTGCTGTGGCAAATAAATAGGGATGATCGTAAGCTGCACGCCCAATCATCACCGCATCTACCGATTGTAAATGCTCTTTTACCTGCTCGATGTTAAGAATTCCACCATTGATTTCGATAAATAGGTAGGGAAATTCCTGTTTCAGAAGATACACATCACCATAGCGCAGGGGTGGAATATCACGGTTTTCTTTCGGGCTTAACCCCTGTAACCAAGCTTTGCGAGCATGGACAGTAAAACGTTGGCAGCCTGCTTGTGAGACAATGCGAACAAAATTTTCCATATCTTCGTAGCGATCGCGATCGTCAATACCAATGCGGTGCTTAACACTAACTGGGATACGAGTAGCATTAATCATCTCAGCTACACAGTCTGCTACTTTCTCCGGGTGTGCCATTAAACAAGCCCCAAAATTGCCATCTTGAACACGACTACTCGGACAACCGACATTCAGATTGATTTCATCGTAGCCCATATCCTCAGCAATCCGGCTACATTCAGCTAATTCCTTGGGATTATCGCCTCCAACCTGCAAAACAAGGGGCTTTTCTTCTGGGGAAAAGCCTAATAGGTGTTCTTTGTCACCATGCAAAATCGCGGCAGTTGTCACCATCTCGGTATAAAGCAAAGTGCGACGTGTGATTTGCCGCATAAAATACCGAAAGTGACGATCTGTACGATCCATCATCGGTGCAACACTAAGAGGATAAGCACCATGAATCATGGATTGGGGCAAAGTAGCTGAATTCAAATAAGTCATGATCACGAGTCTAGCTTAGAGATAAGCTTTTTTGATAATTTCCATCCAGTGTTCAAGGTGTTGAAATAGCCTAAAGTTATTTATCTCAAAGGACTCCAGCATAAAATATCTCCGTAATCCCTCCCCATTAGCTTACAAGATACCTGGCTTACAAGTATTGGGGAAAAATTGAGAGTGGATTTTCAAGGATATCCAAAGGCTAGAGTTAAGCGATAGAATAGTTCAAATAGCTAGGGACAAATAACTTGCGATAAAATTCTCAGGTTACAAAAATATATCACCCTATACAATGCAAATTAACTGGCAAAGCGTCAAAACCTACGAAGACATTCTTTATCACAAAGCCGATGGCATTGCCAAAATCACCATCAATCGCCCCCACAAGCGCAATGCTTTCCGTCCCAAAACTATCTTTGAACTATACGATGCCTTTTGTGATGCCCGGGAAGATACTACTATAGGTGTTGTATTATTGACTGGTTATGGTCCGCATACTGATGGTAAATATGCCTTTTGTGCTGGCGGGGATCAGAGTGTACGCGGACAGGCAGGTTATGTAGATGATAGTGGGATTCCCCGGTTGAATGTATTAGATTTGCAACGTCTAATTCGGTCAATGCCAAAAGTAGTAATTGCTCTGGTAGCTGGGTATGCGATCGGGGGAGGACACGTCCTACATTTAATCTGTGACCTGACTATAGCCGCCGACAACGCCATTTTTGGACAGACGGGTCCGAAAGTAGGTAGCTTTGACGGTGGTTTTGGTGCTAGCTATCTAGCGCGGATTGTGGGACAAAAAAAGGCACGAGAGATTTGGTTTCTGTGCCGTCAATATAATGCCGAACAGGCGCTGGAAATGGGCTTGGTAAACTGCGTTGTGCCAGTGGAACAACTAGAAGCAGAAGGCATCCAGTGGGCAAAGGAAGTTTTAGAAAAAAGTCCCATTGCGATTCGTTGTTTAAAAGCAGCATTCAATGCTGATTGTGACGGACAAGCTGGCTTACAAGAACTTGCTGGTAATGCAACTTTACTTTACTACATGACAGAAGAAGGATCTGAGGGAAAACAGGCGTTTTTAGAGAAACGTCCGCCTAATTTCCGGCAATATCCTTGGCTACCGTGAGGGAAAGGTGGGGTAAAACCAGGGTTCATAAGCTATTTCAGACTTCTGGCTATACCGTAGCGCCTTTTAGGAGAGGGAGAGAGTGAGGGAGAGGTTCGTTGAACTCACATCAGTTAAACCTTCTTTCTGCTCTCTACCATCTATCTGCCTTCTAATCTATAAACCCTTCCTTTCCAAGCACCGCCTTGTCCTTGCCAATA
This sequence comes from Fischerella major NIES-592, assembly GCF_001904645.1. NCBI lineage: Bacteria > Bacillati > Cyanobacteriota > Cyanophyceae > Nostocales > Hapalosiphonaceae > Fischerella > Fischerella major. The sequence goes on along the minus strand of NZ_MRCA01000005.1, from coordinate 297,943 downwards.
ACGTAACGCGGAGTCGAGAGTCATCAATGTATACAGAAAGGCGATTATTGGTAAACAGAAGGCTAACCACAAAGGACATTGATAAAAGCGAACCATCGGTAAGTAAGCCAAACTCATTAGCAACCATGCTGATAAGCCTGTGAGTGCAACTAAGCAATTTTCTGTCGAAGCACCGACAATCAAACCCAGAGGTGGAACTATATAAACTAAAATCATCCCGACTAGGGTTCCAACTAACAGCAACGGCGAATAGTGCAGTTGAGTAAAAGCAGTCCTTGCAACCATGTCCCAAATTGGAGATAGGGAGGGATAGGAACGTACGCTGTGAGTTGAAGAACTGAGTCCTAGCCAGATTTTGGGGGAGTGCGGAGGTGGGGAGATAGGGAGATGGGGAGATGGGGGAGAAGAGGATTTAACTGATTTGATAGCATGAGCAAGGGCGCAATCGTCAATTAATGCTTGCCGAATTACTTGCAAACCACCTATGCGCTTGAGTGCTGCTGTGCGAATTAGGATACAACCTCCTGCTGCTGCTGCTGTTGATTTTTGGGGATCATTTACCCAGCGAAAGGGATAGAGTTTTTGAAAGAAAAAGACAAAAGCTGGAATTAAAAGTTTTTCCCAAAAGTTTTCACATCTAAGTCGTACCATGAGGGAAACAAGGTCTAAATTTTCCTGTTCTGCCTTGGCAACAAGTTGACGTAGGTTGATTGGATCATGTTCAATATCTGCATCGGTAAGCAGCAAGTAATCTGGTTCGAGTATTGTTGTAGCTTTGTTGATACCTTGTTCCATTGCCCAGAGTTTGCCACTCCAACCAGGAGGTAATGCTTGGGCAGTAATAACATGCAATTGTTGGTTTTTATTTAAAGCTTGGGCAGTTTGTTGAGCAACTTTAGCAGTTCCATCTGTGCTGTGATCATCCACCAAAAATATCGTAAATGAACCTGGGTAGTTTTGGCAAAGGAGCGATCGCAATGTTTTTGGCAACAAATCTGCTTCGTTACGTGCTGGAATGACTGCACAAACTGATGGTAATTCTTCTAAGTGAGTTTCTATGACTTCTAGTTGTTGGTCTGTCTGCCAAAATTGCCCCCACAGAGTTAGTAATCCTATCCAAATTAATAAAGATACAATTACTATAGCTAGTTCAATTTTTTCCATAAATTAAGTTTATTTTAAAAAACGAACACCGATGCACACTGATGAACACGGATGAATTTGATGATTTATCAGTGTGTATCTGTGTTTATCTGTGGTCGTTATATCATAAAGTTTAGTGCTGTTCGCTGGAGATAGGTGATATATAAAAACGAACACCGATGCACACTGATGAACACGGATGAATTTGATGATTTATCGGTGTGTATCTGTGTTTATCTGTGGTCGTTATATCATAAAGTTTAGTGCTGTTCGCTGGAGATAGGTGATATATAAAAACGAACACCGATGCACACTGATGAACACGGATGAATTTGATGATTTATCGGTGTGTATCTGTGTTTATCTGTGGTCGTTATATCATAAAGTTTAGTGCTGTTCGCTGGAGATAGGTGATATATAAAAACGAACACCGATGTACACTGATGATTTGGCATAGTTTATTGGTATGCCTGTGGTTCAAATTAGACATCTCTCAGTTGTGAAGGTAAGTTATTCTTGTCGAACTCGACTTTACCATATTCAAGTTTTATAATTCTATCTGCTATATGAAAATAGCGATCATCGTGGGTGATTACCAATATTGTTTTACCTGTATCCCTGAGTTTTGGCAGTAGTTCTTTGTAGAATATTTCCTTGAATGCTGGGTCTTGATCTGCTGCCCATTCATCAAATAAATAAATGGGTCTATCTTCTAGGTATACGGTGAGCAATGCTAGTCTTTTACGTTGTCCTTGGGAAAGGGCGGTGGTAGAAAGTCTACCGTTTTTAACTTTTACTTTATGCTCTAACTGTAAAAGTTTGAGGTACTCTTGAACTTTATAATCTAGACTAGGATTTTCTAATCCTAAAAGTTCATCAAATAAATAAAAGTCAGAAAATACTACAGAAAAATGTTGACGATACCATTCTCGATTTTGTTCAGTAATTAAGTCTTGATCTAGTCTAATTTCTCCCACTTCTGGAATATAAAGTCCAGTAATTAATTTAGCTAAAGTTGATTTGCCGCTACCATTTCCCCCGATTATAAATACAATCTCTTGGGGATAAAGTGTCAGGTTGATAGGTCCCAAAATGAAACTTTTTTCTTCTTCTGCTGTATGATAACTGTGAATTACATCCTTGAGTTGTAAATGATGCCAAACAGTCTTAGCGGCAGGTGGAACTGTTGATACTTCAGCTCGATTAGTTAGAGATAAACCCAGTGATTCTATTTTTTGTAAGGCAATGCTGGCTTTACTTAAAAGCGGAAGTTTACTGATGATATTATTCATTGGCATCATTAAGTAAGTGAAGGTTAAGATATATCCAGAAAGAGTTTGCGCATTGATGGCTAGCAAATTAGGCAGTGCAAAAATGACAAAACCCATCGCGAAAAAGAAGATGAGTTGACCCCAACTGGTGGTTATGGCAAAAAAGGTGAAACCGTCAACGTTGTGACGACGGTATTTAGTAGCAGCTGATTGCAGTTTTTTGTTTAAAAAGACTTGACGTCGGTTGTAGTGGAGTTTAAGTTCTTTGACACCTTCAGTAATAGTACGGAAATGGTCAAATAGTACATCTTGATCTTCACGAGCTAGGGTGAGTAATTTTTTACCTCTGTTCAAAAACCACTGACAGCTAGCAATTGCTACTACAGATAATCCTGCAACCATCAGCAAGACTAACCAAGATAACCAAGTGATGTAAACAACACAGCCCAAGACGATCGCTAGGTTAATAAATAAAAAAGGCATTTGATAAACCCCATCAGCGACTGCTTGAATATCTTCGGTAAGGGTTGCTAAGAGGCGAGAATTTCCTAGTTGTTCTAAATGACTCAACTCGCAAGAGAGAATCTGGCGACTCAAACGCATCCGTAGTTGCAAGACTGCATTCTGAGACAAGCGAATCAACATTACTTGGGAAATAATGCTGGTGATGAGCGCAACTAATACCAATCCTACAAAACCCCAAATTATAATTTTTAAGGAAGAACCGGGGTTACTAGTAGTAACATTGCTGATGAGGGCTATTAAAGCAGCACTGCTACCACCACTGAGAAATCCAGTCGCGATCGCGATCGCGATCATTTTCCAAGAAGAACGCAGCAGAAAAGAAATCAAATCCATGATATTTGTTTACAAACCAATATAGTTGGCGCTCCTTGGGGAAATTTTATCTTTATACAGTAAAAAATTATGAAGATATCAAACCAGGTAGTTGTATTCACCACTACTTCTGCTAATAGCATAGTTAAATCAGTGAACAATTATCAGCCCTATGGCGGGGGTCAGATAAGCTGTTTCGCCGGTCATGAAACTGATAACTGTTAACAGTTTTGTGGGCAGAAACAGGATGAGTGTAAATCTGAAGCCTTTGATAGATCAAATTCCTGTGGTAAATTGGGGAACTGCTTCCATTAAAACAACCCGCTATCTACCCCTCAACCACCGGTGCATTCTCTGCATCTTTCCCAAATACAGTTGCTCTTTTGGCACTTTTCATCATGGCTACAACGCCGTTTTTTTATAATAAAAAACAGGTACTAATTCCGTCGTCTGTGCAAAATTTTGATTGGGAATGCCCAATCATCCTAATCAATTCATCTAGGTACAAGCATGTAGGTAAATAAACACAATTAAATAAAAAATTAAACTATGGGACAGACAAAAGCATTTCAACCTAAAGAAAGATTACCAAGTTTTTCGATTGTCCTAGAAACAGAAAACTTGGCTAATGCTGAGATCAACAAACTATCTGAGTCTCTAAATTCATTAGTAAATCAAGACCTCTCACCTACTCAAGCTAATGAAGTGTTATTAATAGATAGCGGTGATGTTCCTCCCCAGAAGCTAGAACAGCTACGTCAAAAATATCCCTGGATTAAAGTTTATCAAGCACCATCAGGAACTGGATATTACCAAGCAAAAATGCTGGGAGCTAATCTAGTCACAGGGGAGATAGTAGTCTATTGTGACTCTGACTGCATCTATGAAACTAACTGGTTAAGAAATCTCCTCATCCCTTTCACTCAAAGCGATGAGATCCAAATTGTTGCGGGAGAAACAACAACACAAGCTAGGGGAATCTACGGCACAGCTATGGCTTTAACTTATATATTTCCTCAATATTCCCAGCAGAAAACTCTCCAACCCACTTCCCAATACTTTCTCAATAACGTTGCTTTCCGCCGCGAATTTCTCCTACAGTACCCCATTCCCACCGAACTTGTTCTCTACCGAGGTAACTGTGTAATTCATGCTCACACATTACGTTCCTTGGGCTATACAATTTGGAGACAACCACAAGCCAGAGCAACCCACGCCCCACCATCAGGGCTATCTCACTTTTTCTGGCGTTTCTTATTAATTGGTCACGATTATTACTGGCAAAACCGTTTGCTAGCAAAATTTCAACAGAAGTATCGTGACCCTACAGCCGGGTTACAAAGTAAGTTACAAATTTTATCTAAAAGGCTAAGTAAGATGTTTACTAATCAACCAATTCACATAATTTACTTGCCTTTAGCAATTCCCATTGTTATTACTTCAGTAGTTTTAGTTTTTATAGGTTATGTAATTACCTTATTTCAACCTCATTACTTGCTTAAAGTTTACAATCAAATTTTGGGTGAATTTGAAGCAGCATAATGGCCAATAATTAATAGTTATGAATAATCAAAAATTATTCACACATGGATAATTCATCTGTATCCATCTGTGTACATCTGTGTTTATCGGTGGTCGATTTTCATTACTTCCACGGAGAGATGACACCATCACCCTCTACCCGCAGATATCTTCCGCGCCAATAAATACGCTGTCCAAACGCACCCATAACCCAAACAATAAAGCTGAGTGAGTCTCGTAACGGGATTATCCAAAGCCAATGTAAGAGTTTGGGACAGTTCATGCTCAAAATACTTACTAGTACTTGCATATAACGAATAGTAATCGTGGTTAAGCACAGAACTACTGCCCAACCAGCAAACCCCGACAGTAACAACAGCGGAATACAGTAGACAGTACCGTAGCAGAACACCATGGTATAGTACTGTGCGCCGCGATTGTAACGGATAGTCCGCGCCCAGCGTAATTCTCGGGTAAATACCTGCTTTAAGTTTTCTCGACCAGTATCCCACTCCAAAATATGGGGTGATAGTTCTACCTTATAACCTGCTTGGGCTGCTCTTTTGCCAAGATTGTAGTCTGAACCAATGCGGTTGAAGTGCAAACCACCAAAATCAGCTAACGTAGTTTTGCGAGTAGCGATAGTTACTCCTATAGTTAGGCGTAGACCATCGTCAAGTCTACGAGCTATTAACAAACTAGGAATAAAGTCAACACAGCGACCTAAAGAAGCAACAGCAGCACCCAGATATTGGGGGTTGTACCCGATATAAGCGCTGGTTACAACATCTGCTGTCCCATTAAGCAAAGGACTTACAAGTGTGCGGATGTAGTCAGGATCTACTCGGATATCACCATCAGCAAAGATGATCACTTCATGTTGAGACTGTTCCAATAAATAGCTCAGGTTGCTATCTTTATAGTTGACTCCCCGTGGTTCCAAACCAATAAACAGTCTTACTTGCTCCGGAAAAGTTGCAACCAGCCTTTTGAGCAAGGGAACAGCAGAGTCTTTGGGATCTGTCACTCCAAACAGCACTTCATAATTCGGATAGTTTTGCTTACACAGCGACGACCAATTTTCCCATGCTCCCTCATCTAATCCACTTACCGATACCATGATTGAGACTGGTACATCTTGGCTACTGGGAATTTGCTGTTGGGTAGACGCAAAAAACTGATGGGTAAAAATAGCACATGCAATGTAAAATACCACTGAGCCAAGCATCAGCGTTAGGAATATAATTTCTAGGATAATAATCATTTGGAGTTGCTTGTAAATACATAGCCCAAAAAAAGTAAGCTTTTGTTGATCTAGCCTCTAATTTCAGATTAACTCCCTAAAACCCAAGAACATCCTCAACAATGGCAAATTCTACAAGGGCGAGCGATCGCACATATCATTGCTCGCCTTGTACAAACTGTTAAACTCCCTTAAAGTAACTGGTAAAAGTAATATGTCTGGTAAACTTTTATCTAAGTTGTGAAAAGGCATTGCATAAAATTGGGATGGATTGTTGAACCGCGAAGACGCGAAGTGCGCGTAGACGGGTAGCGGCTTCCGTAGGTAGAAGTTAGATTTTTTCGTTTCTAATAATTCAGAAGCATCCCGCTTTCTCTGCAACGCCTGTGAAAATTATGCCTTTAGATAATGGTCAAAACAAACAATCACTTTTTTTATTTCTTCCCGATGGCGATCGTAGTTCGGGTTGGTGATTATAGAGTTCGTTACGAAATTGATGATGAAAGTCAACTTGTGCAGCTTTTACAGTGCAAGTCACTCTAGCCAGTTTTCTAACTGCAAATTGAGAATCTTTTCAAAATCTTTGATGTTATTAGTAACCAGAATGTCGTTACGCGATCGCGCAACAGCACCAATCAACGCATCAATTTACCCTGTTGGTTTACCAATTTGTCTGAGTTCGCTTTGAATCTTACCAAATTCTACAGCCGCATCTAAGTCAAATGGTTCAACTGTTAGCAGTTGAGTTAACTGTGCTAATATTTCTAAATTATTTTCAACTTGCTGCGAACAGTAAACACCTTTATAAAGTTCTGAAACAACTATTGTCGAAATATAGCATTGAGCAAATAAAAAATTAAATTTTGCAACTGCCTTGGGGTTATTATTAAGTAGTGCAATGCAAATATTAGTATCTAATAAGTACATTATTTATCGTCTTGATTTTCAATAGGATCGATAACTCTACCTCGATAAGCGTGGCGTTGTTTGTCAATTTCTGCAAATATTTCTACTAGTTCAGGTTGGTCTTGCCAAACACCAAATAATTGGTTGAGTTTGGAGAGTTTTTCTTCATCACTTAAAGTTTGTGAATCTTCGGTTATTTGCTTTGAAGAAATTACAAATTCAACGAGAATTGCTGTACCATCAGGAATATCATTAATTTGTTCTAACAGTTCAATAGTTTGACCGCGTTTGATACCTTTAATTTTCATTTGATGTGTACTCATTTTTTGCAATGACAGATAAAATTAACACTGGTGCTTCAAACTGAAGCTCAGTTACCTGATAATTTTACAGGATACCTTTAAAGGGTAAAGAGCAAGAGGTCTACTGAATCGATGCTCTAGTACCAGGTGAAGCTACTTGACACAACTGAATAAATGTGCATTCCCAAACGAGGCGCGGCTGAGCATAACAGAGTAAGGATTTACGTGCTTGTTCTAATAGTTTGATCATTTCGGGTTGATGCCACTGGAGCCAATAAGACTGCTGGAGATAATCGACTAGCCATAGTTGTGCTTCTGTATCGAGAGCTTTATCAATATCTCTGGCTAACTCTAAGGCTTGGCGATAGTTTTGTGGTAGTTTGGTGACGGCTTGGAGTAGTTCTGGAGGAATGGTTTGTAGTTGTTGATAAGCAGCGATCGCTTCCCCAGGACTACCACCAGCAATGCTCAACACCGCAGGATGTTGGAGAATTTCCTGATGACCCGTACGTGTTAATATCTCAGCCATTGTAGCTGTATCTAAGCGATAAAAGGGAATGCGTTGGCAGCGTGACACCAAGGTGGGTAAAATTGACTCTGGTGAGGGAGCTATTAGTATTAGTGTTGCCTGTCCTGGTTCTTCTAAAGTTTTAAGTAGGGCGTTTGCAGCTGCTTCTGCCATTGTTTCTGCCTGTTCCACCACCACCACATGCCTTGGTGCTTCCAAAGGTGGACGGGAGAGAAATTCGGTAATCTCACGAATTTGTTCTAAGCGAATTACTGGTGGTGCTTTGCGCTTGAGTCCTTTGGCGGCTGCTTCTGCGGCGGTGAGGCGCTGTCCTTGATACTGGTAGGTTGGCTGCACCCATAGGACATCGGGGTGGTTATATTTTTGCAGTTTAGTACGAACAACATCTGTATTGTCATGAGCATCGGTAAACAATAACTCTATAAAGCACTGTGCTGCTAAACCGCGCCCTACACCATCTGCCCCAATGAATAAATAAGCTGGTGCTACTCGATTAGTTTTTACAGCTTGCGTCAGTAATTCTACTACTTGTGGTTGTCCGATGAGTGAGGAAAATGTCATTTTTTAGTAGTTGGTTGTTGGTTGTACCAGACGTGCCATGGCACGTCTGTACATTGGTTAGTAGTTAGTAGTTAGTGGTTGTGTTTAGTTAATGATCTACTACTCCCCACACCCCTCACACCCCACCCTGTGGGAAGCCTATGAGCGCGTCTACACACTCCTCACACCCCTTACACTCCCCACACTCCCCACCCCCCTCTCGATATATAAAGATTACATGGTGATATAACAAAGTGGTGCGATCGCTCTGGGCGGTTGTTGTAATTCCTCATACATTTAAGAAGAAGAGCCTGTTTGCATAGGTAGACCTGATCATGAAACGACGTTGGAAGTCATTATTCCTGGCCGTTAGTTGGGTAATGCTAGCTATTGGGACATCTATTTTAATTATCCTGATACAACCGCTACGACCCACTCCTGCCCAAGAGCCTACTGTTGTAGTTGAAACTCCTAAACCGACGCCAACACAAGAAGCAAGTGATGACAAAAAGCCGGACTCAGCAGTAGCAGAACCAGCACCCACTCCCGAAGAAATTGCCCGTCGGCAAAAATTGATCGAAGCAGACAAGCTATATTTGGCGGGAGAGTACGCAGCAGCCGAGAAAATATATCGCGAGGTGAAAAAACCATTTGCGCAAACATCTCACACACCACAAATTAAACCAGCGATCGCTGATGTGAATCAATTATCTCCAGCAGGCAAGGTATACTGGCGAGAGGTGCAAGCTGGTATTGTCAGTAAGTTGCAAACTAGAATTTTTGTTCCCCTGGAACTTTTAGTTCAGCAGTATCCAGAGTTTATTCCTGGTCAAATTAAATACGCTGAGCTACTGCAAGAATACGGCGATCAGAAAAAAGCATTAGAGGTTTTAGAACGGGCTGCAACGCTTTATCCAAACCAAGCAGATTTAATTAAAGCAAAAGTTACAACCCTAGCCAGTAATAAAAAATGGATGGAGGCGTCTATTGCAGCACGGCAATTTGCAATTCTCAATTCTAATCATCCCCAAGTGGCGGAGTTTCATAAACTAGCAGAAGAAAATCTCAAACGTTATAAATCTCATATTCGAGCCGAAGTCAGAGGTAATACGATCGCTAATATTATCACTGGTGCTTTAGGATATGCTCTGACGGGTAGCCTGGTCGGGCCATTTTCTGCCTTAGATTCTACGATATTATTACTCCAGGGCGAAAAAGCTGTGGGTGATTCGGTAGCAAAACAAGCAAAAAAACAACTACCTTTAGTTAAAGATCCGCAGCTTGTAGCATACGTTAATTCTATCGGGCAAAAACTGGCAAAAGTCGGCGGACGCGATGAGTTTAAATACGAGTTCTTTGTCATTCCGGAAGAATCTCTCAATGCTTTTGCCTTACCCGGTGGTAAAATTTTTGTTCATGCTGGTGCGATCGCCAAAACCAATTCCGAGGCAGAATTAGCTGGGTTACTCGGTCATGAATTATCCCATGTCTTGCTTTCTCACGGCTTCCAATTAGTTACCCAAGGGAATCTGATTGGTAACCTCACTCAGTATCTCCCTTTTGGCGGTACTATCGGACAACTATTTTCACTGACTTATAGCCGTGAGATGGAACGTCAAGCAGATACCTTGGGTACACGTCTGATTGTGAGCAGTGGTTACGCTGCTGATGGTATGTATAACTTGATGAACACCCTCAAAGAACAACAAAAATATTCTCCTCCTAGTTGGTTATCATCTCATCCAGGGAGCAAAGAGCGAGTGGAATATCTACAAGAATTAATTACAACCAACAACTACAATCGTTATGCCTACGAAGGTGTAGCCCAACATCTGGAAATGCAAGCCAAAGCCAAGCAGATACTCAAAGAAGAAAAAGAACGCAAAAGGGAACGGAAAATCGGGAATCGAGAATAGTAAGTTTAGTGGTTTCAGTCCCGGTCTTTTTTACCACTAAAAACACCAAGACACCAAGAACAACCTATCAAAATCAATTTGATCGAGTACTATACATAGTTGGTAGTGAGTACTTAAGTACTCACTACCAAGCAGATGTAAGCCTCTTTTTGCAAATAGGTAATCAGTGATCAATAACTGAATCACTGGGAATGTCGGTTTTGTCTATCCTATCGAACTCACTTTCTGTTACACACAAGTCATGATTGAAAATAAATAGCTAAAGTTAAAAAAGACTGTTATTTGTTCTCTTACAACTGCAAAAATAAAAGTCTTTGTGTCCTTTGTGGTTCGTTAATCAAACATGACTTCCATATTGCCCTTACCAGATCCTCATCAAACAAATGCATCTAATTGGGAAAAAGAACTAGATAACGCTATTTTTAGCTTTGAAGATATTCAGGCAGAACTAAACTACAAACAAGCACAAACAGCACTGCGGAATTTAGTAGCTAATCTAGACCTTTCTCCTGAGGAACAAGCAGGATTAGAAGCAGAAATTAATGATTTGGAAACCATGCTTAATAAACTAGACAGCATGGTAGTACATATAGCTGCCTTCGGCATGGTAGGGCGGGGTAAATCTTCTTTATTAAATGCTTTGGTAGGACAAGCTGTATTTGAAACTGGACCATTACACGGTGTGACTCGTAATGCCCAACGGGTAAACTGGAGTATTACCGAAGAAACTGTTGGGGACACAGAACGGGCCTTACGAGTCACCCTCTCTGGAACTGGTCAATCGCGAGTGGAATTAATTGATACACCAGGGCTGGACGAAGTGGACGGTGATACCCGCGCTGTTTTAGCAGAACAGATAGCCAAACAAGCAGATTTAATTTTGTTTGTGATTTCTGGTGATATGACCAAAGTTGAACACGAAGCCCTTTCTCAATTGCGGGAAGCAGGTAAACCGATGTTGCTGGTGTTCAACAAAGTAGACCAGTATCCGGAAGCAGACCGGATGGCAATTTACCACAAAATTCGTGATGAACGGGTACGGGAATTACTCTCACCAGATGAAATTGTTATGGCCGCAGCATCCCCGTTGGTACGGACAGTGATTCGTCGTCCTGATGGTAGCAGGGGTGTGCAAATGCGCCAAGGTAACGCCCAAGTGGAAGAATTAAAGCTGAAAATTTTGGAAATTTTACAGCGAGAAGGCAAAGCCTTAGTAGCCCTCAATTCCATGCTTTATGCAGATAATGTGAATGAACAATTGGTCAAGCGTAAACTCATGATTCGAGAGAATGCTGCCAATCAATTGATTTGGAAAGCTGTGATCACAAAAGCAGCAGCGATCGCACTTAATCCCGTAACAGTAGTAGATATTCTCAGTGGTGCGGTAGTTGATGTTGCCTTAATCTTGGGTTTATCTAAACTCTACGGTATTCCTATGACCGAGCCAGGAGCCGTAAAATTACTCCAGAGAATTGCCTTAAGTATGGGTGGTATCGGTGCAAGTGAATTATTGGCTAATCTTGGTTTAAGTGCACTCAAAACTTTACTTGGTATTGCTGCACCCGTCACAGGCGGCGCATCCCTCGCACCTTATGTATCGGTAGCACTAACACAAGCAGGTGTAGCTGGTGTTTCTTCCTACGGAATTGGACAAGTTACCAAAGCTTATTTAGCTAATGGGGCTACTTGGGGACCAGATGGACCGAAAGTGGTGATTAATAAAATTTTAGCAACCTTAGACGAAGAATCGATCCTCAATCGGATAAAAGAAGAATTGCGGGCTAAAATCAAGCGATTTTAGGTTGATTTTTAACAATGCTGGTATCAGAAATTTACGAAGATATAGAATTAAATCCAAGTTAATTCCAATCTTGTTCTTCTTTCTTAGAGCGACTTTTGTAAATGCCACCAACAGCATGAATGGCACGAGTTTTCTCAAATAGCTCTGCTTCAGTTAGCTCCCACTGTTGTAGTATTTGATCTAAGTCGCTTTGAATGTCTCTAGCACCGGGAAAGCCGTGATAACGAATTCGCAGCCTAGCTAACTCAGCCAAATTATAATCTGTCGCCTCACCGGCTAATAAAGTATCTACAATCAAGCGATCGCGATTATATAAAGGATGTTGTTGGTCTTTATTCATAAATTAAGTAGTAGTTAGTAGTTAGTAGTTAGTAGTTAGTGGTTAGTGGTTAGTGGTTAGTAGGGGCGAAGCATTTGTATGAGTATCTTTGCTGAAAACTAAATATCTTGGTACAAATGCACGCGGCCTACAGTGGTTAGTAGTTAGTAGTTTTACTCCTCACACCCCACCCTTACGGCAAGCCGCTACGCGTCTACACACTCCTCACACTTCACCCTTAGGGGAAGTCTACACACTCCTCATACTCCCCATCTCCCCAAAAGACGGCTACCCTACCTAAAATCTTACGGCTCTCCCCACTGCCGTTAAACTTTAAATAAAGATACATTGTCTTTAAGAAAATGTAGACACAAAGTTCAGGCTTTGGGTGAAAGTAATTTCACCCAAAGCCCAAGCAGCAAGGGAGCAAAACCCGTTATGTTTGAACATTTCACTTCCGAAGCTATTAAAGTAGTTATGCTCGCTCAGGAGGAGGCCAGAAGACTTGGTCACAACTTCGTTGGAACTGAACAAATTCTCCTGGGTTTGCTGGGAGAAGGAAATGGGGTTGCTGCCAAAGTGCTGACCGAATTGGGCGTTACTCTCAAAGAAGCACGTCGCGAAGTCGAAAGAATTATTGGTCGGGGTTCTGGCTACTTACCACCAGAAATTCCTTTTACCCCGAAGGTAAAAACCTTATTCGAGCAAGCGTTCAAAGAAGCTCGTAGTTTAGGACACAATTATATTGGTACTGAACACTTACTGTTAGGATTGACTGAGGCTGGGGAAGGAGTCGCAGCCAAAGTCCTACAAAATTTGGGGGTTGACCTAAAAAACATCCGCAGTAAAGTTATTCGTTTGTTGGGTGAAGTCACACCCATGACTGTAGGTGGAAGTGGTAGTAGCAGTCCCAGACGAACCCAAACTTTGACTTTAGAAGAGTTTGGTAGAAATCTCACTAAACTGGCACAAGAAGGCAAACTTGACCCTGTAGTTGGTCGTGAGAAAGAAATTGAACGTGCTATCCAGATTCTTGGTCGTCGCACAAAAAACAACCCAGTATTAATCGGTGAACCAGGTGTTGGTAAAACTGCGATCGCTGAAGGTTTAGCACAACGCATTCACAACCAAGATGTCCCCGATATTTTGCAAGACAAGCAAGTCATTAGTCTTGATATGGGGTTACTGGTAGCTGGTACTCGTTTTCGTGGCGATTTTGAAGAACGCCTTAAGAAAATCATGGATGAAATCCGCTCTGAGCGGAATATCATCCTGGTAATTGATGAAATTCACACCCTCGTTGGTGCTGGTGGTGTAGAAGGTGGTATGGATGCTGCCAATATCCTCAAGCCCGCATTAGCCAAGGGTGAACTCCAGTGTATTGGCGCAACTACCCTCGATGAGTATCGTCAGCATATCGAACGTGATGCTGCACTAGAGCGTCGTTTCCAACCGATTATGGTTGGTGAACCCTCGGTAGAAGATACAATTGTGATTCTCCAAGGCTTGCGTTCAGTTTACGAGCAACACCACCGAGTGGAAATTACTGATCAAGCATTGGTTGCAGCCGCAAATTTATCTGACCGCTATATTAGCGATCGCTTCTTGCCAGATAAAGCAATCGACTTGATTGATGAAGCTGGTAGCCGTGTGCGTCTACGGAGTTCGATGGTTGCTGCCAATCGCGAAATTAAGCGAGAATTGGCTACTGTAACTAAAAATAAAGACGAAGCCGTCAGAGCGCAAGACTTTGACAAAGCTGCTGAATTGCGCGATCGCGAGCTGGAACTGGAAGCTAAATTGGCAGATTCACAAACTGATAAATCTGTCAATCGCCTAGTAGTAAGCGAAGAAGACATTGCTCAAATCGTTGCTGCGTGGACTGGTGTACCAGTCAATAAGTTGACCGAATCTGAGTCTGAGATGTTGCTGCACTTAGAAGATACCCTGCATCAGCGCCTCATCGGTCAAGAGCAAGCAGTCACGGCTGTATCTCGTGCGATTCGCCGCGCGCGTGTCGGTTTGAAAAATCCCAATCGACCGATCGCTAGCTTTATCTTCTCTGGTCCTACCGGAGTTGGTAAGACTGAATTAGCAAAGTCTTTAGCATCTTACTTCTTCGGTTCCGAAGAAGCGATGATTCGTTTGGATATGTCAGAGTTCATGGAACGTCACACCGTTTCCAAGTTGATTGGTTCGCCTCCTGGTTACGTAGGCTACGACGAAGGTGGACAATTGACCGAAGCAGTCCGGCGCAGACCATACACAGTGTTGCTATTCGACGAAATCGAGAAAGCACACCCCGATGTCTTCAACATGCTGCTGCAAATCTTGGATGACGGTCATCTCACTGATGCCAAAGGTCGGAAAGTAGACTTCAAGAATACTCTGATTATCTTGACTTCTAACATCGGTTCACGAGTCATCGAAAAAGGTGGTGGCGGTTTAGGCTTCCAGTTTAGCGAAGACGAAGCCGAAGCAAGTTACAACCGCATTCGTAACTTGGTAAACGAGGAAATGAAGAACTACTTCCGTCCAGAATTCCTCAACCGTCTTGATGAAATTATCGTCTTCACCCAACTCAAGAAAGAGGAAGTCAAGCAAATCGCTGAGATTATGCTCAAGGAAGTTGCTGACCGCCTAACTGAAAAAGGTATCACATTAGAGGTGAGCGATCGCTTCAAAGAACGTGTGCTGCAAGAAGGCTACAACCCCAGCTATGGTGCTAGACCGTTACGTCGCGCCATTATGCGCCTCTTAGAAGATTCTCTCGCAGAAGCATTGTTGTCTGGTCAAATTACTGATGGCGATACAGCCATTGTCGATGTTGACGATGATGGTCAAGTGAGAGTCAAAAAATTAGAAACCAGAGAGTTAATGTTGGCGAATGTGGGCTAATATTTATACATTCACGTTGTTGCGCTAACATTGTTGAAAAAGCGATCGCTCTTATGTAGCCTAAGGGAGCGACTTAGCTAAGCCTCTGGCAACATTGGGTGAAATGGTGATTTTTAAAACCCCTGGTCATGATACCGGGGGTTTTTTATATTATTCTTTAGTCTGTGGGTATTGCCCACTTACCCACAAAAGACTATAATTTGCTGAGGTATACATTTGTACTATGATTGAAAATCAAAATTTCCATTTAATTAAAGAGACTGCCAGTGCCGATGATCGAGGAAGATTAACTCTGGGTGCTGTTGCCAAAACAAAGAGTTACCGAGTCTTAATGAATGATGTAGGGCAAATCTTGCTAGATCCAGTTGTTAACATTCCAGAAAGAGAACTTTGGATATGGCAAAACTCTGTTGCGCGTAATTCCCTAGAAATTGGTATCAAACAAGCAACCTCTGGCGAACTTCATGATTTGGGTTCATTTGCTCAGTATGCAGATTTAGAGATTGAAGAATAGGTGTTGGGTGAATTTCCGCTTATTATTTACGACTGAGGCGAAAGAAGCTTTAGCTAAGTTGCCAGAAACAGACTCTAAGAAGTACCAAAAAGTTTTAAAAACGCTGGGTTTGATGGAAACAAACCTAAGACATCTTAGTTTAAATACTCATAAATATGAATCACTGTCAGGCCCGAATGGTGAAGAAATTTTTGAAGCTTATGCAGAGAATAAAACACCTAGGGCTTTGCGAGTATTTTGGTATTATGAGCCTGAACAAGGAGTTACAACTATTCTTGCAATTACGCCTCATCCTTAACTGAAGTGATGCGATCGCCTCTAGCGGAAGGCTCATATTTTGCAAGATAATTAAGATTGTTTTATAATATATGTACATAAACATGTACATAAACTGATGTTGTCCTACAAAATCACATCCCCAACCGATGCCAGAAATGACTTTTTTAAGTTGTTAGACCTAGTAGTAGAAAATCATCAGGTGTATATTATCAACCGTCGTGGTGGTGAAAATGTCGCCTTGATTGCTGAGTCAGACTTGGTAAGTTTAGTTGAGACTGTTTATCTTTTGCGTTCTCCTGCTAATGCTCATCGTTTACTGGATGCAATAGAGGAGTCGAAATCTGGAAAGATTCAACCTCAAACTATCGCAGAACTTCAGCAGGAGTTCGGGATTGAACAAGAAGAAGAAAAAGAAAGCTGAAGCTGAGGAAATTAACCCAGTTGTAGTTAATCGTAGTCCTGGTTTTAGTTCTAAATTCAAAGAAGATTTAGCTTGGTGGTTCAAGCAAGATTTTCAGAAAGCGTCCAAAATATTGGATTTGGTAACGGCTGTCATGCAAGATCCTTTTGAGGGTATTGGAAAACCAGAACCATTGAAGTATTTGGATGCAGACATTTGGTCACGGCGAATCGATTTAGAACATCGGCTCGTCTATCGAGTGGGAAACACTCAGATTGATTTTCTTACTTGTCGGTATCACTACGAATAATATCAAGTCAGGCTAATTGCTTACGATATTATCTAACGCAGTTGGGCGTTGGATATGGGGCATAGTAATATCCCAATTACTACCCATTACCAATTACTGCAAACTTGACTCATTTATTAACACTTCTGGTAACTTCTCATCCTCAATAGAACTCCTGCTTTCAGGGAACTCAGCAAAACCATCGATCGCATCTTTGATAAAACCAGCTAAAGGAACAGCAAGCAGTAACCCTAATAATCCGCCGATATAAGTCCCGATTAGTAAAGAGATGATCACCCATATGGGTCTTAGACCAGTAAAACTACCTAAAATTCGGGGTGCGATCGCTTGGTCAACTAACTGATCTAAAAGCAGGGATAGAACTAAAACTTTAACGGCTAACCAAATGTCGTGAGTTGCGAGTATAAAAGCAATAATAAAATAGCTAACAATGTCACCAAAAGGAACTAAGCTCAAAATTCCCACACCCAAACCAAATATTAAACCAAATCGTAGTTTCAGGATTAAAAATAAGATAGTTTCTGTCACGCCCAGCATCAAAGCTAAAATCACCTGACCAATCAGAAAGTTCTGAAAATTCTTTTGAAGAGATTGCTGTATCTGCTGAGATAACCCAAAAGGTATCTTTTTAAATATTCCTTTCCAAATCCTTTCACCATCTATTAACATATATACTGTTAATACAACAGTGATTAAAGCTTCGGAAACACTATCAATAGTATCTACAATAATAATACTAAACAGCTTATCGCCCGCTTCTTCTAATTCATTAGGCAAACTATTTATTGACTGAGTAAATATTTCACTGAAATTAATATTTAATTTGTGACTTGCTGCCCAATCGTTGAGAAATTGAAGTTTGTGTTCAGTATTATCAATCCATTGTGGAACTGATTTAGTCATTTCATTTAATTGTTGCAGAGCAATAGGTAACAAAGTAATACCCAAGCTGATTATAATTACTAACGTTGAAATCAAAACTAATAACACTGCATATTTACGTTGTATTCCTCGTTTTTCAAGAAGTGCAACAGGGTAGTCTAAAATAAACGCTGACAAAGTAGCCAAAACGAAAATAGTGACTATTGGTTGAAAATATTGAAACAATTTAAACGCTAACCAACCATTGATAAAAACTAATGGAAAGAGTAGAGTCAAAATTAACCACTGTAGTAGTTTATTCAGAGAAAGCATCATTTGCAATGAACAAAGTTACGCTTGGTATGAATTGAGTAGAGATATGATGAACATTGTGTTTGATACAGATATCATACTCTTCCCTCCCAGGGCTGTTTCATTCTGTGAAGGAAAATGGTTGAATCAAATGATAAACGCGTTTTTTGAGTTTTTGAAATGATTCAAGAAGAATACGCAGAACAAGAATGAGTTTAACGAACTGCGGTAAATCGTGCGATCGCACTCCCAATTCCTCAATAAACACTCAACTCTCCTTCTGCTGAAACTGACTCATTAACCAAGTTCTAACTTCAGATTGGCTCGTTTATCGACATACAATGTAAGGCTTGCTCTAAAATAGCGATCGCTCTTTCTCTGATCCAGTGAGCAAATCTCCCTTCCCTAGTAGCAAAAGGGGAGAATTCTCCTCCCAGGGGAGGGGTTAAGGGAGAGGTAACATCAACGCCTCTTTTCCATAACAATCAAAGACAACCACGAACCTAGCATTAGAGAGCGATCACACTCTTACATTCACAAGCGCGATCGCTGTTTAATAAACACAAGCAATTATTTTATTTACTGGAAATATGAATTATTTGGTGATAGTTGGGGATATTTGATACCAAAAAATTTTGAACAAATCTGGCGTAATTTTTGAGAAAGTAACCCAGTGAGGGCGATCGCTAAAGGTAATCAAAAACTAAAAAGAATAGTGAATCGCACCTCTATTTTGAGAGGTGCGATCGCTTTTCCATAACTTTAATTCAAACTTTCATCAGCTTGACAATCAAACATAACCACAAAGTTATCTTCAGGTGATATCTGGCGCAAACGCTGCATGTGTCCATCGGCGTCAGAACGACTGCGGAAGCGAGCAATAATCTGACGCTGTGTGTCAGGGAGTAAACGAGCTATTACCCACGAATTTAGACGATTTTTGTAGGTAACAGTCTGGGTACTGGTCTTATGTTCTTTGCATTGTGTATTTTGTGTCATGATTAAGTTATCGATAATGTGTTTGACAAAGGGCGTTAGTGACTCTCTTGGCGGGGATACACTGACGCCTTACCTCATTGAAAGATTTAACCCCATATCACAATATTTGTCAATTGTCAATTGAATACCATTGATTAAGGCTATACATACAGCCAGGGAAAACCACAGGAGCAACTAAGTCTTAAAGTAGCACTTAGACTAAGTACACCTGCTATTGAAAATAGAGTTTGAGTGTGCAGGGCTTACAGAATAAGCAAAAGAGACTTTTATACAATGTTTGTGTGATGTATCACATAGTTATTCGTCTTTAATACATAGCAAAGAATTATGAGACAAATGGAAAAATAAGGAAGAAAAAATTCCACCTATATTTTGTGAGCTTAATTTGTGGGCGTCCACTTTTATATTCCTATTTGGGAAGAAGATTCAGGAACACCCAAGCAGAAGATTTAATTCGTATTTCCGCTTACGTGATTTGTATCAAAGCACAGAATTTGAACTAGTGCAAGTAGTAAATGAGTCATTATCAACTAAAAATGTGCTATGAATATGCCACTTTGTAAACTGCCCTTTTTCGCGTAGATATATGGCCAGCCTTTCAAAATTATCATTACACCTCCTATGTAAATGGGCGAAAAAGGCAATTGCTCGATATCATCAAGTTTTAAAATAACCACAGCAATTCCTACAAATGTGTCTTTAATCCATAAAGATCAGGCTCATATTCACAGTTTTGGCAAAATGGCAACTCAATAACTTTCATGCCACTTATCATATAACGAAACGTTCTAGTGAAATGGAAACGCAGGCTCAAACAAGCTTCCACAAGCATGATTAAATCATGCTGTGGAATTTTTAAGAATTGCAAGCAAAAATCAATATGGGAGAAGAAATAGCAATTTCTCTAAAAAATATCTCCAAGTGCTTTAAATGCTATACTCATCCTGTCGATAGGCTCAAAGAAATTTTTTTACCTGCTAGAAGTAGAGCTAATGAATTTTGGGCATTAAGAGACATCAATTTAGAGATTCCAAAGGGCGAAACAGTAGGAATCGTTGGTAAAAATGGCTCTGGAAAAAGTACCTTACTACAAATTATCGCTGGGACTTTAACACCAACTACTGGTGATGTGACAGTAAATGGTCGTGTGTCAGCATTATTAGAGTTAGGAAGTGGATTTAATCCAGAATTTACTGGTAGACAAAATGTATTTTTTAATGGCAGATTGCTAGGATTAAGCCAGAAAGAAATCGAAGATAGATTTGAAGCAATAGCGAGTTTTGCTGATATTGGAGATTTTATTGATCAACCAGTTAAAACTTATTCGAGTGGAATGTTTGTCCGCTTAGCTTTTGCAGTTGCAGTAAATGTTGATCCAGAAATTTTAATTGTTGATGAAGCGCTAGCAGTAGGAGATATAGTATTTCAACATCGCTGTATGCGCCGGATGCGAAGTTTGATGGATTCTGGAGTTACAACATTGTTTGTATCTCATGACTCTGGAGCAGTAAAAACATTGTGTAATTCAGCAGTGATGATTCATGAAGGTAAAATTTACTTTTCAGGAGTACCTAATACTGTAATCATCAGATATATGAAGCTGGTTACAGAAACAGAGTTAGAAACAGTAACTATAAAAGAAAATTTACCTGAAAAACAAATTCATCGTCAAAATTTAGTAACAGATCAGCCTACTCGTAGAGGTAATAGTAAAGCATTAATCAAAAACATCCGGTTACTGAATCAGCGAGGGGAAGAATTAGCAGAAACACCAACTCTCGGGTTTAATGAACAAGTTACCTTAATTCTTGAACTCCATGTTTATGAGGAATTACAAGCATGTATAGTTGGTTTTTTTGTTTGTGATAAAAATGGTAATGAATTAATTGGTAGTAACACTTTTGAAGAAAATCATTCTATTGGTAAATTAGAACCAGGAGAGCAGTTAAAAATAGAATTTAAATTTCATCTGCCATTACGTCCAGGCTCTTATAGTTTAACTGTAGCAGGTGCAGAAAATTATACAGCAATATCATTTGATTGGATCGACAATGCAATGGTTTTTCAAGTGCTTCCTCCTGACACAGGTAAACGTATACATGCTTTGGTAGATGTACCTATAAGTGTCCAAGTATCACGACCAAAATTAACAGCAATCAAAAAATAAAAAGTATATTTTTATGGTTACTAAATTAGAGAAAGATTATCCTTTATTAACAAATATTACTGTAGAAGATTTAGATGATAATAGTAGTTTAAAAAAAATGCTCCGTTGGGTAGGAGAAAATAAGCATGTAATTGATTTTGGCTGTGCTACAGGTTATTTTGCTCGGTTGGTTAGTAGTAAAGGTTGCCGAATCACAGGTATTGAAATCAATGCAAAAGCCGCCAAAATAGCCGAGAAATATTGTGAAAAAGTTATTGTTGCGGATTTAGATTTTGTTAACTTAAAAGATGTTTTAACAGAAACAAAATTTGATATAGCTGTATTTGGAGATGTTTTAGAACATCTGCGAAACCCTTGGAAAGTACTAGAAGAGACTAGGGAACTACTACAGCCAGGAGGATACGTAATAGCCTCTATTCCTAACATTGCTCATGGAGCAATCCGTCTAGCTTTATTACAAGGAAAGTTTGAATATACAGAATTTGGTATTTTAGACAATACACATTTAAGATTTTTTACGCGTCAAACTGTCACAGAATTATTCGAGCGTTCTGGATATTTTGTTGATACTTGTGAACAAGTCAAGTTACCAATTTTTTCTGGTTCAGATTGGATACCTCATATAGATAAAAATCAGGTTGATGTTAATGTCATTAATGCGATTGAACAAGATGAAGATGCAGATACATTACAGTTTGTTTTGCGGGCATTTCCTTTAAGTTTACAGGGTAAATATTCAGCCTTGTATCAACAATATTCTCAATTATCTGAAGAATATCATAATTGCCAAAATCAGATCAAGGAAATGTATGCCGAGTTGAAGCGATCGCACCTTGCTTTAGAAGAAAAAGAAGTTCAGCTAGAAAAAACTCAAACACAATTAGAAGAAGTACAAAACCAACTGCAACAAGCACAATCTCACTTACAAGAAATTCAGCAGCAATGGCAAATTATACAAACTCAGTTACAGCAAGCTCATACAGCCTGGGAAGATTGCCAAAACATTATAAAAGGTATAGAAAATAGTAAATTTTGGAAACTTCGTCAAGTTTGGTTTCAACTCAAAAAAGCTTTTATTTCATCAAGATAAACTCAGCTATGATTAAGACAGAACAACAATCTCATTTGCTATTACAACAAGCTAAACTCAACTCACGACACTCAGAATTATTGGCAAATCAAACAGAATTAAATACTAAGTATTTACAACAAAATCTGGTATTAGAGCATCATAAAATTAAGTCGGGAAAAAACTTTTATATATCAACGCTATTAGAACCAAAACCAATCAAAATAAAAGACACGAATTTAACTATAGATGAAAAAAGATTATTATATATATCTCGTTTAAAATCAGCACAGTTGTGTGAAAAAATGGGTTATCCACCCTGGAATTTAAAATCAAATTCTGCATATGAACTGTGCGATAATCCATCTGTATCAGTGATAATTACACTGTATAACTACTCAGAATATATTTGTGAATGCTTAGAAAGTGTTTCTCAGACAGATATCAGTAATATCCCAGGAGGTATTGAAGTATTAGTTATTGACGATTGTTCGACAGATAACTCAGCTAATTTAGTCTTAAAATATTTGCAAAAATCTCAATTACCAATCTGTTTAGTTAGCAAATGGTTTAATACTGGCTTAGCAGATGCTAGAAACGTAGGATTGAAATTAGCTCGTTCTCCCTATGTTTTTATATTAGATGCTGATAACTGGATTTATCCGAATTGCTTATCTGTGCTTTTTGAGAATATTCAATCTTCTCGATATGCTGCGGTTTATGGTGAAATCCAAAAATTTGATAATCAAACAAAACAAGAAATGAATCGGATTTCTTGCTATGAGTGGGATATACATAAGTTAGTGAAACAGCCATATATAGATGCTATGGCTATGTTTGATAAAAATATATTACTAAAACTCGGTGGATATTCTACAGAGTTAATTGAATACGGCTGGTTTGGATGGGATGACTATGATCTCTGGCTCAAAATAGCACAATCAAACTACTCATGTAAACTTATACCCAAAGTACTCAGTTGTTATAGAGTACATGCTGAGTCAATGATTAATACCACTAACAAATATTCACTTAATATAGCTAAATATTTTTGTCATAAATTTGTCAAATTAGCTAATAAATATCATGCATCAGATATGTTGTTTGGTTTTCCTAAAAGTGAAATTTATCTT
The DNA here is from genome assembly GCF_001904645.1 of Fischerella major NIES-592. Lineage (NCBI taxonomy): Bacteria > Bacillati > Cyanobacteriota > Cyanophyceae > Nostocales > Hapalosiphonaceae > Fischerella > Fischerella major. Next base: position 274,673 of record NZ_MRCA01000005.1, on the reverse strand, counting down.
GAACTAAATCTCTGTTCTCAGCAAACTCAAAATAATTTCATCCTCCAAGAACTGCAATCTGCTTATGCTCAAATTGCAGCTATGGAATCAAGTAAGTTTTGGAAATTAAGAAATCAGTGGTTAAAATTGAAAAAGCTTTTAGGTTTAGCGAAAGATGCTGAAATTTTTTAGATGTTGCTTCAATACTTCTATAAGTTTAGAAATTAACCTGTAATTAAAGACAATTCAGTTAAGGCTAGCATATTTTGTAATTTCAATGTCACACTATAAAGTAGCAGCTTACATAACAGCTTATCAAGAAATAGCAGCACTGAATAAAACTATCATAGCCATCACAAAACAGTCATATCCAATTGAAAAAATTTTAATAATTGATAATTCTCAAAATCAAATCATCACTGATAATAGCTATGAGAATATTATTGTAGATTTTCATCCTGAAAATATTGGTGTTGCTGGAGGATTAAAAATTGCCGTTGGCTGGGCGATCCAACAAGGTTATGATTTTCTTTGGTTGTTTGATCAAGATAGTGAACCTAATTCTGATGTTTTAGAAAAACTGTTAGCTTATTACCAATGCTTATCTAAAGATAAAAATATAGGAATTATTGCTCCAGCAATATTTGATATTAATACAAAGCAAGAATTTCCAGGCTGTGTATTTCAAGATTATAAGCTTGTGCCTTTTCCTGGAGCTGCTACCATCCAGAGTTTCTATCAATGTGATGCTGTCATTACTTCTGGTTCTCTCATAAATATTAATGCAGCTAAATGTATTGAACTACCAAGAGCAGATTTATTTTTAGATGCAGTAGATTATGCTTACTGTATGAACTTCCGGAATCATGGATATGAAATAATTGTTGTCAAAAGTCCAATGATGAAACATCGTATAGGAAATTACTCTCTAGTCAAAGATAGATTTAAAAAACATATAAATACATTCAGCACTTTTATTTGTTCTCCCTCTCGCTATTACTATGCTTGTAGAAATCATACGTTTTTGGAAACAAGGCTTGCAGCAAAAATTAAGTTGTATCGCTCTATAGCGTACAGGATAAAATTTTTAATCATGATGATGCAGAGAATTATTCGTTACGAAGCAGATTTAGTATTATTGAAACTATGGGCTTGTATCGTGGGAACTTTTGATGGTTTTCGTGGCAAATTGGGTAAAACTTGGTAAACAATCTGTGTTCATCTGTGTTCATCTGTGTTCGTTTTTCTCTACCCAACTCCATTGTCAACCTACCATATCTTTTATTAATCGACCACCGATGCACACCGATGCACACAGATGGATGATTCCTATGGATTGAGTTTTTTGTTCGTCTATCGCTTCTTTACAAAATACTTAAGTGCTGACTATCAACTCAAGTTATGAAACTGTCTGTAAAATAAATACAGCGATCGCACTTAATCCATCACCAAACTCAGGAATCAAAAATAGCATCATTAAAGCAAACAATCCAAAGTAGGTATATTGCAGTGGTTTTAAGATTGGGAATATTTCGCTGAAGATATAGAAACTGTCTAAGGGTGGAATAGGTAAGAGATTAAACAAGAACAGCATCAAGTTTATGTGTGCTGACATATAAAAGAATTGGAAACTAAAAAATTCTGCGTATGTACAATCAGCAAGTAATTTTAGCAGTCCCATACATAAAAAAGCTAAAACTAAATTGCACAATGGGCCTGCTGTGGATACTAAAATATTACCTAATCTTTGTGAACGAAAATTAGAGGCATTAATTGGCATTTTTCCCCAAGCAATACCAGCTACACACAGAAATATCAGTGATTCCCAACCCATGTGCACTAGAGGATTAAGAGTAATATGTCCTTGTTTACAGGGAGTGTCGTCTCCTTGACTCAAAGCAACTAAGCCATGAGCAATTTCATGTAAACTAATTGAGATGATGACAATGACCACCACTCTCAAAAAGACTATTGGACTAACAATTAGTGTTTCGAGAAACATAGTTTCAAGCAGCTACTGATTAGCTGGTTTTTGAGAGTTTAAATTAGCAGGATTAATATTAATCAATGGCAAGCTGCCATTACCACCCATGACTGTGGGAAAATGTCCATCCCATTTTTCTATTGCTTGCTTTTGCAACAACTCTGGAGTTAAAGTTAGTCTTAATAATTTTTGTGCTTCTGCTTGACCTTTAGCACGGTTAATGTCTGCTTGTGCTTCTTGGGTTGCTTTTTTCGCAATAAATTCTGCCTGTTTAGCTTCTTGTTCAGCTATTTGTTTAGCTTCAATCGCCCGACTAAACTCTGGAGAAAAAGCAAAATCGACTAAAGATACATCATCAACAATTACACCATAAGCAGCAAGACGAGTTTTTAAATCATTATCAATTTCTTGTTTTAATTCTGTTCTCTTGGTGATGATTTCTTCTGCTGTTTTTTTAGCAGTAGCTGCTTTCAAAACTTCAGAAACTGCGGGAGTCATAATTCCCAAAACAATTTGTTCATTATCTCCAACTTTTTGGAAAACTTTATTTATCCGTGTTGGATCTATATGCCAATTGACAGCAAGTTCGGTTGTAACTTTTTGCAAATCACGAGAAGCAGCATCAGCTTTAAAACTATTTTTAGCAACTCTAACATTCAATTTTCTTACAGATGTGACTACTGGCATAATTGGGTGGATACCTTCATCTAATACCCTGTCTTGAACTTTGCCAAATTGCATGACAACACCCCTTTCTCCGGCGTTTACAATCGTAAAGGGGCGAAAAATAAATGCCAAGATTAATACCATCACTCCTCCACCCAAATAAAAACCAAATGGAAAGTTTCTTTCTATGTTTCTTCTAGTGCTATGCATACTTGTATTATTCCCAGTAAAGTATATTGAAATAAGGGGAAATATTGAGTCAATGAGTAGTGCAGTACTCACAACACACATCGCTTAATTTATGTGTCTAACTACTAATCTAGTAAAAATAAATTCGCTATCTGATCTTTAACAAAAAGTTACAATATTTCTAACATTAATGAATGATATTGTTAGATACACAATTTCCTTTAGTGATTTCGGAAAAATCATTTTCTACCGGGTAGTAGTCATTCACCACCCAGAAAATTAGATATGAAGATTAGTCAACGTCATGCTTGGACTCTGAGTGTAGAGGAAGCGATCGCTATTCAAGAACAAATGCAGACTGAAGTAATTACCTCAGATCAACTCCAGCAACCTGTACAATATGTTGCTGGTGTCGATATGGGTTTTGAAGCTGATGGTACTATTAGCAGAGCAGCAGTAGCAGTGCTAAGTTTTCCAGAATTGGAATTACAAGAAACGAGCTTAGCACGTCGTGCCACATCTTTTCCCTACATTCCTGGCTTCCTTTCATTTCGGGAAATACCTGCTGTCTTAGATGCCTTAGAAAAGATAAAAATTACACCAGATTTAATTTTATGTGATGGTCAAGGAATAGCCCATCCTCGACGATTTGGTATAGCTTGCCATTTGGGCATTATCGTAGATATACCTACAATTGGTGTAGCAAAATCATTACTTGTTGGTAAACATCAAGAACTACCCGACACACGAGGTAGTTGGCAACCCTTAACACATAAAGGTCAAATAGTCGGGGCTGTCTTGCGAACCCGTGTCGGAGTCAAGCCTCTATATGTTTCTAGTGGACATCGCATTAGTCTACCTACAGCAATTGACTATGTATTACGCTGCACACCAAAATATCGCTTACCAGAAACTACACGAATTGCTGACAAACTGGCAAGCGATCGCTAAGCACAAAATTCCACAAACTCGTAAATACTCCGCGAACCTTTGCGCTACCTTTGCGTCCCTCTGCGTTTACAAACACCATAATTTTACGCAAAGCAACACTAATACCATTTCATGTTAATCACGGTACATTAAATCCTGTAGAGACGTGCCATGGCACGTCTCTACAACTATCAAAATAAATTACTTTCTAAAGTTTCATCTAAATATGTTGTAATTAGTTGCTTGCACCTGCCTTATCGTGTTAGGAATCGCACAGGGAGGAATTGTATATAAGATATAAGTTTTGGGGGGAGAACAATGAACGCACTAACTTTACAGTGGCAAGACGCCGGTCAAATAAAAATTCAGAAAATCCACGAAAAACAACCAAGTAAAAATCCTGGCACTATCCGTATTGGTCGCGATCCAGTCCGGTGTGATATTGTTTTGAGTCATCCTACAGTGTCAGGCTTACACGTAGAAATCTTTTTTAACGCCCAGCAGCAGCGTTTTTTGATGAAAAATTTGCGTGAACAAAATCCTCCCCTTGTAGATGGACAGAAACTCGTTCAAGGTGAAATACCTCTGCGTGAAGGCAGCATTATTTATTTAGGACAGCAACTACTCAAAGTCACAGAAGTTTCTGTGCCAGGGGGTAGCACTGTACCACCAACCATTTTGACACCACCACAACCACAAGCTACCAATCCTCCGCCAGTACCAGTAGCACAACCACAGGCACATCCCAATTATCACCAACCTACACCACCCCGGCAACCACAACCACAAGCAGCACATCATCCCGTCACTCCCGCTGTGCAACAGCAACCACAACCACAAGGCGTTTATGGTTTGCAATGTCCCAGATGTAAAAAACTTTCTTCGTATAAAGACTTGCTACTAGGCTGTCAGCACTGTGGTCATTCTTTACAAGATGCCCTCAGCGTCTTAGTACCACCGAGTCATTAGGGGCTTGCAAATAACAAGGAGACAAAGGAGACAGGGGAGAAAATAAACATAACTACTAAATTAATAACAACCATTACATAAGCTATATTTACTTAACTTATCAATAGAAATACTTATGAATAACGGTTCTTTAGAAATTCAATTACTCTGGCAAGATCCAGTTACAGGAGAACGACGAGAACCAAGGTTGAGAGTACCTATTGCCTTCGGTAGAGAATTTGCCCGGATGCCTGCTGAACTTAGAGGACAGCCAGTAGCCCGGATGCTATTAAATCATGACCAAGTTTCTCGCTTCCATGCCTTGATTGAATGGGAACAAAACCAACTGGCGGTGACAGACCAAGGTAGTGTCAATGGTATCTACATCAATGGCCAACGCCAAACACGGGCTGTAATCAATAGTGGCGATATTTTACAAATAGGCCCTTACGTCATTTCTGTAACCTTTGCCGCCTCTGTTCCGGCTAGTCCACCTATACCACCCCCACCTATACCACCCATACCACCTAGTCCTCCTATTTCTTCCCCACCAGCCCCCAGTGGAAATTCTGTCATTATCTTCAACCCCAACACTAACCTCCCAGACCCTACTTTAGCTCCACAAGTGGTAACACCACTAGGTAGTAATTTCCCGCCACCAGTCTTTCAGCAAGAACTTGTCCCTGTCCAGGCACTTCATGCAACCGGTATGCCTGTAGATGAAACTTATTATTTAACTGTGGGAGCAGGATTAGGTAGTTTTATTTGGGTAGATTTACTAAGATTATGTGGTGTAAAGACTGACAAAATAGTAGCACTGGGTATAGATAAAGAACCCTATGCCCGTTACAAACTTCTATGTATGAATTCCCAAATTCCTTTACACGAAAGATTGCGTTCCAATTCTGACTCTTGTCCTGATAATATTTGGGGTTGGCCTAGCTATGCTTTGCGAGAAGCTTGGCATGACTTTGGCAAAGGCAGAATTGATCAGTCTATCAAACATCTATGGAAAGTTTTTGCTGAACCTACTTTTGCTGAAACCTATACACCCCGTGCAGGTAATGTATTTGATTCCATCGACCGAGAAGCAAGACGCATCGGTTGGGACAAGATTTATCGCTTTGGACGAGTCTTGGCAATTAGGAAAACAGATGATGGCAGGTATTGTGTAGCCTATTCTCGTGGACGCGGGAATCATGCCTTTTTTGTCAGCCGTTATTTGCACTTGGCGACTGGTTATCCAGCACTGCAATTTCTTCCCCATTTACAAGCTTATCGGGAGAGATACAAAGATTTTAGGTCGGTTGTGAATGCTTACGAAGACCACAACCATGTCTATGAACTATTGGAACGCCAGGGTGGTAGAGTCTTAATTCAAGGACGAGGAATTGTTGCTTCTCGAATTGTGCAACGCATCTATGAGGCACGCAAGAGAAATCCGAATATTTCTATTTTGCATTTAATGCGATCGCCAAAACCCCAAGGTAATAAATACGGTACTTCCCAGCGCATCGTCAAACATCATATCGAGTTGCAACCATTTAACTGGCCCAAAGCTTGTTGGGGTGGGGAATTACGAGAAGTCCTAGAAAAAGCCAGCCCAGAGCAGCGTAAAGAATTAATATCTAACAAAGTATGGGGTGGAACTACAACTGCTGACCGCTTAGACTGGCAGTTTATCACAGAGGTTGGACTGAGAGAAGGCTGGTATAAAATTCAATTTGCTGTCGTCACCAGAGTTGAACAGGACGCACAAAAACATCTCATTGCCTACATTCAAGACAAAGACTTTGGCGAAATTCAACTCCCTGCCGTTGATTTTATTATTGATGCTACTGGTCTTGATGCCAAAGTCAAAGAAAGCCCATTACTCAAAGATTTAGTCGAACATTATCACTTACCACTCAATCCTGTAGGGCGTTTGGCCGTGGCTAACGACTTTGAGTTAGTAGAAATGCGTAACGCTCAAGGTAAAGTTTATGCCGCAGGAGCAATTACTTTCGGCGGACCCTACGCAGCAGTTGACAGTTTCCTTGGCTTGCAATATGCCTGCTTACGTGCTGTAGATGGTCTAGCCACCGCCCGCGCCCCTGGTGTGCATAGTCTCAACCCCATTAGCTCCCTTGGGCAATGGTTAAAGTGGGTGTTTAATCAATCGCCTTAGGGTGTTGGGGAGAGTATGAGGGGTGTGTAGACGCGGTAGCGGCTTCCCGCAGGGTGGAGTGTGAGGAGCGTGAGGAGTGTGAGAGGGGGGGTAAGTATTAAACCAATCAACCACTAACCACTAACAATGACCCTTGACCATTGACAAATAACCACTGACCATTACCAATTTCCGTATTTACTTCTATGGTTTATGAATTTATTGTAAAGACAGTCAGTAGTAGAATGCTTGGTAGCTCAATTTTAAAGTTTAATTAATCCAATCCAGAACGGCAAGACAATTGCTATTGTCTTGTGTAAAAACTGTGTGAAAAGAAGTTATTTGCAGAAAATTAGATACTCTGAAATGGTGTAGAAATGTATAGAATTCTGTAAAGATATAAAATATAGTTTTTTCAAATGCAGTTATTTTTAACACCTTCTTCCATGCAGCTGTCTACTCGACCAACCAAAAGTCAACCCTTAAAGATTGTCGCACTGGGAGACAGTTTAGTCTATGGATTCGGTGATCCAGAGGGAGGTGGCTGGGTTGAACGACTCCGGCGACAGTGGATGTCACCTGACAGTGCTGGTCACATCATCTATAATTTGGGCGTACGGGGCGATCGCGTCCAACAAGTTGCTCAAAGACTAGAAGTAGAGTTTCGGCATCGTGGCGAACTACGCAATCAAGTTCCAGATTTAATCGTTCTCTCAGTTGGTGTCAATGATTCAGCCCGGTTAGGTCGTCCAAATGGACGCAACTATACAGATTTTGCAGCTTTTCAGTTACAAATAACTTTCTTACTAGAAATGGCCCAGCAATTATGTCCTGTGTTATTTGTAGGTATGACACCAGTTGATGAGTCCAAAATGCCATTCCTGGACTGCTTGTATTACAATCATACCGATCAGTATCGCTACAAAGAAGCAACTCGAATTGCTTGTCTACAAAGAGGAATTCCCTATCTTGACATTTTCCAGAAATGGATGGAACGTGGTGAACAGTGGTGGTTAAAACGTCTCAGTCATGACGGTCTTCACCCTAATACATCAGGTTATCAAGCTTTATTGGCAGATGTCATTAATTGGGAAGCGATCGCCACTTTTCAACATAAATCCTATTCTCCAGCCTCAAACAAAGATACTATCTGAAATAAGATCAAAAATTCTTAACTTTGGAATTTTGAACTTTAAATTTACGCCTGATATGAATTGAATATGGAGACGCAATATTCCTTGCGCCTGGTAAAAAACGTTTTTTTAGAAATCGACCACCGATACACACCGATAAACACAGATAACACAGATGGATCTTTCATGGGTGGTTGGGTGGCCATTGGTTTGTTGAGTATTTTCCATGATCTATTAGCGCTTTTGTTAATTCACATTAGACGTAATTTTGTATTCTGCAAATATCACCAATCATTACTTGATCTTATAACAAAGACGATTTATTTGTGGAATCAATCCAAAATCCAAAATCCAAAATCCAAAATCCAAAATTGTATGACTCCTACTTTATTAGGCCGCTGGCAAACTCGATTATTATTATTAGCAACTGTAGGCACATTCATATCCATAATCTTTGCAATAGGTTTAATTGGTTTCCAACCTGGCATTATTTATTTTTGGATAATTGCCTACGTCGCCATTTTTGGAATTTTTTGGGATATAGTATATGACCAAATTCAAAAAAGACGTTGGGATAGAGACTGGCCTGCATTATATCAACTACTAGCTGGTGTTTGGGAATTTGTTTTTGTAGTTTGTGGTGTTAAGATTATTGGTTTTTTACCAACACCTGTTCCAAAAGAAGAATTACCATTTTTCCTAATAATCTTACATTACGGTATGGTTTGGTTAGCCGTTTTTATTGCTTCCCAATCAATTATGCGAATTTTATTTCCTCGGTGGCGTTTTCATGGAGGACAATGGCTTTAATCTTCAGTTAACAGTTATCAGTTATCAGTTTTTCTGAAATCCTTATAATTTGTAATTATGGGGGTTTTATTTTTATTTATTCTAGAAATTTCAATTTGAATTATATCAAGTCTGGCTAATTGCTTACTATATAAAACTTGGGCATTGGGCATCGGACATCAACAAATCATCAGTATCCTAATTACCGATTACCCATTTCCCATTATTAATAATAGTTCAGCAAATATACCCTTGTAAGTATAGATAAACACATAATAAAATCTGGAATAATTCTAGGATCGTGTCAAATCGTTGCAGCTTAAGTGAATTAAAATTAGCAAAAGTAAAACTTTTTATCAAGTCAAGCTTCTATGATACACGCAATTCCCAGTATAAAAAAATCAGTGCAAACATCTGAAGGTTTAGTAATTTGGCTAACAGGACTTAGTGCTTCTGGTAAAACTACAATTGCTCAAGGATTAGAACGTGAACTCAGAGAACGCAGTCAATTAGTTGAAGTTTTAGATGGTGATGCAATTAGAAAAAACTTATCTAAAGGTTTGGGTTTTAGTAGAGAAGACCGTAACGTCAACGTCCGTCGCATTGGCTTTGTGGCAAATTTACTCAGCCGTAATGGAGTAATAGCAATTGTTGCTGCTATTAGCCCTTATCGCGATGCTAGAGAAGAACTACGACAAACTACGAAAAATTTTGTAGAAGTTTATGTCAATGCACCTTTAGCAATTTGTGAAGCACGAGATATTAAAGGACTCTATGCTATGGCTAGAGTTGGAGAAATTAAAGCTTTTACAGGAGTCGATGACCCGTACGAAGAACCCCTCAATCCTGATATTGTTTGCTATACCGCAGAAGAAACAATAGAAGATAGCATTGCTAAGGTAACAGCTTATCTGGAACAGCGAAATTATATTCCTGCTAAGCCCCTATTGGAATACAGTATTTAGGTAGAACACATACACACTCACAGACAAGGGAGAAATTCTTCCTTGTCCCCATGTATTCCTTTTCCTCCTTCCCTTGTCTCCCTGTCAGCAATAATTTAGCGGTGTATAAAAAACAGGATGTATGAGAAAATGCTACAACGTGGTGTGACCGTATGGTTTACAGGGCTAAGCGGTGCTGGCAAAACCACAGTCAGTCGAGTAGTTGCTGGCGAGTTGCGATCGCTTGGTTATCAAATTGAAATTTTAGACGATGATTTATTACGTGAAAATCTCACCAATGATTTAGGTTTTAGCAAAGCAGATAGGGATGAAAACATCCGTCGCATTGGTTTTGTCGCTAAACTATTAACTCGCAACGATGTCATTGTATTAGTTTCTGCCGTCTCCCCTTACCGCCACATCCGGGAAGAGGTACGTAACTCAATAGGCAATTTTATTGAGGTTTATGTCAATGCATCTCTAGATATTTGTGAAAAGCGAGATATCAAAGGACTTTATCAAAAAGCTAGGGCTGGGCAGATTAAAAACTTTACTGGAATTGATGATCCATACGAACCACCTTTAAATCCTACACTCGAGTGTCGTACTGATTTAGAAACTATAGAAGAGAGTGCCAATAAAGTTTTGCTAAAAATGGCAGAACTCGGTTACATCAATGTTTTGAGTGAGAAAACAAATAATTTATACTAATCAAAAAATTAGAAACATAAGAATTAGGGACTAAAGCTAAATCCCTATTTTAAATTTCTGTCTTTCTTTGTAATAACAATTAACATCAAATCTGAATGATAATTGCAGTTGTGTGATCTATAAAGGTTGACATCATCAAGCGATTTACAGAATCATCTAAGGGACACCGGATAGTCGCTTGTGAGGAAACTATGCACACGGTTGTTCTCGTTTTAATTGAGGTGCTGATTGTCATTGGGCTGTCTCGGCTAGTAGGATTGGCATTCCGGTGGATTAACCAACCATTAGTGATCGGAGAAATTGTAGCGGGAATTATGCTCGGTCCCTCTCTATTTGGTTTGGTTGCTCCAGGACTATCAGCTACCTTGTTCCCTCCTGAAACAGTTCCTTTTTTGAATGTTCTGTCTCAGGTCGGCTTAATATTTTTCATGTTTCTCATCGGGCTGGAGTTAAATCCCAAATACCTCAGTGGTAATTTGGAAATAGCGGTTTTGACCTCACATGTCAGTATTTTAGTACCGTTTTCCTTGGGAACTCTGCTAGCGTTACTTCTTTATCCATTGATTTCTAACGCTAGTGTTTCTTTTACCGCCTTTGCCTTATTTTTGGGAGCAGCAATGTCAATTACTGCTTTTCCGGTACTGGCGCGAATTATTACAGAAAATAACCTCCAAGGAACACGCTTGGGAACATTGGCATTGACTTGTGCTGCTGTAGATGATGTCACCGCTTGGTGCGTTTTGGCAGTAGCGATCGCAGTAGCACGCACAGGTAGCATTGCTGGTGCTTTTCCTACCATCGTTGAAAGCTTGATTTATATCGGCGTAATGGTGACATTAGGGCAAAATTTTCTCTCTCGCCTTGCTACCTACTATCGCCGTACTGGACGCCTCAACCAATTAGTTTTAGCGTTAATTTATGCTGGAGTAGTTGCTTCCGCACTGATTACAGAACTCATTGGTATTCACTTGATTTTTGGGGCATTTTTACTAGGGGCAATCATGCCTAAGAATGCTGGTTTGGTCAGAGAATTAGCACTGAAAACAGAAGATTTTGTCTTGATTTTTCTCTTGCCAGTGTTTTTTGCCTACAGTGGTCTGAGGACGCAAATAGGTCTGCTTAACAGTCCGGAATTATGGTTATTATGTGGACTGGTGTTAATAGTAGCGATCGCAGGTAAATATCTAGGCACATATGTAGCAGCTAGAGTTAGCGGCATTAACAAGCGAGAAGCCTCCGCACTCGGTTGGTTAATGAATACTCGTGGTTTAACCGAGCTAATAGTACTCAATATTGGTTTGGAGTTGGGAGTAATTTCACCTTTACTCTTTACCATGTTGGTAATCATGGCCTTAGTGACTACATTTATGACCTCACCACTATTAGAGTGGACTTACCCGAAAAAACTAATCAAGTTAAACGTAGTAGAATCAGAACCAGAAACAGAAAGTGAAACAGTTATTGGTGGTGAGATTCCTGGTCGTCCTTACAGAGTTTTAGTACCAGTAGCCAACCCAGATACCCAAAAAGGTTTAGTGCAATTAGCAGTGGCGATCGCAGTTAATTTCCAACAACCTGCTATTGTTAATCCCCTCAGCCTGATTCAATTACAAGAAGACTATGCCTATGAGAGTACACCAGTTGAGGCAACCAGGTTAATTCAAGAACGACGTCAACTTTTAGATGAATTGATTCAACGCTTAGAACCACCAGCAGCACGTTCTTATGTTCATCCCATAGTTCGTGTTTCTAATAACGTTGCACGGGAAACTACACAGATAGCTGCACTTGAACAAGCTGATTTAGTGATTGTCGGATGGCATCGTCCAGCTTTTAGTAATAATCGCTTGGGTGGGCGAGTTGGTCAAATTCTCATAACTGCCCCAGTTGATGTCGCAGTATTTATTGATCGAGGTGAAGAACGCTTAGAAAGTTTGTTAGTACCCTATTCTGGTAATATCCATGATGATTTGGCACTCATCCTGGCTTTAAGACTACTGGTAAATCGTGACACTTCCTATTTGCAAGTATTACAGGTGCTATCAGCTCATCAGGTCAAAGACGAATTAAGTTATGAACTGCAAACTTTAATGGAACAATTGCCTCATGGCGTGAGCGATCGCGTTACCATCAACACAATCTCAGATACAGAGCCTATCCAAGCCGTAGTTGCAGCTTCCCGAGGCGTTGATCTCACAATTGTAGGCGCAAGCCGTACCTGGGGTATAGAACGCCAAACATTGGGAAGATATACAGATGAACTAGCGATCGAGTGTCGTTCCTCGCTACTTATTACCCGTCGTTACAGTAAAGTTATTTCTCATCTCACCTCTGTCCTGACTGAGTTTAAGTCAGAAGTTAGGACTTAGAAATTATAAATTATGAATGATGGATGATGAAAAAGTTCATCATTCATAACTTATAATTCATTGTTACCTAAGATTATTATTTTTATGAATCATTTTAATTTCAAATCTATATCTTTTTATGGTGTAGCTATATGTTCAGTCTTACTATTGTTTAAAATCGTAACAAATTATGGAGAAAATAAATTAAAAGCCCCTCTTCCTCTCAAACAAAGCTATCGTTTGATATTTGGAGAAAAATTACCTGATTGTAATCAAGCAGACATAGCCATCTTGAATATTCATCAATCAGGAGTTTACTTAAATGGATCTTTATTAGCAACAAATAATAATACCCAACAAACATATAATACAGAAATACACCCCACTCTCAGTGGTAGATACAAAAATAAAAATATAAGTTTGTCGGGTCAAGTTCTTAACTCTGTTCTTTGCAAGAATGCAAATTCAAAAAACAAAAAAGATTATAAAACAGTCAACATACAAATGCAAATACAAAAGCAAGATAATCTCAGCGGTCAAATAACAGTAAGTGGTATGAACAAACCAATTAAAATTAGTGCAACACCCAACCAAAAACTAGATACTTCAGTAAAGTTAAATAATCATTGAAATTTCACTGAGCAGAAGGCAGTCTCGATGAAAAAATTTCACAGTCATGCATGAAAAACCTCACCCCCTACCCCTAATCCCCACTCCCTTGGGGGAGTGGGGGTCCCGAGTTCCCCTCTCCTTGGTAAGGAGAGGGGTGGCGTAGCCGGGGTGAGGTTACTTTCAAGTCAGGAGGCAAAAGGGAGAAAATATTTTAAATCTTAATCGTGATCAACCTAGTATTCCTTGAATGTTTGGTATAAAACAATGAAAGAAAAATTAACTAACAAACTCTTTTTTAAGATTAGCTTATTTAGCCTATATACAGCATTTACTCTTGAAGCTGGTATGAGTAATGCTGAAACAGTATCAAAATTAGAAGATTGGCGTTTTGATCCAGAAGCATTACAGCTAGAAATTATTCTCTCTGCACCCTCACAACCACGCTACTTCTTTCTCTCTCAACCTTCTCGTATTGTTGTAGATTTACCAAGTACTAAATTGGGTTATGTTTCCACTCAACAAAATTTTTCTGGAGCGATAAAAAGCATTCGTGTCTCGCAATTAAATGCAGATGTAACTCGCATTGTTATGGACTTGATGCCAGGTACTTTTATAAACCCTAACCAGGTACAACTACAACCTGTTTCTCCAGAAAATCCTACACGTTGGGTTCTAAGTCCTGTTACGGTTAGTAACAATACATATTCAATACCTACAAACATTTTTCCTTCATATCAACAGATACCACACCCACGTTTATATTACCCACCTCCACCTTCCCAAAATCAACCTTTCCCAACCACAACTTACTACAATCAACAATCAACAATCAACAACCAACAATTACCAACCACAACTTACTACAATCAACAATCAACAATCAACAACCAACAATTACCAACCACAACTTACTACAATCAACAATCAACAATCAACAACCAACAATTACCAACCACAACTTACTACAATCAACAATCAACAATCAACAACCAACAACCTTTGGTAACTGTACCCCCCCTGCTACCTGATAACCCTTCTCAACCGCCAAATTCTACTCTTCCTCCAGCTATTTTTCCTAACCAATCTGGTAATCTCAACAGTATTCCTTTTTTCCCTACACCAGACTTACTAAATTACCCATTCCCAAACTCCTCTAATAATCAAATCACCAATCCCAATCCAGGAGCAATTGAGTTTGGAAAACCTCTACCTAATAACACTCAATAAAGTTTGTTCTTTGTCTTTTGTTGGTTGTTGTTTGTTCGTTCTCATCAACAATGAACTTACTACTTAACAACCAATCACTCAAGACATTAATAATGACAAATGATAGATGATTAAAACCTATCTGTTTCTATAGGTGGTGCAACTGCTCCTGGTTCGGTAACAAAGAAGTTTTTCGCTGCTTCATTTTGGTAAACACAACTAATATCAGGTTTTTCACCCAAGTCACCTGTATAGCCAAAGGTATTGAGACGGTTCTTACAATCTCGAACCTGTTCGTTTGTTACCAGTTTACGTTGCTCTAAAATTGCCCAGTTATTGGTACGTAGAACGCACCCAGGACGCATACTCGGTTGAGAAACATAAACATTAAAGGGGTTGAGTGTCACAAATAGCCTAGTATCCATGACCATAGCACTGGCTCCATACTGCACACATAACTCAGGATTAGGTGCTTTAGTATCAATAAATTCCCGGGAAGCCACGTTACTTGGTGTAAATGTCGCTGTAGAACTAAAAGCGATACCAATTCCTATACCTAAAACGAACACCCCTCCCAATATCGCTATAGTGGTGAAATTAAACAAAGGGGATTGGAAAAGAGAGGGTTTAGGAGGTGTAGTGGTTCTACCAACAGGTTTACGTCTCATTTTCGCTTAATTCTCTTTACATTTTGGACAGTCGGGAGCGGTTTGAGTTCCTCTCCTTATATATATCAGTATGCCGATTCTTGCCTATAGTTGTCTTTAACTTTAGTTATTGGTTGGTTGTTGGTTGTCATTGGTCATTTGTCATTTGTTAGTGGTTAGTAGTTAATTTTCTCCCTTGTCCTCCCCACCTCCCACCACGCCACATTTGCTACTTCTGGTGGAAGAATATCAACAAATGTTAAATAATTAATTAAGAATATCTTTATACATGACAGCAAGAAAGTGATTTATCAGCGATCGCTATTTTCACATAAGGGCTTTAAAACTTCGCAATTTCAAACTCTTTTGGCAGATATTCTCACTGTCTTTTGGGGAGACTGGTTAGAGTTACGTGTCAGAATTACCCAAGTCGCCGCATCAGGGTTAATATCTCCACTGATATATATTTTGGCATTTGGTTTGGGTTTAGGAAGTTCTATCCGACCAGGAGCAGGAATTAGCGGTAGTTATGGTAACTACCTAGAATTTATTTTGCCGGGTATGGTGGCTTTATCATCAATGACAATTAGTTTTGGTGGAACGACATTTTCTATTTGTGGAGACAGACTGTTTACCAAAAACTTTGAGGAATTGTTACTAGTCCCCGTGCATCCCCTAGCGTTGCACATAGGGAAAATGCTAGCAGGAGTTGTGCGGGGATTGATGACTTCCGGTTCTGTAATTTTGGTTGCTTTGCTGTTTACCGGAAATTGGAGATTTCTCCATCCTCTATTTTTGTTGTTGCTATTACTTAATTGTGCCGTTTTTGCAGGGTTAGGCGTAATAGTAGGGTTGACAGTGCGATCGCTCGAAGCAGTGGGACTCTACAATAACTTTATTATCATTCCTATGTCTTTCTTAGGGGCGACATTTTTTGATCCAGGTACATTACCAGGAATTCTTAAATTAGTAGTTTACCTCTTGCCCCTCACCTACGCCAGCGTCGGACTACGTGCAGCTGCTTATTTACCCCTATCACAGTTTCCTTGGTATAGTGTGCCAATTTTACTAGTAATCGCGATCGCTCTTTCTCTGTGGGGTGCTAATTTATTTTCCCGTCAACAGGATTAAATTACTGATGGTTGATTGTTGATGGTTGGTTGGAACTATTAACAACTAACCCCTAACCAATAATCTTTGCATTACTTCAAATAAAATTTAAGCATTTGCTTGAGCGCTACTGCTGGGAAATTTAGTAGAATTTGCCAAATATATTTTGATAAAAAATGGTGTGAGCAAAGAAATTCCAGTGGCGATCGCCTTTTCTGTTGTATCTAATTTATTGCCTTTCAAAGCTTTAGCAGGGGATTACGATCAACTTTTTATTTTTGGTGACAGTTTATCTGACAATGGCAACTTATATCGAATCACAGGGGGTACAATTCCTCTGAGTCCACCTTACTTTCAAGGACGATTTTCTAATGGGCCGGTTTGGGTGGAAGTACTGGGTTCATACTTAAATATTGATGCAAATGATACTAATAACTATGCTGCTGGTGGCTCCACATCTGGAAATACTAACGTCCTGAGTGAATCACTATTAATACCACTACCATCTTTGTCATCTCAAATCAACGATTTTGCTTCTG
Source organism: Fischerella major NIES-592 (assembly GCF_001904645.1). Classification (NCBI taxonomy): domain Bacteria; kingdom Bacillati; phylum Cyanobacteriota; class Cyanophyceae; order Nostocales; family Hapalosiphonaceae; genus Fischerella; species Fischerella major. Next base: position 257,792 of record NZ_MRCA01000005.1, on the reverse strand, counting down.
CACCAGTAACCCCTAGTTCTAATGCCCTATTTATTTTATGGGCTGGTGCTAATGATTACCTAATTAAGCCAATAGAAAAAAGAGCAACCAATACACAAATAGTAGTAAATAATCTATCTAATGCAATAACAACACTGATCAATAAAGGCGCTCGTAATATTATTGTGCCTAACCTACCAGACTTGGGCAAAACTCCGCAAGAGCGATCGCAAGGGACTGCTGACAGCACCACCACTGCAATTAAAAGTCACAATTCTAACTTAAATTCTGCCCTGCAAGAAATTGCCAAAAATCGTAACGTTAACATTATTCCTCTCGATATTAATGCTTTATTTAACGAAGTTATTGACCAGCCTGATCGATACGGTTTAACAAATATAAATGACCCTTGCTTTGATCAAAAAGCAGCTACAATTTGTCCTAATCCTGATGAGTATTTATTTTGGGATAACGTTCATCCTACAGATCGCGGACACCAGTTTATTGCAGAATACACCGATGCAGTTTTGAATGCTCCAGTTGCGATCGTCCCACAAGCTGAAATCGCTCTGCATATAGCCCAAAGACAGGCGCAGCTGATCGATGATCGTTTGTCAGCGCTACACAACACTTCACAAACACAATCAACAGATCGCTGGAGTGTATTTGTTAACGGTGATGTAAATCTTGGTAGTCAAGATGCTAGTGGACATCATCCAGATTACAACTATAGAACAGGTGGTGCTACTGTAGGCTTTGATTATGGCGTCACAGATAAACTAGCTGTAGGAATAGCATTAGGTGTTGTGAATAATGAAACTGAGTTGCATCAAAATCAAGGTGACATCGAAATTGATGGCTATGCTGTTTCAGTCTATAGTAACTATGTCGAGAAAAACTTCTACAGCAATGCTGTAATTAGCTATGGTAATAACGACTTTGATATTCAACGTCAAATTGATTTCGATCACCGCACAGCTACAGCTAAAACTGATGGAACACAGTTTTCCGTGAACCTAAAAAGTGGTTACATTGCCAGATCGGGTAATATTTCCTATGGTCCTACCTTTAGTTTGAAATACGATCGCATCAACATCGACGGCTACACCGAAACAGGTGCAGGTAGTTTAAATATAAAAGTAGATGATCAACAAACAGAATCATTTATTGTGAGTGTAGGCACGCAAGCTGCTGTGGAATTGAAAACCAGTTTTGGTTCAGTCATACCAAATATCCACGCAAGTTACGAATATCAATTTGCACCAACACACCGCACCATTACCACAGAACTTGTGACTCAACCAGGTATACCCATGCGTACTCAGACAAGTGAATCTGACCGTGATTATTTTAAATTGAGTGCAGGGACACAGATTCTATTTTCTAAAAATTTTGCAAGTGCGATCAACTACGAAATTATGATCGGCAGAGAAGATTTTAGTAACAATGCAATTAAGGGAGAAATTCGCTATCAATTTTAATCCACAGATAAATCTAGAGGCTTGTACCATCAAAGAAGTATCGGTCATACCACCTCCCCACACACGGACGGTATTACTACTTGAAAAAGACGTGAAGACCGATCTAGCTATTGACCCGCTTCTTTTTAAAATGACCATATAAGAACAAAAATTATATTTGCGCGTGTTGTTGTTCGTTCCTCAAAAAGCCTATGCAACCAACTAACCCAAACCAATTTACAGAAAAAGCGTGGGAAGCGATCGCGCATACTCCTGATATTGCCAAACAAAATCACCATCAGCAAATCGAAAGCGAACATCTGATGAAGGCGCTGCTGGAACAGGAAGGACTAGCAGGCCCGATTTTGACGAAAGCAGGTGTGAATCTGCAAAAATTACGCGATCGCACAGACCAATTCATCCAACGTCAGCCAAGAGTCTCGGGAAGCATCAATTCTGTTTACCTGGGACGCAGCTTGGATTCTCTCCTAGATCGGGCTGAAGGCTATCGTAAGGAGTTTGGTGACGAATATATATCGATAGAACATTTATTACTTGCTTACGCCAAAGATGATCGCTTTGGTAAAAGTCTATTCCAAGAATTCGGATTAGACGAAAGAAAATTAAAAGATACTATTAAACAAATTCGGGGAAGCCAGAAAGTGACCGACCAAAATCCAGAAGGTAAATACCAAGCACTGGAGAAGTATGGGCGTGACCTCACTGAAGCCGCCCGTCAAGGTAAACTTGACCCAGTGATTGGACGAGATGACGAAATTCGCCGCACGATTCAAATTCTCTCTCGCCGCACCAAGAATAACCCTGTATTAATTGGGGAACCAGGTGTTGGTAAAACTGCAATTGTCGAAGGCTTAGCCCAGCGCATTGTAGCTGGTGATGTACCCCAGTCTCTCAAAGACCGCAAGTTGATGGCTTTGGATATGGGTGCTTTGATTGCAGGGGCAAAATTCCGGGGTGAATTTGAAGAACGTCTCAAAGCAGTCTTAAAAGAAGTCACCGAATCCGGCGGTAATATTATCCTATTTATTGATGAAATTCATACCGTTGTCGGTGCAGGTGCTACCCAAGGCGCAATGGATGCTAGCAACTTGCTCAAACCAATGTTGGCGCGGGGTGAATTGCGCTGTATCGGTGCGACAACTTTAGATGAATACCGTAAGTATATTGAAAAAGACGCCGCTTTGGAGCGACGCTTCCAGCAAGTATATGTCGATCAACCAAGTGTAGAAGATACGATCTCGATTCTGCGCGGGTTGAAAGAACGCTACGAACTGCATCACGGGGTGAAAATCTCCGATAATGCTTTAGTAGCGGCGGCGACACTGTCGAGTCGATATATTAGCGATCGCTTTTTACCAGACAAAGCCATTGATTTGGTAGACGAAGCAGCCGCCAGGTTGAAAATGGAGATCACCTCCAAGCCAGAAGAACTCGACGAAATCGATCGCAAAATCTTGCAGTTAGAAATGGAGAAGTTGTCGCTACAAAAAGAAAGTAACACAGCTTCTCGTGAACGTCTGGAAAGATTAGAAAAAGAACTAGCGGATCTTAAAGAAGAACAACGGGCGTTAAATGCTCAATGGCAGTCTGAAAAGGATATTATTACTAAAATTCAGTCTGTCAAAGAAGAAATCGACCGCGTTAACTTAGAGATTCAACAAGCCGAACGCGATTACGACCTCAACCGCGCTGCTGAGTTAAAATACGGCAAATTAACCGATTTGCACCGCAAACTCGAAGCCGCAGAATCTGAGTTAGCCCAAACTCAACACACTGGTAAATCTCTGCTGCGGGAAGAAGTCACCGAATCGGACATCGCCGAAGTGATTTCTAAGTGGACGGGTATCCCCATCAGCAAGTTGGTGGAATCGGAAAAAGAAAAACTACTGCACTTAGAAGATGAACTACATCGCCGTGTGGTTGGACAAGAAGAAGCAGTTACAGCTGTTGCAGACGCGATTCAGCGTTCTCGCGCTGGTTTAGCAGATCCCAATCGTCCCATCGCTAGCTTTATTTTCCTCGGTCCCACGGGTGTAGGTAAAACAGAACTAGCGAAAGCTCTTGCGGCGTACCTATTTGACACCGAAGAGGCTATGGTACGGATTGATATGTCCGAGTACATGGAAAAACACGCCGTTTCGCGTTTAATTGGTGCGCCTCCTGGGTATGTTGGTTACGAAGAAGGCGGACAGTTAACCGAATCAATTCGCCGTCGCCCCTATGCAGTGATTCTCTTCGACGAAATCGAAAAAGCCCATCCGGATGTGTTCAACATCCTGCTGCAAGTTCTCGATGATGGACGTGTCACCGATGCTCAAGGTCATACGGTAGACTTCAAGAACACCATTATTATCATGACCAGTAACATTGGTTCACAATTTATCCTCGATGTCGCTGGTGATGAAAATCGTTACGAGGAAATGCGGAGTCGGGTGATGGAGGCGTTGCGAAACTCCTTCCGTCCAGAATTCCTTAATCGGGTTGACGAGTTAATCATCTTCCACAGCTTGCAGAAAGAAGAATTGCGTGAAATCGTCCTGTTGCAAATCGAAAGACTACGGCAAAGATTGGGCGATCGCAAGATATCATTGAAGCTTTCGGATGCTGCTCTTGACTTTTTAGCCGAAGTAGGTTATGACCCGGTGTTTGGTGCGCGTCCACTCAAGCGTGCTATTCAACGGGAGTTAGAAACACCAATTGCCAAAGCAATTTTGCGCGGCGAATTCAACGATGGCGATACCATATTTGTAGATATTGAGAATGAGCGCCTTTCCTTCAAGCGCTTACCTGCTGAAATATTGACAACTTAACAGTCATTCAGTAGACATCTTGTACGAACACTTAAATACCCCCCTTAGTCCCCCTTGTCAAGCGGGGAAACAACAAATCCTGTTCCCTCCTCTTTATAAGGGGAGGGTCAGGGTTTGACAGGCCTAGGTTTTTTACACTTAGGAGGAGTTAAAACAGTAGAAATCGTCAACAGTAGTAGAAGGAAAAGAACTCCAGCGACCCCACTCAATTTGTCCACTCGGCAAGGATTGCGATAAAATAAGCGATCGCTGTCATTAGTTAAGTATTGCCCGGAAATTTCGCGGAGGTGCGATTGTCCAAGTTCATTTTGAAGATATTGTGGTTAGATGAGAACGTCGCCTTGGCGGTTGATCAGGTGGTAGGTAAAGGTACTAGTCCTTTGACAAAGTACTTTTTCTGGCCCAGAAATGATGCCTGGGAAGAACTCAAAAAAGAGCTAGAGTCAAAACACTGGATTACTGAAGTAGATCGGGTAGAGTTGCTCAATAAAGCTACCGAAGTTATCAACTACTGGCAAGAGGAAGGCAGAAACCGCCCGATGTCAGAAGCACAAGGGAAATTCCCTGATGTTACCTTCACAGGTAGCGCCTAGAAGAAGGCAGAAGGCAGAAGGATTAAAATTATTAATACTTCACACTTCGTCATTCATCCTTAGCGAATCTATGTATAGTTAAGCTTATCCCCAAATTTTAGTCTGGGGATGAGCTTGAATCGACCGAATTTGACTATGCGTTATCCAAAACTTTATGAAGACGTTAACTTTGACGTCAAATTAATTAATTTTTATAAAATCTAACACTTAGCAAAAACCCGGTTTCTCGAAGGAACCGGGTTTTTAATTATACCATGCCACCAGCAGCTTGAAAACGAGCGCGGGCGCGTTTAAAAGCTTGATTGGCTTGGATTTGACCTTGGCGATCGCCTTCTTTAACTTGACCTAAACGAGCTTGGGCTTCGTTAAAAGCAGCACGAGCTTCTTCAAGATCAATGCTGTCACCACGTTCAGCACCATTAACTAGAATGGTTACTTCATCTTCTTCAACTTCAGCAAATCCACCCATAAGCGCAATGGGTGTCCAGCCTTGATTTTTACTAGGACGTACTCGCATCACACCAGTATCCAAGGCAGTTAATAGTGGTGCGTGTCCGGTGAGGATACCCAATTGACCAGTGGTGCTAGGTAAAATCACTTCTTCAGCAGCAGCGTCCCAGATTGTTTTATCCGGAGAAATTACACGAACGGTTAATGGCATATGTCTTTTGTTAGTAGTTAGTGGTTAGTGGTTAGTAGCTAGTAGTTAGTAGCTGTTACCACTAACTACCAACTAACAACCACTAACTAATTACCCTTTGAGTTTTTCAGCTTTAGCAATGGCTTCGTCAATGCTACCGACCATGTAGAATGCTTGCTCTGGCAAGTCGTCCAACTCACCTGCCAGAATCATGTTAAAGCCTTTGATTGTGTCTTCCAACTTCACGTATTTACCAGGAGAACCGGTGAATACTTCTGCTACGAAGAACGGCTGAGACAGGAAGCGCTCGATTTTGCGCGCCCTTGCTACAACTAGACGGTCATCTTCAGACAATTCATCCAAACCCAGAATGGCGATGATGTCTTGTAATTCTTTGTAACGCTGTAGAGTTGCTTGGACAGCACGAGCGGTATTGTAGTGTTCATCACCAACTATGTTGGGCTGTAACATGGTGGAAGTAGAACCCAGAGGATCTACCGCCGGATAAATGCCCTTCGCTGCCAAACCACGAGACAATACAGTGGTTCCATCCAAGTGAGCAAAGGTAGTAGCGGGTGCGGGGTCAGTCAAGTCGTCCGCAGGTACGTACACAGCTTGGATAGAGGTAATAGAACCTTCGTTGGTAGAGGTGATGCGCTCTTGTAGTTCACCCACATCTGTACCCAATGTTGGCTGATATCCCACCGCAGAAGGCATCCGTCCTAACAGCGCTGATACTTCAGAACCAGCTTGCACGAAACGGAAGATGTTATCGATAAACAACAGTACATCCTGCTTGTTCACATCCCGGAAGTATTCTGCCATAGTCAAACCAGACAGACCAACACGCATTCTAGCTCCGGGTGGCTCGTTCATCTGACCGTAAACGAGAGCAATTTTAGATTCGTTGAGGTTGTCTTTGTTGATAACCCCAGATTCGATCATTTCGTTGTAGAGGTCATTGCCCTCGCGAGTGCGCTCTCCCACGCCAGCGAACACGGACACACCACCGTGTTGAGTCGCGATGTTGTTAATCAACTCCATCATGATCACGGTTTTGCCGACGCCTGCACCACCGAACAGACCAATCTTACCGCCACGACGGTAGGGAGTCAGCAGGTCAACAACTTTAATCCCAGTCTCAAACACGGAAGGTTTGGTTTCCAGTTCAGTGAGTTTGGGAGCAGGACGGTGGATAGGCAGTTTCTCTTCAGTGTTGACAGGTCCTCTATTGTCCACAGGTTCGCCCAGGACGTTGAAGATCCGACCCAGGGTGGCTTTACCAACAGGTACGCTAATGGGAGCGCCAGTATCGACAGCTTCCATACCACGCACTAAGCCGTCGGTGGAAGTCATTGCCACAGCCCGCACCTGATTGTCACCAAGCAGTTGCTGTACTTCGCAGGTAATTGCGATTTTCTGTCCAGCTTCGTTAGTGCCTGAGACGCGCAAAGCGTTGTAGATTGGTGGCATTTTTCCGCTAGGGAATTTTACATCTACAACCGGCCCAATGATTTGGGTAATGTAACCAATGTTTGTTTTTTCTGCTGTGGTGACCATGCTGAGTCTATTGATTGAAGCTATATTTCAGATAGGGTCGTAAGAGACTTAAAATTAAGCTATGTCATCTTCAAGAGTAGCACTGAACGACGCCAGAATTTGGCATAAATTCATTAGCTATTTCTTCAAAAAAACAGCCCTCCCTACAGATCAGCAGAGAGAGCGAAGCCATGCCATTTCACTATTGATGAAATACACATGGTTTTAGTCCTATTTCGTAAACTCAGGTAAAAAATCAGAGCAAAAGTGGAAATTAGTCCTAACTCTTCTGACAGACTAATTTTCATTGCATAGCCATCAAGTCATTACCCTCTGTAGACTGGAGAGCATACATAGCCGCATAGCGTCCACCTAGACGTATCAATTCTATATGAGTACCCTTTTCTAAAATTTTTCCGCCTTCGATGTAAAGAATCAAGTCAGCTTGTACAACTGGTTTCAGATTGTGGGAAATTAAAAAAGTGGTGCGTCCTTTGGTCAAACGCTCGAGCGCTTCATTCACAGCGTGTTCGTTTTCTTGGTCTAAGCCTGTGGTTGGCTCATCTAAAATGACAATGGGAGCTTGACGTACTGCTGCACGGGCGATCGCAATTCTTTGTCTTTGTCCACCAGAAAGAGTCGCCCCCCGTTCACCCAAGATAGTATCGTAACCTTGGGGCAAGGCCATAATAAAATTGTGGGCATTTGCCAAACGGGCAGCTTGTTCTATCTCTTGGTCGGAGGCTTGTAAACAACCGTAGGCAATGTTATCTTTGACACTAGCAGCAAAGAGAATACTATCTTGTAACACGACACTGATTTGTTGCCGCAAAGAATGCAGTTTGTATTCTCTAACATCATGCCCATCAATCAAAATCTGACCCTCTAAAGGATCGTAGAGACGCAACAATAGACTAACTAAGGTAGATTTACCTCCGCCAGAAGGCCCTAATAAGGCTACGTGTTGACCAGAATATACTACAAAATTTAAGTCTTTTAATATACTTTTATTTTGTTCGTAGGCAAAGGAAACATTTTTAAACTGCACAGTTCCCTTCAAAGGTGGCGCCTCAATTGCTCCACGGGCATCGCGGATATCAGGTACGATGTCTAACACATCCAAAACACGTTCACCGGAAGCGGTAGCTTTGGCAATTTGCCCAGTGTATTTGGCAAGCTGGCGCATCGGTTTAAAGGCAATGCGGAGATAGTTGACAAATACTAACAAATCCCCAGGGGTAAGGGATTGTCTTAATACTAACTGCACTCCTCGCCATAACACCAAAGCAATGGAAACCCCCACCAACAATTCCACCATCCGTTCTAAACCTGCTGCTAGTCTTTGGGCTTTGGCACTGTCTTTTAAACTTTGGCGGTTGTGGCTGAAAAAAGTATTCTCCAACATATCTTGCAGAGAAAGCGCCTGCACAATTTTGATGGCACCGATAGATTCGGCTGCGGTTGCAGCCATTGCCCCTTCGCGTTGGCGTTGTTGGCGTACCACCTGGCGGATACGTTTTGTCAGGCGCATCGTGGAAAATATAAATAGGGGAAACACAGCAATAGCAATGAGTGCTAGTTCCCAATGCAGCCAGAACATGACCGCGATCATACCGACTAGAGTTAAAGAATGAGCAAGTAGGGGCATGACAGCCATGACAGTCACTTCCCGTAGTCGGTCAATATCAGAGGTAACGCGAGTAATGAGGTCACCACTTTTGGCTTTGTGGTGAAAAGATAGAGAAAGCCGTTGCAAGTGACTGTAGAGAACAGCGCGAATTTCTGTGAGGATGTTGGTTGCTGCCAAGGACATACCCACAACACTGAAGTAAGCAGCAGTAGCACGCAGAGCAGCGATCGCAACTAGCGCTAAAGTTAAGGTAGTAAGTAAGGCAAAAGGACTGAGTTCATCCAGAAAAGGAATACCCAAGGGCTGGGTTTTAAAACCAGGTAACAGAATATAGTCAAAAATGAATTTTAGTGGCCAGGGTTCTAGTAGGTGTAAGAAAATTTCTGCGATCAGCGCCACAAAGGATACTACCAGCAGGTTTTTCTGTTGGCGGATTTGGGGTGAAAATCGCCGCAAAATCCGCACTATTCCTGGTAAGGCTGCCCTCAAACTTTTGCGGTCAGGACGCGCCATTTTGATTTATTTCCCTCCTCATTTATCAAAAAATCAGGATAATTTTTAATTACGAACACAGATGAACACAGATGAACACAGATTTTATTCGTGTTTATCTGTGTGCATCCGTGTGCATCGGTGGTCGATTTCCAAACAAAAATTTTGTCGTAGCTTCACAACTTACATCAGATCTGCTTCTAAAGGGATACTAATTCGTGTTCAGCTTTGTCACTCTGTGCTACTGATTGGGTATAACTTGTATGATTTAGGGTGTAGCGATCGCTTATATATTGGTTTAACTTCTTTTCCAGCGAAATCGCCCATTTTTCTAACCATAAAGGCTTTGTCCCGAAGGTAAGGCGATGCAGCAGCGGTTTCAAGAATGCTTGGTGGCGGCGATGTCCCATCCGCTTGTAGCGTTTTTTGAAGTATTTGTCCTTGGTTGTCAGTTGCCATTTTTGGGCAAAGTGTTCTAAACTGGCAGTTTCCCAAGCATCACTCCAGCGCAGCATAAAGAAGACAAGTTCGGGTATTTGTAACTTCAATCCTGGTACGTAGGTAACTATCGAAGCAGGTTCACAATAAACCGTACCTCCAGCGTTAGTTACAGTCAGACAAAAATCAATATGTTCCCGTGTACTTAGCAGTCCTTCATCTAAAAGTCCAATCTGCTCAAAAATTTCAGTGCGGACTAACATACAATGAAATTCCGCAAACTCGCACTGTTGACGGTGCAGCTGGTTACGCACCTCAGCAACTTTGCGATTAACGAAGTAATGTTTTTCATGTACTCTTCGCTTGACTTGGTTATTTTCTTGGGTTTCGACAACAATGTGTGCTTCACCACCTGCTAAGTGGATAGTCTCTCCCAAAGGTTCACCAATGCAGGTAAGGGGACAAACAACAGTTGCTTTTGTTTGTTCAGCACACAGGAGTAAATGGTCTAGCCAACCCGGATTCACAATCACATCATTATCAATGAATACAACATACTCGGTCTTAACTTGATGTAAACCCAAATTACGGGCTTGGTTTGGTGAAAGGTAATACTCAGTACGAATCAAATCAAATTCTTTCTCGCGCGCCTGTTCCTCAAGATAGCCAGCAATCTTAGGCGGGGAATTACCATCTATGTAAACTAGAGAAAAAGGTACATGAGTATTTTCGTAAATACTTTCCAGTGATTCGCGAGTGTAGCTAAAACGTTCACGTTGAGAAACAATTATGGTAACTTGTGGCTTGTTCATAATTTTTGTTCGTAGTCGATAGTTGGTTGTTGGTGGTTAGTGGGTAGAGACGCGATATTCCTCGCATCTGTGCATTAGTAGTTAATTTATTATTGGCTTCCCATCTCTCCACACTCCACGCCAGTCGCTCTTTGTTGGAAACCCCCCGCGTAAGAGTCGCTGGCTTTCCCACTCCTCATACTTCCCTTTGTCCCCTTACTTTCTCTACTGCACCAAAGTAGGTACTGTTAAAGTTATCAGTGGAGAAATTCTCACTGCCAAAAAAGCGCTGTATGATTGTTTTCTCGTATTCCCAACTCTGCAAAACTTCTTGGTAAACATTTATCCAGTTCTGATGTTCTATGGATGGATGAAGTTGCTGTTGTGCTTTTGTTTTGGCTGCTGCACCCAGTTGCTTGCGTAGCTGTGGTTGGGTAGCTAAAGATAGCAGTGCTGTTTTGAGTTCAGCGCTACTACCAGGATTGACAAGTAAACCATCGACGCCATCTTCCAAAATTTCACCAATAGCATCTACTCTAGTGCCAACAATGGCACAACCAGCTAGCATGGCTTCTAGAAGCGCATTTGGACACCCGTCAGTTACTGAGGGAATGGCGAAAATATCTAAATGTGGTAAATAAGCTAAAGCTTCTTGCCGAGTTGTAATACCTGTAATGCGAAGGCGAGAACCCAAAGAGCATTGTTTTAATTCTTGTTGCCAATATTTTCGTTCTTTCTCTACAAAGTTACCAATCAGCAGCAACGTCAAGTCGATTTTCTTGCTTAACTCACTGCAAGCATCAAGGAGAAATTCTATACCTTTCTTGTCACGAAATCTGCCACTAGAACCGATGATAATACCCGACAACTCTGATATGAGAGGAGGGGTGCGGAGTTTGGTGAAATTAATTGGTGCAATTGAGTTCCAAAAAACAGAAGACTTTAACTTTACACTAGGAGCGATCGCATTCGCTCTTTTCTGCAAGTCTTGACTTACAAATGTTACCCAATTAGAGTTTTCTAAAACCCAAGCTATCTGAGCATGGTTCTTAGGATTAAAAATATGTTTGTGTAAGTCAGCACCCCGGACGCTATTAATAACTGGCAAATCATTTTCTTTGGCTAACAGTGTCGTAACGTAACCTGTTTCATTCATAAAAAAGGCATGAAACAAATCAAAACCGTACTGTTGATGTAAATATTTCAAGTGTAAGTAGACATCACTAAAAAAATCATGAATTTCTTGTGTATCATCACGTACAGCTGATTTAATTCGATGTACAAATACTCCATCCTGAACAGTTGTTTTACAGCTTGCTCGTCTTACCCTTCCATCATCTACTAGCCGTTGCTTAGAGCGAAAAACTGCAACATGAACTTCATAACCACTACTAACTAACATCTGGGCAATACGATGCACTGACTCACCCACACCACCTATATCTGGAGGGTATTCCAGTGTAGTAATACAAATCTTTGTTTTATTCATGGTTTTTACTAAAATCTCTTTTCTCTGCTTCCTTTGCGCTTGTGACTGACGAGCCATGGCAAGTCTCTACATTTGTGGCAACATACTTAAGCAATTTTTTCTTTATAGACAAAATCTTTTAAAATTTTTGCTGTATTTTCCACACCATTAAAATCGAACTTAATTTTATTTATTTGCTTTTCTAAGTAACTGATTATCCTCCAAGCAAAGATGTCAGGTTGCAAATCTTGAGGATAAATTGTCTTCGTAATTCCTAGTGCATTTAACTTTTGAGATCTAATAGTTTGTTCTTGATCATTGTTACCAGTGAAAGGAAGAATCATAGCTCGTACACCCGTTGTTAAAATATTGAGTGTGGTATTGTAGCCAGACATACTAATAGACAAGTCTGCTTTTTGCATGTAATTTAAAAAGTAAGGTGTATAGCGACGAATGCGAAGATTATTGCTATTTTGCTTTAGCCTTTGCAATTCCTGAAATTTTTCGTCTGGTATAAATGGCCCCGTAAAAACTTGAATATTATGGGGAATTATTTTCTCTAATAATGGCGCTGTCTTCACCACACAATCCAATAATTCATGACCAAATCTACCACCACCAACACTGACTAAAATCAAAGGTTGGTCAGATTCAATAATTTCCTTATCTTCATCACTGAAAACAGGATTTTCTGATGTTTTTTGGACTACATATCCAGTATAGTAAACTTGACAATTAAAGTCTTGAATTCGAGAGAAAGTTTCTTCTAATGACACAAATTTTGGATCGCCATGAACCAATAGTAAATCAAAATATTGATTTATGAGTTTACAGACTTTTTCTTCATGTCGAGCTTGATTTTGTTTTGTAACTACAATATCTCTGAGACTGCAAACTACTTTAGTAGAAGATTGACTTGCTTGCACTCTTTCTAATAAAGGAATTAATTCAAACGAGAAGCGCCTTCTACCAAAAGGAAATAATTCTATCATTAAAATATCTGGCTGGAATTTGTCTAATATTGACAGCAGCAAATTTTTTCTAATTTTTTGAACTTCTGTTAGCGTAAAGGCATTATCTACCACTTGCAATTCTTTAAATTCCGGGTCTGTTTTAATTGCTGGTAAATTAACGACATCAACTTCTGAAGGAACCTCGAACTCTGGAATAACTTCACCGCCATTAATAAAACAAATATGAAAATCTTTAGTTAAACCGCGTACAATCTCCATGCTACGCACTAGATGACCCATACCTAAAATATGTTGGCAGTAGAACATTAACTTTTTCATAATCTTTTTCCAACACTGATAAATTTTTGAAGATAAATCTCATCTAAATCCACAAAAACATGTAGAAATAAAACCCATAACTTATCAACCACAACCAGTCACAAACGAACAATCCATCTGTGTTCATCTGTGTCCATCTGTGTTCGTTTATCAAATAATTATTTTTCCAGTCAAAATACCCTGTGAAAATCTTTCCGAATACAAAAATTCTCGCTCATTAAAAGTATTTTTACAAATAAAAATACTTTTAATTAAGCTAGCAATCCTATCTAACCCGCCTAAGTTAACAGTATTATTCACTTGAGTATTTACTAATTGTTGCTGTACCTGTTGCATTAAGACTGATGGTGTCAGCTCATGAGGATGAATTGTCTGGAAGCAACCAAATTCATACATTCTCTGCGATCGCATAAACTGTTCTTGGGAGGGTTTGATTCGCGGTATCACCACAGCAGGTTTGCTTGCAGAAAGAATTTCGCACACTGTGTTGTAACCAGCCATCGATACCACTACATCCGCTACCGCCAAATAACTCATCAAGTCATCGGTAAATTCATACATCTGCACCTGTGGATAGGTTGTTGCCACCTGATACAATGCCTGTCTATGCTCTATCGGCATCTCTGAACCGGAAATAATCAGACTTTTGATGTTGTGTGTATCTGTCAGTAATTTCAAGCCTGTGAGATAGGTATGAATTAGCTGATAACCGTCTTCTCCCCCACCAGGAGTAACTAATACAAGCTTCTCATCAGAACTTAGCTGTAACTCATCTCGCACTTGCTCAGGTTGCTTGCATCCCCGCGGTTTCCGGATATATCCACAAAAGTGTGCTTTCTGGATAACCTCAGTTGGAAACTCATATTCCTGTGGTAGATGAAAAATTTCTGGTATCCCAACAATCAGCAACAAGTCATAAAACTTTTTAACCGCTTCATAATAACCATGTTTGTGCCATTCTGCGATCGTTTTTGCTGGCGTGTCGAGAATATCTCTTAACAGAAGTACAAAGCGAGTTTGTGGTAACTTAGCTTGCAAGTAATCTAGAGTAGGGGCAAGTTCATTTTTAATCCCGTAGGGTTTCTTATCTACCAGTACTAAATCCGGCTTATAGTTAACGGCTGCTGATAGAATCAAATCCGATCGCATTTTCACTGTTTCATCGATGTCTGTACCCAAGTACTTAGCAACTAAATTATCTATTTCTCCTCGATTGATACAAGGAAGCTTGATGTAGTCAAGTCCTTTGGGTAGGCGAAACCCGTGTAGTATCGGTGAACCAGATATTAGTAAAATAGAGAGTTCCTCTATTTCCCTCAATAGATGTTCGCAAATCGCTAGCATTCTGCGAATATTACCCAAACCGAATGTGTCATGGGAATAAACCAGCAGTCTCATTGTTCAGATCCTCTTTAGTGCGGGTGCAAGAGATACTAAGAAACAGCCAAGATGGCAACGTGAGTAACGTCAGCACCAACGCGATCGCAGATGTTGGCTATTTCGTTAATAAAACTAATCTTGGTTGCCAGAAAGGCATTAGCAGCATATTTAATCATCTCTGCGGATGCTAAGTCTGTTATTACCATAGGCACGGGAGGTAATAAATAATTATTAAATGTAAACTTGCGCTCAATGATTGGCGCATACAGTTCCTGCATCATAGTGATCGCTCTGGGGCTATTGCTACCTAATACAATGCGATCGGGATTAAATGTGTCGTAAACTGCCGAACCTTCCCGGAGAAATTCATGGCATTAATCCTCGAAAATGCTCAAAAACTACTGAAGCTGTGAGAAAAACAGATAATTAATTCCTCACATATACATAGGCTCTCAATTAGTGATGAATTCTGTATGAATTTTTTATGAGAAGTTTTTCATCAAAAGAAGTTGATATGTTATCCCGATTTGAAAAAAGGCGTTGCTGAATCAAAATATGAATTTACAATTTACGGGTGTGACCAATCTATTACTGGCAATCCTAAGTCAAGCAGTAGTAAATCAAAATCGCTACTTTCAGCCATAAAAATTGCCTGTTCCCCGTCTACTGCCACTATAGTAGTAAAACCATTTTTGCGGAGTCCTTTTTGAATAAAGGCAGCGAGGCGAACTTCATCTTCCACAACTAAAATCTGGGTCATCTAACCAAATATCTCGGATGTATTTCTAAAGTCGGAGCCAAGTCAGAGACAATTTTAGCCATGACCAATATATAGCTTTATGAGCAAAACTAGAGCCGATTTTCAAATTATCAACCTACGCGATCGCTACTAGAGGTCATTACTTAACCGTAATCGATAGCCCATGCCTCTGACAGTTTCAATCAGGTCACTACCTAACTTTTTACGTAGATAACCTACATACACATCCACAATATTAGAACCTGGGTTATAATCAAAACCCCAAACTCGGTCTAATAGTTGTTCTCGACTTAATACTTGTCCTGGATGACGGAAAAAAGTTTCTGCTAAAGTAAATTCCCGTGCTGGTAAATCAACAGTGCGACCATCTACTTTGATTCTACGAGTACGTAGATCCAGGATTATATTACCAACTTTGAGAAGCGTATCATTTTTCACCGAAGAAACAGTACTACTGCGTAATCTTACCCGGACTCTTGCTAATAGTTCTTCAAAGCGAAAGGGCTTAGTCACATAGTCATCAGCACCGCTTTCTAATCCTGTTATTTTATCTTTGATGTCATCACGGGCAGTCAAAATAATAATCGGCAAGCTTTCGCCTTGTCCACGTAAATCTTCTATGACTTCTATACCGTCTTTTCCAGGTAATCCTAAATCCAAGATCAGTAGGTCAAATTCGCCCTCTTGAACCATGAGTACAACCTCATTGCCATCTGCAACAACGGCAGTAGTAAAGCCATGAGAAAATAAGCCTTTTTCTAAAAAGGAGGCTATACGGGGTTCATCTTCAGCGATGAGAATGCGATGCATCGGGTACTTCCTTATTGTGGTGGTTCCACTGGTAAGACTATAGTGAAAGTAGAACCGAAACCTAATCGGCTACGAAGCTTTACTGAGCCATAATGGGCTTGTGCGATCGCCTGCACAATTGACAAACCTAGTCCTGCACCTTCCGATCTCCGAGGGCTGTTAGTGGCACGGGCAAAGCGCCCAAAAATTCTTTGTTGGTCAGCTTTGGCAATGCCTTCCCCGGTATCTTTAACCCAAAAATGGACTTTGCCTCGATTAATTGCCGATCCTAGAGAAATTGTATCAGTTGATAATGTATGTTGAGTGGCATTTTGTGCCAGATTCATAACTGCCTGAGTCAGTCGATGCCGATCTACGATGATTTTGCCTTTACCAATGCCTTCCAACTGCCAATTGTGGTCTGCTAGTGCTTGTGCTTTCAGAAATAATTCCCGTGTAAAGGAATCTAAATCAACTGTTTCCAACTGTAAAAAATCTGGACGTTCTGCTTTTGCCAGCAAAATCAAATCTTCCACAAATCGACTCATACGGTCCAATTCATCCAGTACCAGGGGAACAGTTTCCTGCACTTCTTCAGGGCTATCACCCATTAATTCTAGGTGTCCCCGGATAATAGTAATTGGTGTGCGGAGTTCGTGTCCAGCGTCGTTAATAAAGTTGCGTTGACTGGTAAAGGCAGCTTCCAGACGATCCATCATTTCATTAAAGGTAATTGCTAACTCTGCAATCTCACCCTTACCTTTGACTGGTAAGCGTTGAGTTAAATCAGATTCACTAATGGAGCGAGTTGTCACCATCAGTAAACGCAAAGGAGCCAAAATTCTGCCGGAAACTAGCCAAGCAAATATTAAAGCCACTATCAACACTACGCTGCTCAACTGTACGATCACCGAGACAGCTTCTAAAACCTCCCCGCGTTCACCCGCTGTAGTATGAGCAACAACAAATACTCCGAGAGTTTTTCCATTGATTTTGACTGGTTCAGTAATATAGATTATATTTTCTATAGTTTTGTCTGAAACTGATCTTTCTCCTTGTTCAGGTTCGGTTAGCTTAGCCCAACGCCGCATCAACTTTGAATCTTTTGCCAAGGGATCTGGTCTAGCACTAGGACTCGATTTGTAAAACTTTTCATTGACAAAAGCAATTAAATGTGTATCATCTTCTGGTAGTTGACGAGAAAGAAAAGCATCAAAAAAGTCTTCTAATTCTTCATGAGAAGATGGAGGCTTTAGTTGTTCGTCTACCTTTATATTTCTAGACTCCCCTATCTCCTCTCGTACTTCCGTGTCTTTTTCATATATTAGTTTTTTAAATGTTTCCATCTTTTCTGCCAGTTCCCTACGCACTCGCGTGTCTACTCTTGCATACAGAACCTCACGAAATGTTGGAATAAAGATAATAAAGATGAAAATCGTAGATAAAATGTACCAAAAGAGAATCCGAGTCTGGACTGCCCAAAAAATTCCCCTAGTGGGATGAAAAAATTTGTTTTTTGCTGTGTCTTGTTCTCTACTTCTACTTGGAGTTATGTGCATGATTTAAAAATAAATAATAAGCAAATTTAAATAGTTACTAGTTATTGATTATTAGGCATTTGTCATTTGTCAATAGTTAGTGGTTAGTGGTTACCCATTCTTTAAACTACTTGCTCCCCACCTCCCCCACTCCCCAGAGGGGACCCCGAGTTCCCCATCTCCCCCCACTCCCTACTCACTGCCCATAATCCTCCACCTGCGTATTTATTTTTTAATCACCTTCTCCTCTAACGAAGAAGAGAATACATAAAGATTGTCTATACTTATTCTTCTGCTTGATTCATGATTTTCATACCTTAGATAGATGCTTATTATTTATTTTTTTGTATCAAATTATTTGCAAATCTAGCCAATATCTTTAATATTAAATATAGGTATCACCACCACTTCATAATTTTCAATCTGAACTGTAAACCTATACTCGGCATAAACTTATGAATATCTCATCAGCGCGGCAATATTTTTACCAGGAAATTCAGCAGCCTGATGAGTGTATAGATTTAGCAAGAGCAGCCTTATATATTGCCCAAGAAGAATATCCTGAACTTGATCCAGAAGAATATATCAATAGTCTAGATACAATGGCAGCAGAATTGGAAGAACGGTTGCCAGCAGAGCGTTATCCTTTGCGAATCATCCAAACTATTAATCAATATCTCTATAACGATTTGGGATTTACAGGAAATAAACAAGAATATTATGATCCCCGTAACAGCTATTTGAATGATGTGATTGATCGCCGCCTAGGAATTCCGATTACCTTAGCACTAATATATCTAGAAATTGCCCGACGGATTGATTTTGCGATGGTAGGCATAGGAATGCCAGGACACTTCCTCATTCGTCCTGACATTTCTGATATTGAAATTTTTGTGGATACCTTCAATAAAGGTGAGATATTATTTCCGCAAGATTGTCAAGAGAAATTAACTCAAATCTATCAGCATCCCGTGACTTTGCAACCAGAATTTTTAGCAGCAGTAACAAACAAACAAATTTTGGCGAGAATATTAACAAATCTCAAATATATCTACTTGAATAAACAGGAATTAGAAAAAGCCTTAGCAGCAGTAGAGAGAATTTTATTATTATTTCCTGGTTTTGCTTTAGAAGTGCGCGATCGCGGTCTTTTATGCTATCAACTCGGTCGCTTCTCCCAAGCAGCCAATGATCTAGAAACTTACCTAGTCAAAACCCCAGAAGCCCAAGACGCCTACATGATTAGGCGATTGCTGACTCAACTTGGTAGAGGGTAGTCAATTGTCATTTATTATTGGTTAGTGGTTAGTGGTTAGTGGTTAGTGGTTAGTGGTTACTCTTCCACCACTCACACTCCCCACCTCCCCATCATCCCATCACCTCTCACTCCTGCTGCATCTCCTCTGCTAAAAGCTTAAGTCGGCGCAGTTGGGCTTGCATGTCTTCTTTTGTCCAATTTTCGGCAAAGGTTTTAAAACCCCAACTCACCAAAGGGTTGGGTATCTCAAATTCAAAGCGATTGAGCAGGCGTGTTCCTTTTGCTTGTGGTTGACATTCCCAACGATCGCGTCCTTTAAAAAAACCCTCGAACCCCCAAACAATCAAACCTGGTTTTCTTTCTACAACAGTACTCTTCAATGTCGGTTTAATTAAAGGTATTTGAATCACAAACCGACTGTGACTACCAACATCGGTACTCCATTCACCTACAGGTTCGCAACGCAATACAGGATTGAGCCAACGGTGCATTAAAATGCGATCGCTAATACAACGTTCAACCACTGCGGCTGAGGCATTAATATCTATTGATTGTTCAAAAACTTCCATTGCAGACATTTAGCTTAAGTTCTTATCATATCTGCACTCAGAGTAACGCAAATTGAGGGGATTGGGGAACTCATCGCCCCCGATCACCGAGTTCCACTACCATAAGAAGGACTATCGGGACCACCATAATTTGGAGGTTCATAGTCGCTACTCGATTGAAAATTTGTAGTTTTACGCTTTGAACTTTGAGAATCAACCCTCAGGCTGATCAAATTATTTGTAGTCTGGTCACTACTCTGATGATTAACAATCGCATCAGTAAACATCCAAGCGGTATCAGCCATTTTGAGAATTATCAGAGCAACTCCGATAAAAAACAAGACAACGCTAGTAGTTCTCAAGCTAGTCTTCATAACCCTTGGTTTTTATTTAATTAACAATCTTTTGCTTTGAAAATCTGAGTTTTATTAAAACTTCGGATAAAGTTTAAATTTTCATCCGCATAATCACTGAATAAAAAGCACAAATATTCTATTAATTAAAGTTCGGATGTAAACTTTTAACCGTGTAGATACTTACCTGCTTTTTGTTTACTTTCTATTACTCTCATAGCATTGACATCTATCCAAAGTAGTACTTTCTCCATAAATACCACAATTACATCAGCTACTTTACTTAATTTTAATAATTTATTAATATTTTTCCGAGTAAATACTATATTCGAGAAATCACAAATTCAATTGATACTCAAATGGCTATAGAAAAAGACTTCAACGTATGAGCAATATTGTTAATATGATTGTTTTTCATCCGGAAAAAATTTAAAAAAATTTATTTACTTGTTAAAATTTCAGTATATACACTGAAATTTTAAGCAAAGTAATATGCTAATACCAAAAAATGGACTCACTGTAAAAATACTTATACCGCTGCAATAAAGCTAGGGTTGACAATAATATTCTTTTGCTACAGAGGTGGTTAGTGCATTGTGAAGCAACACCAAATTCATAGCGAAATTCCTGAACCAAACTCTGCGTCCCTTTGCGTTTAAAAACACTACAAATTAATGCAAACCACTACTAACTAAATTCATAACGATTTTTCCCCAAACGCTTAGCATGGTACATTGCAGCATCTGCTTGTTTAATCAAAGTTTCACAGTCGTTACTATTGAGAGGATAAACACTAATGCCGATACTGGCCGATATTTTTATCGTGTGTCCATCCAAGACAATTGGCTCAGTGATAGTTGCTAAAATTTTTTCAGCCACGATCGCAGCTACTTCTAGTTTGGGGATGGCTCGTAGAATTGCGGTAAACTCATCACCACCCAAGCGAGAGACGGTATCACTACCCCGTAAACAATTGCTGAGGCGCTGAGCAACAGTCATCAGCAAGCGATCGCCTATTTCATGTCCCAGGCTATCATTAACTTGCTTGAAGCCATCCAAATCAATAAACAGCAGTCCTAGCAACAATCTATTATTGCGCGCCCATTCCACAGATTCCTGTAGTTGTTCAGCAAATAATTTCCGATTAGGTAAACCAGTCAGAGGATCATGATACGCCAGATAACGTAAATGATCTTCTTGAAGTTTCAACTCACTGTTAGAACGAAATAACTCAGCAGCAGTGCGTTTGAGTTCATCTTCTAGAAGTTTACGTTCAGTTAGATCACGAATTACCCCAACCAAAAATAAATTACCTGCGCCATCTTTGTGGAGCGATCGCTTAGTGGAAATAAAGTGAGTTTTACCGCTAGCATCAGTAAATTCTTCTTCGTGTTCTTGGGGTTGCTGCGATCGAAACACTAATTCATCTTGCTGACGAAACAACTCAGCTTCTTTTTTAGAGAAAAAATCATACTCTGACTTTTCTAGCAATAAACTCTTAGGATAACCAACTAATTGACAATAAGCTTCATTTAAAACAATCCATTGATGTTTTTCATTTTTGACAAAAATTGGATCGGGAATAGTATTAATAACTTGATGCAAAAACTCCTTAGATCGTTTTAACTCTTCTTGCATGTGGGCGATTTGTGAGGTGATAACAATTGCTGAGATACTAAAGCTAAGTAAAGCAGGCATTATTGGTATCCACCAACCAAACAAGAAAGCAATATAACAACTACCAAGCAATACCAAGCAAAACAACAGGATACTCAAGATACTTCTGTTCAACCGCCGTACTCGCCACCTCGTGGCTGCACCGACATAAGCCCAAACACAAATCCATAACCCTTCAACTAAGTCAGCCCAGACTTTGAGTAAAGGTCTTCCTTGTTGGGCAGCGCGGATGAATTCACTGATAAAATAGGCTTGCAGTTCCACACCTGCTACAGGCTTTGCCGTACCCATCAACCGACTGGAGTAGGGAATTAACACTAAATCCTGAAGACTAAGTGCAGTAGAACCTATTAAGACAATGCGATCGTGAATCCACTGGCGAGGTACTTGGTCGCTTAGCACATCTCGCATGGAAACCCTACGGAAGGCACAAATATCTGGTAATGAATTTCTACAAGCTAATTTCGGAAAATTAGACAATATTTGATAGCCTTTATTATCAACCCCGACATAGCCACCATCATGGGGTTGAAAACGATGGAATACTGCCTTACCCAGCTGTAAATTCTTGGGATTTTGTGCGGCTTTTTTGGCTCTAATACCTTCTGCCTGGAGATAAAGCTTTGCTAACTTTAAAGCAAAACTTTCGTGTGCTTGGTCTTCAAGATGCCAGTACAATAAGCTACGACGTACTTTACCATCAGCATCTAGCAGTACATTATTAAAACCCACTCGTTTCAGTTTACTTAATTCTGGTGGTGGTGCAACACTATTATTTTGATTATTGGAAAGTAATTCAATTCCAATCAAGTTTGGTATTGATTTGTAAGTATTTAATAAATTTGTATGACCAGGCTCTACCTTTAAATCTCGATAAATATCTAAGCCGATAGCACGTGGCTGTTGGAGATGTAATTTTTGTAAAACTTCGGCAATCACACCATCGGGAATTGGCCAAGAACCAATCTCACGCAAAGAAGCTTCATCAATTGCGACAATAGTGATTGATTCTTCTGGTGCTTCGATGGGGCGTAGTTGAAAAAATTGATCCAAAGCTGCCCATTCTAAAGATTGCAATAATCCAAAAAAACGTAATAGTAAAATGCAGATGGCAACGCTAGAGGCTGTGAAAAATTCTCTTTTTCCTCGACACAAAAATTTTTTTAACAGGTAAATTAACCTCACGAAGCGTTTGCCTTTCTGCTTATTCATGGGTTTGTGTCAATTTTTGCCTAAGTCTTGTAGACAATTAACTATAGCAATCCTAAATCATTTCTGAAAAACAAGAACCCCAACTTTTTGGAAAAGTTGGGGAACTGGACAATGTGACTTTTTACAACTCAAATAGAATTGCTACTGACAAAAGCACTTTTTACGATTGTTTTAAAACATACTTAAAATTACGTGGGCCTGCGTAATTACTAATGTTTGCTAGCTGCTCTAAATTCTGCACTCCTGCATAGATTTTACCATTGATAATCCAACTCGGATAGCTTTGAATTTTAGCTGCTCTACACTCATCTTTTAAACCATTGGGGTTATCAACAGGAGCGCAATCTATGTGATCAAGTTCTTTGTAAGCTTCTTTACCAAAAAGTAATTTTTGTTCATGACAGTGAGGACACCACCAGGCAATGTATTCTTTAGCACCTATTTGCTTTAAGTGACGTGCGAGGGCAATTTCTGCCTCGCCGGAGGTAGTGGTAACTTCCCAGCCAACACCTGGTTTGGGTTCTTGTAATGGTCTGAAACTGATGATTGCTGGTTGACCAGGATTTTCAACGATGGTGACTCCACTATTATTATTTGATGGAGGAGCATAAATAGCTAGAGTTCCAACTAGTGTCACCATACCGACAACAATGGCAGTAAAAAAGATTTGCCCGATTTCTTCCCAAGCACGACCCACAATAGTTAGGACTAACATACTTAAGGAAAAAATTGCTGAGGCTACACAGTAGATACAGAGTGCTTTAATCTTGAATACCAGCAGGTACATCAAGTAACCACTGAACACCGACATGGCGATCGCTCCGATCAACAGCAGTAGCCAAGTGAGATTTTCCAGCTTTTTTCGAGAATCCTTCTTGTTAACTGGGTCGACAGCCAACGGGGCTAGGGCAAAAACTGCCATGCTCACATAAGCTAAGAAACCGAACAAAGCCAGAGGCTGTCCGAAAACTGTGGCATAATCACTCTGTAGTACGATATCACAACTTTGGGTAGGACAAGCAGCGGAGCTTTGGCTAAATTTAACTACGGTCAGGTAAGCAGTGGTTAATGCACCTAAAATAGCGATCGCACCAATTAGCAAACGCGATCGACGATGAATCCAAGGAGTAGAAGAAAGGCGGCGTTTCATAAGCAGGTATGAGTAATTGGTGATAGGGGACTGGGGAGACAACAGGGACGACTTGGGAGACAAGGGGAGAATAAATACCAATTGCCCAATTCTCTATTCCCGATCCCTGATCCCCTCTTCCCAATCCCCAATTTAAGATTTTAGGCTCACAGAAGAAATAGATTTGCGATCGCCCCTGTTGTTCCAGCTGCGGTGTGCGGCTTCTACAAATTGACTAACACGAATAGGGTCAATTGTTTGTTCGCGACGACCGTGACGTTTTAAGGAACTAGAGACAATCACTCCATCTGCTGCTTGTAACAATGTCGCAACATTTTCCCAAGATGCCCCACTACCAACAAATACTGGTGTACCTGCTGCTGCTTGTGTAGCTAATTCTAAATCTTCTTGGTTAGGTGGACTGCCTGTAGCCCAACCAGATAAAATCACGGCGTCTGCCAAACCCCGTTCGATTGTATCTTGCACCGCTACAGTTAGATTTGGCGAACTCAATGGACGAGCGTGCTTAACTAAGACATCAGCGAAGATTTTGACATCACTACCCAATTCCCGGCGATAGCGCAGTAATTGATGGGCTTCTCCCTCAATTAAACCTTGATCCGTTGCCATCACGCCGGTGAGGACGTTCACACGGATAAATTGCGCCTTCACACAGCTTGCGATCGCCATCGCACTTTTGGCATCATTCCGTAAAACATTGATGCCAATAGGTAGCGTCACCATATTCTGTATCCGCTGCACTACTACAGTCATGGCGCTAACAACTGCGGGGTCAACCTGGTTTTTAGTAAACGGTGCATCAAAAAAATTTTCTACAATGATACCGTTAACTCCGCCACTGGCTAGAGCTGTTGCTTCTTGTTCAGCACGGTCAATTACTGCTTTTAGGCTACCTCCCCAACGGGGCGAGGTAGGTAATGGTAGTAAATGAACTACACCAATAATCGGTGTGCGGGTTTTAAATAGCTGATATAAGTCCACGTCTTTAATCCGTAACACACAGTCCAGAGTCAATAGTCAATAGTCACTAGTCAATAGTCAATTGATTTTAGATTTTGGATTTTGGATTTGTCCTGACCATAAAGGCTAGGCATAAACCGAAATCATCTGGCTATTGTGGATTTATCCCACTCAAGAGCTTACAGATTCTGGATTGTTAATTTTTGTTTCGTCCCATTTGGCTTGCAGTTGGAACGTATACTAAAAAAATCTAATCCAAAATTTACGATCCATAATCCAAAATTGCCAGTCAATATCCTGTAGACTGAGAATTCTGGACTGTTGACTTAGGACTTTAGACTGTTGACTTTTGACTAACTTTTCCAACTTTTTTTAAGTTGATCGGTTTTCCGCCTCCCCCTTAAGATGGAAATTAACGTAAAACCTTCCATAAGATATGTTAAGATAAAAACTGTTTACAAGAGGAGTTTGCAACTCACAAGACGCACAAGACGCCAAGCGGCTTTCCGTAAGGTAGCTGTTTGAGGCAGAACAGCTATTTATTCTGTTGCAGTTGCGGGTAAAACCTGTACTGAATTGGTATCATTACCGCTGTCAAGGCGTAATTTAGTGCGTGTTTTCCTAGATGGTAGCGACTTCTCACCACACATCCCACAGGGGAAAGTGGCTCCTTTTAGGGTAGAGTAGATTCACAACGCACGCGCTGCGGTAATGTAAAATACCAAAAGCAATTTGCACAAAAAATTAAAAGTGTCTATTTTACCCAACGACTATTTGTTTTTCCCTTGGAAACACAGAATAGTTAAGAAAATCATAGCATGATCTCTGTGCAATTCATTGGGATCAGGAGATTCGGTGTGGGTGCGTTTAAATTTTGTCATGCAGGCATGATGCGAACGGGTTTAACTCTTGAGCAAGTGTCTGAAAAACATTAGTTAAGATTTAACTTTTGGAATGCAAAAAAAACTGAAAACTTTATTTTTATAGTATGGGTGAAAAACCAACCATTGCAATATCTCATCTGGGTTGTGAAAAAAATCGAATTGATACAGAACATATGTTAGGGCTGCTGGTAGAAGCAGGCTATGGAGTAGATTCTAATGAAGAGTTAGCAGATTACGTTATTGTTAATACTTGTAGTTTTATCGAAGCAGCTCGGGAAGAATCTGTCAGGACTCTAGTAGAACTGGCAGAGGCGAATAAAAAAATCGTCATTACAGGTTGTATGGCGCAGCATTTCCAAGAGCAGTTATTGGAAGAGTTGCCCGAAGCAGTAGCGGTAGTAGGTACAGGCGATTATCACAAAATCGTTGATGTGATTGCACGAGTACAACAGGGCGATCGCGTCAAAGAAATTAGCGCCGAACCAACTTACATCGCCGATGAAACCACACCCCGCTATCGCACTACAACCGAAGGTGTGGCATATGTAAGAATTGCAGAAGGATGTGATTATCGCTGTGCGTTTTGTATCATTCCGCAGCTGCGAGGAAACCAGCGATCGCGTACTATAGAATCAATAGTCGCGGAAGCTGAACAATTAGTAAGTCAAGGGGTACAGGAAATCATTTTGATTTCCCAAATCACCACAAATTACGGTATAGATATCTACGGGAAGCCTAAATTAGCCGAATTGCTTCGTGCTTTGGGGAAAGTAGACGTACCGTGGATTCGGATGCACTATGCTTATCCGACGGGACTGACTCCAGATGTGATTACGGCAATTCGTGAAACACCCAATGTCTTACCTTATCTGGATTTGCCCCTGCAACATTCCCATCCCGAAATTCTCCGCGCCATGAACCGTCCTTGGCAAGGACAAGTCAACGATGCAATTATCGAACGCATCAAGGAAGCACTACCACAGGCGATACTGCGGACAACATTTATTGTCGGATTTCCTGGCGAAGATGATGAACATTTTCAGCATTTATTTCAATTCATCCAACGCCATGAATTTGACCATGTAGGTGTTTTCACCTTCTCTCCAGAGGAAGGAACACCAGCCTACAACCTACCCAATCAATTACCGCAAGCAATCAAAGATGAACGGCGGGACATATTGATGGAACTGCAACAGCCAATTTCCCTACGTAAAAATCAGCAAGAAATTGGCAGAGTCGTTGATGTTTTGATTGAACAAGAAAATCCCTCAACAGGAGAATTAATCGGTCGTTCGGCGAGATTTGCTCCGGAAGTAGATGGTCAAGTTTACGTTCGTGGGCAAGCAAGATTGGGAACTATCGTACCAGTAGCCATCAAAGAAGCTGATACGTACGACTTGTACGGAGTAGTTAGTAGTTAGTAGTTGAAAGTTAGTAGTACACAGCTAACCACTAACCACTAACCACTAACCAATAGCCAATAACTAAATACAAATTAGGAGAGTTAATGACACTTTCTTTTCAAGAACTAGGTATCTCACCAGAACGGATTGAGCAAATTGAAAAAATTGGTTTTACCACACCAACCAACATTCAAGCCCAAGCGATTCCCCAACTTTTAGCGGGTCGCGATGTTGTTGGTCAATCTCAAACAGGTACAGGTAAAACAGCTGCTTTCTCTCTGCCAATTCTAGAGCGGCTGGATGTAAGTCAAAAAGTAGTACAAGCACTGGTATTGACCCCAACTCGAGAGTTAGCAATTCAAGTTCAAGATGCTATCAGTGAGTTTCTGGGTAACGAAGGCTTGCGCGTCATGGCGATTTATGGCGGTCAATCTATAGATCGCCAAATTTTACAACTCAAGCGCGGTGTTCACATGGTCGTGGGTACACCAGGGCGAGTCATAGACTTGCTAGAACGGGGTAGCCTGAAGCTGGATCATGTGAAATGGTTTGTTTTAGATGAAGCTGACGAAATGCTGAGCATGGGCTTTATCGATGACGTGGAAAAAATTCTTTCCCAAGCACCCCAAGAACGGCAGACAGCTTTATTCTCCGCCACAATGCCGCCATCTATCCGCCAGCTGGTGAATAAGTTCCTCAACGATCCAGTCACAGTTGCCGTTGAACAACCAAAAGCTGCTCCCAACAAAATTAATCAGGTAGCTTATCTCGTACCACGCCATTGGTCAAAAGTCAAAGCCTTGCAGCCCATCTTGGAAATGGAAGATCCAGAATCGGCTTTGATCTTTGTTCGCACCAGACGCACCGCTGCTGAACTCACCAATCAATTGCAAGCTGCGGGTCACAGTGTTGATGAATACCACGGTGATTTATCCCAACAAGCACGGGAACGTTTGTTGACCCGATTCCGTAATCGTCAAGTGCGCTGGGTAGTAGCTACGGATATTGCAGCCCGGGGCTTGGATGTTGACCAACTATCCCACGTCATCAACTTTGATTTACCAGACAGTGTGGAAACCTATGTCCACCGCATCGGTCGTACTGGTCGCGCTGGTAAAGAAGGTACAGCCATCACCTTAGTGCAGCCCTTTGAACGACGCAAGCAGCAGTTGTTTGAGCGCCATGTACGTCAAAGTTGGCAATTACTCTCAATTCCCACAAGGGCACAAATTGAAGCTAAGCAGCTGCAAAAATTACAAACCCAGGTGCAGGAAGCTTTGGTGGGTGAACGCATGGCTTCATTTTTGTCCATCGTTAGTCAGCTCAGTGAACAATATGATGCCCATGCGATCGCCGCAGCTGCATTACAAATCGCCTACGACCAAACCCGTCCTGCTTGGTTGCTATCAGAAGCCGACTATCCTGAAGAAGACCTCCGACCCACTCCCAAACCCAAATTACGGGGTGGCGGTCACCGTGACTCTAATCGCGAGTCTAGTGGTGAACACCGTCGCCGTTCCTCTTGGGTGTCATCAGAAGCAGGTGCAGAAGGAGACAAACGCAGCTCCTCCAAGCCCAAACTGCGCACAGGACGACGGGATACTCCGGTGCCGAAAAAAGTAAGTTCTCATCCAGCTAGAGAGTCCGCTTCCTAGTCATCATTGCTCATCGGTCATTAGTAAAGAGCTCTTGACAATTGACACTTGGCAATGGGCTCTTGACTATCAAACGGAGTAGGGATAGCTTCTAAAGTTGCAGTATTGCAGTCTGTGAAAACTCTTTGTTGGTGTACTTCTTATGGTTGCACATCTAGGTGTGATTTTTGGGGAAACTGCATTGTATGTAGATAAGCGTATCTACCGCCTTTAGCAAGTAACTCGCTATGAGTACCTACTTCTTGAATAGAACCTTTTTCCAAAACTACGATGAGATCAGCGTTCTGGATAGTTGAGAGTCGATGAGCAATTACCAAGCAAGTGCGATTTTTCAGTAGTTCCTTGAGTGCCTTTTGAATGAGGTGTTCTGATTCTGTATCTAGAGCAGAAGTTGCTTCATCGAGTATAAGAAATCGGGGATTTTTGATCAAAACTCTAGCGATCGCTAATCTTTGTCTCTGTCCTCCTGAAAGCTTCACCCCGCGTTCACCGATCATGGTCTGATAACCCTGGGGCAGGTTAATAATAAATTCATGAGCGTTGGCAATTCTTGCAGCTGATTCAATTTCTGCATGATGCACACCAACTTTACCGTAAGCAATATTTTCCTCTATAGTTCCATGTAACAGTAAAGTTTCCTGGGATACAATACCTATTTGACTACGTAGGGATTGTAGATTTACGTCACGGATGTCATATCCATCAATCAAAATTCGCCCCTTTTGAGGATCATAAAAACGCACCACTAAATTTGCTAAAGTACTTTTACCTGCCCCTGAAGAACCTACCAGCGCCACTGTCATTCCTGGCTGTATATCAAGTGTGAAGTTATGGATTACAGGCTGACCAGAGGTATAGGCAAATTCAACTGCTTGCCAACTAATGTTACCTTGAATCAGAGGAAGTGCGATCGCCTCTGGTTTTTCCTCAATTTCTGGTTGGGTGTCCAGAATTTCAAAAATTCGCTCCAGCGCTGTTGCACCCTTCTGGATAGTATGCATCACCTTACTAAACCGCTTTGCAGGTTGATTAATATGATTCAAATAAGCTAAAAATGCTGTCAAATCACCTACAGTTATTTCACCTCTCATCACCTCCCAAGCACCATAGGCAAGAACAGTAACATAACCGAGATGGTTCATGAAATCAACCACTGGTGCAAAACCAGACCATAAGCGTACAGCACGAATGTAGGAATAACAACATCAATAACATAGCGAGTAATTTTGGGAATAATTACCTGTAAAAAAGCAAGAAAAAAGATTGTGCTAAAACCTGCTAAAAGAGGTATTTTATGCCGCCATAGATAATGCAAAAAACGCTGATAAAGTTGGATAGCAGAAGCATTAATCTGAAAATCATAGGAATTACTTTGAGCAATTTGGCGAATAAAGTTCGCTTGCACAGATCTTTGCGCTCCTATTTTGTCAAAACTCGATAAATCTTGTTTCTAATTAACATTGAGCTTTTCGTTTGGGTTTATGATCATAGTTGTTTTTCCACTAAATCACAAATCCTGTCAATGATAAAAATTCCGAAAATAGTACCAAAAAACTGATGAGCGATCGCAATCTGGCATTGTATAATTTTTATGTTTCCTCTTTAACATAAACAGATGGACGTAACACCCGGATTAAAGCAGGATAAGCTTCTCTAGCTTTGTTGTATACTTTGACAATATCTCCCAAAGGTTTAGAAAGTAAATTTAAATTCCCCCAGAATAACACTAAATCTCCAGCTTGAACCTCTTTTGGTACTACTCCTATATGAAAAACAGAAGAAAGTAAAACTAGTACCAATAAACCAAACCAAGTAATCAAATCCATTAAAATTTCTGTTCCCGATTTAAACACCTCCAATTGAATCGTATGGCGGAAAAATAACTCTTGATGCTCAATTAATTCCAATTTTTTAGCTTCTGTAGTTGAAGCAGCAATATTTTCTTGAGCAGTCAACATTTTTAAACTAGCTTTTTGAATGAATTGACCAAAAATCAATCCAATTAAAATTGGTGGAATTACTGCAATTAATAAAGCTGGTAACCATTTTGGTGCTAAGGTTAGTTGCCAAATGACAACTGAAGTAGTCTGAGAGATAATTTTCCAAGAATCTTTATGGATAATATCTAATCCTGGTTTCGCACGATTGCAGTGATAGAGAATATGGGAAATATCTTCCGCATCTCGCTCTTGATTTCGCCTTTGCAAATATGTTCTTTGTAAACAAATAATCAACCGAGCTTCATAAATTTTATCTATCAGTTTGTCTCCGAATTTAATTAAGCCCAGCCCAAACAATAAACCTCCAAATACTAAAATATAATTGACTAATGATGCATTGATGTCAGTACCACCTTGCTTGAGATCGTCTACAACTTTTTTACCCATCCATGACAAACTCGGTTCTAAAGCTGCAACAATAATAGTAGATACAACTGCGGCTGCTAACCAATGGGGATAGGTAAGCAAAATCCGCAGCATATCAAGCACCAAGGATGGTACTGGATTTTTTGTTATTAACTTTTTCATGTCCGAGAATATATAGATTTGTAGTGCTTAAATTTTAATGCTAAATTGAATTAGCATCAGGCAATAAATTTCCATCAATTTGTAGAGTAATAACTTCTAAAACAGAACCATGAGCAGTTTTTCTACCTACTCCTTCCGCCTTAATTTGACTACCTGTTTTAGCTACTTTATTTAAGCTTTTTGCTAAAGGTTTAGCAAAGTGGACTTGAGTTCCAGATGTTAAAATAGCGCTGCGAATTTCTCCTTTATCATTGACTAACCAATGTTGGACAGGTTCATTAATTCTAAAATTGATAAAATCATTAGGTTTTGGTATTTTTGCTTTTTTTTGTTTAGGCTGCTTTGCAACAAGAGCTTTAGTTGCATTGTTCATAATTGTGCGTGCTTCTATTTGTTGTCCATAAACACTGGAATTACCTAACTTCCCAACTACATCTACAGCATCTCCTGGTTTTATAGCATTTACTACTTGCTGACTCATGTGAGGCGGTACTTTAATTTGTTTCCCATTACTGAGTAAAAGTCCATCTACTAAACCTTCTTTATTCATTAAGTAACGTTCCACATTTCCACTAACTTTACTATCATTTTCACTTGGTAAAATTGCTACAGGAGATTTCAGACTACTGTTACTAGCAGATAATTGTTTATATGCCCATCCACCTACTATTAAAGTTATAAATGTTGCTGCTACTCCCAGCACAGCCAGTTTAAATCTATTGGTTTTATTGTTAATTTGAATCTCTTGATTTTTTTGCTTGGCTTTAATTAGCTCAACAGCTTGCTGAATAAACTCGGCCGGAATTTGTGCTTCTTCTCCAATCATGATTAGTTCTTGTAGAGAATACTCTTGTTGTTTTTGAGCGTATAATTCAGCAGCTAGCTGAAAAACTTCTGCAGCTATTTCTCTGCTGATGCGATGTTGTGGTTCATTCATATTTCAACCCTGAAAAATGCTTGACGTAGATTAGCAATTCCGTATAATTTTTCCCGATATCAAAAAAGCAGGAAAATGAAACAAAGATGTTGTTTTTTGTACTGAGGACTTAAGTCTTCATTAGGAGCTGAAAGTTATATGCCATTGGTAAGTCCTAATTAATATTAACTGAAATGGATTTTTTCTATAATCGGTCACCTCCCAAATACAGGATGTATAGTTGAAGCATCATAACAATTGAGATAGCATGTTCTGAAAATGCTGATACTTCATGAGGCTATTTAAAATTGCCATGACAAACTTATTCCATAAAGTCTTTCTGCTATCTCTTTCTCAACGCGTGAATTTTCAAACACACCAGTAGAGCTAAAAATACTACGAGTTTTGCTTCTTTCATTGGCTAGCAAGTTTTTACCAAATAAACTCACTTGGATATTATCCGCTAAACGAAATCCCATATAAGCATCTAAACTGTTTTCCCCTGCTTGCTTAGTAACTTCATTTTTTCCATCTTTGAGTTGACTATTTTCAAAGCCGGGTAGGATATTGTAAGTCAAACCAAAATTCATACCCCACTCTGGAATGGTGTAGTCAAAACCCAAATTGGCTACATATGCTGGTTGTTCTCTAAAACGGCGAATTTCCCCACTAATTTTATCTTTTACTTCGGAACCAAGGAAAGAGATATTGCCAAATAGGGTTAAGTTTGGTAAGCCTAGAAAAGGCGTGCGTGTTTGCAGGTCAAGCCGCAAACCATAAACTTTGCCATTTCTAACATTTCTGGGTGATTGTTCATAGCGATTATTTTCAGGGTTAAGGTTTATTTCATTTTCAATTTTGTCATCTATCCAGCGATAGAAAGCATTAAGACCGAAAGCCCCGGTATGATTTCCCCAGGACTGTTCAATTCCTGCTTCAACGCCAATAGAAGTCTCTGGCTTTAATTTTGGATTACCAATCACATCAGGTTGTAGTAAAGTACCATTTTTCGTTTCACGGAAAGGGACAAAGTCATCAAATTTGGGACGACGAACTGTTCGTGCAGCACTGAGGCGAAAAACAGTTGTTGGGAACATTTGATATTTGTAGTGTAGGGATGGATTCAAGGTTGTACCCGATTGCTCAACAGTACTGCTATCACCTGCAGTAGCTTTGTGATCTACTGTTTCTATTCGCAATCCAGCTGTGAGGGTATGTTGATCACTAAGACGAATTTCATCTTGAACAAAGATATTGAATTGATTTTCCTCGATCCTGTAAACATCTTTGGGGGCTGTTTTCTCAACAGCAGCCAATATCTGAGGAGCTATTTGTTGTTCTGTAGTAATTTTCTTTTTCTCGCGATCGCGCAAGCTCCCTTCCATACCTACCGTAAACAAGTGGTTCTCCCAAGGGCGAAAATTAAAGCCCAAGGTTGCAAATAACTCTTGGTCAGGTTTTCTTTCTTCTTCACGCTTGATGATAGTATTAGTTCTTACAGGTCTTCTAGAATCGACTGGGCTACCAACTACATTCTGAAAAGTAGTTGTGGTAGTTTCTATCACCTCTACCTTATCTTTGGTTTCATCCGTTTTTTGGAATAACCACCCCAACTTCATGTTAGCGGTGGAACTAAATTGATGCTCCCAGCTACCGCCTAAACGCCAACCAGTAATTGTTTTATCTTCATCAAGATCAACAGTTTGCTGTTGTCGTTCTTGGAGCCTACCACTAGGGGAAAAGAACTTTTGATTAGTAATATTGCGGATTGCGTCTTTTTCTTCCTCTGTTTGCAAAAAAATAGGATCAAAGCTGAGAATATCTCTAGCAGATACCTGCCAAACAAAACGCGGCGCCAGACTAATATCCAAAAGACTCTTGTTTTCCTCTTCCCGTTCTTCTTGGGTAGGACGGTTCTGGATATCTAAAGTTTGCTTAAATTTGTCTCTAGGTGCTTCTCGTTGTTGAATTCCACCACTGAGTAAGTAACTAAAGTTACCAATTTTATCGCCGTAAACCAGACTTATACCACCAAAAGGGCCTACACTTTCTTCTGTTGAGCCGGTAATAGTGAGGTCAGTAACTCGACTTTCAGGTGCTTTTTTCAAAATAATATTAACCGTACCCGCCACACCTTGAGAATTTTGTATAGCAGTGGGATTGCTAATAATTTCAATCCGCTCTACTAAACTGACAGGTATGCGATCTACTTTAAACTCACGGTTCTCACCACCGTCAGGGAAACGCTGACCGTTAATGAGAATTTGCGTGTATTCTTTTGGTAAACCTAAAAGCCGTACATCTTTATCTTCTCCTGGTGGTCCTCCTAGCACAACACCGGGTTGACGGCGCAAAACTTCACCGATCGTTCTGTAGTTAAATCGTTGAATTTCTCTCTGATCAAGAATAATAACGCCTGTGGGGGAATTTTGCCGTTCTTCGATAAAGTTCACTAATGGAGTACCTATCACTTCTAATTCAATATCAGCTTCCTGACTGCTTATGGGTGTAGTTGTTGGTGTCTGTGCTATGGATCTTGAATCAGCCTGTACATCTGGAATCAAAAACTGAGCATGAATTGCAGGAAACTGCATATCCCTAAGATTGGGAATCTCGCTCAATTTCTGGTAGGTGTCAGCTTCTTTTGGTTCAGTGGCTGAAACAGGATTAGTAATAGCTGTTGACACAAAAAAAGCAGTAGTCAACAGAAAACTCTTGAACAAAATCAGATTGATTTGCATACTAGAAGATGAGATTAATAAATTTCGGGCAAGTTAGCGCTTGCCTTTTTTGTTGAGAGAATGCCAGAAATAATTAATATTTTTGTCAACAAAACTAAAAATATACCTTTGATGGCAATATTTAATAGTATTGACTAGCAGTATCTGAAAACAAACTATTGAGATTTATTAGTAATAGTTGAACAAAAAAATTAGCATCCATAATCTCACTAATCACATGCCAGAACTAACATCCAACTGAGCACAGCGATCGCAATTACACCTAAGTTTGCCTTGGTGTCTGCCATACGGGAAGCCACTACGCGTCTACGTGGTGAAAAAGATCCAGACTAAAACCAGCAAAACACTCAGATGTCTGCAATCTTTGCATTCCTGTGACTCTGTTTGCGTAGCTGTTGATAGTTCTGTGGTGTCATGATACTTGGATTTTTTAGCATTGGGTTTGTGTTGTTTGGCAGCAGTTGTATTTGTGACTGCTTGTGTCTGTGAAGATGCTAGAAACGCAGCAGCGATCGCAGTCAGCCTATTAACTAAAAAAACTCTCGGGTACATATAGCTTTTGGTTTTACCTATGCTAAATACCAAGAGTTTTACACAGAAAAATAACAGAAAAATAACAGCTTGATGATTCCAGAGAGGAAATATTGAGTGTGAGAGTGTTTTGGGCTAGGTGCAAGTTAGAAGTCGATCTACTTCAAAGGTAGTTCTATTTGAAAACAAGATCCTCTGCCAACAATACTATTGACCGTAATTTTACCTCTGTGGGCTTGGGCGATTTGTTGAGTGATCGCTAACCCTAAGCCCAAGCCACTTTGGGAGCGATGAGCATCACTACGATAGAATTGCTCGAAAATATGGGGCAAGTCTTGAGCTGGAATTCCTGTACCACTATCTTCTACTTGAATATTTACGGTATGTAATGAGCTAAGTAGTCTTATTTTGACGGTGCCACCAGGAGGAGTGTATTTAATGGCATTATTAAGTAAATTAAGTACAGCTTGACGTAATAAATCTGGTTCTACTGATATGTTGACAGTTTTTGTCGGAAATTCGGTTGTCAAGGTTATTTCTTGGTATTCACAATAGAGAATTTGTTCTTGGATCAGGTTTTCCAAAAATTCTACCAGATTGATTTGTTTGAGAAATCGACGCTCTAGTTCTCCTTTATGACGTGCGAGAAACAATAAATCGTTAACAAGATGACTGATCGCTTTTGTTGTTTTGATAATGATGTGCAAGCGAGAACGGACTTCTGAGTCAGTTTCCCTTAAAGACATTAATCCCAATTGAGCTTGACTTAATACTTTAGCCAATGGGTTTCTAAGTTCATGGGAAGCATAAGCGGTGAAACGATCAAGTCTTTCATAGGATTCATGGATGGGTTGCATTGCAAGTCCACCTAAAAACCAGCCTGTCAGAGCAATAGCAAATATTCCTAAAGGTACGCCAACAGCTAATAATAAACGCAACTGTGTGAGTGTTTCTTGAACAGGAGTGAGGGGAGAAGCTATTTGTAGATATCCAAGTAATACCCCATCTTGCAGTACTGGCAGGGTGATTTGGCGTAGCCATATGGGTGATTGTGTCTTATTTTCTGAAACTACTATTTGTAATGTTTCAAATCCTGAAGAAATTTTCAAATTGCTTGCGGGTTTTTCTTTAATAAAACGTAGCAGTTTTTTCTCTGGAGAGTACCAGCGAGCATAAGCAATTTCAGTTTCTAATCTTTCTATAAATAGGGTGTTGTTCCCTAAAAGAGGAACATCATCAAGTTGGACTTGCCATTTACCTTGTCGCAGACCGTAGCGAATACCGGCAGCCATTACACGGCTTTTGCTGTAAAGTTCACGATCAAAAGCTCGCTGGCGATCACTAACAACAGCAAAATAAACTATGCTAGCAAATACTATCAAAATACTCCCCATAGAGAGAGTAAACCAACGTGCTAAGTTGCGACGACTACGGTGAAACAGGTTGGACATCGTTTAGTTGTCGATCAATGTTCTCCTAAAAGGGAGAAGTGATAGGAGATCGAGGATCGAGAGTTGGGAAGAAAAAATAAATTAGTATTAGTATTGAATTTTTGCGAGCATTAAAGGTGAATTTAGCAATAAATAATTATTGGCGTTGCTGAACACAGGAATGATTTTATTTTTTTTAAGCGTGGTGTTTTACCGTTTTGGTAGACACGTGTTTTCACACCCTATGAGCGCGTCTACATCATTTTATGCAACGCCCAATTATTTTTATTTAGAGGTAGGTTTGATTAAGCGGTAACCTAAACCATAAACTGTTTCAATCCATTCATTAGCACCCAATGGCTGTAAACGTTGTCGTAAACGTCGAATCTGAACAGTAATGGCATTAGTACCTGGTTGAGCATCCCATGTCCAGAGTGCTTGTTCTAGTTGGTCACGACTTAAAACCTGATATGGATGGCGCAAAAAATATTCCAATAATTGACATTCACGGACAGAAAGTATAGCTTGGTGTTCTTGTCGTTGTGCTGTGTGGGTATCTAAATTTAGTTGTAAATCAGCAAACTTTAAGATTTGATCTTGCCAAACAGGCGATCGCCTTCCCAAAGCACGCACCCGCGCTAATAACTCCAGCATATCTATAGGTTTAACAACATAGTCATCTGCACCTGCATCTAGCCCTTTGATCTTATCTGAGATACTGTCCTTGGCGGTGAGCATTAGTACAGGAGACGTTTTTCCCATACAACGATATTGTTGGCAGAGGTTGATACCACTTCCTGTTGGTAGTATCCAGTCCAATATGAGTAAATCGTAGTCTTGCTCAGATATTAAACCTGTGGCTATTTCACAGTTATCAACCCCATCCACAACATGTCCAGCCCTCGATAGTACGGTGTTTAAAGGTTCTAAGAGTTCTAGATCGTCTTCAACTACCAATATTTTCATGGCTATTGTCAATTATTTGACTATGAAGATGAGAATATTTATTTATAATAATGCTTATTTTTGTCAATAAAGTCCCATGCATCATCATTCTCTTTCAAGCCTGTGGCAATCTCTGGTGAGAAGTCGCTATGTATCTATGGTTTTTGCTTTCGGATTAGACCTTTGGTTAGCACTACCCTTGCTCGCAGTCATTATTTGGTTTGGAGGACAAAGCGTTGCTAACCAAATATTGAGTTATGGATCTGAAACTCAATTATATTTAGAAGCAAATAACCAGGTTAGAGTTCAGTTATCCACTGCCGTTTTAGCAATTAAAGCAGAGATTAAACAGCAGGCAGGATTTACTAAGGTAAGTATTAAAACAGCAGACTCAGCGATTAAAAAATTAGAACTGGAACTACGTACTACGGATATTGCCACCGTAGAAGCAGGAATCACTCAGGAATTAGGATTAGATCTACCAACGGTTAAACGTATAACTCGTTACGAATTTAGAGAGTAATTCTTTTGGGTATCCAGGTAGATTGTCTAATGGTAAGGTCATGAACCACGAAGACACAAAGCACACAAAGAAAGTTGAAGTGAGTTGGCTGCCTGGGACTTGGTGTTTTAAAACTTGGGTAAGTATTATGAACTTATTTTGGGGAAGAAATGGGTTTATCTTAGTTAGTGTGAAGTAATTTTGCTGTTTTGATTGGGAGTGGTTATGGCAACTAGTAATGTGTCACCCAGTTCTGAATCAAACGAGTCAGGAAAATCCACATCCATTCCCAAAGTGAAACTATGGACAATGTTTCGACTAGGCCTGTTTCAGATGGCATTGGGTATCATGTCGATTCTGACTCTGGGAGTGCTAAATCGAGTCATGATTGAGGAATTGCAAGTACCAGCACTAATTGTCGCTGGGGCGATCGCAATGCATCAGTTTGTGGCTCCGATTAGAGTGTGGTTTGGGCAAATGTCAGATACTAAGCCTTTACTTGGCTATCACCGCAGTGGCTATGTTTGGGTTGGCGCAGCTTTATTTGCGATCGTCTCATTTTTCGCTGTGCAGGTAGTTTGGCAATTGGGCTTCAGTTTGCAGTCTGGTTGGACAAGTCAATCTTCTGGTTGGGCAGCACTTTTAGCTTTGATTTTTGCTCTTTATGGAGTTGCCATTAGTGCTAGTTCCACACCTTTTGCAGCGTTGTTAGTCGATGTTTCCGATGAAGACAACCGCTCAAAATTGGTGGGGGTTGTGTGGTCGATGCTGATGGTGGGTATTATTATTGGGGCAATCATTAGCAGTGGTTTGCTCAGACAAATTGCCTTAAATGCACCCCTAGAGGTCATTCAAACTCAAGTTAACCGCCTGTTTTTGATCGTTCCGGGTATTGCTTTCGCACTTTGTTTGCTATCAACAGTCGGTGTGGAAAAGAAGTATTCTCGCTATACCATGCGTTCCACAGCGATTAACCGTGAAGATAAGATTACTCTTGGTATGGCAATGCAGGTGTTAACTGCTAGCCGCCAAACAGCAATATTTTTCATTTTTTTGCTGTTGATGACACTCAGTTTGTTTATGCAGGATGCGGTGTTGGAACCCTACGGCGGCGAAGTCTTTAAAATGACTATTGCCGAAACCACAAAACTTAATGCCTTTTTCGGTACAGGGACGCTCATTGGCTTGAGTTTGACAGGCTTTTTGATTGCTCCACGTTTGGGTAAGAAAAATACAACCAAGCTCGGATGTGTGGCTGTGGCAGTTTGCTTAATCATCATTGTCCTAGCAGGGACTACAGCTAATGCCAAATTCCTGCAATGGAGTTTGACCTTGTTTGGTTTTGCATCTGGTGTCACTACTACTGGAGCCTTAAGTTTAATGCTGGATTTAACTGCTGCCGAAACTGCTGGTACATTCATTGGTGCTTGGGGGTTAGCGCAAGCAATGGCAAGGGCCTTAGCTACGGTTTCTGGTGGCGCAGTGCTAAACTTAGGTAAATCTTTCTTGACAACGCCATTGTTTGCCTATGGGTTGGTGTTTACCATACAAGCCGTAGTTATATTGCTGGCGCTGGGATTATTAGCTAAGGTGAATGTCACAGAATTTCAACGCAATGCTAAACAGGCGATCGCATCTATATTGGAAAGCGAGTTAGATTAATCTTAATTTGTTGGTTGTTGCTGGTTGATTGCTGGTAGTTGATAGTTGGTAGTTGATAGTTGATTGTTACAACACCCAAACAACAAACAACCAACAACAAACAACTAACAACAAATTTATTTATCAAATGACTGAATTTTGGACTACAGTTTTAGAATTTGCCCAAATTACTACCGCCAGGGTAGGTAAGCAGTTAATGGAAGATTTTGGGCAAGTACAAGCTTCCCATAAAGCTGATGGTTCTTTAGTCACCCGTGCTGATAAGTGGGCTGATCAAGAATTGCGAAATGCGATCGCCTCTACATTTCCTGATTATGGAATTTTGACTGAAGAGGGTGACAAGGTTTTTCCTGGTACAGAATGGTGTTGGGTAGTTGATCCGTTGGATGGCACTACTAACTTTACGCGTGGTATTCCCATTTGGTCAATTTCACTAGGGTTGCTGTATAAGGGCACACCTATTTTCGGATATGTTTACGTGCCACCACTGAAAGAATCATTCCACGGCTTCTGGGAAGGTTCATCGGGTCTAGGAGCTTCCACGGGGGCTTTTCGCAATTATCACCCGATTCATACTAGTGAAGAAGAGCCGAGTCAGCATCACTTTTTTAACCTCTGTTCCCGTAGTACCTCGGTAATCAAACAAGATTTTCCTTGTAAAATTAGGATGTTGGGGGTTGCCAGCTATAACTTCCTGACAGTCGCCACAGGAGCAGTATTAGGTAGTGTGGAAGCAACACCAAAAGTCTGGGATCTAGCTGCTGCTTGGGTAATAGTTAAAGCTGCGGGAGGAAGTTGGATCTCACTCAACTCAGAACCTTTTCCTTTATCTGCTGGTGTTGATTATAGCGATCGCTCTTTCCCCACTTTGGTTGTCAGTCGTCCAGAATTGGTATCTACATTTAAGCCATATTTGGAAAATTTCAAGATTTGAACTTTGGCATTCTCCAAGTTGCTTGATTGACTTTATGGTGCAGATGGGTAGGTGTAAAAATCAGCTAGTCCATAAAAAGTACCTTAATCCCTTTGACTGCAATAGTTTCATCGATTAAGTACCGAATATAGGTCTGCACCAATAGCAAAACGCTTACTATACAAAGCTTTCAGGCGGAATCTTAGTCGTAATTGTGTCAATTGCTGCCACCCAGATAGGTTTTCGTAACCTGATGTGGTTTTTAGATACTATTAATCTCATCCACACTCAGCCTTCTTCACACCAGAGATGACACTGAAATTACTACTTGCTATTTGAAGAAGGCAGATAGCAGAAGAAAACATCACAAATTATTACTAGAAAACTCTGCGTACCTCCGCGTACCCTCCGCGTGCCTCTGCGTTAAAAAAAACCAAACTTATACGCAAAACCTTACTTCAATCTATAATTTAAAAATAAAATCAGCGATCGCCACCTCATCTTTACCAGTTATAGTTTCTTGGGTAGGACTCAACAGAACAGATAGCTGCATCAACTTCTTACCCCCAAGACGACGTGCAACCCGGCTAGGAATTCCGTAACCGTAAACAATATGTCCTTGTCCAGCCAACACCACCACTCGATAATCTGGATTGGCTTTGACAAACTCAGCAATTCCTTCTGCCATTGTTTCATCCCATAGCACTTGCGCCAAAAAAAAGCGTTCAGCACCAGAATTATTACCGTGTCCATTATTTTGATGCTGTTGAAAAGCTTGTAGTGATAAATGTTGATACTTTTGGTTATCAGTACGAATTTCTGAAAAAGGCGGAATAAATTTCCTTTCGGATGCAGTGAGACTTTCTAGACCTTGACGTGCAACTTTGCGTGTAATTTCTGTCGGGGTGTTTAAAGCTAAAATTGGTAGTTGTTTTTCTTTGGCAAACCGGAGAATCGGGGTGTAATATTCCCAAGGGAAACCCCAGCGTTTTTCGTACTCGCTTTTCTCTACTAGTTCTTGTTCAGTCAGTTTACCTGCTAGATATTGATCAACAACACCTTGATAGGGACGCTGAAACATCTCCATCGCAACAGCAATTTTAGGATGATGCCGCTGAAGTTCCTGAATAATTTGCAGTTGATTTTGATGATCCACAGAACTATCGTGAGTTTCCCCCAGATACACCACATTTGCTTCTGCTAGTTCTGTCAACATCTGTTGACGACTGTAAATAAAATTCTCTGGTTTGCCACAACTTTTATCCCAATCTGGAAAGATTGTATCTACATTGCTAGGTGGTGCAGCCATGACTAACTTGGGAGGACAGGAACTTTTGACTGTTGCAGCGCAAGCAGGTAAAGTCGAGAGTAAAAAGTAAAAAGTCAAAGTTAAGAGGTAAAAGAATAGTTTTTTGCTTGGGAAGCTTTGCTGTTCATTTGCTAAGATTCTTGCGTATGCCAGTAACTTAGTTTGCATAAATAGTGTCATTTTCTTTACACAACGCTGGATAGGTTCAGCTATTAATATGAAAGGACTGTGGCTAGAAAACAAGCAACTGCAATTACGTACTAATATTCCCATCCCTGAACCGCCACCAGGGGAAGCATTAGTACGGGTTTTATGTGCCGGTATTTGTAACACTGATTTGGAACTAACCAGAGGCTATTACCCCTACACTGGCATTTTAGGTCATGAATTTGTCGGTGTTGTGGAACAAGGCCCAGAAAACTTAGTCAATCGCCGTGTTGTCGGTGAAATTAACGCTGTATGCGGTAAATGTCGCTTTTGTCGTAGCGGGAATTCAA
Organism: Fischerella major NIES-592; assembly: GCF_001904645.1. Taxonomy (NCBI): domain Bacteria; kingdom Bacillati; phylum Cyanobacteriota; class Cyanophyceae; order Nostocales; family Hapalosiphonaceae; genus Fischerella; species Fischerella major. The sequence continues at coordinate 215,098 of NZ_MRCA01000005.1, read as the reverse complement.
CTCATTGCGAAAACAGGACTGTGCTGGGTATTGTTAACCGCAATGGTGCTTTTGCTGACTATCTGTGTTTACCTGTAGAAAATCTTCATCTTGTACCAGAGAGTGTTCCTACAGCAATCGCAACATTCACTGAACCTGTAGCTGCGGCATTGCAGATTCAGCAGCAGATAGCATTGCATCCCAATGACAAAGTGTTAGTCGTTGGGGATGGTAAGCTAGGGCAATTAGTAGCCCAAACTTTGGCTTTGACTGGTTGTGATCTCTTGGTGGTGGGACGCCATCGTGATAAGCTGGTTAATTTAGAAGCACGAGGCATCAAAACAGGCTTTGCGGATGCGGTGACAGACAGGACTTTTGATATTTCCGTAGAATGTACAGGCAATGCTGAAGGATTTGCGATCGCTCGCCGTGCTTTACGTCCCCGTGGTACACTGGTACTCAAAAGTACCTATGCTGGCAATCTCAGTCTAGATGCTTCTACTTTGGTAGTCGATGAAATTACTCTGATTGGTTCGCGTTGCGGCCCGTTTGCACCCGCACTCGAACTACTTGCACAAGAGAAAGTGGACGTACAACCCCTCATTCAAGCCTGTTACCCACTTACAGAAGCAATAGCAGCTTTTAGATATGCTCAAACAAAAGGTGTGTTAAAGGTGCTATTGGAAATGGAGAATTGGTAGTGGGGGGAGTGTGTAGAGGCGCTTTGCGCGGCTTCCCGTAGAGTGGAGTGTGAGGAGTGGGGAGGTGGGGAGAAAAAACAACCACTAACCACCAACCACCAACAAACAACTAATAAAACATTGAATTCGTTTTTGGTTGGTAATCTATGCATTGGATCGCTTCTTCCGTGTTAGCAATGGAAGGATGGACTGTGCATTTGAGACGATGATCGTCGGTGAAATACTGACAACCAGCGCAGGGAATTTGGTGCATTTTTTTGGCTGTTTTGACACCATCGCGGGTTGCAGCCCACAGACTCCAAACAACCATAGTAACCAACACCCAGGCGCTGATAAAACAAATCGGCACAAGAAGCTTTTGAATTGTAAAAAAAAGAAAATGCATTATTTGCAACACGGCAAGGATTGCGAAAATCTACAAAAAATGTGAGTGAGAAATGAGAAGTTATAGTTATATTAACTCCTCATTCCTCACTCATGACTTCTGACTAAAGAGATATCAGTGATTTAGTTTTTTTAACTGATAACTGATCACTGTTCACTAGATGCCAGCATGACCAATTGCTAAACCAGCCACAAGCATTCCCAAAACCAGGAAAGGTTGAGCGCTGGCTTGATATTTGACATCATTAGTTAAAGGGTCACGCAGAAAATACATGTCTTGGAAGGTGATTTGCGGGATGATGAGTAATGCCAGAATAGCGGCATACAAATTTTCATGGATGTAAACTAAATAAGCAGCGATCGCAGCTTGAAAGACATCAATCATAATCACACAAATCCAAGCAGCTGTTGTAACACCAAACATTACAGGCAGTGATTTTAATCCGAGTTTACGATCGCCTTCGACACTCTTGAAGTCATTGATGATACCAATACCCAAGCCAGCCAAACTATAAATCAGGGTGAGGACAACTATTTTCCAGTTGAGTTCGCCGAATAAAGCGTGACCAGTACACCAGGGGAAAGTAATATAACTTGCACCCAAAGCATAGCTACCCAACCAACCGTTTTGCTTCAACTTCAAGGGCGGGGCAGAATAGATGTAGCCGACAAATGAACCGATGATCGCGATCATTGTAATTGTGGGAAATTCATTACCAGCCCATTTATCAAGGGCAAAGGCAACTGCTATACCAGCAATAAGTAATACCCATATTTGCGTAATTACCTGGGGTATGGAAATTGCTCCAGAGGGAATTGGGCGGTAGGGTTCGTTGATGGCATCAATTTCGCGATCATAGTAATCGTTCAGGATTTGCACGTAACCTGCCATCAATGGTCCTGATAGCACCATGCAAACTGCTGCCTTCAGGACATTTTCTAGAGTCCAAGTGAATTCACCAGAAGAAGCCGCACCGCAGATTACACCCCACATTAAAGGAATCCAGGTAATTGGCTTCATCAGTTGCAGGCGGATTTTCCAAATCGAACTTTCTCCAGGCGCTGCACCTTTCATACCCAAAAGTTGCCTGGTCTTAGCACTGCGGTCAACAGTACCATTTGCTTGGTCTGTGGATGTATTGGAATCAGGGGTAATGGGAGTTGAATCAGACATAGGCTGTACTTGTAAATTGGTAATTGGTAATTGGTAATTGGTAATTGGTAATTTGGTGGTTTTCCCATTACCCATTACCGATTACCCATCACCTCTTGCCTAAAACGAGATTATCAAATAATTATTTTGGAACTTAGCACCAGTAACAGGTCTACCACTCAAGGCGGGAGGTAGGAAAATATTCCGCCTTTGGTCTCCAGCTTCAATAGTCACTTCTGGTCCGTATTGAGTGAGTTTGACCTGTTTTTTATCAAATCCAGGCAAAAATAAGCTTACCTTGTGTTCTTGGATGTTAATTTCAATCGGTTTGGGAGCCTGTACCGCTTGTTCTACAAAATTTGGTAGAGCATCAATCAGGGCTTGCCAATCTTCTGTTTTGACATCTGGAACCACACTCACATGAAGGGGAGTAAATTGCTCGGAAACTTGGACAGTTGTGTCAGTAGACACAAGGATAATGCCACCCACGGTTAAACCAACTAGTTGGGCGCTACCCCAGAGATAGCGCACAGAAGCAATTTCAACAGGATCATTGCTTGTCACCAAAAAAGCAGCAACTTTTTTAGGATCCGCGAGGGCAGCTCTACCCTTGTCTAAAAAGTGGTTAACTTGGTTAGTAGGTTGGGCGAAGTTATCCGATGTCCAGTTGATATTGAAAAAAGTGCTAATTAGCGGTTGAATCAAGGGCGATTCGGAAATGGCTTTACCGAGATCGGAATTGACAAACAATTGCCGGAATCGCCGCACGTACCAACTGAGAAATTCTGGCATCCCGAACATTCGCAAAGTCGAGGAGTCGCCATTGCCATCGTAGACGATCGCGTCATATTTGCCGCTTTCGTAGTACTCGCGGATGGCGTTGAGGACAAGGGCGCTGTCCATCCCGGGTAATACTGATAGTTCTTGACCATAAACCTCTTTCAGGATGGGCGTTTTAAGATATTGTGCTTCCAGTTTTTTCACATCCTCCCAACTACGTTCTAGTAGTACAGAAGTCTGAAACTGAACAACGTGCAAATTAGCAGCAATTTCTTGGGGATCAGAACCAATAGGAATACCCAACAAGATTTGCAATGCTGGTTCTGCACTCCCAGCTAAAAGTACGCGCTTTCCTTGGCTTGCCAATTGTTTGGCTGCGGCGATCGCTACTTTTGTTCTAGCACTGCCGCTTTTGCCCAAAAATGTCAATATCAGGGCCATTACTTGATTCCTATTTTTTACCGCCGATTTTTCAACTCCAACTTAGCACTCGGCTGATTTGAGTAGCTTCCTTCTCTAGTTCAGCACTTAGAGGACAGGCTTTTGATCACTTACTGTACTAGTTTGAGTTCATCTTCAAAAAACCAAGTGGAAAAATTATCATCAAATTTGACCACGATGCCAACACTGCTACCATCGGTCATTTTGTAACCTTCGATAGTACCGATTTGTCCTAGTCTCTTAACAATAGGGGCAGGTACGCGATCGCGCAAACGAAGAACCTTTACTTTTTGTCCGATTTCCATGCCAACTCACAATGCAATAAACCAAAACTCAGTGTACCGGAATCCGGTGTCCTGTGGGAGATGGGGACCGGTGAGTTCCCCATCAGTCCACCTCCCCATTACTAGAAATTTTCTGGAGAGTGACTCTCAACTGTATATCGTTGATGTTCACACAGGTGTTGTAGCACGCCTCCTTGATCTGCGCAAACCGAATCTCCTGGGCTAATACTTCGTTCTTCACTATTTCCAGATGAGTTTTAAGAGCCTCTAAAAGTGTTCCTGAGGTTTCCAACCCAAGATGAATCCGATCTGAAAGATTGAGTCCTGCTTTTTTGCGTACCTCTTGTAATAGACGAATCGCCTCTCGAACCACCCCTTCTTGAATTAACTCTGGTGTGAGTTGAGTATTCAATGCTGCTAAATAACCGTATTCTTCGATCGCTGCATAACCTTGTGGACTGTTAACCTCAATCAGAAATGCCTCCGGCTCAAGGTGATAAGATTTTCCATCTAGATGGATAACAGTCTCTTTACCCTCACGGATATTGCAGACAATTTCGCGGGTATCAATAGTTTCCAGCTTTTTCTTCAACGCAGGTACTTGTTTTCCGAGACGCTTGCCAACCAGAGGCAGATTTGGCTTGATGGTATAATCAACGAAATCTGTTGCTATGTCTAAATAAGTCACTTTTTTAACATTAAGTTCTTCCTTAAGTTGTTCTTCTAGGCGCTTGAGTCCAGCAATTTCGGCTTGATTGCGAACCCGCACCAAGATTTCCCCTAGCGGTTGCCGGATCTTAACCTTTGCTGTGGCGCGGGCAGCACGTCCTAACTCTACAATCCGGATCAGCGTCTCCATATCACGCAACAGATTGGTATCGATGAGCGTGGCATCAAATTTTTCCCAGTTAGCTAAATGTACTGATTCTGGTTGCTCAGGAAAGACACTCAGTACTAAATTTTGGTAAATGTGTTCGCTCACAAAGGGAGCCATTGGAGCCATGAGTTTAGCAACAATGACCATCGTCTCGTAGAGGGTTTTGTAAGCTGAGAGTTTATCGCCATCATTTTCCGACTTCCAGAAACGGCGACGATTGCGACGCACATACCAGTTAGAGAGATCGTTGACCACGAAGTCGCGAATTGCCCGGCTGGCACTGGTGGGATCGTAAGCTTCTAATCGCTCAGTTACATCTCGGATCAGTACATTCACCTTGGACACCAACCAGCGATCGATCTCAGGACGCTCAAAGACAGGAACATCCTGTTGCAAATCTGGCTGGTCGAGGTTGGCGTAAAGCACTAGGAAACTGTAAGTATTCCATAGTGTCATCAAAAAATCGCGTAATGTATCTTCAACTAGTCCTTGGGAGAAGCGCTTGGTATTTTCTGGTGGACTGGTGCTGTAAAGATACCACCGCAGCGCATCGGCTCCTTGAGCATCAAGGACAGTCCAAGGGTTGACTGTATTTCCCTTGGATTTAGACATTTTCTCGCCTTTTTCATCCACAATGTGTCCAAGGACGATCGCATTTTTGAAGGCAGGGGAATCCTGAGCAATATGAGCCAGAGAACCACCAGTATCTGTAAGTAAGGTGGCAAGAGCATGTAGGCTATAAAACCAGCCCCGTGTCTGATCGATCGCCTCACAAATATAATCGGCAGGAAAATTCCCAGCCAGCACGTCCTGATTTTCAAAGGGATAGTGCCATTGAGCATAAGGCATAGCTCCCGACTCAAACCAGACATCTACCGTATAGGGAACACGCTGAAAACGCTTGCCGTTTTTCTCAAAAACAATCTCATCAATGTAAGGACGATGCAAATCTAACCCTGACAAATCCCGCCCGGTCAATTCTGCCAACTCTTTGACACTGCCTACACAGATATACTCACTTTCGTCTTCACTCACCCATACAGGTAGAGGCGCACCCCAGTACCGTTCCCGTGATAATGCCCAATCGATATTATTTCTTAACCAATCCCCAAACCGACCATCACGGATATATTCAGGATGCCAGTGAATTTTGTTGTTGTTGGCAATAAGCTTGTCTTTGACAGCAGTTGTCCGAATGTACCAACTCTTTTTGGCATAGTTGATCAATGGTGTGCCATCCCGATAGTTAAACGGATAAGTGTGGTTAATAGTTGTGGCTCGATAAAGCAGCTGTTTGTCTAGCAAATCTGCGATAATTTGCCGATCTGCATCCTTGAAAAACTGTCCAGTGTAAGGCCCCTCACCATCAGGAGCATCAACTAGCTTTACCTGGGGATAAACTTGACCCAGCAAATCCACAGAAAAAAGCATCGGCAAGTTGTACTTGCGTCCCAACTCCAGATCCCCATAAGCAGGGGCAATGTGAAGCACCCCTGTTCCTTCATCAATAATCACCTGCTCGTCGCTAACCACACGGAACCCTTGGGAAAGGTCTTCTCCTTCCGGTACATACCCCTGTAAAAGAGGCTGATAGTGAAGTCCAACCAGTGCTTCCCCTGTAAAAGTTTTTAGTGTTCGATAATTCCCCTCACCGAAGACTTGATTAGCAAGACTACTAGCAAGAATGTAGAGGTCTGTTTGTGAGCGATCGCCTGCTTGAGGTGGTGCAGCAAACAGCCCATACATAGCATCTGCCCTCACAGCCAAAGCAACGTTAGCAGGGAGCGTCCAAGGGGTAGTTGTCCAAGCCAGCAGATAAACTGGCTGTGTCTCTTTATCCCATAAACCACGCTTGACAATTTCGTCAGTATATGCAGCAAACATCGGGTAAATTGAAGGGTCTTCTACATCTCGGTATCCCTGTGCCACTTCATGATCCGAAAGGCTAGTATTGTTACGCGGACAGTGCCAAGTTGAGCGGTAGTCTTCAAATAGAAGATTACGTTCCCACAGCGACTTCATCAACCACCAACAAGACTCAATATATTGATTTTCGTAAGTAATATAGGCGTTTTCTAAATCCAGCCAGTAACCAATCCGTTCGGTCATCGCCTGCCAATCCTGGATGCGTTCAAAGACCGATTGCTTGCATAACTCATTAAACCTAGCAATACCAAAAGCTTCAATATCAGCCTTCTTAGTAAAGCCTAACTTCTTCTCAACTTCCAACTCCACAGGTAAACCGTGGGTATCCCATCCGCCCTTGCGCTCAACTCGATAGCCTTGCATCGTTTTGTAGCGGAGAAACAAATCTTTGTAAGCACGGGAAATTACATGATGGACTCCTGGCTTACCATTGGCAGTTGGCGGCCCTTCATAAAAGACATAATTTCCTTGAGGTGCATCTTTGTCCACTGACTTTTGGAAGATGTGGTGCGTTTTCCAAAAGTCGATCACCTCTTGCTCAAAGCTAGGAAAACAAAGGTTTTTTTCAACTTCTCTAAACATAATTACCGCGTTCACTATCCATGCAGAATTATTGCAGAGTCAGCCAAAGCCAGACTCTACACCTCCACATTGGGGCGCTGAGGTGAGCGCGGTACCACCCAAATTTACCCAAGTTTCACAACCTAAGTCTTTGCAGCTACTCCCGACTGGGAAGAGCGACCCGCTATTACGTGCGGGACACGTCCCTATCTACTTAAAGCCTTTGGGGCTTTGTTCGGAGGGCGGCTCAGGGAGGATTTTCATTTCTGCCGTATGGTCAGGCTTACACCATCCCTGACTCGCTCTTGCACCGACTCAGAAACTACTCGTTCCCGTCATTGCCTTTAATGGGTTAATCATAATTTTACATTTCTTCTTTGTGTCTTAGTGTCTTGGTGTTTCAAAAATGCTTTTTTACCACCAAGGCACAAAGACACCAAGACGAGGGCTAGCTCCTAAACTAAGTCAGGAAACACTTCTTGTACAGCCGGATGCACCAAGCGATGATTCTGCACGTTGACACCTTTGGCTAATGCAGGGTTATTTTTTAGCGCCTCCATTCCCTGGTTTGCTAATTGCACCACGTATGGTAGAGTACTATTATTAAGTGCCTGAGTTGCTGTCCGAGGAACTGCCCCTGGCATGTTAGGAACGCCATAGTGCAATACACCTTCTTCAACATAGACAGGGTTGGTGTGAGATGTAGGATGCACAGTTTCTATACAGCCGCCTTGGTCAACTGCCACATCGGCAATGACTGACCCTGGTTGCATTTGTTTGACTAATTCACGAGATACAAGAATTGGTGCTTTTCGTCCTGGTACAAGAACTGCACCAATCAGGAGATCTGCTTCACGAACTGCTGCTTCAATGTGAGCAGAGTTGCTGTAAAGTAGTTCTACTCGTGAGCCAAAAAGAGTTTCCAAGTAGCTCAAGCGTTCTACATTCACATCCAGAATTTGAACGCTGGCTCCCATCCCGACGGCAATTTTAGCGGCTTCTGTGCCAACTACACCACCGCCTAAAACTACCACTCTGCCTGGTTTAACGCCAGGTACTCCACCCAAAAGGACACCTCTACCCCCTTGTTGCCGTTCTAAAAATCTTGCTCCGAACTGTACTGCTAAGCGCCCAGCAATGACGCTCATGGGTGTAAGCAGAGGTAGCCTGTTTGTGCCAGGTTGTTCCACTGTTTCATAGGCGATCGCACAGACGCCACTATTAATTAAATGCTCGGTCAAATCCCGATGAGCTGCTAAGTGCAAATAAGTAAAGAGAACCTGCTCTTTTTGCAAGAACTTATACTCTGAAGCTAGGGGTTCTTTGACTTTCACCACTAACTCGCGATTCCAAGCGGCTTCTGGTGTTGGGACTATTTCTGCGCCGGAACTTCTGTAGTCATCATCTGTAAATCCAGCACCTTCACCGGCTTGAGTTTCTACAAAGATATTGTGACCACTTTCTTTGAGTACCCTAACACTAGAGGGACTCAAACCAACTCGAAACTCTTGGTCTTTAGTTTCTTTGGGAACACCTATATCCATTCACTGCCCCTAATTAATTTAATTTTTGTTTAGCTTTAGTTTGTCAGTCTTATCCCTGGTATGTTGAATCCAAAAATACGAATTTACCTGAGTTTGCCCTGATATCACCAATTTAACATTGACTCCATTTTGGGATCGGGGACTATGGGGAGTGTGGGGAGAATAATATAGCAACTAATTCCCCCTTCCCTTGTCCCCCTTCACCCCCTAATCTCCAGAGGGGACCCCGAGTTCCCCCATGTCTCCCTTGTCCCCTCACACCCCACCCTTACGGGAAGCCGCTACGCGTCTACACACTCCCCACACTTCCCTCCTTCCCTTCCCTGATCTCGTATATGGACTTGACGATTTTCTGAGTATTTCTAAAATATATTAAGAATAATAAAAAAATGTAAAACAGTAGTTGAGCTACACAGCTCAATATGCTTTACCACAAAAGTGTAGTAATTTACATTTCCCAACAAAAGGATTTTTCAAATGATGACACAATCACAACCCAGCGTCACCCCTAAGCTAGAAGAGCCAAAATTTGGATTTAATGAATATGCTGAGCGCTTGAATGGCCGAGCTGCAATGATTGGCTTTATTCTGATGGTGTTGATTGAATACTTCACCGACAAGGGTGTCCTATCATGGCTAGGTCTGAAGTAAATTGCATAAAAGTACCAATGTACTACTTTGAATTAAATGATAAAGCGATACGGTTCAGTTAAGGTTTTACTCTAACCTTTGGAGGTGCGAGTCTGAAAATAATTGATTTGTCTTGGTGTTTTAGTGTCTTGGTGTCTTGGTGGTGAAAAAGATCATTTTGAAACCACAAAGACACTAAGACACAAAGAGTACTAACGAACTGTGTTGAGTGATAAATGAAGATTTCAACCAGTTGGAATATCCAACTGGTTTTCTTATCTGAACAACAAAAGGCTTATTTAATAAAAGTCAGGGTTCTATGGCTGTTCGGAAAACCCCCCAGAAGTGGTTTGCTGTAATACTCTCGTTTAAGAAATAAATATAATATTATGATGTAAATGTAAAACTATAGCTGTAAGCGCTAAATGTAGATTAATATTTTTCAGTAAATTTACATAAAAGGTTAACTGAAATAAACCAAACTGTGATGAATGCTCTATTGCCTCGTTTTTTAAAGTCATCCTACCGAAAAGAACCGCTAATCAGCGTAGTGATTACGATGGGAGTGGTAGAAGCGCTGATCGGTGGATTTGACGATAAGTGGTCTTTGTTCGCTTTTGGTTTAGGAACAGCAGGAATAACGCTTTTACTAAAATTTTGGCTACGTCAACGGCGTCGCCCTCTACCTGCTGAAGAGACTGTGGTGCAACATTACTTGCCTTCACGCTCTTCGAGTCCGACTTTACCAATGCTGAGTATTGCTAAGAAGAAACCACCCCAGTAGAGTTTAAGTTTAAAATTTTATATTTAAGATTAGAAGATTCGCGGAGCATCGCCAAATTTATGGTTTTCACTCTTGTGGAGTTTTTTTTCTTGACTTACAAAAGAAAGTAAGTCTGAGGCGATCGCTCGTAGTTCTAATCTAAAAATATATGAGTAATAGTTATAGTAAAGTATTTGACAAAATCCTAAATATCAGATTAAAAATTTCCTCTATAAGAGGGGTAAGTATAGCAGGTGCTGTGGCGATCGCTTCCTTGGTACAAGTACCACTTGTAAATCCTGCAACTGTTGAAGCGAGACCAAATCCTGAAACTAGCAACAACTTTTTTCAACCCCAGCAAATTTATACCTTTAAAAATCATTCAGGAAGCATTAAATCCCTGACCTTCAGTCCCGATAGCAAAACTTTGGTGAGTGGAGGTTCACACAACGATGGTGTAATTCGCCTGTGGAGTATCAAAAATGGCGATATCATAGGAACCATTCGCAAGGCTCAGAAAACAGCTGTCGAATCTGTGCTGATTTCACCAGATGGTCAAACTTTGGCTAGCTGTAGTAACGATTACACTGTTAATCTTTGGAATCTCAAAACTAACAAATTTACTCGTTCCTTCATCGGTCACACTAGCAACGTTCTATCTTTAGCTGCAACTCCTGATGGAAAAATTCTGGCTAGTGGTGGTTTAGATGGTATTCGCCTCTGGGATTTGGTAAAAAAGCGTCCCCTAGCTACTTTAGTACACTACAACAACATTTCTAAAATTACGATTAGTCCAGATGGTCAGATTCTCGCCAGTGGTGAGACTCAGGGTGTAGTCAAGTTATGGAACTTAAATTCTGGTCAACTCATCCGTCAGTTTTCCGCGCACACTCAAGTCGTCAGTGGTTTAGCTTTTACCCCAGATGGACAAACTTTAGTTACTGCTAGCCATGATGGCACTATTAAACTGTGGGATGCCAAAACAGGAGATTTCGCTGGTACTCTTACAGAAAACAACAATTCATTGAATCATAATAATTGGATCAATGCCATTGCTATTAATCCCAATGGACGTATCTTAGCTAGTGGTGGGAAACAGGGCGTAGTACAGTTATGGGATTTAACCACAGGAAAGTTACTCAATACACTTGAGGGACATACCGACTGGGTAAGTACGATCGCCTTTAGTCCCGATGGAAAGTTATTTGCTAGTGGCGGATATGACAAAAGAATTTTGGTTTGGCGCATTTAACGCATTCCCCACAACTGATTATCAATAACCAACAACCAAAACTAACCGTAGATTTGCTAGTCTAAGGATATTGGCAAGTCCATTGCTGGCGATCGCACCATTCCGGAATCATTACTAAATAAAAATACTAATAACTAAAGTAATAATAGAGACATGACTATGACAGCACCAGAAGATCGAGCCACCCGTTTTTACACTCAAGAAGATATACAGAAAATTCTACACTTGGCGATCGCTCGCCAAGCCAAAGACCAAGAAAAAGAATTTTCCTATGAACAACTTTTAGAAATTGCTACAGAATTAGAAATTCCCCCAGAAACTCTGAAACTAGCAGAACACGATTGGCAAATTACCCAAGGAGAAATACAGCAAAGACAAGCTTTTAACAATTATCGCATCGGAAGATTTAAAAAGCGCTTTGGTAAATTTACTATTGTCAACGGTGTTTTACTCTTAGTTGATCTAGTTGGTGGCGCAGGTCTATCTTGGTCACTGTATATTTTCCTATTTTGGGGACTAGGTGTAGCCCTTGATGCTTGGAATACTTTCCAAACCAAAGGCGAAGATTACGAAATGGCTTTCCAAAAATGGTATCGCCAGAATCAGATCAAACAAACTATTAACAGAGTAGTCAATAAATTCCTTAACGCATGGCAGAGTTAGGAGAAGGGAGATGGGGAGTGTGTAGACGCGTAGCAGCTTAAGGTAAGGGTGGAGTATGAGGAGTATGAGCGGTAATAAACCACTAACCACTAACCATTAACCAATGTACAGACGTGCAATGGCAGCTCTCTACAACCACTAACCACTAACAACCAACAACCAACAACCAACAACTAAGTATTTATAAACAAAAAGCCGACAGCCTTTGAGAAGACTGTCAGCAATTAGTGTGTTCCCTATTAATGACTCGGCTAGAGTTCAGTTGTCATTTATTCTCTCTGTTTAGCAATTGCAGGCATAGGATCTTAATCATGCATAATTGTGATTGTCATCACAAATTTACTTGAGTAGATCTTGTATTTAGCAGGATTTTTCCCTTTTAAAGCTGGATATCCTGGATTTTGATATGTGCTGGACTGCGTATTCAAAGAAATCCTTTAGAAAATTTTTCAATATGCAAGTTTGACATTACAAGATGATTCACCTGTTTAGCACATGACTAGATTATATAAACTATGTCTGGTGTGAACAGTATTGATCTATTTGTATCTATTCTGAACTTAAGACAAGCATGCGGATATTTTTTTCGTGAACAAAATAACCACTCTTGTGAAGCAAGAATAAAGCTAATCTTGGTTCATATTTTTAGCATCGCAGTTAATAGTTAGTTGTTGAGCCTATACCTAAAAAATGAATTCTTGAATTCACAAGGAGATAGCAGTTGACAATTTCATAACGCTAAAATCCTAATTTAATTGCAGTATGAGCCTCTAGCCTATCCGTATTGCTAATTTTTAGAAATTACGCCTGATGTGAATTGAATATGGAGACGCAATATTCCTTGCGCCTGCTAAAAAACGTTTTTTTAGAAATCGACCACCGATACACACCGATAAACACAGATAACACAGATGCATCTTTCATGGGTGGTTGGGTGGTCATTGCTTTGTTGAGTATTTCCCATGATCTATTAGCGCCTTTGTTAATTCACATTAGACGTAAATTATATTTAGTACAAGCGATCGCCGTCATAGTCTATGGTGTCGATACTTGCAAAAGGATCAATAGCAAAACACCCTGTTCAGTTCAGAATCGTATCTTTTCAAAAGCTTAATTATGGGATGTTTACACAACAAACTTAGAGTTCAGGTTTGAGTGCTTGGTGAATATAGTAAATATATATGTTATGAAATGCTCTTTATTTTTAGAACTCGTGAAAATACTGAAGTATTTCTCTTTGTCGAAAATCAAGATAAAAATTTACGTATTTTTGCTGTTGACTAACAAAACTAGCCCTCAATAGTCCTACGCTGACGCTCATGTCCGACTAATTGCTTACTACATAAAGCTTGGGCATCGGGTATTGGGCATTAGGCATGAGAAAATCATCATTATCTTAATTACCAATTACCCATTACCAACCCCAACGGATAATGTAACTCTGAACTCCAAATTCCAGATTTTATTCCTTGATGGTACACGCCCCCTGAAAAATCTGTGGAGTCAATCCAAAATCCAAAATCCAAAATCGGTTGACAGGAACGGGACAGAAAATCGATACAATAATCCTTTGTCCCCTTGGTGCAAACTTCCATGACCAGCGCTTCCGAACCTCCTTTTTCTCCTCAAGAAATAGCATCTGAAGGACTTAAACTTGAAGAATACCAAGAAATAGTCCGGCGATTAGGGCGTCATCCCAACAAAGCTGAACTAGGTATGTTTGGGGTGATGTGGTCAGAGCATTGCTGTTATAAAAATTCTCGTCCTTTATTGAAACAGTTTCCGACCACAGGCGATCGCATCCTGGTGGGACCTGGTGAAAATGCTGGTGTTGTAGACTTAGGTGATGGACTGCGACTGGCGTTTAAAATAGAATCTCATAACCACCCCAGTGCAGTAGAACCCTTCCAAGGAGCCGCCACTGGTGTTGGAGGCATTCTGCGTGATATATTTACAATGGGCGCGCGTCCCATTGCTGTTTTAAATTCTCTTCGCTTCGGCTCTCTGGAAGATCCCAAGACACAAAGGCTGTTTATTGGTGTGGTAGCAGGGATCGCTCACTATGGTAATTCTGTGGGAGTGCCCACCGTTGGCGGTGAAGTCTACTTTGATCCTGCCTACTCTGGCAATCCTTTGGTCAATGTCATGGCACTAGGATTGATGGAAACACCCGAAATTGTCAAATCTGGGGCATCTGGTATTGGCAATCCGGTGCTTTACGTTGGTTCCACCACTGGACGCGATGGTATGGGGGGTGCAAGTTTTGCAAGTGCCGAACTCAGCGATGCATCAATGGACGATCGCCCGGCGGTGCAAGTCGGTGATCCCTTCCTGGAAAAGTCTTTGATAGAAGCTTGTCTGGAAGCCTTTAAAACAGGTGCTGTAGTTGCAGCTCAGGATATGGGTGCTGCTGGGATCACCTGTTCCACCTCCGAAATGGCAGCTAAAGGTGGTGTAGGTATTGAATTTGATTTAGATAAAGTACCTGTGCGCGAACTGGGAATGGTTCCCTATGAATATCTGCTTTCCGAATCTCAAGAGAGAATGCTATTTGTCGCCCAAAAGGGACGGGAACAAGAGTTAATCGATATTTTCCATCGTTGGGGACTTCATGCTGTTGTTGCTGGTACAGTGATTGCCGAACCAGTTGTCCGGATTCTGTTTCGAGGTAAAGTAGCAGCAGAGATTCCTGCTACAGCTTTGGCAGAAAATACACCTGTGTATAAGAGGGAATTATTAACAGAATCACCAGAATATGTGCGTCAAGCTTGGGAATGGACACCAAATTCTTTGCCCCCATGTACAACTGCTGGCATAGAAATCCAAGGAAAGTTGCGTACTTGGAATGATATTTTATTGATTTTGCTAGATAATCCTACGATTGCTTCTAAAAGCTGGATTTATCGCCAGTATGATCATCAGGTGCAGAACAATACAGTGATGTTACCCGGTGGTGGTGATGCTGCGGTGATACGTTTGCGTCCATTGGAACCCCCCCCTTCCGTCCCCGTAAACGCAGGGGGTAATAAAGCTGTTGCTGCTACAGTAGATTGCAATCCCCGCTACGTTTATCTTGATCCTTACGAAGGGGCGAAAGCCGTAGTTGCAGAAGCCGCACGCAATCTTAGCTGTGTTGGTGCACAACCCCTGGCGGTGACTGATAACCTCAATTTTGGCAGCCCGGAAAAACCGATTGGTTATTGGCAATTAGCAGAAGCTTGTCGTGGTTTGGCAGAAGGTTGTCGGGAATTAGCAACTCCGGTAACTGGGGGTAATGTTTCTCTGTACAACGAGACTCTTGATTCTCAAGGAAATCCTCAGCCGATTTATCCAACTCCGGTTGTTGGTATGGTAGGGTTAATCCCCGATTTAAGCAAAATTTGTGGTCAAGCTTGGCAAGTAGCAGGTGATGTAATTTATCTTTTAGGACTATCAGAATCCAAAATTACCTTGGGAGCTTCGGAATATTTAGCTAGTATTCATGGCATTGTAGCTGGTAAACCACCACGGGTAGATTTTGACTGGGAAAGACGGGTACAAAAAGTGTGTCGTGAGGGAATTCGTCAAGGTTGGGTACGTTCAGCCCATGATTGTGCTGAGGGTGGTTTGGTAATTGCTCTGGCTGAGTGTTGTATTACGGGTAAAATGGGCGCAGATATTAGCTTAAAGTTACCTCTAGATGATTCGCAACGTCTAGATGAAGTACTTTTTGGTGAAGGTGGTGGGCGGATTTTAGTTGCCGTAGCACCAGAACAACAAGAAACTTGGGAATCTTACTTACAGGAAAACCTTGGTCAAAACTGGCAAAAACTCGGTAAAGTTGGGAATTCCGAAATTGGCTTGCGGGTTTTATCCTCTGATGGTCAAACTTTAATCAACGCTAGGATTGAAGAGATGGGCGATCGCTACTTAAAGGCGATCGAAAGGCGTTTAGCCGTTTATACCAATACCCAAGAACGTTAAGTAATCTAAAGATGAATCAAATTTCATACTTTAGACACTTTACATTTCGCGCTTGATTAGCTTCCGCGAAAATAATAATTACGCTACTGTTTTAGTAGATGGTTAACCATTTATTAATATTTTTGCATCCATCCATTTACATAATCCTAGTGATTTGACACCCTCATCAGGAGCCAAGCTAGCATGATTCCCACCCATCCCATCACTGCGGATGACCAGCCTCTACCAACTAATAATCCAATGACTCATCAGGATACTCGACCAGATAAGCCAGAAGAAGCTTGTGGTGTTTTTGGCATCTATGCACCAGAAGAAGATGTTGCCAAACTTACTTACTTTGGTTTGTATGCTCTCCAACACCGGGGGCAAGAATCCGCTGGCATTGCTACTTTTGAAGGTGAACAAGTACATTTGCATAAAGACATGGGTTTAGTATCCCAGGTCTTCAACGAAGGAATTTTAAGCAACTTGCCTGGCCAGATGGCAGTTGGTCATACTCGCTATTCCACCACAGGTTCGAGTCGAAAAGTAAACGCCCAACCTGCTGTGGTTGATACTCGCTTAGGAACACTGGCTTTAGCACATAATGGGAATTTGGTCAATACAATTCAGTTACGCCAAGAATTACTAGAGAATAACTGTAACTTGGTGACTACAACTGATTCTGAAATGATTGCTTTTGCGATCGCCCAAGAAATAGACGCTGGTCAAAATTGGCTAGAGGGCTGCATTAAAGCTTTTAGTCGTCTGAGTGGAGCCTTTAGTTTGGTAATTGGTACACCTGCTGGTTTGATGGGCGTTCGTGATCCCAACGGTATTCGTCCTCTGGTAATTGGTACTTTGGGAAGCGATCCGGTGCGTTATGTGCTTGCTTCTGAAACTTGCGGTTTAGATATTATTGGTGCTGAGTATCTGCGGGATGTAGAACCAGGTGAATTAGTCTGGATTACACAAGAGGGTTTGGCTTCCTACCACTGGAGTCAGCAGCAGCAACGTAAGCTGTGTATCTTTGAAATGATTTACTTTGCCCGTCCCGATAGTGTCATGCACAACGAAAGCTTATATACTTACCGGATGCGCTTAGGGCGGCAACTAGCAACAGAATCAATTGTAGACGCAGATATTGTCATTGGTGTTCCTGATTCTGGGATTCCTGCTGCCATTGGCTTTTCTCAAGCCTCCGGTATCTCCTATGCCGAAGGACTGATCAAAAATCGCTACGTCGGACGCACATTTATTCAGCCTACTCAAACCATGCGCGAATCAGGCATCCGCATGAAACTTAACCCCCTCAAAGATGTGTTGAATGGTAAACGAGTCATAATTGTCGATGACTCAATTGTCCGAGGAACTACTAGCCGCAAACTTGTCAAAACCTTGCGTGAAGCCGGGGCTACAGAAGTACATATGCGAATTTCTTCGCCGCCAGTCACTCACCCTTGCTTTTACGGCATCGATACCGATAGTCAAGATCAGCTAATCGCAGCGACAAAATCAGTAGCAGAAATCACCAAGCAACTAGAAGTAGATAGCCTTGCCTATCTCAGTTGGGAGGGAATGCTGTTAGCGACGGGAGAAGATCCACAAAGTTTTTGTTCTGCCTGTTTCACAGGAGATTACCCCGTCACTGTACCGGAGCAGGTCAAAGCTTCTAAATTGATCTTAGAGAAAGCAGTCATGTCATAAATTAGGGTAAAAAATCTTTAAAGCACCTCAAAGCTTGAGGTGCTTTTTGATTAACCCATATTCCGCAGGTTAGCAAGATACAGTGTGATGAAAGCCGACAATCATGATCAGATGAATCGACATGAAATTCTAGAATTGCCGTTTTTTTGTATCTGGATTAGATTATTGTTTTAATCTTCTGCAAAAATTTTTGCCATACAACCCGAAAATCGTTGTGATGAATGTGAAGTATGTAATTGACCAAGTTCAGCCTAGCAAAGACTAAAATGCCAATTATTACCACAATATCAGAATTATATTTTTACTTTTTCTTATCTATTTACAAAGGTGCTTACTAATGCTAAATGCCAAAAAAATATTGCATTTACAAACACCCATTCAACAAATTTTTCCATCCATTTGTGGAATAATTGTATTTCTCACAATTTGGTATTTCCTCAGTCTGAGACCTGATACTTCACTTCCATCTCCCTTTGAGGTTGTAAATCACACTTGGGAATTGATTCGTAATCCATTTTTTAACAACGGTAGCCATAACAAAGGTATGTTTTGGCTCATCCTTGCGAGTCTCAAGCGAGTTGTTTTTGGTTACTTACTGGCGGCATTAGTGGGAATTCCGATTGGATTTCTCATTAGTTTGAATAGTTTTATGAGACAAGCGATCGACCCGATTATTCAGTGGTTGCGTCCTGTAGCGCCTCTGGCGTGGTTGCCTTTAGCACAAGCAATTTTTCTTAAGCCCAATCCCTCAGCTATCTTTGTTATCTTTATTACGGCAATTTGGCCGATTATCCTGAACACTGCTTTAGGTGTACAGCTAATTCCCAAAGACTACCTGAATATTTCCAAGATATTAGAATTCTCTATTTTTGAAAGCTTTTTCAAAATTCTTCTACCTGCAACCATGCCCTACATTTTTACTGGATTAAGGGTTGCCCTTGGTTTATCTTGGTTAGCGGTAGTAGCTGCTGAGATGTTGTTATCTGATGATGGACTTGGCTTTTTTATTGTTAATGCTTACAACAATTCTGACATTGATGAAATCATCTTGGCAATTATTTATTTAGGTGGAGTTGGTTTGATACTTGATCGGATGATGGCATATATATCTTCTCAAGTAACTCCGCAAGAGTAATACCATTTTGGATTTTAGATTTTGGATTGTTAAACATTTATTGAATAAGTGTTTCAGATTTCCATCTGTCGCAATCATTTTTCAATTTGGTGTATTTTTTGCCTTAAGAGATAAATTTAGTTATATATAAGCTACTATGTCTATTTTTGTAGAAATTCGGGATCTATCTAAAGAATTTCGCTCACCGGAAGGTGGCAGACACGCTGTACTCACAGATGTCAACTTGGAAATTAAGCAAGGAGAATTTATTTCTCTGATTGGTCATTCTGGTTGTGGCAAATCCACCTTACTGAATATCGTTGCTGGTTTAGAAAAAGCTTCACGGGGTCAGGTATTAGTTGACGG
Organism: Fischerella major NIES-592; assembly: GCF_001904645.1. Lineage (NCBI taxonomy): Bacteria > Bacillati > Cyanobacteriota > Cyanophyceae > Nostocales > Hapalosiphonaceae > Fischerella > Fischerella major. The sequence continues at coordinate 196,031 of NZ_MRCA01000005.1, read as the reverse complement.
TCAATTAGTCAAACGACCGGGACGCGATCGCATGATGATGTTCCAAAACTATTCTCTGCTTCCTTGGTTAACAGCTTGGGAAAATGTGGCGATCGCAGTAGATAAAGCAATGTCCCACAAATCCAAAGCCGAACGCCATCGCATAGTTGCAACCTACCTGGAAATGGTCGGTTTAAAGGATGCAGCGCGCAAGAAACCCAGACAACTTTCTGGTGGAATGAAACAACGAGTAGCACTAGCACGGGCTTTAGCAATTAAACCAAAGCTGTTGCTATTAGATGAGCCATTTGGAGCCTTGGATGCACTGACTCGCAGTTCTCTACAAATAGAGTTAATGCAAATTTGTGAGCAAAATCATATTACGGCAATTATGGTTACTCATGATGTTGATGAAGCATTGTTACTCTCTGATAGGGTAGTGATGTTAAATACTGCTGCTAGTATTTCGGTAGGGCAAATTTTACACGTACCTTTTACTCGTCCCCGTATTGCCACACAGATGATTGATAGTCCTGATTATTCTGCACTACGTCACGAACTTCTGCAATTTCTACATCAACAACATCAAGCCAGATATCTAGTACCAAATTATACTTGATATTAGATAAAACGGTGATAAAAGTTATGTTTTAGAAATCGTAGATACGCTCATAGGCTTCCCGCAGGGTACACAGATGAACACAGATGGACACAGATGCATACCGATAAATTCATGGCTGTGTGTTGATGTCAAATGTTGGTATTTTGCTCTCTAAGTTGAAATATTAAGTATTAAAGTAATTTTCTATGGCAAAGTTTTCTAGACGCCAATTTATTGCAGCTGGTGGCGCAGCTGTTTTGACTCACACTTTAATTAATCGTTCTTCTACTACGATTGCTACCCATTCTGCTCCCAGTGTTCATATCGGTTACAGCGACACCCCAGAAGTGACATCTGTAAAACTAGGGTTTATCCCTGTAACTAGCTGTTGTCCTTTGGTTATTGCTAAAGCAAAGGGCTTTTTTGCCAAGTACGGAATGCCAGATGTGCAAGTTATCAAACAACCTTCTTGGGCAGTTATACGTGATAAACTCATGCTGGGTTCAGCCGATCAAGGAGTAGACGGCGCTCATTTGCTGTTCCCGATGGTCTATCTTATGGCTACTGGTGAGATTAGCTACGGTCGCAAAATTCCCATGTACATCCTAGCTCGGTTGAATGTGAATGGACAGGGTATTTCTGTTGCCAATAGTTACAAAGCCTTGAATCTGAGCTTGGATAGTTCTCCTCTCAAATCAGTATTTGCTCAAAAGAGTTTGAAAGGAGATACAATGCGCTGTGCGGTTCCCTTTCGGCGGGTGACTGGGGACTTTTTTATGCGTTGGTGGCTGGCGTACGGTGGTATTGATCCTGATAAGGATGTTTCGATTATTGTTGTACCACCTCCGCAAATGGTTGCTAATATGCGTGGTGGTACAATGGAAGCTTTTTGTGTGGTAGATCCTTGGCATCAGCGCCTAGTAAAACAAGGAATAGGTTATTCTACATTAACCAGTGGGGAATTGTGGAACAATCATCCAGAAAAAGCCTTTGCTATGCGTGCTGACTGGGTAGATAAACATCCCAAAGCAGCAAAAGCACTCTTAGCTGCTGTGATGGAGGCGCAAATGTGGTGCGATCGCCCTGAAAATAAAGAAGAGATGTTTCAGATTCTCTCCAAACGAGAGTGGATAGGAATAAGTAGTGATGTTATTCGCGATCGGTTGATAGGCAAATTTGATTATGGGAATGGACGTGTTGTTGAAAATAGTCCCCACAGGATCAAGTTTTGGCAAGAAAACGCATCTTACCCCTACAAGAGCCATGATTTATGGTTTTTAATCGAGGATATGCGTTGGGGAAACCGTTCACCAGACTTTGAAACCAAACCTCTGATCAATGCTGTCAACCGGGAGGATTTATGGCGGGAAACAGCTAAATTTATCGGTCAAGCAGCAGCGATTCCAGCAAGTACATCACGAGGAATAGAAAAATTCTTTAATGGTTTAGAGTTCGATCCAGACAATCCCCAAGTATATCTGAATGCACCAACAATCCAACAAAGATTTTAAGACTAACGTGAGTACAATCTGGTATATAATCAGGAGAAGACCTTGCAACAAGTTTCTATCTTTGAGCCGTGAGCCACTGTCGCCTAAAAAAAATTTATTCCGTCAACCTAAAAATTGGCAATCAGTGCCCACCATAGAATTGCTCTACTAATTGCTGTCTAACTTTATACACATAGATGTATTCTCGCTACATAGTCAAAGTTGATTAATAGAGCAATTCTCAAGATTTTAGACTTATGCAAACAGAATTACGGGATGCAATCGCCCCGCAAGAAATCGAACGTCGGCGTAACTTTGCCATCATCTCTCACCCAGACGCAGGTAAAACTACACTCACTGAAAAGCTGCTACTCTACGGAGGCGCAATTCAGCAAGCTGGTTCTGTAAAAGCTCGTCGCGCCCAACGGCACGCTACCTCAGATTGGATGGCAATGGAGCAACAACGGGGTATATCTATTACCTCAACAGTCTTACAATTTGAGTACCAAGGGTTTCTCCTCAATCTTTTAGATACACCAGGACACCAAGACTTCAGTGAAGATACTTACCGGACGCTGGCGGCTGCGGATAATGCAGTCATGCTCATCGATGCGGCGAAGGGATTAGAAACACAGACTCGCAAGCTATTTGAAGTTTGCCGATTGCGTTCTTTGCCTATTTTTACCTTTATTAACAAACTGGATCGTCCCAGTATGTCGCCTTTAGAACTAATTGATGAAATTGAGCGAGAGCTAGGGCTGGCAACTTATGTCATCAATTGGCCGATTGGTACAGGCGACCAATTTCGAGGTGTTTTTGACCGTCGCCATCAGCAAATCCACTTATTTCAAAAGACAGCCGCTCATGGTAGCAAAAAAGCTACAGATACTACTATTTCTTTGGGAGATCCGAGGATTGAGTCACTTTTAGAGCCAGAGTTATACTACCAACTCAAAGAAGATATAGAAATTCTTGATGGGGTAGGTGCAACCTTCGATTTAGAAGCAGTGCATCAAGGTAAGATGACCCCAGTGTTTTTTGGCAGTGCTATGAACAACTTTGGTGTGGAGTTGTTTCTAGAGTCATTTTTGGAATACGGACTCAAGCCAACTCCCCATGAAAGTAATAAGGGTCTAATTGCACCAACTTATCCAGAATTTTCTGGGTTTGTGTTCAAGTTGCAAGCCAACATGGACCCGAAACACCGCGATCGCATTGCTTTTTTACGAGTCTGTTCTGGTAAGTTTGAAAAAGACATGGTGGTGAACCATGCTCGTACAGGTAAAACAATTCGGCTATCCCATCCCCAGAAATTGTTTGCTCAAGAACGGGATACGGTGGAAGTTGCTTATGCAGGGGATGTAGTTGGATTAAATAATCCGGGGACATTTGCGATCGGGGATACTGTGTACATAGGTGAAAAGTTGGTCTATCCTAATATTCCTTCTTTCTCCCCAGAGTTATTTGCTTACCTGAAAAATGCAGATCCCACTAAATACAAGAATTTCAACAAAGGGGTTACAGAACTTCAAGAAGAGGGCGCAGTACAAATTTTGCACTCCACTGATGAGAGCAAACGCAACCCAATTTTAGCTGCTGTTGGGCAACTTCAATTTGAAGTGGTGCAGTTTCGTCTAGTGAATGAGTATGGTGTGGAGACTTATTTAGAGACTCTACCTTATTCAGTGGCGCGATGGGTTACGGGAGGCTGGGCTGTACTGGAAAAGGTGGGGCGTTTGTTTAATACCTTTGTGGTGAAAGACCGTTGGGAACGTCCGGTATTGTTGTTTAAAAATCAGTGGAATTTAGATCAAATTATGGGAGAACATCCAGAGTTGGAGTTAAGCCCAATTGCTTTACCGCCTACAGGTGAGAAATAGGGGTTATTAAACGCAGAGGTACGCCAAGGTGAACGCGGAGGTACGCAGAGTATCTCTGAAGACCACCAATTAGAGAAAACCATTGAGGGAGATATGCAACTTAGAGGTGATTCCTAAAGTAAATATTAAGCAGCTAATCGCCTAACCATAATCCCCTTTTTTTCCGTTGTCTTGACAGATTGAGAATCCGCAATCGCAACGGTAGACTGATCGAACTTGGTCGTGCATTTGTTGCCAATGGTAATATCATGGAAAACTCCAGAATTGAGCATATATACCAAAATTATCAACCCCAGTTCCACAGAGGTACTAACTATTATGCTAAGACGGACTTTTCCCTCACCAGAAGCTTTGCGACGCTTACCGTTTGGTTTAGCTGACGTTGCTTTAATTCTCGGTACATTAGTATTATTAGGACTCATTGCCCGCGTTGGTGCAGACACACTGATCAGTTTTGTACCACCAGATGTTGTACCCAGTGTCAGCTTAGATCCAGTGAATTTGCCATACTATGCAGGGCGTTCAACCTTAAGAATGTTTATAGCCCTATTTTTCTCAACTTTGTTTACTTTAATCTATGGCTACATTGCGTCAAAAAATCGGCGAGCAGAGCAAGTATTAATTCCTTTATTAGATATTTTACAATCAGTTCCCGTCTTGGGCTTTTTATCAATTACGGTGACAGGTTTTATCGCTCTATTTCCTGGTAGTTTATTAGGATTAGAAGCCGCTTCGATTTTTGCGATTTTTACCAGCCAAGTCTGGAATATGACCTTTTCATTTTACCAATCCCTAAGAACAGTACCACCAGAACTAGATGAAGCCGCAAGACTTTATCGCTTATCAGGATGGCAAAGATTCACCAAATTAGAAGTACCTTCAGCAATGATTGGATTGCTGTGGAACGCCATGATGAGTTTTGGCGGCGGCTGGTTTTTTGTCGCAGCGAGTGAAGCTATCAGCGTCTTGAACCGAGATTATACCTTGCCGGGACTGGGTTCTTATGTGGCAGCTGCTATTGCCAAGGAAGACTTACCCGCTTTAGGTTGGGCATTACTAACCATTGGTATAGTAATTTTATTAGTAGATCAGCTGTTCTGGCGACCGTTGATTGCTTGGTCAGATAAGTTTCGCTTAGAGACGAGTGCAGCCGCCCAAGCGCCAGAGTCTTGGCTTTTGGATTTAATCAAAACTGCTCGACTTCCCAGTTTAATGGCTCAGGCGTTGACACCATTGGGTGAAGCGATTAACCGTCTACTGTCATCTTTGACTCCACCGCGTCCCATCCAGAATGTAGATGAAAATGAGCAAGTATTGAGCGATCGCCTCTACAACTTTGTCTTATTAATAGTAATTGGCGCACTTGTGATTACCGGGTTGCACTTTATTCTTACCACAGTAGGTTTAGCTGAAGTCATTAAAGCCTTTTTGCTAGGATTACTTACCTTGGTGCGAGTGTCGGTATTACTGGTAATTGCCACAGTTATCTGGACACCCATTGGTGTAGCGATCGGCTTTAACCCCAAATTAGCACGTCTATTACAGCCTGTAGTGCAGTTTTTGGCATCATTTCCCGCCAACTTTATCTTTCCCTTTGCCACCCTGTTCTTCATTCGTGCCAACATCAGCATTGATTTCGGTAGTATTTTGTTGATGTCTCTAGGCGCACAATGGTACATTCTCTTTAATTCCATCGCTGGAGCTATGAGCATACCTACGGATTTGCGGGAAATGGCAAAAGATGTAGGCTTACATGGCTGGAAATTATGGCAGAAATTAATTATCCCCGGCATTTTCTCTTCTTGGGTGACAGGTGGTATAACTGCTAGTGGCGGAGCTTGGAACGCCAGCATTGTCTCTGAGATTGTTAGTTGGGGACAAACCACCTTAACAGCAACAGGGTTAGGAGCATACATTGCCCAAGCAACTGAAGCAGGTGACTGGCCTCGCATCACCTTGGGCATTGGGATGATGAGTTTATATGTGGTTGGTTTTAATCGCTTATTCTGGCGACGATTGTATCACTTAGCAGAAACAAAATACCATTTATAGAAGCAAAATAAATATTGTCTATAGGAATCCGATTTGATTCATGAACAACTCGTAGAGGTAGGGAACAGGCAATAAGCAATAGAAAACATCAAATATTAGTTCTATCACTTTGAGGAAAAATGTAGGTTGATATTTTGACGTTCAGTAGTACATTTTATTTAATTCTGGTTGCATCATCTGGCAGGAACCAAATACCATTTATAGGAAAAAATCAATTATGCGTTAAATATATTTTTGTATAAAATAATATTTTTTGTCAAGAATACCAGATTTATGCCTTCAATAGTAAACTTGAGCAACAAGCAGTGTAATTATGATAAAAACAACATTAACTACAGGGCCGACACTCATCGCTGTTGAACAGGTAAACAAAAGTTTTCCCCTTCCTGATGGTAAGGGCGAGTTTACAGTTCTGCGTCAGATTAACGTCAGAGTCAATGCAGGTGAAGTCGTCGCTCTACTAGGACGTAGTGGTAGTGGTAAAAGTACCCTCCTGCGGATTATGGCAGGTTTAATTCCACCCAGTGAAGGGCAAGTCATTAGTAATGGCAAACCTTTACGTGGTGCTAACAAAGATGTGGCAATGGTTTTTCAAAGCTTTGCCCTACTACCTTGGCTAACAGTACAGGAAAACGTTGAACTGGGACTAGAAGCCCAAGGAGTGAGTCGAGAAGCCCGACGACAACGCGCCTTGAAAGCCATTGACTTGGTAGGTTTAGATGGTTTTGAAAGTGCCTATCCCAAGGAATTATCTGGGGGAATGAAACAGCGAGTTGGTTTTGCGCGGGCATTTGTGATTGAACCGCAAGTATTATTTATGGATGAACCATTTAGTGCCTTGGATGTGCTGACAGCTGAGAACTTGCGGGGTGAGATTGACGACCTGTGGAATGCAGGTAGTTTCCCTTCTAAAAGTATATTAATTGTCACCCATAATATTGAGGAGGCAGTATTTTTAGCAGATCGGGTGATTATTTTGGGGGCAAATCCCGGACGTGTTCGTGGTGAAGTCGTGATTGATTTACCCCGCCCCCACGATCGCACACACCCTCGATTCCAAGCTTTAGTAGACTATATATATACGGTGATGACTAACCCAGAAGCCGAAGTCACTGGAGAAGTTACAGTAGCCAAAACTGAAGCCCCAACTCAAAAACCTCAATCGCCCTATGCCCAATTATTACCTCATGTGCGAGTTGGTGGCATTAGTGGTCTTTTAGAATTAATTGTCGAACAACCAGATAGCAGGGAAGATATTTTTAAGTTAGCAGAACGGATACAACTGGCAGTAGATGACCTTTTACCAATTCTCGATGCTGCGGTGTTGTTGGGCTTTGCAAAAGTAACCCAAGGTGATGTCCAACTCACTGATATTGGGCGTGACTTTGCCACCACTACCATTTTGCGAAGTAAGGATCTATTCCGGCAGCAAGTGTTGCAAAATGTACCTATGTTAGCCAGTATGGTACAGACACTACGGGAAAAACGCATTGGTTCAATGCGGGCAGATTTTTTTATGGATTTGCTGGATGAACATTTTCCTCCTGAAGAAGCAGAACGACAATTTGCTACCGCCGTTGATTGGGGACGCTACGCAGAATTATTTGAGTATGATGCTAGGGAAGAACGACTTTATTTGCCAGAGCCGACATTGGCAGAAACTAGAGAATAGGAGAGTTTATCGATCAAAAAATTGTCATCTACTCATCTTTATTTTAGGTGGACGAGCTTGTTTTCTGTGCGATCTCAACCCAAAATCCAGTTAAAGCGATCGCACTTGGCAATATCAAAGAAAAGCCCAGAATTGGCGCATAACTACCAAAATTATCAAATATTGTAGCAAATAACACTCGCCCAAAAGCCGTACCCGCAACAGAGATAGTTGTGGCTAAACAGCTAATTGCTCCCAGATGCGATCGCCCAAAGTAATAGGTGACGTGGGAGAATTAACACCACATTTGCACAAACGCGCTCAGAAAAAGCTGACAGCCAGGGGACAAAAGAAAGCTGAGGAAATGAAGAAGATTTTAGAAGAACAACGCGATCGCACCCCTCGAACGAAAGCTATGAACTATATAGTTTGCAAAATTTCCTCATCCACAGAAAAATCAATTTCTGCCTTGTGCCGTCCTGACACCAAATAATCATTTCCGAAGGAGTCTTGCAGCCCAGAAATTAGATCATACTCAGGTTGCCAATCTAATTCTGTCATGGCTTTATTTACTGAAGCAAAAAAGTGCTGTGTTCTTAAAGGAAAAGCTTTACGCTTGCCGAAATCAAACTTTTTCGGGTCGTAATGGACGATTTTGATTTCATCGGGCGATTTACCAGCCGCTACAGCACAAGCACGCGCTAAACCATCAAAAGTGACAAAGCGATCGCCTGAAACATTATAAATTTGTCTGAGTGCTCGAGAATTGCCCAAAACTTTGGTCATTGCCGTTGCTAAGTCTTTGACATGGCCTAGCTGGGTGATGTGTAAGCCATTTCCAGGGATGGGAATCGGGCGATCGCGCACAATTCTATCAAAAAACCAAGCTTCCAAATCGTTATAGTTCTTTGGCCCATAAATGTAAGTGGGACGAATAGAGGTAAAGGGAATTCCTTGTTGTATTAGGTAAGCTTCTGTTTCATGCTTACCCTTGTGGCGACTTTTCGGATCAACTGCATCACCTTCAATATGAGGCATTTGGTCTGATTTGAGGTATACTCCAGCAGAACTCATGTAGATAAAATTTTGCACGCGGTCTTGAAAAATTTCTGCAAGTGGTTGAGTATCAGTAAGTTCCCGTCCGTTATTGTCAAAAATGGCATCAAAATTCTCTTTAGAAAGTCTTTCTTTTAATTGGGTGGCGTCAGTGCGATCGCCTGTAATTTGTCCTATACCCTCAACTGGTAGCGGACGATTCCCACGATTGAAAAGTACTACCTCGTGTCCCTGCTGTACCAGCAGTTGAGTTAGGTAGACGCCAATGAATCGAGTACCACCCACAATTAGAATTCGCATAAATCCCCAATTTTTCTGTCAGTTGTCATTTTGGGGGCTAGGGACAGGTCGGACACTTCCCCTTTGTCTTCTCCCTAATCCCCAATCCCTAATCTGAGATTATCAGCTTGTGGAACCTATTTTGAGAAGATAACGTCCTTGATTGGATATGGGGCATTTCCCATTTTCAATGACAACGGGAAACTTTTCAGTTAACCTCATAATTTGCGTGTGTCGTTTTCTACCTACTAATTAAAGTTAGCTGTGCCCTTGAAATATGCTTTGGTGCATGAGTGGCTAACACCTAAAGCCACTGGCGGTTCAGAACTAGTTGTGCGGGAAATTCTGAACTACATTGATGCGGACTTATATGCCCTCATCGATTTTGAATCTCGTAACCCAGAAAGTTATTTATATAAACGTCAAATTGGCACGACGTTTCTCCAACACTTCCCCTTTGCCGAAAAAGGTATACAAAAATACCTACCTTTTTTGCCTTTAGCAATTGAACAACTCGATTTACGTGAGTATGATGTTGTTCTTTCTTCATCCCATGCTGTTGCTAAAGGAGTTCTAACTTCTCCTGAACAGTTACATATTTGCTACTGCCACAGTCCCATGCGCTACGCTTGGGACTTAACGTTTGATTATCTGCGTCAAAGCAAACTTGGTAACGGTTTACCCGGTTGGATGACGCGATATTTATTACATCAATTACGCATGTGGGACGTGCTAAGTGCAAATCGTGTTGATTATTTTATTGCTAATTCTTACCATACAGCTCGTCGCATTTGGCGTTGCTACCGACGGGAAGCAACTGTTATTTATCCACCTGTGAATATTGAAAAATTTTCTTTTTCTCCTGACAAACAAGACTTCTATTTAACTGTTTCCCGATTAGTTAGTTACAAACAAGTATCTCTAATTGTCAGCGCTTTTAACCAAATGCAAAAAAAATTAGTAGTAATAGGCACAGGTCCAGAAATGAAAAAAATTCGTAAAATAGCAAATCCAAATATACAAATTCTTGGGTGGCAACCTGATGAGGTTGTCAAACAATATATGGCTCATGCTAAAGGTTTTGTATATGCAGCTTGTGAAGATTTTGGCATTGCCTTAGTAGAAGCACAAGCTTGTGGTACACCAGTAATTGCCTATGACGCTGGTGGCGCTAAAGAAACGGTAAGGGATATCCGCACCTGGGGAGAAACAGGAACGGGTATATTGTTTGAGGAACAAAAAGAAGCGTCCTTAATCGGAGCTATAGAAACTTTAGAAGCCTCTTACAGCAAATTTATTCCCGAATATGTTCGATCACACGCCGAGCAATTTAAAAGTCAAATATTTGCCCAACGTTACTTAGAATTTTTACAGACGTGCATCGAAAAAAATTCTTCAAGTGTATGTGAGGTCTGATTTTTGCAGAAGCTTTTGGAAAATTGCTCCCAGAAGCACCTGCGTTTAGCTTTAAGATTGGGACTATGTGTGGTGTGGATTATTAAGGAGTATGATGACTGCCCAGAGCTCACTCCTCTCCGGCAAGCGCTCACGTAGCGCATCCGGGACGGGGCGTTCTTTCACAGACAGCCCCTCTTTGCCTGAAAGACGTTCACCATCTGGTGAAGCCAGATTAACGTTGATTGGGCGATCGCGTACGTTCTTAAAACGCGGTCAACCAGCAAAGACGCCTAGAATAAAGCCTAGAGGTCTGTCTTTTCAGGTTCTCAACGGAGAGTTTGCTAAACGACTATTTGATATTGTCTTTTCGCTTTCTGTATTAATTTTGTTTTCTCCCGTTTATTTAGTTTTGGCCTTGTTGATTGCTTTAAGCTCGGAAGGTCCCATTTTTTATGTTCAAGAACGGGTTGGTAAAAACTACAAGCCTTTCAATTGTATAAAATTCCGCACAATGGTGACGAATGCTGACGAAATGCTTATGCAAATGATGGATACATCGCCAGAGTTGCGGCAAGAGTTTGAAAACAATTTCAAGCTCAAACACGATCCCCGAATTACAAGGATCGGTAAATTTTTACGAATTACCAGTCTGGACGAATTTCCTCAATTTTGGAACGTTCTCAAAGGGGATATGAGTGTTGTCGGTCCACGACCATTAGTTGCGGAAGAATTACCAAAATACGGTTATTACATTGATCAGATTTTAACTATCCGACCTGGAATAACTGGATTATGGCAAGTCTCTGGTCGCAATGACATTCCTTACCCTCGACGAGTCCAAATAGACCTGCATTATGTAAAATTTAGGAACTTTTGGCTCGATCTATGGATAGTTTTGAAAACGATTCGTGTGGTAATCATGCCTAAAGATAACGGAGCTTACTGAAAAATTAGCACACCCTGATTTTGTGGGGCAGTTAATGCCCCAAATGCAAAATATAGATGATTCATACCAATTTTGGATTTTGCAAAAAGTTTGAGCAGATGAAACCTCTGCTAAAGCTTTTGAAGATGGATTTTAGATTGGGATTCTTTGCTAAAGGACTATTCGTGGAATTTAAAACAATGCTAACTGTTACAATTTGGTATGATAGAGAAATTGTATTTAAAAGTAGGATAGTTTATATTTATAATCAATTATAATCAATTAGCAAAAAATATTTAGTCAAAAAATCAATGTAGTTGTCACTTAAAATTATCTCTATTATTTAAGCTTTATAAATTCTTTGCAATTCAAAAAATATATAAACTTTTAGTAAAAGGTTAAAAAAAATAGACAGTATCAACAAATTTATCTGTTTTGATTACAAAAGTACCTGAAAATGATTTAAAATCAGCATATTTACTGAGGTTAACTAACATAGAAGCAAGGAAACTCGTAGGTTTCCCATTGGGCAATTAAGCAAATTATTGCTAAGTTGTACCAGGTCGCCTGTATCAATAATCATCAGAAACGACAAGGGATAATTGAGCATGACGCAACAAAAGCGAGCGTTGATTACTGGTATTACCGGTCAAGATGGTTCCTACCTAAGTGAATTTTTACTTGAACAAGGTTACGAAGTTCATGGCATTATTCGCCGGACTTCCACCTTCAACACAGACCGCATTGATCATATTTATGAAGACCCTCATAAAGAGGGAGTGCGGTTATTTCTTCACTATGGGGATCTAACAGACGGTACTACACTGCGCCGCATCTTAGAAGAAGTCCAGCCAACAGAAATTTACAATTTGGGCGCTCAATCCCATGTAAGGGTCAGCTTTGATGCACCAGAGTATACAGTTGATGCAGTGGGAATGGGAACACTGCGTCTTTTAGAAGCAATCCGCGACTATCAAGGCCGTACAGGTATTCAGGTGCGCTTCTACCAGGCTGGCTCTTCAGAAATGTTTGGTTTGGTACAAGAAGTACCCCAAAAGGAAACTACGCCTTTTTATCCCCGCAGTCCCTATGCCTGTGCTAAGGTTTATGCCCACTGGCAAACGGTAAACTACCGGGAATCTTACGGCTTATTCGCGTGTAACGGTATTCTGTTTAATCATGAATCACCTAGACGGGGTGAAACCTTTGTCACACGTAAAATAACGATGGCAGTGGCCCGCATTTTTGCTGGTAGACAGAAAAAACTATATATGGGTAATCTGGATGCCAAGCGGGATTGGGGTTATGCCAAAGATTACGTCAAAGCAATGTGGATGATGTTGCAGCAAGACGAACCTGACGACTATGTAATTGCCACTGGGGAAACCCATACAGTCCGAGAGTTCCTAGAACTGGCGTTTGGTTATGTAAATCTCAATTGGCAAGATTATGTGGAATTTGACCCACGCTATCTCCGTCCAGCAGAAGTAGATTTGTTGATAGGTGATCCGACAAAAGCGCAACAAAAATTGGGCTGGAAGCCTTCAGTAACATTTGAGGAACTAGTTTCGTTAATGGTGGAAGCAGACTTACAAGCTTTAGGTTTGACTTCTCCCAACGCGAAATTAGCAAACGCAATTATGGATAATGCCATGATTCGTCAAGAAGTAGGGGTGCTGCATCTGTGAACAAGATCCACGAGGACAAAAGATGAATGCCTTGGAACTCAAAGATAAACGCATTCTTGTAACTGGAGGTACTGGTTTTCTGGGACGTCAGGTAGTCAACCAGTTATACAAAGCTGGAGCCAACCCAGAAAAAATTACATTACCGCGATCGCGTGATTGTGATTTACGCCTGATGGAAAACTGCCAGCGTGCAGTTGATCAACAAGATATTGTCATTCACTTAGCAGCCCATGTCGGCGGTATTGGTCTCAATCGAGAAAAACCCGCCGAGTTATTTTACGACAACTTGATGATGGGAACCCAGCTAATTCATGCTGCCTATCAAGCTGGTGTAGAAAAATTCGTTTGTGTGGGTACTATTTGCGCCTATCCCAAATTTACCCCAGTGCCATTCAAAGAGGATGACCTATGGAATGGCTACCCAGAGGAAACTAATGCTCCCTACGGCATAGCCAAAAAAGCCCTTTTAGTCCAACTGCAAGCTTATCGCCAACAGTATGGCTTTAACGGCATTTATCTTTTGCCAGTGAATTTGTACGGTCCAGAAGATAACTTTGATCCCAGAAGTTCCCATGTTATCCCAGCTTTAATTCGCAAAGTTTACGAAGCCCAAATTAAGGGAGAAAAGCAAATCCCTGTTTGGGGTGACGGTAGTCCTACCCGCGAGTTTCTCTATTCAGAAGATGCAGCGCGGGGTATTGTCATGGGTACGCAATACTATAACGACCCAGAACCCGTGAACCTGGGAACTGGTTACGAAATCTCCATTCGTGACTTGATTAACTTAATTTGTGAATTGATGGGGTACGAAGGTGAAATTGTTTGGGAAACCGACAAACCTAACGGTCAACCCCGCCGTTGTTTAGATATCGAAAGGGCAAAACAAACCTTTGGTTTTGCTGCTCAGGTGGATTTCAAGCAAGGGTTGAAAAATACCATTGAATGGTGGCGTCAAAACGCTGCGTAAGTTCAGTCTGAGTTGAATTAAGCATAATAGAACCACCAAGACACTAAGACACAAAGAATTTTGCCTTGGTGTCTTTGTGGTTATTTTTTATAAATTACGTCTAATGTGAATTAACAAAGGCGCTAATAGATCATGGGAAATACTCAACAAACCAATGACCACCCAACCACCCATGAAAGATCCATCTGTGTTTATCGGTGTGTATCGGTGGTCGATTTCTAAAAAAACGTTTTTTACCAGGCGCAAGGAATATTGCGTCTCCATATTCAATTCACATCAGGCGTAAATTATTTAATGGATAAAACACAGTTACGCCGATCGCTTCTTAAACAACGTGAATCAATGTCAGTCGCACAATGGAAACAAAAAAGCGATCGCATTTGCACTAACCTTTTAAGTTCACCACAGTTTACCCAGGCAAAAACAGTACTTGCTTATTTCAGCTTTCGTCAAGAACCTGATTTAAGTCCCTTATGGGAAAATACCCCTACCAAAATATGGGGAATGCCTCGCTGTGTGGGTGATTCCTTATTCTGGCATCAATGGACACCCAATGAGGCAGTAGAAATTGGGTGTTATGGCATTCCGGAACCTTATGCAAACGCTCCAATTATAAGCTATGAGCAAGTAGATTTAATCCTTGTACCTTGTGTTGCCTGTAACCAACAAGGCTATCGCTTGGGCTACGGTGGGGGATATTACGATCGCTTGCTTGCTGCACCTGAGTGGGCAAATAAATCTGCTATTGGCATTGTCTTTGATTTTGCTTATTTACCCGAATTACCAATAGACTCGTGGGACAAACCTTTACATGCTGTTTGTACAGAAACAAAGTTAGTTGTTGGTTGTTAGTGGTTAGTGGTTAGTTGTTGGTTGTTAATTTGCTTCCTTGTCTCCCTTGTCTCCCCATCTCCCGACCTCCCCAATCCCCAATCACTTCACCCGACAGAATTTCCGTTGTTGGTCGTGTTCTGGATCTTGCCAAGAATAAGCAAAATGACTTACCCCTGTTAGTTGGGTAGCAAATGGTCTTATTGCTTGCATTTGTGTGTCTAGTGATGGGCGACCGTTAACATTCTTACCCCATTGACCAGCGATCGCAGGAATTACCTTAGTACCTGGTTTAGCCATGCTTAAAACTCGTTGTACTTGTGCTGCGATACAAGTGGCATTGCCGCAGTTTGCATAAGACATCGGATGCCATTCTAAGGAACTGGGAAACCGATCCCAAGGCTGTAAGCGAGAATCATAACCTTTTCCGACAGTTTGGTTACCATCAGGGAAAAATACTACCCCTGCGGGAATACCAAGCTTTTGGGCTGGGTAAGCAGCTAGATTGACAAAATCCAGAATACCCTGCATGGCGTGGGCAACAGAGAGCTGCCATAATTCTGATTGGAGGATTGGTTGTCTTTGTACGGGAGGAATTACCGCAGCGACAGCTTTTTGTCCTATTGGTGATGGTGGTTCTATTGGTGGCGGTGGCGGTGGTGTACGCCCTTGCCACATTGGTTCTCCTTCTTGGGGGTAGAG
This sequence comes from Fischerella major NIES-592, assembly GCF_001904645.1. NCBI lineage: Bacteria > Bacillati > Cyanobacteriota > Cyanophyceae > Nostocales > Hapalosiphonaceae > Fischerella > Fischerella major. Next base: position 180,532 of record NZ_MRCA01000005.1, on the reverse strand, counting down.
TTTATCAACTTCACTGATATCTCCTGCTGTCACGTATCCTTTACTCAAAAAGCGGCGAATTAATTCTAAGCCTTTATTATTTTGCGCCCGTTGAAATAACGCTTGTTGAGTAGCTTCACTATATAACCACAAATCTGTAACTTTAGTGGCTATAGAATCAGCCCCTGCTTGTCGTGGATAGCGTACATAATCAAACAGTATTCCATCGGGACGACGGCGTAAAATTTCTTGTACCATCTGGTAATAGTCACGCTTTGCTTGTAGGTTGTAGGGGTCAATAAATACTTGAGAAGCGTCATCTACAACATATAAGCTCGTTTGACCTTTGCCATTGCGAGCGATCGCTCCTTCTCTGTCACGACGCTGGGCATATGTATAGCCAAAATTAGTCGTAAACATCCAGGCGTAGACTTTTAAACCCCGTTCTTGTCCTTTTTGAATTGCCCTCAATAGTAAATCAGTATTTTCTGCCCCTGGTGTGCGAATTACAGAAGGCCATACTGTAGGATTATTGGCTGCTGGTAATAATACCTGTCCATCGTAAAATGCTTCCAAATAAACTTGGTTATAGCCCCGATTGACTATTCGATCCATGATTCTGTCGATTTCGCCCGGCTGAATGTCGCAGGGATACAAACGCAACCAGATTGCTTGCACTTGTGGCCAGTTGCGATTTCGGCATTCTTGTACAGCTTGTTTGTGTTGGCGTACAAGTTCTTGGTACTGGTTTTGCGCTTGTTGATCGCCTTGCAGTGCTGACAAACGTAATTTTTCTTTTGCTTGCGCTTGTGCTGCTGATATTTGGCAATATTGGTTGACTTCCTGTGCTTGTGCAGACTGATTGCCAAAATATGACATCAGCATACTACTGCTGAAAATCGCAGCGAAAAGACGCCGCCAAAAGAATATTGGTTTTGCAACATTCAGGGGACGGTTAAACATAACTTAGCAATAAAATGACAAAATAATCATTTGTCCCAAATTTCAGATGATTTGGGAAAAGTGTATAAAATTCCAAGCTTAGTTCTGAGGCTTTGCAGCCTAGTTTTGACTGACTCTCAAAACCTCATTTCTGTTGCCGCATTTTTGATTTAGTTGAGTGATCAAAAATTATCACATTAAGTCCCAATGATGTTCCTAGTAGCTTGATCATTAATATCAATACAGTGACATTTCAATATTTCTTGGATAAGCACACTTAATTTTCATCTGTGTCTGGGAAAAGGTGAAGGAGTAGGAGTGTTATTTCCATCCTTTGCCCTTTTCCCTTTCTCCTTTAACTGAGAAGTACTAAGTGGCATCACAGAGATCACTATGCATCAAGTTTAACAATAGTTAAGTTTCAAGAGTCAATTGTCAATGTACCCCAATAAAAACTCTTGACTCTTGAACAGCAGTCGCTACCTTGACAAATCTCTGTATCAAAACTCGTTTTCATCTCCTGGCAAAAACCTAGAGACTCTCAACGGTTTCTCTGTAACAGACAATTACGCCCCACGCTGTAGTGACATTTCGACCTGCTTAAATTCCATTTCTAGACGATCTTTGAGCTTTTTCGGTATAGGACGATTGGGATAGGAACTGTAGTGTCCAGCAAGGGAATTAAGGGCAGTTCGCATGGTTGTAAAAGAACCCAAACCTGCCACAGAATTATCCCGTTGATAACGAGCTGCAAAAGTATTTATTTGTTGACGCGCTTGTGCTTGCGCTGCTGCTTTTTCTGGTGAATCGTCTGGTAACTCTAGGGTATGTCTTAAAGTATTGAGTACAGTCAATGTGTCCTGGCGATAATCGCCAGACAAACCATCTGGACTACCGGAACAACCCATTAGGCCAATAGCTACAACTAAGACCAGAGCAAGCAGACGTGACCAATAGCGCTTCATAATCATTGATGTGAAACTATACGTAAATCAACGTCCATACTATCCTGGATTGGTATCATGGGGATCATTCTGGATCTGGGGAGAGTGTTGTTCAGTTATCAGTTTCAGTTATCAGTGAGCAAATTCTATTACTCACTGCGGCTGCTAGTGTTCACTGTTCACTGATTCCTAACAACTAACCACTAACCACTAACTTTGTGATAAAGAGTATCCCGTTGTTGATAAGGTCTTCCCAGAGAAGCGATCGCACTTTGCAAGGTTTCAACTTCCATGCATGTACCCCCAATGGCTCCTGCCATTGTGGTTATGTGTTCTTCCATTAATGTACCACCAATATCGTTACAGCCCCAATTTAGAGCTGCAATTGCTCCTGGAAGACCCAATTTGACCCAACTTGGTTGATGGTTAGGAATCCAATTTCCTAAAAAAATCCTCGCGACGGCGGTAAGTAAAAGTGCGTCTTTTAACACAGGCTGATCGCGACCGACACGTCGGCGTAGGGGTTTGGGTGCTTCTTGTCCAACAAATGGTAGTAAAATAAACTCGGTAATTCGGGCTGGATATTCTTTATTGACAGCAGTTTTTTGGAGCGATCGCAATTTTTCTAAATGCTGAATTTGTTGTGTTGGATTCTCTATATGTCCCGACAGCATGGTGCTAGTGGTATGTAAACCCAATTTATGAGCTGTACTCACAATTTCTAACCAAGTTGCTGTGTCAATCTTTTCAGGACATAGGATGCGTCGTACTTCATCATCTAATACTTCAGCTGCTGTTCCTGGCATTGAATCCACACCAGCATCTCGTAAAGCAGCAATTACCTCAGCATAACTAAGTCCATCGGTTCTAGCGATGAACTGTACTTCTTGAGGAGAAAAAGCGTGTAGATGCAGATGAGGAAATTCCTGTTTGATAGTTTTTACCAATTTGAGGTAGTAAGACAAAGATTTACCATTAATTTGTGCTGCTGGATTTAACCCACCTTGCATACAAATTTCCGTTGCGCCGCGCTTGACAGCATCTTTTGTTTTTTCCAAAATTGCTGTCCAATCTAACCAATATGCACCTTCGTCACCTGCATCTCGTCGGAAAGCGCAGAAACTACAGTGCTGTTCGCAGATATTAGTAAAGTTGATATTACGATTGATCACATAGGTAACTGTGTCGCCTGCTTGGCGGTGACGCAGTTTGTCTGCTGTTGTGCAAATAGCAGCAATTGAACTTGCATCAGACTGTTGTAATAATACCAATCCCTCTTCAGGAGATAAGTCGTATCCCATCAAGGCACGGTCAAGAATCATTTCTACTGTGCTATCTATCACCTTATGTATCGCTTTTCTCAAAGACTAGATTGATTGGAAATTGACTATCATACATAATAAAATTTTACTTTCTGATAAAACACAAGCTATGCCAGTAGAAGACTTATGATAGCAAATGAAATTTTTATCTCTAATTAAATCGCCGTAATACAAATTTTATGTGTTGCCGATAAAAAAATTACCTTAATTGAATTAAAAATACTTATTTTATCTCCTCTCCAATACAAATTTCATTGCTAAAAACTTGGCAAGCATTGTTTTGAATGCAAAAATTCAATTGTTTTTTTTTACAAGGCTATTGATAATATTTTGTGTTATCTATATCCTCATAAAATCCGCATTTTAGTAAACTACTATAACTGGACGCACAGTCTAAAACCTTGGCGTTCTTGGCGTCTTGGTGGTTCAATCAATTTGTCAATTTCTGTCTCAGTCCTAATTATCAATAACTCAAAGCTTAATTTTTTCAAATCCAATTAGATATTATATAATAGCTGCTAATTAAAATAGTATAAATTGACTTAAATGAAAATTTAAACAAATATAAACAATCTTACTCATACAAGAAAGAGTAATATAAACGACATAAGCTCCCTCACTAAATGCTAATGTTGCTGCTTTTTAATAATCTCTCCTTTGCTGAATGAATATAAATCAAACGAGTTCATTATTACCAGTTCCATCAGGGACATTACAGATACCAGAATCACCTTCTCAAGAATTAGTATGGTTTTCGTTGATTATTCCGACTTACAACGAAGCTGCTAATATCGAAAAAATCATCCAAAGATTAACTAAATTGTTGGATGAGCGGATTCCTGGAAACTACGAATTGATAGTAGTAGATGATAATAGTCCTGATGGTACATGGCAGATAGCACAATCTTTGATGCAACAATACCCGCAATTACAAGTGATGCGGCGTCAGGATGAGAGGGGTCTTTCCTCAGCAGTGATTCGGGGTTGGCAAGTAGCAAAAGGAACTCTTTTAGGGGTGATAGATGGCGACCTACAACATCCACCCCATGTGCTGCTACAACTATTAGATGCAATTGTCAAAGGGGCTGATTTAGCAGTTGCTAGTCGCCATATAGATGGTGGGGGAGTCTCCAGTTGGAGTTTAATCAGGCGTTTTTTGTCTCGTGGCGCTCAAGTGTTAGGATTGATTATTCTGCCCAGCGTAGTTGGTCGAGTTTCAGACCCCATGAGTGGTTATTTTCTGGTGCGTCGCCACAGCATAGCGAACGTCACTCTCAATCCCGTAGGATACAAAATATTGCTGGAGGTGATCGGGCGTGGTCAAATCAAGCAAATCGCCGAAGTTGGTTACGTCTTTTGCGAACGTAAACAAGGTGAGAGTAAAGTTACTTGGAAGCAATATCTAGAATACATTCATCATTTATTGCGGTTACGGCTTTCCACTGGACACATTGGGAAATTTAGTCAAAACTTCCCAGTCGGTCGATTCGTGCGTTTTGGTTTAGTAGGACTGAGTGGAGTGTTTGTAGATATGGCGGTGCTTTACTTACTCAGTGATCCAACTACCTTAGGATTACCCCTAACTCGCAGTAAAATTATTGCTGGTGAAATTGCGATTTTTAATAATTTCTTGTGGAATGATGCTTGGACTTTTGCTGATGTGGCGATGCAACAGAAGTCGTGGCGTCAGCGCTGCAAGCGGTTTTTGAAATTCAACATTATTTGTTTGGCGGGGTTGGTGTTAAATGTGTTGGTGTTGAATTTGGTATTTAATTTCCTGATTCGCAACCGCTATGTTGCTAACTTGATTGCGATCGCTATTGCTACTGTTTGGAATTTTTGGGTGAACCTCAAACTCAGTTGGCGTGTTACCCAAGTTAAATAGTTGTTTGGGGAATTGAAGCAACTAAGTGTGTGTGACCAGTAGTATGTACTTGGTCATATTATGTATGCTTGCAGGTTATCAAGAGGATCTTGCTTACATTCACGATGTCGGTTTTGGTGCTTTCTCAAGTGAATCTGCACCAGGCTTATTGGAAATTTTGCATCAAAAAGGTATAAATAAGGGTCTAGTAGTTGATTTAGGGTGTGGCAGTGGTATCTGGGCAAAAGCACTCACCCAAGCTGGTTATGATGTTTTAGGGGTTCTGAAATTTTAGAACAATTGCAAAGAGTTGGCTTTCAAGTCAGAGTTATTCATGGATATGGAGAATTCAAATTCAGTCAAGCCCAAGTCGGATTTATCGCAACGAAAGCATAAATTCAGTCTAGGTGATGTTGAATTTAGTAGGATGTTCAGTTGAACTTTAATTTAAAATTTTACGTCTGATACTTAAATTCAATATTAATGTGATGGCGGCTCCAGCATATCCCCGTTGGTTTCACCCCTGTTTGCTCTTGGTTTGGCTGTTGATCGGTATGGGTTTACGCTTAACCAATTTGACGGCAAAACCTCCTTGGACAGATGAATTTTCTACTTTAGTATTTAGTCTGGGAAATAGTTTTTTGCCAGTACCGTTAAATCAACCGATCGCAATCGATGCTTTATTACAACCCCTGCAACCCCAAAGCAGCGCAACAATTCAAGATGTCTTAACGCATTTATTCAGTGAAAGCAATCATCCACCTTTGTACTTTGTGCTAACTCACCTGTGGCTGAAGTTGTTTCCCACACAAGCAGAGCTAGTTTCATTATGGGGAGCGCGATCGCTTGCTGCTATTTTTGGAGCAATATCTATTCCTGCGATTTATGGTTTAAGTTGGCTGGCTTTTCGTTCTCGTCTGGTGAGTCATTTAGCTGCTGCGTTCATGGCAATTTCACCCTATGGTATCTTTTTAGCTCAAGAAGCTCGTCACTATACTTTAGCTATTTTGTGGGTAATTGCTTCTCTGGCTTGCCTAGTAGTTGCTACACATCACATTCAAAAACGCACTCAGTTACCCATTTGGCTAGTTTTGGCTTGGATTGGAATTAATGCTTTGGGTGTTGCAACTCATTATTTTTTTGTGCTCACCCTAGTTACTGAAGCCGTTGTGCTAATTTTTCTAGCTTATCAACAGTGGAGACCAACAGACAGATCGCCACACAGACAGGTCGCCAAAGAAGATTACATAAGGAATTCCCCCCCACCTCCCCTACCCTACGGGAAGCCGCTTGCGCGTCTACACCCCACCTCCCTTTTCTCCCCCCCCTGGAAAGGCATTTATGCTGTTGCTATTGGTACTTTTATAGCAGGTATAGTTTGGATACCAGCATTTTTACATAATGCTTATGGTGACAAATTAACAGATTGGATTCAGGGCGATCGCATTGGCATTGCTTGGATTAGTCCGATTTTTCAAGCTATGGCAGCATGGATTACGATGATTTCTTTGCTACCAGTGGAATCACCACAGAGCCCAGTAGTAATTGCTTCTGGGTTAGTAATGATTATCTTCTTTATTTGGGCAATACCAATTTTGTTTAATGGCTTTAGAACTCAGCTAGAAAAACCACAAAGCCGGATCATCACCCAAGTGTTTGCTGGTGTAGTTGTAGCGGCGATCGCTTTGTTCTTTTGCTTCACTTATTTTCTTGGTATTGATCTGACCAGAGGTGCTCGTTATAACTTTGTATATTTTCCTGCGGTAGTGGTATTAATCGGGGCAAGTCTGGCAATTAGTTGGAATACTCTCCGAGAAAAAATAGTCAGGTGGGGGGTAACAGGAAAAATGTCTGTGATCATTATTTGGGTAATGGGTTTTATCAGTGCTATTACAGTTGTTTGTAATTTAGGTTATCAAAAATATTACCGCCCAGACTTGTTTGTAGAACTGATGCAAAATACATCTAAAGTACCAGTCCTAATCGCTACTACCCAAAAAACTCATGTACAAATTGGTGAAATGATGGGAGTCGCCAGAGAATTTAAGTTTCATAATTCTCATTCCCTCTCTGCAAAATTCCTCTTAGCCCATAAAGACAAAAAAACTAATGCTTCTAATACTCTCCAAAATGTTTTAAAAAGCCTACCCCGTCCCCTTGACTTATGGTTAGTAAACTTTCATGCTGCTGAACCAGAAGCAATCAAAAATTGTGTTTCCGACACCCAAAATTTACCAGCAGTAAATGGTTACAAATACAAAATTTATCACTGTAATTCATAACTCATAATTCACACCTAATGTGAATTAAAACTATGGCAACAATCCTATTTTTGAAGTCGAACACAGATGCACATCAAGGCATTGCTGAATCAAGATATGAATTTACAATTCACGGATATGTAGAGACGTAGCAATGCTACGTCTCTACAAAAATGTATACAAACATAATTCATGACCAGATTCAGCAACGCCCACATCAATAATCTATCTGTGTTCATCTGTGTTCCATGAGTGTTCGTTAATCAAAATCAACTGGGAAATTGCCAAAAAACCTGATGTTACCTCTTTAATTCACATCAGACGTAATTCATAATTCATAATTTCTTCGGTACACCCACCGAAGACAAACCAGCGATCGCTCGTAAGTTTTGGCAACGAATTAATTCATAAAAAGTTAATGCACTACGTCCTTCTATTTTGGCGACAGTCTCAATCGCAGATAATAAATGTTGCGCCGCTTCAACTTCTGAGTAACCACGACGTTGGGCTATGTTGATAGCAGCTTCATCAGCGTTTAACTCGGATTGTTGAGAACGGTTGATAGCTGTAATCCGATATATAGCCAGAGTAGTCAATCCACCAGCAACAACAACACCCACTGGATCTGTTTGTGAGAATTCTACCAATGCGCCTAATATTCCAGCTACGGCTACACCTTGATAAATATCTGGTTTAAACCACCTTACCCCTGTTAGCCAGCAAACTGTGCGCAATATGATCAAATCCCGTTGCTGTTTCGGCAACCGACACCACAAATCGAAGTTAATATATATTGGTCGCTCGCGGTTCCAAGGCAAAGGAAAGGAAACATCAATTACTTTTGCCTGTTGGGGTTTACTCAGAATTTTGGTCATGATACGACCAGAGGCAGGCATAATATCAAACAAACGACGAATTTCAGGGGTTGGCTCCATAAGACTAGGGATCAAGGACCGGGAATAGGAATCGGGGATTGGGATTTCCTCAGCCGTGAACTACCATCGGCTTGTATGATTTTTTTGGTATATGCTTAGGATATTTACATACCTAGTCTAATAAAAGTTCTTATTGCCTTGACTTTTGACCAATGATCAATAACAAATGACCATAGATGCTTTTGCTCCTATCCCACCTGAATGGACTAATAAAGCAATTCACGCTCGTGAGTTTTGCTGTCCGACATGCCACTCTAGCAGTCTCGAAGCTACACAAGTGTGGATTAATCGCCGTTCGCCCGTAATTACAGAAGAATACCGTCGCAAGTGGCAAGAATTTTACCACTGTCAATGTGGTTGTGTCTGGTGGGCTTGGAGTAGCGATCGCCCACCATCCAATTTTACTAGTCAATAGTCTTTGGTTAATTGTCATGAAAAACCCCGCACTTTGGCGGGGATAAATTTTTTTAGTGTTAACAACAGTTGATTGCTGTTAGTTATTTGACATAACCAACAACAAACAACCAGCTAACAACTAATTAAAAAGTGAAGGTGGTACGAAGGGTACCAACGTACACAGTATCGTTGTTGTCGTTATGCTCAGGGTTGAAGATGGCTAGGAAACCAGGAGTAATAGAGATGTTGTCGGTGAGTTGGTATCTGTAGAGTGCTTCTAGGTGATAGGAAGTGTCATCATCTTCACGAGCACCTATATCATTATCAGTGACTTTGGGTGGTTGACCAAACTGAAGACCGAGCAAGTTACCCTCTTTACCAAAGTCTTTAAAAGCTACGTTAGCCATCCAATAGAAAATATCGGCATTATCGCCTCTATTGGCACCACTCCTTGCTTCTGCGTTACTGAAGCCTACCCAACCGCCAACAGTCAGCTTAGAACTGGGCTTGAAGTTAACTTGGGCGCCATAATGGTTAGCAGAAGTTCTAACATTACCAAATGGTTGGCTAGCGTTGGAGCTACCTGTAGAAGAAAACAGGTTAACACCACCAACATTATTTTGATAGCTACGGGCGTAAGTCAGACCAACGTTAAACGCTCCAGTTGGCCGGAAACCAACCTGAGCAAGGGCAGCAAAGTTGCCATCAAATAAACCAGCTCCGCTTACGGGATCACTAGCAACGTTATTACTACCGCCAGCTAGATAACCTATAGCTGCGTTGAAAGCTGATCCTTGAGGCTGGAAGCTAACAGTTATACCTGCACCACCAGAACCTTGGCGATAAATGGGGCTGAAGCGACCATAACGGGAAATAGCACCTCTTCCAGAGCTAGCAAATTCAGAGAAGTTAGGAATGTTTTCCCAGAATTCACCATTGTTAGCATCTACCTTGACACGAATCGCATCACTGAGGTTGAAAGCGTAGTTGATTTTATCGATTTCAACGTCGTTGCCAGTATCGTTGTCAAAGGAGAGGCGGGCCATGTTAGTACCAGTTGCAGAACCAAAGTTAGGTACATTGCCAGCCTGCAAACGAATTTGCAATTGGTCTGAACCAGTGAAACTGCTGTTCAAACTTAAACGAACCCGGTCTGAGAAAGTAATATTGTCATCTATATCGGTCCCAGTACCGTTGGCTCTTTCATCTCCAAAGGGTGCGCCGAGATTAAAAATTGCTTCCCCGACTAACTTTGTAGTAGTGGAAAACTGGTTTGCTTCCAACTCAGCAGTGCGAGCTTCCAAAGCATCTACACGACCACGCAAAGTTGCTAGTTCCGCAGAAAATTCTTCTTGCAAACGCTGTAGGGTTGCCAAGTCTTCCTTAGTTACCAATTCAGCTGTTGCTGTGGCAATTAGTTCATTAACCCGGTCTAAACAAGCATTCAAACCTGCGGCAAATTCATAGCGGGTCATGGGGCGGTTACCGCGATAAGTACCATTGGGGTAACCTGCAATACAACCATACCGCTCAACTAGAGACTGTAAGGCTTGGAATGCCCAGTCTGTAGGCTGTACGTCGGAAAACTGGGAAACAGATGTAACCTGGCCCATGCTGTCAGCAGATCCTTGGGACAACTGAGCTACAGAAGTCACGTCTTGATTAATTTCCTGCTTTACTTCTGCTGCGAAAGCATTGTTTGCTGCAAATAATGTGGCAGCAAAAACAAGCGGACTTAACTTCAGGGCGTTCCAGAATGGTTTTGTCATTTCGTTTTTAGTCTCACTCACACCTACTGGGTTAATCATGGTATATTTCTTCAAGGCGTTTTTTTACTTGAATTATCACCACGATTTTCAGTAATAATTCTACCAAAAGAGGCGGTGATTAACGCAAGTACTCACCGCCTTTTTTAATTGTTATTTAATTACTATATTTAGATAAACGTAAAATGATTCTGCGTTTGTGACGTAACAAGTTACCTTCGTCCTCGAATTGCTGCAGAAGGCGCGTTACTGTCACTCTTGTTGTGTTTAAAACTTCTGCCATCTCTTGATGAGTAACATTGAGTTCAATCAACTTGCCTTGTTCTACATCCCGACCGAATTTTTCACTTAGCCAAACCAAAAATTGCCACAAACGCAGAGAGATTGGTTTTCTATGGACAATGCTTAACAGTTCCTCTGCTTGTTGAATATGAGTCATGAGAGCATTGACATCTTGATTCCAATGATGTGGTGGTACTACACTCACTTCAACACTAGTTAAGCATTCTATTTGGTAAGGCTTAACTCTAGAAAGAGGATAACCAACTAAATCTCCTGCTCCCCAATATCCCAGAGTAATGAATGTTCCATCTTCGCTCCAAGTTAAGGTACGTACTGCCCCACGCTCGATTCGCCACAATACGTCGTTACGTGGTGGGATAACTTCTCTGCGAGTAAAGATGCGTTGAGGGAAATTGGGTGATAAGCTACTCTTATGTGATGCAATTGAATTTTGTATGTGACTGCTGGAATAGATCATTGGTGGTGTTGTTGGGTTAGGATTTTAATCAGTTCAAAGGAGTAAATATAGATAACAAATTTAATTGCGGTATCATACATTACTTGCCAAAGCTGTGAACTTGTGGCTAAAGTCATCTAGAGAAAAACTAAGTTAGTGTTGATGACCATTAGTTCAACCAAAAGATGGATGTCTGGTGTAGAAAAATTTTGTAACCTAGAGAACACTTGTTTGACTTGGAAAAAGGCAAAATCGTCACATGAGTCTAAGAGTTGCTTTTTGGACTCATGCTTACGCTAATGTCGCTGATTCACAAGGGGTGAATATGGCTTTGGTGTAAGGGATTTTTGGCGGATTTTAAAGCATATCGAATATTAATAAATAGTGGTTACTGAGTTGGTGGTGTGCCATAGTGTCGACTTTTGGGTAGTTTTGATACTTCCAAAGAAAGAGATTACTAAAAAGCTTAACTTGCAAGTATGCAGTAATACTAATCCAAATGTGCAGCTATTTGCTTAATTCTTGGTGAATTATTATTGCAGTATAGATTAATTGACAATTATTGTCAATTAATGATGACTTGGTAACGACAACAACTGCTGGTTTGGGAGGTGTATCAGCGCTTTTTGTAGGCCAATTGGAGCCAATAGGGACTTGGCGAGTTTGCAAAAATTCTTCACCTGTTGTAGTCATTAATAGGAATTCCCTGCTTTCTTGGACTTGGTTCTTACGAATACCATTTGCTTCTCCAGGATGCTGTATAGAAATAAACATTGATTTTTCGTCAACAGTAAAACAAGGTCCTGTGATTTCACACTCTACAGGGCCAGTACCAAAGAGAAAAGCCTTGCCTGCATCATCTCCCTGAGTAGGGATTAACCAGATGGCATTATTACCAAATAAACCAGAAATAGCCGTAGCTTTACCATTACTGTCAGTACGATTTTTAACAGACTGATTCATTCTCCCTGTGGACACGTCTGTCACCATCCAGATATTGCCATTTTTATCCAGTAACAAATTATCAGGATTGGCAAAACCCATAGCACCAGCAGCTGGTTCTCCACCAGTGGCTAACATCTGCAATCGAAAGGTAACTGCTGCGGGATCATTGCTATCTTCTGTAAGACGCATCACCCAGCCATACTCATAGGCAGTTTCACCTTTGGGACCCTTGAAAACTCTGACATCTGGACCACCCTCTTGATCAGGAGAACCAGAGGTAAAGCTAATATACAAATCTCCATTTGCTGCAACCTCTGTATCCTCTGGACGAGCAGTACAAGTTGCACCGACAGCATTGGCTGCGTAGTGAGCATCAATTAAGATAGCGCCTTGTTTTTCTTCTGTGTTACCACTGTAGAGATCACCTAAATTCTGAAACTTTTGTTTATATTTAGCGATTTCTTGATCTTTGGCGATCGCTAAGTAATCACCTTCTGCTTCCTGAGCAGTTTTTGCTTGGGGGCTTTTTGGTAATAAAATCAGGTTGCCTGCGATGTTGCTAGGAAGGTCTGGATCTATTGGTGTATCTACTTTTAACGGTATCCAACGACCAGTACCATCGGAGTTAAACTTGGCAGCATAGAGTATGCCTTGAGTCAATAGCTGAGAATTAGCTTTATTTTTGGGGTCTTGAACCTTGTCGCGGCTGACAAATTTGTAAATGTGTCCTCCTCTGCGATCGCATCCTGAATAGAATGCCAATGGTTTACCTGCTTCGACGCGCACACCTACAGCTTCATGACGATAGCGTCCCAACCACCTATGTTTTGTGCCATAGTCATTAGGATTGGCGGGATTTATTTCTACAATCCAACCGTATTTATTCCCAGCTAACCCAAAAACATTACCCTGTCCGTACAGTTCCTCATCACCCAAAGCAAAAGGACGTTTGCTGGGATCTAAAGAAGTACCATCAGAGTATACAGCTTCCGGGACTTGGGTTTGAAAATTTTCTTCTGCACTGAGGACTGTACCCCAAGGAGTTATTCCACCAGCACAGTTGCCAAAAGTACCAATAATGCGATCGCCTAACTGATTAATATATCCCTGTCCCTGTTGCTTGCGAAATACAGCTACCGCAGCGCCAGTTGCTTTTAAGTATTTGCCATCATTTAAACCGGAGATACCAGAAATTCTTCTATCTGCTGGAGAATTAGTACGTTCCCATCCCCCCAGAGAATTTAGTGCTACTGCATCTGCACTCCCTCCCATTAACAGCAAAAAATCTCTACGCGTGATACTCATCAGTTTGGTTAATTACACATAAGCCACTGTTAGATGGCAAACATTTTAAGTGGTCATTGGTTAATTTAGTAGTCAAAGTTTAAGAACAGGTAAGCTTTTTGTGAAATGTAAGTTAGATCACAATTGATTTCGGTTACTGTTCTGGTTTTATCAACTTTGGGAGTGTAATAAAGAAGACAGGAGGCAAATAAACGCAGATAGATTATTCATGATGGGCAGTTTGAGAAAAACTCTGCATTCCTTTGCGTTCTCCTCTGCGTTCCTTTGCGTTTATAAACTCTACAAGTTTCTGACTAACAACCATTTAAATGTAAATTTAAGTCAATTTTCATTAAGAAACTAGTTGAATATAATAATTTCTTATCTAAATAATTGACTTTTGCTTGCTAACTGATGGTAAATTATTTGATGTTAATACCTGAGCAGCAGAGGCAAAGCCTCTTGCCCGTTTTCTACTTTTTGCATTTCCTAGTGACGCTGACCTGTGACAATATATGCCACTCGTTGACCAATATTCGTAGCATGGTCTGCCATGCGTTCTAAATGACGTATTACTAGTACCAGCAACAAAATAGGTTCAATTACGCCAGGCACATCTCTTTGATAAGCTAAAGTTTGATAAAGATGTTCGTAAGCACTATCTACAGCATCATCTAACTGTTTGATACTGCGTCCACCGGCTGCATCTAAATCTGCTAAAGCTACCAAACTAGTTGCTAGCATTGCCTGAGCGTGATGCGACATCGTGGCAATTTCTGGTAAAGAAGGGTGGGGCGGATAAGGAAAAATTTTAACTGCAATTTCAGCTAAATCCTTAGCGTAGTCCCCTATTCGCTCTAGGTCACGCACCAATTGCATAAAAGCACTCAAACAGCGCAAATCTTGAGCGACAGGGGCTTGCATTGTCATAATCGCCGCACAATCTGACTCTATTTGCTTGTAGAAGTGATCTATTTGTTTATCTATATGGGGAAGTTCCTCGGCTGCTTTTAAATCACGGGCAAATAGCGCCTGGTGGCTGAGGCGAAAGGATTGTTCTACCAAAGCTCCCATGCGCAAGATATCTCGCTCTATGCGCCTGATTTCGCGTGTTAACTGGGTTGTTCCAGAGTTAGGATCATATATAATGGCTTTCACGCTTGTATTCTCAAACATGAAGATATTTTTAAATATAGTCTTGGCTTTAAGAATTTGCCATGACCTCGGGTAATACAAACTGTATCCATGCTCCACCTGTGACGGGGTGATTCATGGCTTTGATGGAACCGTTATGAGCCAGAATTATTTGACGGACGATCGCCAAACCTAAACCACTACCGACTAATGTTGTTGTAGAACAGGTTTCTACTGTTTTGTCACGAGCGCGTGCTTGATCTCCCCGATAAAATCGTTCAAAAACATGGGGTAGATCTGCCTCGGTAAAACCCACTCCAGAGTCAACAATATTCACTTCAAGATTGGCTGATGTAGTTGGTTTAGCACTACTATTATTTTCTACATTTAAGATTTTTGTTTCAACAGTAATAGTACCGCCAAAAGGGCTGTACTTGATACTATTGTCCAACAAATTCAGGAAAACTTGGTAAAGACGCGAAGCATCTGCATTAATCAATATATTTTCTGGTCCTTTATAGATCAGCTGGACTTGATAGCGTGCTGCTAGGGGTTCAAGACTTTCCCAGACTTTGCTAATTAGCGATCGCACTTCTGTAGATTGGCGGTTGAGTTTGAGGGTGGGATCGGTTTCCAGTTGGGTGAGTTCTAGCCAGCTTTGCACCAAAGAAATCAGTCGGTCAACTTCCTGCATGAGGCGATCAACCCAGCGATCTAAAGGTGCTTCAATGCGGTCTTGCAAAGTTTCTACTACCAACCGAATAGAGGTTAATGGCGTTCTTAGTTCGTGGGCTAGGTCGGAGAAAGCGCGGTCACGTGCTTGGTTAATTTCTAGCAGTATTTGGCGATTTTCCAAGAATACGCCAACTTTTCCCTGGGATAAAGGCAAGCTAGTAGCTCGCAATACCACAGGTTTCTGTTCTAACATTGCAGCTGCATTTTCACAAGAGGGGTGAAATACCCATTCTTTGATTTGAGATTGCTGGCGATCGCGAGTTTGTTCAATCAACTGGTCTAGTTCATAAGAGCGCACTAATTCTAATAACAACCGTATTTGTCCTGGTTGCCATCTTTGCACATACAAGATCTCTCGCGCCTGCTGATTACACCACAGCATCTGATTTTCTTCATCTACCTGCAAGTATCCTACTGGCGCCGACTCTAACAGTACTTGATAATTATTAATAATTTCTTGCAAGTATAACTGCTGCTGTTTCAACTCAGCAATTTCGTGCCGCAAGCGTGGAATCAGCGGTAGTGCAATATCACTAGGTTGTGATTTTAATGAGGGCGGTATTTTTCCGATCAGGCGGCGCAGTTGCACCATTTGGCAAATCCAAACCCCTAAGCCGATTGTCAAACCAAAAAGAAAACTAAATACTAACATCACAAGTTGTTAGTTGCTTTCGCACAGATCATACTAACAACTTAGCCAAATCTATAACCAAAACCGCGTACAGTCACAATATATTCAGGACGGCTAGGATCTTGCTCTAGTTTTTCCCGTAACCAACGGATGTGAACATCAACTGTTTTACTGTCTCCGACAAAATCTGGTCCCCAAACTTGATCTAGTAACTGTTCTCGTGACCATACCCTGCGGGCGTAACTCATAAACAGTTCTAACAAACGGAATTCCTTTGGTGAGAGACTCACCTCTTGACCACGAACTAGGACGCGACACTCTTGTGGATATAAGGTGATTTCTTTATACTGTAGTGCTGGTAGTTGTGGTAAACTGCTCAAGCGCTGGCGACGCAGCAAAGCACGACACCGGGCTACTAATTCCCTCATACTAAAAGGTTTGGTTAAATAGTCATCAGCTCCCACTTCTAAACCTAAAACACGATCAGTTTCACTACCTTTGGCACTGAGCATGAGAATAGGTACTGGGTTGCCTTGATAGCGCATTAAGCGGCAGACATCTAAACCATTAATGTGAGGTAGCATCAAATCTAGGATGACTAAATCAAAAGTAGGTTCCCCTAAGTTGGCGTCAAAACTTTTTAACTGTTCTACGGCTGAGCGTCCATCTGCCGCTGTTACCACTCCATAACCCTCCTCCTCCAAAGCCAGAACAATCATTTCTCGGATGAGTTCTTCATCTTCGACAACTAAAATACGACTTCTTTGACCGATGTCTGTCGTTGGAGAATACTTAGTTGATTCACTAGTATGCATTGATGCTCACGCAACTCTGTAATTATGCTGTATCTATGATATTTATCAGACAACCGCACTTTTACGCTTGTTTGACATAAAACAATGATTTTTGGTAATTAATATGACAATATGCCATTTATTATAAACCATCTAAGCAACAAAAATATAGGATAATTTCATAGAAGATTGCTGGTAATTAATGGTTGATAGTAATTTTCTTGTAGAAAGACCTAAACGAAATATTCCGAATAATTGCTGATTTTTGGAAATTTCGGCTTTAATTCATGGAATTTGCGATTCCTTTTTTTTCATCTCATATCTTCAATCTCAGCATTAAACACCTCCCCAACTTCTAGTTGGGGAGGGGCATCATACAGTCATCCGATTTTGGATTTTAGATTTTGGGAAAATATCAAATCAGCCATGTAAGGTAAAATTCCAAAAGCATGAAAATACCTCTTGCTTTTTCCCGGATTCCAGTTCCCTATTTTTATTGAAGCAAATTATTAGGAACCTGCTCAGGAACAACCCAGAGATAAAGAGTAGAGCCTTGTACCTGCACCGTCTTCTGTGGTTTCCACTCACCCATATCAAAGGCATGGGAAACAATACGAGTGCCTGGTTTGAGTTCTTGTAAAAGTTTGGGTCGGAGTCTCAAATTGACATCAGGCAGCAAGTATAGTGTTACTACCGTTGCATCATCAAACTGGGTTTGAAATAGATCTTGTTGTTGGAATGTAACGCGATCGCTTACTCCTGCTTTTTGAGCATTAGCTTTGCTTTCCTGTACAAGTTCGGGATTGATTTCTACACCTACGGCACGACGAACACCATATTTTTGGACTGCGGTGATGGGAATACGTCCGTCACCACTACCAAGATCGTAAACCACATCATTTTTACTGACTTGTGCCAGTTGCAACATGGCATTTACAACTTCTTGTGAAGTCGGTACATAAGGCACATCAGGTTTTGGAGTTTCTTGGAACTGAGTTGTTATAGCTGGTGTTTGTGCATCTGCTTGCACATTACCCTGCTGATTCGTACATCCAACCACACTCAAACTCGCAGCACTAATTCCAGCCACAAGTAAAATTAGCATTCGTCGTAATTGCATGATTTTTCTCCTTTGACTGATAGAGTTGGTTGTTGATTGTTAGTAGTTAGTGGTTAGGAATCAGTGAACAGTTAACAGTACTAAGCGGAGTGAGTAATAGAATTTGATAACTGATAACTGACAACTGAACTACACTCCCTACCTCCTTCACTTATTCCTCAACAGGTACCGATCCCAGTACAGCAACGGGATTGCACAAATAACGGCTACCACACCAACTATTGCCCCCACTCCCGTATAAGCCAAACTGGAGTAGAGTAAATAGCCACAGACAAGACAAAATAGCAAAGGCAACCAAGGATAAAGTGGCACTTGAAACGGGCGACTAATATGGGGTTCCTGCATTCGCAATATAAACAGTGATATGCCAGAAAGTAGGAAGAAAAACCAAAATACAGGGGCTGTGTAGTCTACCATTGTTTCAAAACCGTTACGGGTGATACTGCCTAGCCCCACCAAAGCCAGGGAAATCGCTCCCTGCAACAGAAAAGCCATACCGGGAGTACTTTTTTGATACTGCCAATTTCCCATAAATCGAAACAGTGAAAAGTCCTGTGCTAAGGCGTAGTTGGTACGTGCCCCTGTTAAAATAGTGGCGTTGATTGCCCCTAAAGCAGAAACTGCAACCAGCAGACTGATAAAGAATGCTCCCACTTCACCTAAAGCCTGACGCATCAAAGCAGCTGCGACTGCTTGCGACTGCGCCATTTCCACCAATCCCAATCCCCGCAAATAAGCTAGATTGATCAACAGGTAAATGCTGGTGATAATGCTAATACTCCAAAGTAAAGAACGGGCTATATTTCGCTGTCTATTTTTGATTTCTGCTGAGATATAGGCTGCCTCGTTCCATCCACCATAGGATAGTAAGACAAATACCATTGCTAATCCCCAGGTGCCTTCAGAAGTAGGGGTAGTAGGAGGAGTAGAGGGGTTAGAGGGAGTTGCAAAGGAAAGTCCAATAATTACCACTAGTAGCAAGCCAAGGACTTTTGCTATCGTCAGTAAATTCTGTGTCCATTTACCCTGCTGCAAACCGAAAATGTTTAATGCTGTTAATACAGCGATCGCAATTGCTGCATAAAGCGCAGAGGAAAAGGCTCCAAGTGGCAAAATTTGGGAGATATAATCACCAAAAACAAATGCCAACAAAGCAATTGAACCTGTCTGAATGACTATCATCCGCGCCCAGGCAAATAAAAAGGCGACTTTCTGCCCAAAGGCGCGCTTGAGATAGTGGTAATTACCCCCCACATGGGGATAAGTCGTTGCTAACTCGGCGTAACATAAAGCCCCAATGAAAGATACCGCACCTCCTGTTAACCACAACAGCAGTACAGCAACATTACTACCTGCATTAGCCGCAACTAAAGCGGGGCTTTCAAAAATGCCCGCTCCGATTACAATACCGACTATTAAGGCTACAGCATCGCCAAATGCCAATGAGGGCTTAGGTGCTGCAACTTCATTTGTTCCTGTCTGCTTTGATAAGGCATAATTTTCACTTTTCATATTTGATAGAGAAAGGGAAAAGGTAAAAGGGTGAGCATCAGAACTTTTTCTGCTTACCCTCTAACCTCACCCCAGTTTGTGATAGTTAATGTGGTGAACCTTATGGTAAGAGGGAGTAGTGACTAAATTTCCCTATCTCTAGGGTTAAAAATAAATGTGACTTAAAAATGACAGCGGGAAATTAATAAGTCGGTGCATACGTATAAATCAATGCAGTAGTGGCGCGCTTCTCCCTTGACAACAACAGATGAGCTTGAATATACTTAGTACATAAGTACTAAAACAAAATCCAACCTGCGTTCTTTAACTTCAGTCTTTGACTAGAAGTCAGTCAACGTTAGGAATAGCAACCTCAACAACAAAGTCATTTTCATTTCAGTATTTCCACAGATCTGAAAATACTGTTTTCAAGGCTACCCTCAACACAGTACAGGGTTAGCCGCAGTCTTGCTTGCTACCAAAAAATAATGCACATTAACTGGAGTTTAAGTATGAGCATAGTTGCTGCTAAGGATAGTAAACAACAACTATTACAAGCATTTCAGCAAATTTTGGCAGATAAGAAAAAGCTAGAATCAAAAATAGCTACCAAACAGGAAGAAGCAGAAAAGGCAAAAAATAAACAAATTTTAGAAGTAGCTTCGACATACACAGTTGATAGTATTATCAAAGGTTTAGCAGACTTGCAATTAGAATTTGGTGGTATAGTCACTACACTTTCTGACAAATTAGCCAAAGAAAATTCTAAGTTAGATGAACTAAACCGCGCTATCGAAATTGAAACTCAAAACTTAAAAGAACTTCAGCAAATTAGAGTGGTAGCAGATACATTAGACATACTCACTCAAGAACATCAAGAAAAGCTGAAAACTCTAGAACAAGATACAAATAGTCAGCGAGACACCCTAGAAAAAGAAATAGAAAAAACACGAAAAGATTGGCAGCGAGAGCAGGAAACACATGCAGAATCAGTCAAAGCCTTCAATGAATTATTAGCAAAACAAAGAGCTTTAGAAGCAGAGGAATATCAATATAAATTAGAAAATAAGAAAAAAATAGACACAGATGCTTTCCAGGCGAAAAAGCGTCAACAAGAAAGACAAATAGAAGAAAGTAATCAAGAAAAAGAAAAAAATTGGTCAGAAAGAGAAAAAATACTTTCTGCAAATCAATCATTATTCACAGAATACCAACAAAAAATAGCAGCATTTCCTGTCGAACTGGAAGAAGCAGTGAAAAAAGCTAGAGAAGAAGCTATCAAAGAAACTAGTCAAAAAGCAAAAGTTGAAGCAGATTTATTTGAAAAAGAATGGGAAGCCACTAAACAAAGCTATGAACTCAAAATTCAATCATTAGAAGAAATTATTCAGAAACAAATTGAACAAATAGAAGGAATATCATCTCAACTTCAGACCACATTAAAACAAGCTCAAGATTTAGCTTTGAGAGCTTTTAGTAATTCTGATAAATAGTTTCACAGTCAAAATCAACTTGAAAACAACAAAAACCGAGGTTTATTATGCCAAGCAAAAAACCTAATGAAAGAAATACTAAGTCAGAGATATTGGAAGCTTATAATGAAATTTTTAAAGAGAAAGCAGCTCTAAAATCTCAACTAGAACAATTAGCAAAAGAACGTGATTCTGTACAAAAAAATCAGATAAACTCAACTATAGAAAATAAAGCAATGATGAATCAAGCAGTAACTATTCAACAAAAAATGAACTTTACTATTGAAAGTCTCGCGAAAATTCAGCTAGGCTTTGGTAGTGCTGCGAATGAATTGTCAGAACAACTCACAACGCAAGCATCCAAATTAGCAGAAATTAGACAATTAGTTGAAAATGAAGTGCAGCAATTAAAAGAACTACATAATTTAGAAATTTCTGAAGATATCCTAGATAATCTCATTCAAACTTATGAAGAAAATGCTAAAGCTTACCAAGAAGAATTCAGCCAGCGTTCGGAAACTTTAATGCAAGGACATCAAGAACTAAGACAAGCTTGGGAAAAAGAAAAAGAAGACTACAAAATATCAATTAAAGAGCGGGATGAAAACCTCAAGAAAACTCGACAAAGAGATGCAGAAGAATATAAATATAATCTAGAACTACAACGTAAACTAGAGATGGATGAATACGAGCAACAGCAAAAAACTTTATATAAAGAATTAGAAGAATTTCGCCAAGAAATAGAAAAACAATGGTCAGAAAGAGAGAAAGCGATCGCAGAAAAAGAAAAACAATTTGAAGAGTATAAAGCTAAAGTCGAAGCTTTCCCTAAAGAAAAAGAAGCAGCAATCAAAAAAGCAATAGAAGAAGGTAGAGGTATCGCTCATTACCAAGCTAAAGTCAAAGCAGATTTATTTGCTAAAGAAGTGGAAGGGCAAAAGCGTTTTTATGAGCAAAGGTTGCAATCTTTAGAACAGACTATTAATAATCAAGAAACACGTATTCAAAATCTCTCTAAACAACTAGAATCTGCCTTGAAACAAGTTCAAGATTTGGCAGTAAAAGCTATTGAAGGATCTGCAAATATAAATTCCTATCAAGCAATCAAAGAAATAGCTTTAGAACAAGCTAAAAGCCAAGTGAAGAATAAATAGTTTTGGGAGTTAGTTAGTAGGGTTTGTTACGGCACTAGTTAAATAAAGATAGTAAGCATAAACATTTTTACCGTAATACTAATTCCCTGTAAAACTTAAACATATTTGTGTTGTACCAGACGTGCCATGGCACGTCTCTACAGGATTTAAATATATCGTGATTAGCGTAAAATAGTATAACGCACCGTGATGAATGGTGCGTTGCGCTTCGCTATAACTTGCCCTACCAAGTAAATATTTACTTGATAAATGGTCTTTCATTCTTTTCTCTATTTGTTGTTATTATTAGTTTTAGGAGTTAAACCACGCTCTCTTCTCAGGGGTCTATCCTTAACTGGTGGTTGAGGTGGATTTGGTTTCTTACGAGACATGATTTTTAACCTTGAATTTGATTCTTATACTAATTACACAACAGTTGTTATCACTTCCAGAAATATTTAAAATAAAATCCAAATTTAATAATTTATTATTACCAAGTTCTCTCAATAAGAAAATAGAGACGCAGAAAAAGCGCCTCTAAAAGAGAGGAAACCCATTATGAAAATTTAAAAACTCAAAATTAAAAATTAAAGTTGGTTATGAAAAAGCTAACTAGCTATCAGTCATTAAGTTTACTTACTTGAGCATTTAATGTATTACATATACTCAAGCTGTCTTTGGTTTGGAATTGTCGTTTTGGGCTTGAAGCTTATTGCTACCAGATTCAGTTTTAGGTTTATTTGTGACCGGAGGTTTTGGGCGAGACATAGTAACTAAGTAATTTTTAACTCTGTACAGATTGAACTACACCGTAGTAAATTCGGAATCCGGAAAATAAAAAAATAACTGACTATCAAGTCAGTTAAAAAATATTAAGCTCAAGAAAAGTATTTACTATTTCTGCGACATAATATCCTACGCAAAAGCTGAAAAACCTAAATCCGGGGGTATATCTTGAATACGCCCCGAACCAACAGCCCGAACTGCTTCTGAGACAGAGATATCACCAGTGTACAAGGCACGCCCAATAATAACACCTGTGACGCCTTGAGGTTCTAATGCTAGCAGACTAAGAAGATCCGTGAGCGAACTAACTCCACCAGAAGCAATTACAGGAATATTCATTGCAGCAGCTAATTCGCGTAAAGCATCTAAGTTTGGTCCTGCAAGAGTACCGTCACGGTGGATATCTGTGTAAATTACTGCTGCTGCTCCTAATTCTTGCATTTGTACAGCAAGTTGTGTTGCAAGTACTTCTGATGTTTCCAACCAACCACGAGTCGCTACTTTGCCATTACGAGCATCTATGCCGATAATAATTTGTTGAGGAAATTCTTGACACAGTTGTTGTACTAGCTGTGGTTGTTCTACAGCTACAGTTCCCAAGATAGCCCATTGTACGCCTAAATTAAATAACTGTTTTACACTGTTTCGTGTCCGTAAACCTCCACCTACTTCAATCGGTACGGACACTGCTTGAGCGATCGCTTCTATTGCCTTTAAGTTTACTAATTTACCTGCTTTTGCCCCATCCAAATCAACCAAATGAAGTCTAGTTGCACCCTCCTCTACCCATTGTTTGGCAACATCCACCGGATTTTCGCTGAAAACTTGTGAGCGATCGTAGTCTCCCTGATAAAGTCGCACACAACGACCTTCTAGTAAATCTATCGCTGGAATAACTTCCATAATTATCCTGAAAGTGGTTAGTGGTTGGTTGTTGGTTGTTAGTAGTTAATGGTTAGTAGTTAGTGGTTGTTAGTGGTTAGTGGTTAGTTGTTTACTCCTNCACACTCCACCCTTACGGGAAGCCGCTACGCGTCTACACACTCCTCACACTCCCCCATCTCCCCATCGCCCCTAATCCCCAGAGGGGACCGGTGAGTTCTCCACCTCCCCACTGCCCCTAATCCCCAGAGGGGACCGGTGAGTTCCCCACCTCCTACTCCCTAGTCTCTTTGATCACTGCTTGCCGAAAACCTAGCACAATCAAGATATTAGCAAGCGTCAAAAAAAATTCTGCACTTCCATGCAACCAATCAACATTTGCCAAAGATTGGTTGTAGTGCAGTTGAGCATAAATCCCAGCTGGGATAGTAACACCGACAAACACCAGGGTACAGTAAAATCCGTATAATGCCAACCGTGGCATTTGCTTGACTCTGCTAATAAACCACAAGAAACCCAAGTAGGGAAACAGTGACAGGATAAATAGGGTTTCTTTTGAAATCATTGCTTCGATTTAATACCTTCTGTAGAAGTTACTTGAGTGGCTATACCTGTAGATTTAGCATTGCGCCAAATCCACACCGCAGCAGCCCAAAGCGTAATATTACCAACTAAAGTCATAGTAGCTTGTAGTGTGACCAACCATTCTAGTGATTCTGCATTCTCAAAATAGTGCCAGGTGCAGGCACACATTGCACTCACTAAAGCTGGTAACATAGCCAAAGATAATGTCCACCAAGCACGGTTACCAGTCACTTCACCATATTGCCAAATTAGCCAAATGGCAGCAATCCACTCGATAACGCTAGAAACGTGAATGATCCAGGTGGGAATTGAAAGAACGTGCATGTTAGTCAATAGTCAATATTCAGTGAAATGAAGCATTTGATAGTTAATCATCAAACTCATAAATTATAGTTCGACAAAGCACTTAGTTTTGCCCCAATATCGCCTTTTTTAACAGTTATCAGTTATCAGTTATCAGTTATTGATTACTGTTCACTGATTTTAGACTTGAGCTATTAGGGCGCAGTTTAATTGTGGACTAGTCTTGATATGATCAAAAACTAGTGTCGAAATACACTGAAAATTTATCTTCTCAATTGTAAATATTTAAATATTTTGCTTGCTAAAGGCTCGAAACCATCACCAAATTCCGCTGGATAGTGTTGTACAGCCCAAAAAGCTTGACCGTTATATTCCGCAATAAATAAAACACCTACAATATTACTGTTTCCTTGTTGCCGAAAGACAATTTTTTCTTTTGCCCAAGGATATAAATCTTCTTTGGCTTGAGAACTATTAACTACTTGCCACTTGTTAATAGCAAATAAGCCTTTGGGTGCGAGTAGTCTTTGTTTTACCTGTTTCAATGTCAGCTGTTCACCAGGAAAGAAAAACTGAACATAGACATTTTTGTTGATTTTTCCATTAGGTTGCAGAGTATAAAACCATACTGTTGTTCCTTCTCCAGAACTGACTGTTTGGTCAACAAAACGATTAGCTGGGACATAGGTTGTAAAATTTAAACCTGGTTTGTTGTAGAGATTGAGCGTGATTTTCTGTTTTTCACCTTCCACGCTGATAGTGTCTGTGATGGTACTCGGTCTAGATTGGGAAGTAACAGCAGTAGTGGGTTGGTTGTTATTGAATTGATTACTAGATACTTGTTCTGTACAAGCAATGGATGTACCACAAATAAGTGCGATCGCTAATGAATATAAAATTCGGTTCATCATCTTTAATCTTGCTTTTATTTGCGTAGGAGCAGCACTAAAACTGACAATATAGTTCTATAGCCTGATCCTAAGAAAAGATAGAAGCAAGTAACCTCATGCAATTGGTTCACCAACTCAGGTGATATCTAATCGAGTGTAGCGAGTAAAAGAGTTACAAATTGTTTACCCAAAGGTAGGTGCAATAATTTTCTTCAAAAATCTACACTGCAAGTAAAATCGTATTTTCTATGGATGCTGATATTATGAAAGCAAGATGGATTATTACTGCGGTCTCAGCAGCATTATTTTTTGGCGGTAGCTTGTTTACATCTTTGCGCGATCCCTGGTTTCAGGGCTTGCGCCGTCCTGATTGGTTGACTTTTGAGTTTTTAATTCCGTTTATTTGGATATTTATTTGGATTTGCACCACAATCTCTGCAATTTTGGTATGGGACAAAAGCTCAAAAAGGTTTCGTCCTTGGCTCTTGATGGGGATATATGCAGCGATCGCCATTTTAACTTCAGCTTACAGTCCCGTTGTCGTAGAATTTCGTAGCTTGATTGGTGGAATGATTGTAGGCGGCTTAGCAACAGTTCTTGTTTATATTCTGGCTTTTTTAGTCAAGCCAATTTCCCAGACTGCTTCCTGGCTCTTTTTACCTTATGCCATTTGGGGTCCCATAGGCACTTACTTAACCTGGGTTTTGATTCAACTTAATTTTCAGTAATACTCACAAGACTGAATCAAAAGTTGTATAAGTTCCCACCCGCAAAGTTGACAGCAAAACTCTGTGTCCTTTGGCGTTGCAAATCCTCACTCTTTTACACAAGCATCAGCTTGTGACCAGCATTGCTTCAATCCAAAGTTTGAAATTTTCCTATTTTTAAGTCCTTAATTCAAAGTATAGGAAAATAATGATTCAGGCAAACAAGCACCGCTCAAATTCACATCATACAGATCAATATCATCTATGTTGGTGCAACTTAGATCCGCATAACGCAAGTCTGTTCTTGATAAAACAGCTTTAGACATATTCGCGTTATACAAGTCGACTTTACTCAAATTTGCACCAGTTAGATTTGTCTTGCTCAGATTTGCACCTGCCAAATTAGCACCAGTAAGGTCAGCATAGCGTAGATCCGCACCCTCTAGATTGGCATTACCCAAGTCAGCATAGCGTAAATCAGCTAGCCGTAGGTCTGCTCTAGTTAACATAGCGTTGTGCAAATCGGCTTTTGTGAGCATTGCTCGAATGAGACAGGCTTTGCTCAAATCAGCCCAAATTAATAAGCCTTCCCTTAAATCAGTCCTCCATAGGGTTGATTCTACAAATTTTGCTTCATTGAAATTCCCTCTGCGCAAACAAGCTCCTGAGAGATTAGCCCCACTCAGATTACTCTGACCAAAGTTAATTCCAACTAAACAGGTATCATTCAAGTTAATCCGTTGCAAGCTCATCTGCAAAAAATGTCTGTTGCCCGCAGCATAGCGTTTGAGAATGTCATCAGCATCCATGATTCCAATATTTATGCATAATTGCATTTTATTTTGTAAATTTATGTAAATAAATATAACAAAAATTAAAAAATAATCAATACTAAACTGCGAAAAGGGTGAAGGTGAAAGGATATTCACTCACGGAAACTGAGGGTATCTCCTTCATGTACTGGTTTTCCCTGACCCTATTTTTGACTTCCCTTGCTTTTGGTAGATGTTTTATATAACGATAAAAAGCTATCCCTATTGCAAAAAAGCAAACATAACTAGCAAATCAAAACCCATAAAAAAGGGAGTTGAGAATCTACATATATACATTTGCCCTTTGTTCCTTGTGCTTTCTGCCTTTTTGTACTAGCTATGTTTTATTAGCGTCATCTCCAGCAGTATTTTTTAAACCAAAATGACAGGCTCTCCTAACCCAGATAACCAACCTCAGTCTCATGACAATAGACGCTTCTGGTTCCTGCTGTTAAGTCGTACTGGTATGACTATATGTGTGATTTTGCTAGTTGGAATTGCAGGAGGTGCGTGGTGGGCTTGGACTTTTATCAACAATAAGTTAGCACCATTAGTACAAACAAATCTTCAGCAATTACTCGGACGACCTGTGCAAGTAGGCAAAGTTGAGGATTTCTCTTGGAATAGCTTGCGATTTGGTCCATCATCCGTGCCTGCAACTCCCACAGATCCAGATAATCTTAAGACTAAAGCTGTCCAAGTACAATTTGATCCTTGGCAACTAATTACAAACCGGACTTTAAAGCTTAATGTAACCTTAGTCCAGCCTGATATTTATATAGAACAGGATCAACAAGGTCGCTGGGTAACAACAGCAATTAAGCCTAGTGCAGAAGAACAGACGGGTTTTATTCAAACTGAATTGGAGGGGATTGAGGTTAAAAGTGGAGATTTAACTCTACAACCAACTTCCCAAGCAAAAAAAACCACAGCTGCTGTGGGATTTAATCAGGTCAACGGTTCGGCTCGTTTTCTAGAACGAAATCAACTGATTACCTTTAAATTCAATAGTCAACCTGCTAACGGTGGTGATTTACAAATTGTTGGCAATACACGCCCCAGCATCGGACAAACTAATCTCAAGATCAATGCCTCCCAATTGTTAGCATCTGATCTTTCTCGGTTAGTGGAAACGCCAATAGACATACTCGCTGGTCGTGTGGGTGGTGACTTAACAGTTCAATTACAACCGAATCAGCCAGAAGTTGCTATTTTTGGAAGCGTGGGATTAAATCAAATTACTGTACAAGTTGCTAACATTCCCACAAAACTTTCTAACACCACAGGTCAACTCAACTTCCAAAATCAACAAATTGCCCTGGAAAATGTGACTACGCTCTACGGTAGCGTCCCAGTGCAAGCCCAAGGAACGATCAATACCCAAACTGGTTATAATCTCACAGCACAGGTAAAGCCAGTTCAACTCCAGAATGTTTTAAACTCTTTGAATGTGAAGTCGCCTGTACCTGTAGCCGGAACAGTGCAAGCCAATATTAAAGTACAGGGGGCGCTACAAAAACCCATCGCTACAGGAACTGTTAGTACTGTCCAAGCTGCTCAAATCGATCGCCTCATTTTTAATCAAATTAGCAGTAGTTTGCGGCTGACTCCCAATGAACTAGTTTTTGCTAACATCCAAGCTACTCCTAACGTCGGCGGCAAAATTACTGGTAGTGGTCGAGTCGCTTTAGGTACTCAAAACCGAGTCGCTTTTAACTTGCAGGGGCAGAATTTACCAGGAGATGCGATCGCCAAGGCCTACGAAGCATCACCGCAAATTCAAATTGGCAATATAGTGGCAAACACGCAAGTTTCAGGTACTTTTGATAACTTGCAAACAGTAGTAAAAGCGGAAGCACCTGCTGCTACCTACCCTGCACGACTGGAAGTAGCTATTGATAACTCTGGAGCTGTGCGATTACAGGATGCTGCTGCCAAAGTCGCGGGGGGTACAATTACAGCAACAGGAAAACTCGTAGATAATCGCTGGCAAGGCGTGGTTAATGTAAATGGAATTGAATTAAGTAGTTTTCCTCAAGTGCCACCACAGTATCAACAAGGAACTGTCAACGGTGAATTTAATTTAGCTGGCACTACTGATTCCTTCCAACTTCCAAATATTCAAGCAACTGGTCAGGCGAGGCTCAATCTAGCAGAAAGTACCGTAAACCTCAGGGATATTCAGCTGAATAACGGTCGTTGGCAGGCAGTAGCGAATGCTTCCCGAATTCCACTGAGTCGTATCGCCGAAAATATACAAGGACAAGTCACTAATGCTAACTTACGCCTATCAGGAACGACCGATTCCTTCCAACTTGCAGATATTCAGGCCGCAGGCCAGGCGAGTGTTAATGTAGCATCAGGCACATTAAACCTGAATAATATTCGCCTCAATAACGGTCGCTGGCAAGCATTTGCTAATGCTTCTCAAATTCAACTTAATACTTTCTCCGAAAATTTACGTGGTCAACTCAATGGCCGCGTTGACCTAACGGGAACTGTAGCATCGTTTCAACCATCCGGCATTCAAGCAGCTGGACAAGTACGCCTTTCTCAAGGTTTAGCCCAACTGCAACAACCATTAACAGCACAATTTCAATGGAACGGTGAGAAGTTACGAATTGTACAGGCAACTACACCAGGTTTAAGGGCTGCGGGTACGGTGGCGATTTCCTTCGCAGACACAACCACGCCACAAGTGCAAAACTTCAATTTAGATGTATTGGCACAGAATTACAACTTGCAAAACCTGCCCTTCGAGTTGCCTGGTAATTTAGCGATCGCAGGTACACTTGATTTCAATGGCACAGTCACAGGCACTCCCAGCACCCCCATCGCCTCTGGTAACATCCAATTAGAAAACTTTAAGGTTAATGATTTAGCATTTGATCCTGTGTTAACTGGTCAGGTCAGTTATCAACCAGAACAAGGAAGCCAACTGCAACTGCGCGGTCAACAAGAGCAAATAGCCTTGAACCTTGCCCCCGACAATCGCCCGATATCATTTTTAATTAGACGTGATAACACTGTCGCCACTGGTAGAACTCAAGGAGACAATCTCCTAGTCAACCTACGAAACTTTCCCTTATCTGTAGCCCAAAGTTTAATTCCTGGTGGTGCAAGAAATATCGACCCAATTGCGGGAGATTTATCTGGAAACTTTGTCGTTAATTTAACCGATTCGTCTGTTGTCGGTGATGTGGCTATTACACAACCCCAGATTGGCAGATTTATCGGCGATGAATTTCGGGGACGAATTGGTTTTGCTGATGGTATCGCCAGTCTCTCACAAGGCGAATTGCGACAAGGTCAAGGTCGTTATCAACTCAGTGGTAAATTCCCGATAATAGGTAATCAACCCTTAAATTTTCAACTTAGCTTCGACCAAGCCAGAGTAGAAAACATATTATCCGCCCTCAATATCTATAACTTTTCAGACATTACCACTGGCTTTGAACCTCCAGACTTCGCTGGTGCAGAAGCACTTGCGACCGTACCTGTCGGTCAACCCAATGCATCTTTGGCAACCCAATTGCAGTTGTTTAATGAAATTTCAAACTTGGTAACGCAACAGCAGCAACAGCAACAAGCACGAGTACCAACCCTCGCAGAATTAAGTGGGTCAATTAGCGGACAAATTGAAGTTACAGGCACTTTACAAACAGGGTTGAATACCAGCTTTAACCTCACAGGTGCTAACTGGGTGTGGGGTGATTACAAAATTAACGAAGTTGTTGCCAATGGAAGTTTTGCAGATGGTGTTGTGAGGTTAGTACCCCTACGGGTGAATTTAGATGGATCACTCCTAGCTTTTAATGGACAGTTGAGTCAGGAACAACTATCTGGACAGGCGCGAGTCCAAGCATTACCTGTGGAACTGGTCGAGGCTTTTCTACCAAACCTACCTGTAGAAGTTACGGGTAATTTAAATGCTCTTGTGACTCTGGCGGGTAGTTTAAATAATCCGACTGCCATTGGGGAAATTGCGCTGGTAGATGGCAGTATTAATAACCAATCGATTCAAACAGCAGAAGTAAGTTTGAACTATAACAATGCTCGCTTGAATTTTGGTAGCACCATTTCAGTAACGGGAACAGGTACAGAACCAGTAGAAATTACAGGTAACATTCCATTTGAGT
The DNA here is from genome assembly GCF_001904645.1 of Fischerella major NIES-592. NCBI lineage: Bacteria > Bacillati > Cyanobacteriota > Cyanophyceae > Nostocales > Hapalosiphonaceae > Fischerella > Fischerella major. The sequence continues at coordinate 149,541 of NZ_MRCA01000005.1, read as the reverse complement.
TACCTTTTGCTACAGTCAAACCAGACAGCAACCAAATTAGCCTCAATGCCTACGTAGAAAATGAAGGCTTGGCGGTATTAAACGCATTGACTAATCAAATCAGTTGGGTTGGAGGTGAGGGAAACGTCAATCTGCAAATTGATGGTACATTCAGCCAGCCCAATACTACTGGTATTGCCACAGTTAGAAACGCCACATTGAAATCTCCCAACCTCTCCCAACCACTGACAGATGTCACAGGAACAATTCGCTTTGCAGGCGATCGCTTCAACGTAGAAGGTCTACAAGGAAGATATAGTCAGGGACAATTAATAGCATCGGGTATCTTACCAATTTTTGCCACTCAGAACGCCCTACAGCAAGCAGCGACAGATCCTTTCACCGTCGTGTTAAACAATCTGGTAGTGAATCTACCACAATTGTATGCAGGAGGAATTAGTGGGAACTTAGTAATTAGAGGCACAGTTCAATCTCCTCAACTGGGTGGGAATGTACAACTCCAAGACGGTGAGATATCTTTAAACCAAAATGGTGAAGCTTCTCCAAATACAGGCGCAACACCTGCAAATAATTCTGTAACAAATAGCCAGATACTTCTACAAACACCTGCAACTACGATTAGAAACACTCCTCCGAAGCAGACACAAAGCACAGCCAATTCTTCACATTCTCCCAGCCCATCGTCTATTAATCTACCTATAGAATTGGCAGATTTCCGGGTGATTTTAGATGATGATGTGCGCGTCACCCAAGAACCATTGTTCAGCTTTGTCACAGAGGGAGACATTACCCTCAACGGTACTTTAGCAAATCCTCGTCCGCAAGGAGTGATAAATCTGAAACAAGGTCAAGTCAATTTATTTGTGACTCGATTTACCCTAGCACGTGGGTACGAACAAACCGCCACATTTACTCCCAGGCTAGGATTAGACCCGATTTTAGATGTGCGACTAGTCACATTGGTTCCACAATTTAACAGGAGTCGTTTACCGACCACACCTACATCCACCGAGATTAATGATTCTTCTGCCAACGCCTTAGGTACTTTCAGAACTATTCGGATTCAAGCTAGTGTACAAGGTCCTGCCAGTAGATTATCTGAGAATTTGCAATTAACTAGTGAACCTAGTCGCACAGAAGCAGAAATTGTGGCATTATTAGGAGGTTCTTTTATCAACGTCTTTGGTCAGCCTGATGCAACCAGCATTGGCATTGCTACTCTCACTAACTCTCAGATATTTTCTGACTTTCAAGGCAGAATTAGTCAACTGGCTGAAGCAATTGGTTTAAAAGAATTTCACATCTTTCCGACTATTGAACCTACAGGTAAGGGGGAAAGTTCAGTACTGAGTTTAGCAGCAGAAGCAGCAATTGGTATTTCTAACGATATTTCTTTTTCAGTATCACGGGTTTTTTATGGCAATGAATCTTTTCGTTACAACTTGCTTTATGAACTCAGTGATCAACTAGTCATCAGAGGTTCTACTAATTTAACTGATGAAAGTCGAGCAGAAATTCAGTACGAAACAAGATTCTAGCTCATTGAGAACTCAAACAACACCACTCAATAACCATCGGTGTTTATCGGTGTTCATCGGTGTTCGCCTTCCCAAAAAAATTGGACTATCGAGATAACTTGCAACCACAACCAAAATCGATGAATAACGAACACAGATGAACACAGATGCACACAGATAAATCATCCGTGTGTATCGGTGTTCGCCTTCCCAAAAAATATCGGACTCAGCAGATAACTTGCAACCACAAAAAAATCAATGAATATCGAACACAGATGAACACAGATGAACACAGATGAACACAGATAAATCAAAACCTTAATCTACATCAGAACTTAACATTAACCTATGTATTACTTCTAAAAAAATCATAGATGAATACTGACAAATCTGCTGACTTTAACCCAGACACACAAGCCAATCGCTTAATGGAGGAAGCGTCATCTTCAACCCTGACAGATGAACAATATCGCCAAAAAATGCGGCGACGCAAGCAAGTACAAGATCAACGCATAGCGCAAGCAATACCTGAAAAAGGATTAATCATAGTTCATACTGGCAATGGCAAAGGAAAAACGACTGCGGCTTTAGGAATGATATTACGATCGCTCGGTCATGGGTATAAAGTGGCGATCGTCCAATTTATCAAAGGTGCTTGGGAACCTTCAGAAAAAAAAGTTTTCAGTCTTTGGGCAGATCAGTTAGAATTTCACGCTATGGGCGAAGGCTTTACCTGGGAAACCCAAGATCGCGATCGCGATCTGGAAAAAGCACAAGCCGCTTGGCAAAAAGGATTGGAATACATCCGCAACCCAGACTTTAAGCTAGTGTTATTAGATGAAATAAATATTGCCATTAAGCTCGGATATTTGCGTGTAGAAGAAATTTTGCTGGGGTTGGATCAAAAACCAGCTGATAATCACGTGATTCTCACGGGTAGAGGCGCACCTCCAGCCTTGATTGAACGTGCTGATTTAGTCACAGAAATGACATTGGTGAAACATCCTTTCCGTGACCAAGGTGTAAAAGCTCAACCGGGAATTGAATTTTAATTGTCAATTGTCAATGGTTAGTGGTTAGTAGTTAGTAGTTAGTAGTTAGTGGTCATTTGTTACTATTTATTCTCCTCACACTCCACCCTTACGGGAAGCCCTCTGGGTACTCTACCTTGAAGACGCCCGGAGGGCGTCTAAACACTCCTCATACCCCTCACACCTCCCCATCTCCCGACCTCCCTCGTGGAAAATTCGGTTTTGCCAGGAAAATTTTTGGCAAAAATACAAAAACTACAAATTTTTGTCCAGATTTTTGCCAAGATAATATTATTTCTCTAATAGTCATTTGGCAAAAATGGGCATGAGTGAAAACAAAATAGAAGACTATGGCAGAGGATACTTAGTTCTGCTTTTGCCGATATCGTTTTTAATTATTTTCTTAGTCGCAACCTGGCGACTTTGGTTGGCGTTAATTTTCGTAGGTTTGGCTTTCAATATTTGGCAGCGCTATCAATGGCAAAGATGGTGTTTGCAAGTTAACCCACTGTTCAACCAGTTGATTCGGGAAAATCAGGGCAAAATTACGCCAATGGATTTGGCAATTAAGGGGAATTTTTCTGGAGAAGCGGCAAAACGCTACCTGGATGGAAAATTAGCAGAATTTGCCGGCAGTATTGTTAACTCAGAAAACGGTGGTAAGGTGTATTACTTTATCACTGCCAGTACTCTCGGCAGTATTTTTGATAGTAGCGAACCAGTGAAAGAACTTCCTCATCAAAGATCTAACAAAATGATGGAAAATTTACTGGCGCCACCAACTCAAGTACAGCAAGAAGAACCAAAAACGGAAACTCTGTCACATACCCATCAGGAAGAAGTCAAAAAGCCGCTAGAACAACAACTAGTTTTTGGTTCACTAATTCAGTCAGAACTAGCGAAACGTCTCAATGTGTATTCTAGTACTGTATACAAAAGAAGAGACGATCCAGAATTTCCTGAGTGGAGTCGTAGCAAAGATCCAGATGGCATAGCCTGGAGATACTCACCAAAAACTAAGGAATTTTTTCCTATAGAAGAAGAAAAGAGTTGAAGGATGTAGACGCCCTTTGATCAGCTTCCCCCAGGGTAGGATGAAGGAAGAAATCAGTTAACAACTACCACTGATAACATAATTGACCCACTTTGTACTTTTTACCAATACTTCTTTGATGGTACAAGCCCCCAGAAAAATTTGTGGAGTCAATCCAAAATCCAAAATCCAAAATCTAAAATCTAAAATCGAATGACTTCCAAACCCACTGCTTGGGAGATGGAATTTAATCCTGTTTGTTCTAATTTAGCAAGCAGCCCTTCGAGAATACTGCGTATCATCAATGGGCCACAATAAATCCAGCCTGTATAGACTTGGACAAGACAAGCACCAGCAGTAATTTTCTCCCAGGCGTCTTCCGGGGTAAAAATACCACCAACGCCTATTATTGGTATTTTCCCTTGGGTTTGCTGCCAAATAAACCGAATTATCTCTGTAGCGCGATCGCGCACTGGCATACCACTAATTCCACCAGCTTCTTCTTGTGGTGATTTGCCTGTTTTGGCAATCACCTGTGTTTTTAATCCATTACGACCAATGGTGGTATTGGTGGCAATAATTCCCGCCAATTGATAGGTTTGAGCCAGGGAAATAATGTCAGCGATCGCTTCCCATTCTAAATCCGGCGCTATCTTGACAAAAATAGGTTTCTGTGCTTTATTCTCTGTTTGTAATGCTGCCAAGATCGAACTCAGCATGGTTGCATCTTGGAGCGATCGCAAACCAGGTGTATTGGGAGAGGAAACATTTACTACAAAGTAATCTCCCAATTCTTTAAGTAAGCGAAAACTATTAAGATAATCTTCAGCAGCAGCTTCTAATGGTGTTACCTTAGATTTGCCTAAATTTATACCAATAGGTATGGCAGGAGGAAACTTTTGTTTACATGCTGCCAACCGCACCGCCATTGCAGCAGCACCACTATTATTAAAGCCCATACGATTGAGAGCAGCTTTGTCTAAAGGCAAGCGAAATAAGCGGGGACGGGGATTACCAGGTTGGGCAACAAAAGTTACAGTTCCTACTTCTGCAAAACCAAAACCGAAACTTGACCAAATACTAGTAGCAACCCCATCTTTATCAAATCCAGCTGCCAAGCCTACGGGGTTGGGGAAGTGTAGGCCAAACAGCGTTTGTTCTAAACGTTTATCCGTAACAGACAAAGAATTTTGTAACCGTTTGGCAATCCAGCTAGCAGGAGGGCGATGGTTATTGTTTGCTAGCCAACTGAGACTACGAATAGTTGAATAGTGCAACCACTCTGGATCTGCATCGAGCAGATCAAAGAAAAACGGACGAATTAAAGCTTGATAAATATCCAAATTTACTTGATTTTAACTATGGTTGTTTGTTGTTTGGAAGTTGGATCTGGGCATCTTATATATTAGCAAGCAACGTTTAACGGTAATCAGATGAGGCAGCAACAAAAACTTACAGCCGCCGAACAACAAATCATCTCCTTGGGACGAGTTCTGCAAAGTCTCAGGGAAGAAGATCATGTTGATGCTCTGATTGCAACCACAATTTCTTATCTGCAAGAGCAGTTTGAATACAGCCTGATTTGGATTGCTCTTTATGATCGTCTCAATCATATGTTGTTTGGGCAAGGTGGCGTTATCCCTAGCGGTAACACCAGTTATTTACAACAAAGAGTAGTTCTTAATCCTGGAGATTTGTTAGAGCAAGTAGTAATTGAACAGCGCCCCTTGGGTGTAGCTGATTTACGAGCAGAAATTCGGATTGAGGCATGGCAACAGTTAGCACAACAATTCAACATCCAGGGAACAATAGTTGTTCCTATTTGTTATAAAAACCGCTGTTTGGGTTTAGTTTTACTCGGTTCTGAACGCTGGGGTTACTTATTGGGTGGAGAAGCCAGAGCCAGGTTAATGATGGTTGTAGGTGAATTAGGGGCTGCGCTTTATGAAAGAGAAATGGATTTGCAGCACAAGCAAACTAAGCGCCTCGACGAGCCATTACTACGGTTACTAAATAATTTACAAACTCTCAATCATCTAGAACAAAGATTAGAAGCAGTCCTAGAAACAACCCAAGAATTTATTCTACCTACCCGTACAAATATTTACTGGTTTGACAGGGAAGGCTATTACTTTTGGCGACGATTAAGTAACAAAAAAAACCATCAGGAAACAACAGCAAAAATTACCGTACACGAACTGAGTGATTTTTATATTGCTTTGTCAGTCAATGAAATTGTCTGGATTGGCGAAGGACGCAGTTCTTTAAAAAGTAATTTCACAGTGAAGTTGCTGCAACGTTTTGGAGTACGCAGTTTGTTAGCCGCTCCAATTATCTGGCAAAAGGACTTACTGGGTTTTTTGACAGTAGAAAGCACTGAAGCACGTATCTGGACAGAGGCAGAAAAAAACTTCACTAAAACTGCTGCTAGTTTAATTTCTCTTGTTGCACCTCTAGAAGATACGGAAAGCACTATCAAAGAAATCCAAAATGATGCCTACTTAACTAGTCAAATTGCTCGAGGTATTTACAGTGAGTATGACATTCAAAAAATTTTAGAACTCTGTGCCACAAAAGTTTTACAGCGCTTGCTAGCAACTCGGTTTTTGTTACTGCATTATGATCCTGAACAAAATAATTATCAAATTTTTTATCAAAATCAACTACATCATCTTCGTCCTTTGATGTATTCTTTAGAAGCTCTCAAAGATGTAGATTGGCAGCTTTTATTACGTTCTACAGAAGCAGTAGCAATTGAGAATTTGGAGACAGATTTACGATTTTTTAATTGGCATCCTCATTTATTAGAAAATGGCGTGCGATCGCTTATAGTTTGTAACTGTGCTTTTGGTCAAGAACCGAAAGTACTGTTAGCTTTAGCCACAGAAACCCATCGTAGTTGGACATCAGTAGAAAAAGAATTAGTCCAGGTTGTGGCTCAACAAATTGGTATCACTATCCGCCAATGGCAATTGCATCGCCAAACTCAGCAACAGCAGAAAATTTTGCAAAGTTTTCAGCAATGTCTTCGTATTCTAGAGCAATCCCAAGATTCTCCAACACAACCCATCCAACACCTAGAACGCACCGCCTTAGAACAAATCGCTGCTATTCTCAATTGTTCACTGACGATATTGTTATCTTGGCAACCGGGAGAAAATGTGGCAAAAATCATACCTGGAATTATTGCCAATTCTGAATTTGAGATTGTCACTGATACGCTCATCCCACTTCAAACTGAAGCTTTAATTCAATGGGCGTTGCTCACTGATGAATTATTACCCATAACAGCTAATGACTTACCTCCGGCAACTAAAAAATGGTTGACTGGTGCTGGCGTTGGTCAAATTTTAGTGATGGCATTACGCACAACTGCTGATTATCAACCTACAGGTGTGGTGGTCATAGCTGATCATTGGCAACGTCGATGGTCCGAAGATAGTTTTTTTACCACAGAAACTCTAGTTTGTCAACTAGCTTGGTCACGACGATGGCTGCAAATTACCCAAATGTTAGAGTCTCGGACAGAAGAACTTAGACAACTCAATTGGTATAAACATCGCCGTTTAGAAGATATCCAAAGAACCGTGACGCAGTTACTTGTGCAAATGGATGATTTGGGTATTCCTACTAACGAACTAACTCACATGCGCTACCAGCAGCTGCTACGGCAATTAGATAACACCACAGCTTCGATGACAGCCTTATTAAAACTGGAACTATGGCAGTTGCAGATGAGTTGGGAAACCTTACCCATCGCTAGTTTGCTCAAGCGATTGCTCGAACGGGTTGATCATTTACTTAAACAACAAAGACTGTGGGTGGGTGTACATGGTTTGGGACAACAGGAAGGTGAAGAATCAGCCAAAAATTATTCGCTTCTGCCTCACTCTTCGTTAGCGATCGCTGGTGACATAGTAAAAATAGAATTGATTGTGCATGAGTTATTAGTTTGTGCCTGTCAGCGTTCCACAACTGGTGGCAGAATAGACATTTGGTGTCGTCGCTTAGATGAACAATTCCTAGAAGTATCGATTACAGATAATGGCGACATTGAATCACAATTACTGACAGAACTCCATCAAGATACACCAAAAGATATACTTGCTCCCTCCCGGCTTGAGCAATTACCCGGTTTACATTTATTTATCTGCCAAAAACTCATGCTCCAACTTGGTGGAGAATTGCATTTCTATCAATTGCCAGACGGTCGCATCGTTAGTCGCTTACTGTTACCGCTAGCCCGCAGTAGGGCATAGTGGAAGGAAGACACGGGAGACAAGGAAGAATTTTTCCCAATTCCCTATCCCCAATCCATTCTTATACAGTATATCTGTATACAGAAACAAGACCGAATAATTCCTTATATTTGGTTGTTCAAAATCGGGGTTTTAAATTTTTAATTACTGATACCGAGTTGCATTCATAGATATACCTCACCCCGCCTTTGGCACCCCTCTGCGATCTCGCAGAGAGGGAATGGGGTGAGGTTTTTAAACACAACTTGGTATGAACAAAGGGCTTTATCTGAATATTTCAGAATTGATGAATTTGCAATTCCCAATTCCGCATTCAGAATTCTAAAAGTCATCTACGTTTGTAACAAACAGCTATAATTGATTTCCATCTCAAGTGGAATCAATCTTTAATCTGCACAGTAGAAATATGGCACGTAGCCGTTCTAAATCTGACTTGCCTACAAAAATTTGTCCGGTATGTCAGCGTCCGTTTTCTTGGCGCAAAAAATGGGCAGATTGTTGGGATGAGGTGAAATACTGTTCGGAACGCTGCCGTCGTCGTCGTTCTACGGCTCAAGATGAAAACGATAAATCGTAAGACTTTTTAGGCTCAAACTACACACATCAAGAGGAGATGAAAATACAGGTGCAACCTAAGTTGATTATTCATGGGGGGGCTGGTAGTTCTTTACATGGAAAAGGTGGAGTAGAGGCAGTGCGCCATTCGCTTTATAAAGTAATAGAAGAAGTGTATTCTCTTTTACTTTCCGGTGCCACTGCTAGAGATGCTGTAGTGCGCGGGTGTCAAATGTTAGAAGATGACCCCCGCTTTAATGCGGGTACTGGTTCTGTGCTGCAATCAGATGGTCAAATCCGTATGAGCGCAGCTTTGATGGATGGCACAACCCAAAGCTTTAGCGGTGTAATCAATGTTTCGCGGGTGAAAAATCCCATCGATTTGGCAAAAGCTTTGCAAAGTTCTCCAGACCGGGTACTGTCTGATTATGGTGCGGCTGAGTTGGCGCGAGAATTACAAATTCCCAGCTACAACGCTTTAACTGATTTGCGCTTACAAGAGTGGATTCAAGAACGCCAGCAAAACTTTAAAAGAACAATGGCTGGGGTGGTAGCAGAGCCAGAACTAGTGGAAACTAGTAGCGCTCGTCGTGGTACAATTGGGGTTGTCGCTTTAGATACTAAAGGTCAGATAGCAGTGGGTACTTCTACTGGCGGCAAGGGTTTTGAAAGGATTGGGCGTGTCAGTGATTCTGCAATGCCTGCTGGTAATTATGCTAATAAACATGCAGCAGTTAGTTGTACTGGTATTGGAGAACACATAATTGATGAATGCCTAGCAGCAAAGATTGTGGTGCGTGTCACGGATGGTATGTCTCTCAAAGAAGCCATGAAGCGATCATTTGCAGAGGCACATGAGAACAAGCGGGATTTTGGAGCGATCGCACTAGATGCTAGTGGTGCGATCGCTTGGGGAAAAACTAGCCAAGCCTTACTCGCTGCTTTTCACGACGGCGAAAAAATAGGTGACACACTAGAACTTCCTGAAGGTACAGAAGTTGGCTGCATTGAGAATTAGGGATTGGGAATCAGGGATTGCGGATTGGGAGATAAAAAAGAGGCGGAAGAAAGTCCTCCTTGTCCGCCAAGTCGTCTCTCTATTCCCCGGTCCCTTTCTGTTGCCACTCTGGTTTGACAACTTGACGCTGGCGCGCAATTACTAAGCAACCATCAGGGACATCTTCTGTAATTGTGGAGCCAGCTGCTACATAGACATCATTTCCCAAAGTAATGGGGGCAACTAAAACGCTGTTAGAGCCAGTTTTGGTGCGATCGCCAATTTTAGTTTGGTGTTTTTTTACACCATCGTAATTGGCGGTAATAGTACCTGCACCAATATTAACTTGCTTTCCGGTAGTGCTATCACCTAAGTAAGAGAGGTGGGCAACATTAGTGTGTTCACCCAACTTAGTATTTTTCAATTCCACAAAATTTCCTACCCGACATTTACTACCAACTTCTGCGTGTCCACGTAAATGGGCATAAGGGCCTATGCGACTACCTGCTTGGACAATGCTATCTGTCACTACTGAATACATGACAGTAACATTTTCACCAATCTGACTATTTTCAATTAAACTTCCAGGCCCGATGCAGCTGCCCGTCTTAATTACCGTATTTCCACGTAAATGGGTTTGTGGTTCAATAATTACATCTGGTTGTAACTCTACAGTATCATCAATTGTAGTGCTAGCAGGGTCAATGATAGTAACACCTGCGACCATCCATTTTTCCTTGATGCGCCTTTGCAAAATTTCGTAAGCAGAAGCTAGCTGTAGGCGATCGTTGATACCCAAAATTTCTTGGTAATCTTCTACATTTACTGCCATTACTGGAGAAACTTGAGTAACGGCATCAGTCAGATAATATTCTTTTTGGGCATTATTAGCTTGTAACTGCGGCAATACTTTGGCCAAATCCTGCCAACGAAAGCAATACACCCCTGCATTAATACAGCAATTTTGTCTCTGGGCAGGAGTACAATCTTTTTCTTCTACGATTTGCTGCACAATACTGTGATCGTCACAAAAAACGCGTCCATAGCCTTTGGGATTGCTGAGATACGCAGTCAAAATAGTAGCCGCATTTTGTTTTTCTTGGTGTATTTGCAAGAGATTTTGCAGAGTTTCAGTGCGTAGTAAAGGTACATCACCGTTAAGTATCAATAGATCGCCACTGTATCCCTCTAAGTAAGGAAGCAATTGCTGAATAGCATGACCTGTTCCTAACTGCACACTCTGTTCTACAAACTCTAAATCAGGAATTGCAAGCATGGCTGCTTTCACTTCTTCAGCCTGATACCCCACAATTACCATCTGTCGTGAAGGCGAAAGTGGTTGGACAGTTTCAATGACTCTCTCAACAAGTGACTTACCACCCAAAGAGTGCAGAACTTTGGGAAGGTTGGATTTCATCCGTGTCCCACGTCCTGCCGCTAAAATTGCTACAACTACCATAATTAGCTATCAGCCAAGTGAATTGCGTTGATTAAGCTTGGTACTTTAAGATTCAGGCTCAAATCATACCACTTTATAAGTTAGTGGTTGGTGGTTGGTAGTTGTTAGTTGGTGGTTGTTAGGAATTTTTTATTGCTTAGAATTAGTTGGTTATTAGTGATTATTCAATCAACAATCAACAACCAACAAACAACAACTACTACTGTTGTTTAGAATTACGAATAAATTCTTCAAACTGCTGCATTAGTTGGGGATTACGCCAACCCTTGGCTGTTTCTTCTTGCATGACAGCGAGTGCTTCTTCTGGAGAAAAGGCTAGCTTGTAAGGTCGTTCGCTGGTTAGGGCATCATAAATATCAATAATTTGAAAGACCTGTGCTAGGTAGGGAATATTTTCTCCTATGAGTCCATCAGGATAACCTGATCCATCCCAACGCTCATGGTGGTGGCGAATAATGGGAATCACACCCTGCATACTGCGTAATGGTTGGCAGATTTTTTCACCAATCAAAACATGCTGCCTCATAATATTCCATTCTTCGGGGGTAAGTTTTCCCTTTTTGAGTAAGACAGAGTCAGGAATACCTACCTTACCAATATCGTGAAGATAACCACCCCACATTAAATCCCGAATTTGATTCCGTGAAAGATTTAAGTACTCACCAAATGCCTTTCCTAGCTTTACTAGCCGTTCACAATGGTCACCAGTATTTGGATCGCGGCTTTCAATTGACCTAGCTATAGAAAATAAAACTTGTTCAGCATGGTCTAAATCTTCATTCAAACGCTTTTGTCTCACCAAAGATTTGACACGTGCTGCCAATTCTACACGGTCAAAAGGCTTACTTAAAAAATCATCTGCGCCGACTTCTATACCTCGAATCCGCGATCGCCGATCATTTAAAGCTGTGACAAAAATTATTGGTATGAGTCTTGTATGCTCATCCTGCTTGAGCAACTGACATACTTCAAACCCATCTAAACCGGGCATCATGACATCTAGCAAAATTAAATCCGGTTGCTTTTGGGTTACTAATTCAACGGCGGTAGAACCACTATCTGCTTCAATTACTTCATAGCCTTCCATTGCCAATAGGGCAACAGCTGTCATGCGGCTAGCTGCGTGGTCATCTACAATTAGGATTTTTGGCGCATCCGAATCAAAACCATTCACTTTAGATCCTTTGCCTGGTTGTATCTTGGCTTCCAGAGCTTTGTAACCAAAGTTAACACAAGGATTGCTCCTACAGGACAAAGTTCCTGTATGTTTAAAGTTGAGGTCTTGCTGAGGTAATTCTAATGAATTATTTTCTGCATTTGGTAATGCTAAAGCATAGTTAGCATCTATCTTACTAAAATTGTTTAAGTGGTTTAAATTACCTAAATTTTCTTCGGTAGAGCCCCCAACCTTTGATGTCAATTGAATCACAAAGGCACTCCAATTTTTAATGGTCAATTAACAAAATTAGTCTTCAAAACTAGTTTAGTACTTAAGTGTATTTAATTCTGTATTTTTCCATGCTTAATTCACCTGAGCAAGCATTTTGCCTATAATCATCGATAGTATGATCTTTTGATTTTTAGCCTATTTCAGAACAATCAAATATCGCCGCCAATATTTACTGTCTGTAATTCCAGTATGGTCAATTCGTGCAAATGTTAAATCAGGTTTTTTACGGAGATTCCTTAACATAGCCAGGATTGAGAATTTCAATTTGGTTAAACTTCATTTTCTTGCTATTTGCTTTCTTAATTACTGTTGATATTGATAATTTATGACAGCTATGCAAGTCGATAGAAATTATCAAACTACAGTTAGCACTATCTAGCAGTGACAAATTTCTTAGATTGTCAGTGATTTAAGTCACACAAGTTGCTAATAATTATTAAATTTTTATCAAAAATAAATGTGAGGCTTATTAACTTAAGTAAAACGGTGCAAAGAACCGCAGACGCAGAATGGCTTCAAGGGAGAGTAGTATGTAACGGAAAATAAAGTTGTTCAGAAAGCTCTTCCCTCCAGCATAGCTGCCTCCTGCCTTTTTATAACGACAATTTTCAACACCGACCTACTTACAACTCGACCAAATTGGTGTCTTAGTATCTTCGTGGTGAAAAAGATCTGCACTGAAATTACCAAGACACTGAGACACTAAGAGTACAAGCACTAACTACATTGCCCATGAACCTGTCAAAATCTTGATGGTAAACTACTACCAAATTTTCATACAGTCTAAAATCTCAAAATGAATGACTCTCTCTATGCCAGCGTTTTCGCCAACGAGATGTTGGTTCCAGGGACGAAGCTTGTTGTTCTAGTTGTCGCCGTTTCAGTATGGCTTCGGCAGAGTCTTTTAACTGTGGATCACGATAAGGAATAGCAGCACGAGTCAGTAAATGTTCTTTTTCTGCTTGGGAGAGAGAAAACGTACGCAAAGACGCACTCTCTGTGTCTGTTACTTTTCTTGTCGCTGTTTTCTCTTTATAAGCTGCAACAGTACCAGGCGATCGCCTACCCACTGGAGGGGTAGAACCTATTTGTAACCCAGCCGTTAAAAGTGCGGTGCGTACAGCAGCAGCACAAGAATATGTGGCTAAAATGCCATCATTTTGTAAACACAGAGTCAGTAGTTGAATAAATTCAATAGTCCATAATTGTGGGCATTGAGGTGGTGAAAAAGGATCAAGAAAAATTGCATCAGCTTGAAAACCTAATCCGTAGACTTGTTGAACTGTGGTTCTGGCATCGCCGATGAGTAGCCTGGCTTGTAAACGGTTGGTTTGTACTTTTTGCTCATAAGCTAAATGAGTAAGTATATTAGTATACTCGTAGTCCCAATTCTCAAATAGGCGATGAGCGATCGCACTTTGAGGTACGGCAGTATTTATTTCTAAACCAATTACTTCTATATAACAATCAGGATTAACAGACCAAATTGTCTGCAAAGCAGCAGCGGTGTTGTATCCTAATCCATAACAAACATCCAACAACCGCAACATCGGTTTATACTTAGCTTTTAATTTCAGCTGTGTAGGTTCAACAAACTTCAGAAAACTCTCTTGCCTGGCTCCATAATGGCTATGAAAAGCCTCACCAAACTCTTGGGAAAAGAAGGTAAAAGAACCATCTGCCGTCAGTTCGGGTGTAAAATTATCTGACTCTGACATAATTTTAGTTAGTGGTTAGTGGTTGGTTGTTGTTTGTTAGTAGTGGTTAGTGGTTGGTTGTTGTTTGTTATTTTTAATACTTAATCTTCACACCCCACCCTGTGGGAAGCCTATGAGCGCGTCTACACACCCCTCACACTCCCAGACGCGATGAATCGCGTCTCTACATTCCTCCTCACACTCCCCATCCCCCAATGTCCAACATCATCGTCTCTCGTGAATGGTTACTAGAACATCTTGAAGATCCACAAGTCGTAATAGTGGATTGTCGCTTTTCTCTTGCTGATCCACAACTGGGAAGACAGCAGTATCAAACCAGCCACATCAAAGGTGCTTACTACCTAGACCTCAATCAGGATCTTTCTAGTCCTGTTGCAGAATATGGAGGAAGGCATCCTTTACCTCATCCTGATGAATTAGCTCACAAATTATCAACTATCGGAGTAAAATTCCAAAAGACTTTAGTTGTAGCTTACGATGATTCCCGCCTTGCTTTTGCGTCTCGATTGTGGTGGTTGTTGCATTATCTTGGTCACGAACCAGTGGCGGTACTAAATGGTGGTTTCAGTGAATGGCAAAAAGCTGGTTACCCTGTGACAGATACTATCCCTCAACCTGAGCAAAAAGGTAATTTTATTTACGCAATACAAACACAAATGGTGGCGGATCGTCAAATGGTAATTAGTCGTAAAGACTTGCCTGGAGTCGTTTTAGTAGATTCCCGAGAAAGCGATCGCTACCTTGGTATTCGCGAACCTATCGATAAAATTGCTGGTCATATTCCTGGCGCAGTCAACTATCCTTGGCAAGAAGTCACCGACACCAGAGGTTATGTACTTCCGCCATCAGAACAACGTCACCGTTGGTCACAATTAGAGCAAGCCGAAGAGATTATAGTTTATTGCGGTTCTGGCGTCACTGCTTGTGTAAATTTACTTTCTTTAGAATTAGCAGGGATTCCCACAGGTAAACTTTACGCAGGTAGCTGGAGTGATTGGATTAGTTATTATTAGTGGTTGGTGGTTGTGGGTTGATAGTTGTTTGGAACCAACAAAAAACAACTGTCAACAACCAACTTTTTTTAGAATCGACCCAATTCTAAGTTATAGTTAATGCCAAAAAACCAACCATCAAAATCTATATTATTCTCGGTAGAGTTACCTAATGTGACACCAGCTTGCACACTAATATTACTATTTTTAGATATCCCATAATTTAAGTGACCAAAGAATCGATTATATAAGTCTTCGCGATCGCGTTCTGTGAAATTGGACAAACTAAATTGATAATCGACACCAGCCTGGAGAGACCTTTGCAGATAATAACTAAGAGAAAGCCAAAAGAAATTAATAATTCGGTTACGATCTTCTGGTGGGTCAGTCAGACTCAGGCGAAATTCGTAAAAGCTATCTAGTGCTAGCTTTTGTGATAATCTGTCTCGCCGTCCCAAAGCTAGCCGCAGGACGTTCTCACCCAAAAAGCGATCGCCAGCATCAAAGGTATTACTATCTCTGGCATAAAAAAGCTGTTGATTACTCCAACCAATTTCACCGTACATTCGTGGTGTAAATCGCTGCTGAAGATTAAGATTGAATCTCACCTGATTATAGTTATATTCTGATTGATCTAAGTAACGAATTAAGTAACCATCAATAGACCCATTGATAAAAGTTTTCTCTCCCACAGGGAAAGATACAGACCCTAGCGTTAGTCCAGAATATATCAAGCTATCTTCAATTGGAACAATTCCCGATGAAAAAATGTTACTGCTATAAAAGTAGCCAACACGAGCCAGTAAATAGCCTACAGGTTTGAACTGATTGGCAGGCTGTTCTATAGGTGGAAGTTGTGGTTCTTCTGGGGTTGGTGTTACTTCCCGTAGTCTCAGTTTTCCAAGTTCTTGATCAATATCACCAAGGTTTGATTCTAATGATGGTACATTGTTTCTTTGCAGGCGTTGTATTAATCTTTGCAGTCTTTTCTCTCTTTCTATCTCTGGTGCTTCCAAACCCTGGCCTGTTGTTGTAGAGGAGGGTGTGGAAGTATATGTTGGCTGTGTTTCTAATTGTGGTAGTTCATTAGGCTGCTCTTGCTCAGGAGCATTTTTTAGTGTAAACTCTGGTTGTACAAAAGGTAATTTTTGTGTAGTCTGAGAGTATAATTTAGTTGATTCACCTGTAGAAAAGATAGTATAAGTCGAAAATACAGGAACATTTTCTTCTCTTTCAGGGACTACATCATTGAATGTGGCATCTACCCTGTTTATCAAATTTAAAGACCACGCAAAGGGTGATTTTGAATTTACACTCTCTGGTTGTGGCTGCTGATATGGTTGATTGTGAATCTGATCAACTAGCAAAGATGGCGTTTTTTCTCCTATTTTGTCTCTAAAATTACTAAAGTCTGAATTTGTAGTCTCTACAGCATCAACACTGAGAGAATACCAGTTGACACCACTAGAGACCAACAAAAACTTGACCAAAAACTTTTTCCAGATATTGAGTTGCATACTAAATCTGTTTTCTAAAAATTAGACCTATAAACTTATTTAGAAGTTCCCACCTTATATTTCGTCAAAGAATATTGACAGGGAGTAAAGGTTAAAGGGTCAGAAGGCAAGGTTTAATTCTTAAGATTAAAACCATCTCACAACAAATCTCTGTTAATTGTTAATTGATGAAATCCTATGAATTTTTTGTATTATGAGCAACTTTCGTTATTGTAAATGATTATTATACTTAATCTATATTCTCTAAGAATTTTAGAATCAAGTCCCCAGTGGTATTAGCAAGAAAAATCTTTTTATAATATCTAAATAGTTGAGTAGTAGTCAATTCGCATCTTTGTTATATGTTGAACTTTAAATGTTTTTAAACAAAAACAAAAGTTATAGGAAAATCTTGCTATAAGGAAATAATTAACAAGCCCAAAAGTAAAGTTTTAATATGAAAAACTAATTTGACACTGCTTTGGCATTAGTGAAATTACCCGAGGCTGCAAAAATGTTTCGTAAATTAATCCCATTCTTGGTGGCTAGCTGCTTGGGAACTGCGGTGTTGCCTTTGCCAGAACAACAGGCAACAGCTGCCACACCTTTAACTAGGGCTGTGATCCAAAATCTCCGTAATTTGGTTCAACTTATACCCCACAATCAACCTAAGCGTCGGGCACGCAAGTCAGATGCCATAATTCCAGGGGATGGGTTATCTACTGGTAGAGCCTCCCTAGCAGAACTGCGTTTTAATGATGGTTCTTTAGCACGAGTTGGGGAACAAGCAATATTTAGATTTTTACCGAAGACACGAAATTTTCGCTTGTCAAACGGTACTGTTTTGCTATTGATTCCACCTGGACAGGGACGAACACGGGTAAACACACCAAATGCAGCAGCAGCAATTCGTGGTTCAGCATTATTTGTCCGCTACGACCAGAAAAAAGATACCACAGTTGTAGCGGCACTTACAAATAGTGGGATTGAAGTTTTCAATAAAGATGCTTCCCAGAGGCGGGAACTAAAAGCAGGGCAAATGCTTGTTGTGGTTAAAGGTCAATTTCAAGGGTTATATGATTTTGACCTGAGAACTTTTTATGAAACTAGCGATATAGTGCGGGGGTTGGATTTACCTAAACAAGAACAGCCTAGTTCAGACCCGGCGATCGCAAAAGTTCAAGCTGAAACTGCCGAAGCTCTGGCTTCTCAACAACCAATAACTGGTCAACAAGTTATAGAAAATCCATCTTTTGTAAAATTAAGCCCTAGTGGCTCAGATCCTTCTAACAACCCCAACAGCGACCCGAAACCCTCTACAAATTCCTCTCAAACAACAGGACAAAACGGAACAAACACAGCACCACAAAAAAATAATACCAACCAAGAAAGTAATACACAGCCAACCAATAACACTACTAACTCTCAAAGTAACTCCAATAATCAAAATACATCGACACAGACAAATACAAACGAGCAAAAGAAAGTAGACACTCCACCACCGGTTCCTGATTCCACTACACCAAACACAACGGACAAACCGAAACCACAAACCCCACCACCTCCCTCCGACTCCACCGGGTCAGGTGATCCACAACCACAAACCCCACCACCTCCCTCCGACTCCACCGGGTCAGGTGATCCACAACCACAAACCCCACCACCTCCCTCCGACTCCACCGGGTCAGGTGATCCACAACCACAAACCCCACCACCTCCCTCCGACTCCACCGGGTCAGGTGATCCACAACCACAAACCCATTCAAACCCACCTACTTCAACTGGGGTAAACCCAACACCGGTAGAAACACCAACACCTCCGGTAGAAACACCAACACCTCCGGTAGAAACACCAACACCTCCGGTAGAAACCCAAACACCCCCAACCCCAATTGAGTCTACTGGTGTCAATCAAACTCCACCTCCAGTAGAAACACCAACACCTCCAGGCCCTCCACAAAATCAATAGCTCAAGGGGAGAAGTACTAATTTTTACAATCAAATTAAAAGCCCTCGATTCAAAATCGGGGGCTTTGCGTAAGTCCTAATACCGATTTGAAAAAAGAATGCGACAAATAGATATTGTAGAGACGAGCTGTTTGAAGCGTTTCTACATCAGGATTTGTTGCAAACATTTATTGAATCGGTATAAGGCAAGTACATTCCGATAGGACTAAAAGCTTTGCTATATAAGGCTGATAAAATGTGCAAGTTAGGAGCGCCTTAGCGCTAAAGCGCTGACTACGATCTAATTTCCAGGCTTTACTTTTCTTTACATGGTTTGATTTTTCTCGCCTACTTACTTAGTACGTCAGCTTTTATCTGTTCTATCTTCTTGCTGTCTATTTTCTTGTATTAAAGTTTCTTCCGGGACTTCAACCCAAGGTTTAGTAGGGATTTCCGACTCTCTAAAATCAACAGAATTTAACAATGATTGATTGTGGGGTGAAGTATATCTGTTTTGGCGAGTAATTAAGCTGTTGAGTGCTTGTAGTGGTTCTGTTGCGGATTGATATCGCTGTTGAAAGTCTTCCTGCACCATTTTAGAGATAATTTCAGCAAAGGCAGGGCTAATATTTGCTCTGTGCATCCATTGCAATTCACCATTAGCATCTTTTTCCAGTTCGTGAGGAGGGATGCCGGTTAGCGCTTTAATAGCAATCATACCAATTGCATAAATGTCACTATTATATTGCGGACGCCCAAAACATTGCTCAGTAGGTGCATAACCTTTAGTACCAATGCCAATTGTAAAGGCGGTTTGTTCTTGGCTACCCAATATTTGAGTGGTTACTTCTTTAACAGCACCGAAGTCAATTAGTATCAACTTGTTGTCTGATTCTCGGCGGATGATATTGCTAGGTTTAATATCTCGGTGAATCACACCATTTTGGTGAACAAATATCAATATTTGCAACAATTCTCGCAAAATCTCGATCACTTCGTTTTCTGCAAGTTGTTTGCCCGGTAGCATTTCTTGACTGAGAGCATGACCATCAATGTATTCTTGAACTAAATAGAATTCTTCGTCTTGTTCAAAATAAGCCAACAGTTGGGGTATTTGATCGTATGTTCCCAATTTTTGCAATGTTTGAGCTTCTGCGTTAAATAATCGTCTGGCAACTGCCAATTGTTCTGGTTTATGAGTAGCTGGTTTTAGTTGTTTGACTACACACAAAGGATTACCTGGGAGTTGGATATCTTCAGCTATGTATGTTTCGCTGAATCCTCCTGCGCCAAGTACTTTGACAATTTTATAGCGTCCGCCCAAGATTTTTCCTGATAATGCTATGTCCAGCTGTTGAAGTAAATCTTGTAAGTCATCTTGCTGGCTAATAATTTCTTGAACAACGGGAGAAGATTTGTATTTATTAAAAATGATTAATAATTGATGTTTTCTCAAAATTTCCTTAGCTGCTTCCGTTGCCAAATAGGAGAATCCAATTCCAGCGATCGCTATGATTGGGATGCTAGCAGGGAAAATTAGCTGACCGTAGATAAATAATACATAACAAATTCCTCCCCAACTAATAGCAAGAATTAAACTGTACAAAAATCTTCTCATTACATGCTTGCTTTTAGCAATAACTATTGCACATATGCCTACTAAACTAAACACGAATAAACCACGTAAAGGTGCAGTGTGAATAGCTTGGGCAATGCTTTTTCCTTCCATCAAAGTTGCGATCGCATTGGCATGAATTTCTACTCCTGACATTGGTTCTGGATATAACCAACTAGAAGCTGCTGGTACTAAGTAATAATCTTTTGCTGCTTGGGATGTGACTCCAATCAGGACAATTTTGTCTTTGAATACCTTGCCTTGTTGTAAATAAGTATTCCAATTTTCTGGGTCGAGTACATGCCAAAATGGATACATTTCAAAAGTACCCGCACTACCATAAAAATATATGCGATCGCCTTTTGGGCGAGGATAATTGATTTGAGCTGCCCTTAAAACCGCTTCAGTAAAAGAGGGAATTTTATCGGTAGGAACAAAACCTTCTTGAGCCTCTAATAATTTGGGAAACTCACTAGCTAAACGGTGTACTTTATCATCAACCTCTTTGGGAAAATTCACTGAACCTATTGACACTGAACCTGTGCGAAACATCTGATGAGGTTGGGTTAATTGCCAAAAAACACCTTGGTGAGTTTCAGAATTTTCGTAAATTGCCGCTAAGGAAACCTTATTTCCATAACGTTGCAAAACCGCCTGTAATTTGCGATCGTTTTTATTATTACTTGGTAAGTCGAATAATATATCTACAGCTACATGACGCGCTCCTGCTTGCACTAACTTTTCGATGACTTGGGCATATGCTACACGTCGAAAAGGAAAGACTTGCAGGGGTTCTAAGTAAGCATAGGCTTGCGGATTTGTTTTGTAATACTGTCCTGGTACTGATATCGACTGTTCGTCAATTGCCAAAATCACGATGTCTTCGTTGGGAACTACAGAGCCTCGGACAATAAAAAAGACAGAATATGCTTGATTTTCTAGTAATTCTACCCAGCCAACACTGGAAGCACTCAGCAGTGCTGCTGCAATTGCCCAACTACCAGCAAGTAAATTACCTAAGCGCCCCATTAGCTTTGTCTGACGTACTGATGTAGTCAGAGTTGCTTTTGTTGATTTACTTGAGGTTTGATTAGCAGCTGAGACATCTTTTTTAGCTAATGTATATATAGGTTCTTCCGGCATATCCTATTGCTGATTGATTTACTGTGATTTTATTTAATTAGGCACTCTTTTAGGACAATAATCTTGAAATAAGGCTTAAATGGAAATCTTATACATTTGTAAACTAACCTCTATTTATCATCAAAGTTGCATTAGCACTGAACAGAAAATATCTGACATATTAGCTAGACAATACCTGAATTTTGACTTAACTTAGCCATTTGAGTTATTTTTCCAAACAGACATGGGTTGCAGCGAAATATTACTGCTGTGAAGTAAGCTGCTATTCCATACTAAGGGATACACTTCTACAGAAGTTGCTCCCGAACCTACACTATTAGCTGTATGTAACAGGGCAATACCTGCTCTACCTGAAGAAGTATTCTCTATTTAAAGGCTTTACTGAAAAGTAATCTCGTATCGTGTGCAATCCTTGCTCTGTCACAAAAAATATTCTCAACCTCAACTTTACACCAAGCCTGATTACACCACTTTAGGAGTAAACTTAATTGATATACAGCCCAAGGTAAGCTGTTACTTAGTCAATTTGATTGGTAGATTTTGACTAGAGGGTGCAATTAACAGCGCCGAGTGTGAAAAATGTTAAGCACCCGGTTATCCTTAATAACTATGTTTCTGGCAATTTTATACTTTAAGAGGGGTTAAATATAACTTATATATGACATTATAATTTATAGATAATAGCAAGTCTTTCATTTTATAATTGCTATAATCTATTGTTCAATCTAAATTCTTCTTTATCTATATTTTAGGTGTAACTTTACTATGGGTTCCTCTATGAATCGTCTGTCTATTTTTGTAGACGGAAATAATATGTTCTATGCTCAACAAAAAAATGGCTGGTTTTTTGATCCACGACGAGTTTTAGAATACTTCAGACATGAACAGCCAGACACAACCTTAATAAATGCATTCTGGTACACTGGCTTAAAAGATCAACAAGATCAGCGAGGTTTTAGAGATGCTTTAATAAGTTTAGGATATACAGTTAGAACTAAAGTTCTTAAAGAATATTATGATGATTCTTCTGGTCGTTATTCCCAAAAAGCGAATTTAGATATAGAAATTGTAGTAGACATGTTTAATACAGTAGATCAATATGACCGAGTTGTTTTATTTAGTGGAGATGGAGATTTTGAGAGAGCAATAGAGTTATTACGTTCCAAAAATACTCATATTACAGTGGTATCAACAGAGGGAATGATTGCTAGAGAATTACGGAATGCTACGGATAGATATATAGATTTAAATGATATTCGTGATCAAATAGAAAAAGTAGACGCGTTATAATTTCAATACTTTATTTACAAATTATAAAAGCACAAAAATAAGTTTTAAGGTATTTTAAACCTCAAGTAAACACTAAACAACAAACAGCCAATGAAAACTCAACCAGAAAAAATTATTATCTTTGACACCACGCTTAGAGATGGCGAACAATGCCCGGGTGCAACTTTGAATATTGATGAAAAGCTTGCTATTGCTAAGCAACTAGCGCGCTTGGGTGTAGATGTAATTGAAGCTGGTTTTGCCTTTGCAAGTCCTGGAGATTTTGAAGCAGTTAATAAAATTGCTCAAATTGTAGGGACAGAAAATGGGCCTGTAATTTGTAGTTTAGCAAGAGCAATACAAGAAGATATTAAAGCTGCTGCCCAAGCCATAGAACCAGCTGCAAAAAAGAGAATTCACACTTTTATAGCTACTTCTGATATTCACCTCAAATACAAACTAAGAAAAAGTAGGCAAGAGGTGTTAGCGATCGCAGAAGAAATGGTTGCTTATGCAAAAAGTTTTACTGATGATATAGAATTTTCTCCTGAAGATGCGGGACGTTCTGATCCAGAATTTCTCTATGAAGTTTTAGAAAAAGTGATCGCAGCTGGGGCGACAACAGTTAATATTCCTGATACTGTTGGTTACACAACTCCAACAGAATTTGGAGCATTGATCAAAGGAATTAAAGAAAACGTTCCTAATATTGACCAAGCAATTATTTCTGTTCACGGACATAATGATTTAGGTTTAGCCGTTGCTAACTTTTTAGAAGCAGTCAAAAATGGTGCGAGACAGTTAGAATGTACCATTAATGGCATTGGGGAAAGAGCCGGAAATGCAGCCCTAGAAGAATTAGTCATGGCATTGCATGTGCGGCGGCAATATTTTAATCCCTTCTTGGGACGCCCAGCAGAATCTGAAGAACCACTCACAAATATCGACACCAAGCAGATATATAGAACCTCACGCATGGTTTCTAATTTAACAGGAATGCTGGTGCAACCAAACAAAGCAATTGTGGGTGCAAATGCCTTTGCTCACGAATCAGGAATTCATCAAGATGGTGTCTTGAAAAACAAGCTCACCTATGAAATTATGGATGCCCAATTAATTGGTTTGACAGAAAATCAAATTGTATTGGGTAAGCATTCTGGTAGAAATGCTTTCCGTACACGCTTGCGAGAATTGGGTTATGAACCAACAGAAACAGAATTAAATAAAGCATTCGTCAGATTCAAAGAAGTAGCAGATAAAAAGAAAGAAATTACAGATTGGGATTTGGAAGCTATAGTTAATGATGAAATCCAACAAGCTCCTGATTTGTTTAAATTAGAGTTGGTACAAGTTTCCTGTGGTAGCAAGGCCAAACCCACCGCCACAGTCACCCTACGTAACCCAGAAGGTGATGAATTAATTGATGCTGCGATTGGTACAGGCCCTGTAGATGCAGTTTACAAAGCTATTAACCGTGTTATAAATGTACCCAACCAATTAATAGAATTTTCTGTACAGTCAGTCACAGCTGGAATTGATGCTATCGGGGAAGTGACAATCCGTCTGCGCTATCAAGATAGAGTCTTTTCTGGTCATGCAGCAAATACAGATATTATAGTGGCATCGGCGCAGGCGTACGTTAACGCGTTGAATAGACTATATGCTTGGCTGCAAAATCAACCCAAGCAAGAAGAAGTCACTGCTTAGAAAATACTAAGATTGTAGTGAGGACTAGAGGTCCCATAAACAATATCAGTTTACTGATGGAAGTTCAGCAATATAGAAACGATCTGGGTATCGCCCTGGCTTATAACTGATACCTAGACGCTCTAGCAGTTGCGATCAGCCCGCTTTGGTTGTAAACTGCATTTCCCGATAGCAATGAGCGATCGCACTGTTGTCTCCACTGACTTTGAAAACCTGCACCTTGTCATTGAACTTGATTTCTGGCTCACCGGTACGCGTCTACACACTCCTCACACCCCTACACCCTCACAGCTATTTTCAAAACAGATTTGGCAAGCTGGTGTTTTTACCCATACAATCAAGTACAGGCTTGGTTGCATCCAACACAAGCCTGAATGTATTTCACTGATTTTTCGATTAATAATTTCGGCTGAAAAGCGATCGCACTTTCCCCAAATGATGGTAAACAGAGTCAATGATATTGCTTGGCAAGCACGTCAGGGTAGCGTTGCTGCAATTATTCAAGTGTTAAATGAAAGATTAGCCAATTCTGGTGTGAGAACCAGAGCAATTTATCATGATGGTGTATTACAAATTTTGTGTGAGGCTTCCACGCTAGATAAACTAGAGCAATCAACTTTAGTGAAGCAAATTCAGCAAATTCTCGAATCAATCCAACCTCGTAATCTTCGTAAAGTTAATATCAACAGTCGCATAGTCCAGGAACAGCAATTGTTATGGTTAGAAGAAATTATCCGTGATCCAGAAAACCAATTGCTATGGTCAGAAGAAATCATATTAGAACAGCCTAATATTTTCCAAAAATTAATTAAGAATTACCAAGAGCAAAAAACTGAAGCAGGAAAAATACACTTAAGTAAAACTCAATTATCTAAACCAATACCAATTAATAATAAATCCAAAAATTATGCTTGGAACTGGAGATTATTTTCTTTAAGTTTAAGTTTATTGTTACTCTTATTAAGCTCGATTATTTATGCAGTGTTAAATGGTAAATTACAAAATCCCTGGCTACCAGAAACAACAAGTTCTCTCACCCCAACAGCAAAATCTTCAAATTCAGAAGACTCATT
This sequence comes from Fischerella major NIES-592, assembly GCF_001904645.1. NCBI lineage: Bacteria > Bacillati > Cyanobacteriota > Cyanophyceae > Nostocales > Hapalosiphonaceae > Fischerella > Fischerella major. Next base: position 124,280 of record NZ_MRCA01000005.1, on the reverse strand, counting down.
TACAATAGCAGTAAGGATTGCTAACCAAGCTTCCGACGCAGGGAAAATAGCTAAAACTTCAACTCAATGGTTAGAAATAGCAGCCAACTGGCAAAGAGCTTCCGATTTAATGGCTAATGTCTCACCCAGTCACAGTCGTTATCAAGAAGCACAAATTCGGACTAAATTATATAAGAAATATAGTGAAGCGGCGCAGAAAGAAGCGGAGAAGAGTAAGGATGTAGGGATGTAGGAAGAGTCATATTTTCATGTTTGGTTGTGAGATTTTCTCGTGAATGGCTAACTTAAAAAATAGAGATGCGACAACAAAACCGCATCTCTACCAACCAAACTTAACTAAACACTCATCTCCAACATCCGTTGAATTGGACGCAACGCCGCTAGGCGTATCTCTTCAGACATCCTGATTTCCGGGGCACGATTTTTCATGGCCAAATACAATTTTTCCAAAGTATTCAACCGCATAAATGGACACTCATTGCAGTTGCAATTATTGATTGGTGGCGCAGGAATAAAATGTTTTGATGGTGCAGCTTTCTGCATCTGATGAATAATTCCCGGTTCTGTAGCCACAATAAATTCTTGAGTTGGACTTTGTTGACAATATTTAAGTAAAGCGGCTGTAGAACCGATGAAACTAGCGTGACGCAAAACAGCAGGTTCACATTCTGGGTGAGCGATCGCTTCTGCTTCTGGATGTGCTATTTTCAACTGGACGATTTTCTTTTCTGAAAAAGTCTCATGGACAATACAGCTACCTTGCCATAACACCATATCTCGCCCAGTCTGTTCCATCACATACCGTCCCAAATTCCGATCTGGAGCAAAAATTATCGGCACATCTTCGGGTATCTGCTGCACAATTTTGACAGCGTTGGAACTGGTACAAATAATATCGCTCATCGCCTTAATTTCGGCAGAGCAATTGATATAAGAAACTACTAAATGTCCGGGATGGGCTGCTTTAAATTCTGCAAACTCTTTTGGCGGACAGGTATCTGCTAAAGAACAGCCAGCATTCACATCTGGTAACAGCACTATTTTATCGGGATTGAGAATCTTGGCTGTTTCAGCCATGAAGTGAACGCCAGCGAAGACAATCACATCAGCATTAGTATCAGCTGCTGCTTTAGAAAGTTGTAGAGAATCGCCAATAAAGTCTGCAATATCTTGAATATCTGGCTCTTGATAATAATGAGCCAGGATTACCGCATTCAATTGTTTTTTTAAAGTCTCGATCGCTGCAAATAAATCTAGTGGTAATGCACCCGGTTGGGCTTGATCTCGTTGAATAAGTGCAGTTGTAAACACAGTTAGGCGTAGCTTGATTTTACGAATTGTTGTCTTGTCTAAGTAATTATAGTAGTTTTTACCAAAAATGGAAGGAGGATAACTGCCGCTACCCTCCAAATAAAAAGGTACTGTTTACTAGTTACAACATCACCAAAATTCGTCACTAATAAAACTTAAAAACGCTCTGCGCTCCTCTGTGCAACCTTTGCGCTCCTCTGCGTTTCAAAACACTATGATTTTATGCCAAGCTACAACTAAGGTATCCAAATTTTCACTACCCTACCCGTCAACTGTTGTCCCAACCAAGGCGTATTCTGTGAGAGGGTACGAAGATTTTGTCTGTCAACTTTCCAGCTTTGCTGCGGATCAAATAGTGTTAATTCTGCCTTTTGACCAGGAGCGATCGCACTCAAATTCTGTTTTAAACACTCCGCCGGACGGCTACTCAATGCTTGCCACAATTGTAGGGCGCTAAATTCACCAGTTTCTACCAAATGTTGCCATAACAAAGGTAGCGCTAACTCTAAACCTATTGCCCCCGGTGGTGCTTCGGCAAATGCTACAGTTTTTTCTTCGTAGGTATAGGGAGCGTGGTCAATAGCGATCGCATCTACAATACCTGTTCGTACTGCTTGCCGCAATGCTAACAAATCACTCGGATTACCCAAGGGCGGATCTAAATTTAAATTTGGATTATAGCTTTTAAGTGATTCTGTGTCAAGTAAAACATGCATCCAAGTGGTGCTAGCGGTGATCGGTAAGCCTTGACTTTTTGCCGATGCGATTAGTTCGACGCTGCGGGCTGTGGAAACGCGCATAATGTGTACAGGCGTCTCCGTAGCAGCTACCAATTCTATTAAAGCAGCGATCGCAGAGGTTTCAGAAGTAGCAGGATTCCCTGGCAAGCCAAAGCGGAGCGAGTCTGGGCCTTCGCGCATGACTCCATTAGACTTGAGTTGGCGATCACAACACCACAGCGCCACAGGCTTTCCCAAGGGCTGGAGATACTCTAACACGCGCCGTACCAGTGCCGTATTTTCCAAAGGCTGACCATCAGCAAAACCGACTACCCCCGCCACCGCTAAATCGGCGAACTCCGTCATTTGCTTACCAGCAACATCAAGGGTGATTGCGCCCCAGATGTTGAGATGGGGGGGAGTAGGAGACAAGGGAGACAAGGGAGACAGGGGAGATAAGGGAGAAAAATTGCTTCCTTGTCCCCCGTGTCCCTTTTTTCCTCCTTGCTCCCGCATCTTTTCCCAAAACTGCGCTACTACCGCCGGATTATCTACAACCGGGGATGTGTCGGGTAAGATGCTAATTCTTGTGAAGCCACCAGCCGCCGCTGCTTTTAGTAGAGAACAAAGGGTTTCCCGTTCTTCAAATCCCGGTTCTCCGGAATGGCTATACAAATCTATCAACCCTGTTCCTAAGACTAATCCACTACAATCTTGGACGTAAGTGTCTTGTGGCACATCAGAAATATTATTGTTTACTGATTGGATATAACCATCCTCCATCAGCACATCAGCTACTTGGTCAGTACCAGAAACCGGGTCAATAATCCGTACTTGTTGTAATAATTCACTTGTCATAGCATAACTCTTACAAAGCCCCTGCTGCGGTTTTATCTAGCACCCCTCCACCCAAATGAGTGGTAATATTCATTGCTTGCAACACTGGTACACCATTCAATCCTGAAGGGTAATCTATAACGCTGACTGCGCCATTACCCTGACGGAAATTCCAGAAATTATCTGGTGATAAACCTAGAATATGGCAAAGCAGAGTTTTGTTAGTAGCATCATGAGCAACAACCATACCGGTTTGGAGTTGATTTGCCAATGCTGCTTCTACAACTGATTGCCAAGTTGCGACGCTGCGTTCCCATACCTGTTGCAAATTTTCCCCTGCGGGCATTTGTACTTGGGCTGGTACTGTTCGCCAACGTTCTAACTCTCCCGGAAATTCTTGTTCAATTTCCGATTCTAATTTTCCTTCCCAAAGTCCGTGGCTAATTTCTCTAAAACCATCTTGCAATTCTAACTTGATACTGTTGTGGTTCTGTAAGATAATTTCAGCTGTTTCCTTGGGACGTAGCATCGGACTGCTAACGGCAAAATCAAGTTTCACATCTTTGAGAAATGCGGCAGCTTTTTGTGCCTGTAGTCTACCATTTTCGTTGAGAGGAACATCAATTTGACCTTGAAATTTACCTTGGCGATTCCACTCGGTTTCGCCGTGACGGATTAGCAATAAACGTACACCATGATGGTTTGGTCGCATAGAGGGGAGAATATCTCCTAAGTGTTGCGTTTGGTTCATGGATTCTAGCTGAACTGCATCTCCTAAATTACCCGCAAAATTAAGCACACTGACGCCGCAGTTAGATTGCTGGATGGAATGATAGCGAGATGGAGAAATTCTCAGTGCTGTGCTGATTAATGCTCGATTAATGCCGTTATGTCCTACTATTAAGATCGTTTGCCCCGGATGGCGGGGCAGAATTTCTTGCCAAAATTGCCGTGCTTGTTCGTACAAAGCTAAGACAGGATAATGTTCTCGGCTATCTCCCTCACTGTTTGGAACAAGCATCTGGAATTGATGGGGCGACTGTTTCCAAATGCGGTAATCTTCAGGAAACTTCTGCTTAACTTCTGCTACAAGCATTTTCTCCCACAAAGGTAAGTCAATCTCTAGCAGCAGATCAGAAGTTTGAGGAACAACAGACTGTGCAGAATTGTTTTCTTGCGATCGCCAGATGATCTGTGCTGTTTGTTTGGCTCGCTGTAGAGGACTACTATAAATAGCATTGAATGAAATATTGCTGAGGGCTTTGCCGACTAAACTGGCATCGTCACAACCTTTTTCAGTTAATTTAGACGCATCGGTGCGCCCTTGAATACGTTTTTCAGTGTTATATGTGCTTTGACCGTGGCGCACGATGATGACCCGAGTCACTTTTTGCCCTCCTCTCTCTAAAGGACTAATTCTACTGCAAAGTGTTCCAAAATATTCTCTTTACAAGATTTTGGCAGTTATGGTTACTCCAAAGCGATCGCACTTTTACATATTTCAAAGATGGACAAACGCCGAGTCGGGAAGCGCTTGTAGAGTTAATGGGGCGATTTGAGCAAGAATTGGTAGAAACTGGGTGAAGAAGCGATCACATGAGGGAATGAAAAATTGAATCGAATACAGATGTAGACGCGCAAGTAGCTTCCCGCAAGGTACACCGATTCACGCAGATGGATTATGGGTTGGCTGTTAAGTTGATCCGCACAATCCCTATTTTCAAGACAGAATATTAGAACTTACACAAAAACCTCTCAAACTTTTATTTCTCTGTGTCCTCTGCGTCCTCTGTGGTTCCTTTTTCCGTCACCAATGCCTCCGCCTTACCAATGAAACAAAAACGGAATTTTCCTTGTACAGCAAGCATAGAGAGATTTAAAGTCTTTGCAAAATACTAAATAATGCTTTGGGCAATGGGTCGAGAGTACCTTGATAAACCGTTTCATGAATAGATATTACATGGAAGCGATCGCCAAAAATTTGCTTAATTTCTTCCGGTGTAAATCGATAAGGGCCTCCTTCCCTTGTTTCCAAATGGCTAAAGCATTTCACAAACAAGTAACCTTTGGGCTTAATCAAACTATGTACAATCCGAACATAATCTTGTCTTAAATCAGGATGAAATACATGAAAACAGCCTCTATCAAATACAAAATCAAACTCTTGATCCAAACGACTCTTAAAAATATCATCCTGTATAAAACTAATATCTAAACCTTCTTCCTTAGCCTTACTGTCAGCCTGAGTGATAGCAGCTTCAGAAATATCACTCCCAGTCACCCAAAAACCTTTTTTCGCTAATGCGATCGCCTGTGTACCTGGCCCAGTTCCAAGATCCAATACTGTCCCAGAATCAATCTTCAACTCAATTAAAGCTTGCTCAAGGTCAGCATCTATATCTGGATTGTACCAAGGCATCGTTTCCACTTGACGTTCTTGATACAAATTATTCCAATCAGGAAATTCCCGCTGTTGAATCATTTTTCTTAAATAGCACGAAAAATTTTTTTAGCAGTTGGTAATAAATTTGGCAACGTTGAACTGATGAAAAATTAATTATTAAAAATATAATTTAAGTCTAATGTGAATTGAACAAGCAACATCAGATTTTTAGCAATTGTCTAATTATTTTTGGTTAAAGTAGACGCCCCAAGGACGACTTACCGGAGGGTACACAGATATATTATCGCTTTGCAGACTTTTATTTCTACTAATTAAATAGTAAACAGACAAAAAGCTCAGCTCTAATCGCTACAATAAAGATTTGCAGTATTCTGCATCAGCTTATGAGACTTCCTATCGTAGCTATTATTGGTCGCCCAAATGTGGGCAAATCGACTCTTGTTAATCGTTTGGCAGGGGAGCAATCTGCTATTGTTTATGACGAACCAGGAGTAACACGCGATCGCACTTACTTACCCGCCTTTTGGCGCGATCGTGAATTTATGGTTGTCGATACTGGTGGTTTAGTTTTTAATGATGATACTGAATTTTTACCACTAATTCGTCAACAAGCTATGGCAGCCCTTGCGGAAGCCAGTGCAGCTATTTTTGTAGTTGATGGTCACACTGGTCCAACAGCCGCTGACGAAGAAATCGCTACATGGTTGCGACAACAACCCGTACCCGTACTGTTGGCTGTGAATAAATGTGAATCTCCAGAACAAGGTTTAATCCAAGCTGCCGAATTCTGGAATTTAGGGTTAGGTGAACCTTTCCCTGTCTCTGCTATTCATGGTAGTGGTACGGGAGATTTATTAGATAAGTTGATCAATTATTTACAGCCAGTCCAGGATCTTCCAGATATCAATGAAATCAAAATTGCAATTGTCGGACGCCCAAATGTAGGCAAATCCAGTTTATTGAATGCTTTTGTTGGTGAAGAAAGAGCAATTGTTAGCCCAATTTCCGGTACTACTCGTGATGCAATTGATACTGAGATTGAACGTAACGGACAAACCTATCGTTTGATCGACACCGCCGGAATTCGCAAAAAGAAAAACGTAGAATACGGTCCGGAATTTTTTAGTATCAATCGGGCTTTTAAAGCAATTCGTCGCGCCGATGTCGTTTTATTGGTCATCGATGCTATTGATGGTGTCACCGAACAAGACCAAAAGTTAGCCGGACGGGTAATCGAAGAAGGTCGGGCTTGTGTTGTTGTGGTGAATAAGTGGGATGCGGTAGACAAAGACTCTTACACCATCTACGATTACGAAAAACATTTACAAGAAAGGCTACATTTTACTGAGTGGTCAGAAACTATCTTTGTCAGTGCTTTGACTGGACAAAGGGTAGAGAAGATATTGGAATTAGTAAACCAGGCAGCTGAGGAACACAAGCGCCGCGTCAGTACCTCAGTCATCAACGAAGTTCTCGAAGAAGCAGTTCGCTGGCATTCCCCACCAGTCAGTCGCAGTGGCAAACAGGGCAAAATTTATTACGGTACGCAAGTTAGCACTCAGCCACCTACAATAGCATTGTTTGTCAATGATGCTAAACGTTTTAACGATAACTACCGTCGCTATATCGAGCGACAATTCCGGCAACAACTGGGATTTAAGGGTACTCCAATCCGATTGATCTGGCGGAGTAAAAAAGCTCGAGATGTGGAAAATGTTAATAACAACAGAGCTGCCCGCGTATAAAATTATGAATTACGTCTAATGTGAATTAACAAAGGCGCTAATAGATCATGGGAAATACTCAACAAACCAATGACCACCCAACCACCCATGAAAGATCCATCTGTGTTATCTGTGTTTATCGGTGTGTATCGGTGGTCGATTTCTAAAAAAACGTTTTTTACCAGGCGCAAGGAATATTGCGTCTCCATATTCAATTCACATCAGGCGTGAATTCTGAATTATGAATTCTCAATTCAGCAATTCATAATTCATCACTCATCATTCATAATTTCACAATGGATTTACTGCGATCGCTACCAATAGGTCTTTATCTAGAACAACCACAAACTTGGTTACACAAACTTGATCCGCGTATCAAGTTTATCTGGTTAATGAGCTTTCTAACTACCTACATTTTTGCTAACAACTTGTGGCGGGTTTTACTGGTTGTATTGTTAATTATTGCTACCTTAATCGCCAGAATTCCCAAGCGAGTTTGGCAGCAGCAGATGGGTTGGTTATTAATGCTATGCTTTTTTGTGTTAGTGATTGCTGCTATTAGCCCTGATGGTTTGGGTATAAGCTATCAACCCCGCCTACCGGAAAACGATTTTATCTCAACCGAAGCATCAAATCTTGCTACTTCTACTACTCCAACTCCAACTATTGAAACTTCACCTACTCACGATCAGCAGAAATATAGTTACGTACTATTTGAAAAAGGGGCAATTAAAGTAACCCGTCGTTCTTTGGATTTAGCAATTAGCCTAAGTACGATATTATTTACTGTTATTTATAGTACTAATTTATACTTACTGACAACCGCAGCAGAAGAAATCACAGCTGCACTTGAAAGCTTGATGCAACCACTACAAAGGTTTAATATACCTGTCACTGAAATCACATTAATGTTGACTTTATCGTTACGGTTTATACCTTTAGTCCTAGAAGAAGTACAGAATTTAATTCGCTCGATCATGACAAGAGCTATCAATTGGAAAAAATTAGGATTAAAAGGAGCAGTTAAAGTTTGGATGCTTGTAGCAGAGAGACTTTTGCAGAACCTGCTACTGAGGGCAGAACAAATGGCAAACGCCATGATGGTCAGAGGTTTTACTAGTCCTAATGAACATCGAGTCCAATGGCACGACTTACGCCTCAAAAGACGCGACTGGCTAGCGATCGCAACTTTAATTCTGTTTTGGGGAGTGCGGCTGGCGATAGGTAATGAGGTTTAGTGGAAGTAGTAGAGATGGGGTGGTGGGGAGTGTGAGGGGTGTGTAGACGCGGTAGCGGTGAGGGGGTCGCAGTCTTGGACGCCAGGTGCTTTATGCCGGGAGACCCTTTCGACAGTCGCTCATGGGGGAAACCCCCAAGACCGCGCTGTCTCACCACCGCACTGGCTCCGCTTCCCGTCACGATTGCGAACCCCCGTAGACGGGCGAAGCCTGGCTTCTCGAAGAGTACCCGGAGGGCTTCCCGTAAGGGTGGAGTGTGTAGACGCGTAGCGGCTTCCCGTAAGGGTGGAGTGTGAGGAGTGGGGAATAACTACTAACTACTAATGTAGAGATGCGATGAATCGCGTCTCTACCCACTAACCAATGACAATTGAGAATTGACAATTGACCAATGACAAATAATCTTGCTTAGGAATGACCAGAAAATCCAGCAAAAAAGGCAAAATAACGAGACAGATAGGCTGTCGTGCTGGATTCTCCTAGCTTATGAAAATTAATTGGGTTCACTTTTACGTGGAAGATGCCAAAGCTTGGCGTGATTGGTTTGTCAGTCATCTTGGTTTTCAGGTGGTTGAAAGTTCGGCACTTTTAACCCCCTTTATAAATACAAACAACGGAAGTTGTTTTCACACTTGTACAGAAGCAGTCAAAAGTGGTTCAGTTTGCTTTTTGTTATCTTCACCACTTTTACCCATCAGTCCAGTGACAGATTTTCTGCATCAGCATCCCCCCGGTGTAGCAGATGTTGCTTTTGTCATTGAAGATGTAGAAGCTGTGATCGCTCGCGCTCAAGCATACGGTGCTAAAGTCTTACAACCCATCCAACACTATCAACAAGGAGACAGATACATTAAGTGGAGCAAAATAGCTGCTTGGGGTTCTCTGACACATACTTTGATAGAACAATGGGAAGATAGGGAGAAGATTTCAAGCCACCACCCTATCACCGCCATAGATCACATTGTCCTCAATGTTGCAGTGGGTGATCTTGAGCGTGCAGTGACTTGGTATGAAAAAATTCTGGATTTTCAACCCCAGCAGACATTTAAAATTCAAACCGATTACTCGTCTCTGTACAGCCAAGTGATGGTTTCTCGCCACGGTGATGTCCAATTTCCGATTAATGAACCTGCTTCAGCTAATTCCCAAATTCAGGAATTTCTCAATGTTAATCGAGGCCCAGGAATTCAACATATTGCTTTACGAACTGCAAATATTGTAAGTGCGATCGCTCAATTTCGTGCTTGTGGTTTATCTTTGCTCCCAGTTCCCCAAAGCTATTACTCACAGCTTAAAGAACGTCTAGAGTTTCCCCTTTCTAGTGCAGAACTAGAAGCGATCGCTCAACAAGAAATTTTGGTGGACTGGAACCAAAAGACTCCCGATGCTTTACTACTGCAAATTTTCACCCAGCCTATATTTGGACAACCCACTTTTTTCTTTGAATTTATAGAACGCCGTCGCCAAGCTCAAGGTTTCGGTGAAGGCAATTTTCAAGCTTTATTTGAAGCGATCGAACGAGAACAAATTAAACGGGGTAGCTTGTTAGAACCTAAGGAGTAGGGGAAGTGTAGTTCAGTTATCAGTTATCAAATTCTATTACTCACTGTGGCTCCTACTAACCAACCACTAACCACTAACTACTAACAATCAATAACCAACAACCATCTGATTAGTAATTCTAAACACATTCATCAAATATTTAAAACTCAAACACCACTGCATCTGGGCTAGTCTGAAGGTAAATTTTAATGTTGTTTTTCAAAAAAATGTTAAGGCTTATTACAGACTTCGACGGCCCAATTATGGATGTCTCAGAACGATATTACCGCGTATATCAGTTCTGCCTAGAGGAGATCCGCCGTCCGGGTCAAAAAGTGCAAGAACTTTCTAAAGCAGAATTTTGGCAAATGAAGCGTGAACGTGTGCCAGAAACACAAATCGCTATAATTTCTGGTTTAGATGAGTTACAAGCACAAGAGTTTTCTAGCCTGCGTCGCAAAACAGTACATACAGAACCTTATTTCCAGTATGATTGCTTAGCAGCTGGTGCTGTGGATGCGCTGTTAAAAATTCAACAAGCTGGCGTTGATTTAGCGGTTATGACTATGCGCCGAGTTTGGGAGCTAGATTATGCTTTCAAACAGTATGATTTAGGTAAGTTTTTCCCCGATAATCGCTGTTATTGTTTGAGTAATGACTATGTAAAAACCCGTGACATTGATGATAAACCCTTATTAATGACACGAGCATTAAAAGAACTACCAGCTGCTACAGATACATGGATGGTAGGAGACACAGAAGCGGATATTACTGCTGCCAAAAAGCACGGTATAAAAGCGATCGCTGTGGAAAGTGGTATTCGCGATCGCTCGCAGTTAAAACTTTATCAGCCAGATTTTATTGTTAAGGATTTCAGGGTAGCTGTTGATTTAGTTTTAGAGCAAGCGTTACAACTCACTGGAACCTGGTAATAGGTAATGGTAATGGGCGCTCTTACCAATTACCTATTACCTATTACTTAAGGAAACTACTAATCAACCACAATAATACAAAAGTCAATACCGTAGAAAACTGATTTGGTGTCAGACTCACAAATTGCTGTATTTGTGGTATTGCCCAACCAGCAATCATTCCTCCGGCAATTAAACCTGTGATTAAACCAAATAGGATAAATAAAACTGCTCGACCAAACTTACCTTCCTTGCGATTGATGAAGTAAATGCTAATACCTACGCCAACTACTAACGCCATCGATAAAACTTGATCGCCGCCACCTGGATAAAATACGCTGATCGCACTTAAACCCAGATACCAAATACCAGGTAAAAGCACATCGGTTGGTGTTGGTTTATCTAGAAATTTTTGCAGCCAGGTAGGTGACTGTTCGCGAGAGACAGGAGTGTCTTTAGGTGGTGCTTGTACAAGGCGTTCTGGAAATCGGATACGTTCTGGGACTTTAATCTTTCCTTCTTGGCGCATCCGCAAGCGATCCATCAAAATCGCATCGTAAGCTGCTTCGATGACTTCTACACGCTTGCTATCGCCGCTATATTGCTGCAAGAGGCGATTACGAACATCTTGAATTTCATCGAAGCTAGCTTCTTCAGATACCCCAAGTTTTTCGTAGGGACTTTGCTCGCTCATGGTGAGTTTATTACTTTAGCCTTACTCGGCAGCAGTCTTTAAATTTGCAGAAAAAATAACTCGAGATTTTGTGTCAGTCGAAACCAATGTTTCGGTCGATTTATATATCATACCTGGATAGTAGCATGGGTAAGCAGAATCGACCTGGCAGTTTTAACTATAGACACTTTAACATATTGCCATAACTCCGTGTATCCCCTCATGTCGTTCATAATTTCAAGCTCTACTCTAGAATTTGAGTTAAAAATACCTAAAAGCCTTTCTTTTATGAAAGAAATACCTTTTATATTTAAAATTTGTTTGTTGACCGTACCTTGATAAAGTTTTAAACAGAAAGCCTTACATTCCCATGTGTCATAAAGCCGCATATAGATTTAAAATTAATAGCGTTGAAATTACTAAGTAAGTGCGATACAAAAGTATCTTACTTGACTTAGGTTTGTGGCTGAAGTGAGAGCATCTACTTAACTATAAAGCAAGGTTAACAACTATTAGCCTAAAACACTTCAGGGTGGCATTATGATAATATTCGCACTCTAGTTGTCGAAAATCCTGATTAAACTAAATATTTGGATTATCAGGAAATTTATGCCTTAACCTTGTAGATTTAATTTTCTCCTAAGCAGGTAATGCGTTTTTAACGCAACCTGTTGTTTATCCTAATTAACTTTTTGTGCAAAGTGATGGTCATGGCTCCCGCCAAGATTCTTGTAGTTGATGACGACCCTGCGGTTCGGAATTTAATCCAACGCTTTTTGATGAAGCAGAACTATCAGGTGGAGGCTGCTGAAGATGGTAAAACTGCTCTAGCTCTGTTTGAGCAATTTAATCCAGATTTGGTCATTTTGGATGTTAATTTACCAGACGTAATCGGCTTTAACCTCTGCCAAGAAATGCAAAGCCGCAATGGTGTTTTTGTTCTGATGTTAACTAGCCGTGCAGATGAAGCTGACAAGATTCGCGGCTTTTCTAAAGGTGCTGATGACTATCTCACCAAGCCATTTGGTCTGGGAGAATTGGAAGTCAGAGTTGCAGCTATTTTGCGACGTCAGAGGGTTGTAACCACAGCAGAACAAAAACGCCTCATCTTTGAAAAGTTGATGATTGACCCGGTGCGGCGAGAGGTGACGCTCAACCATGAACCAGTACCTTTAACCGCCTTAGAGTTTGACTTATTACATTTTTTGGCTAGCCATCCGGGTCGAGTTTGGCGAAGAGCTGAACTAATCCAGGAAGTGTGGGATTATGAATACGTCGGCGACCAACGGGTTGTGGATGTACACATAGGTCAAATTCGCAAGAAAATAGAAGCTGATGCTAGCCAACCAGCATTAATTCAGACTGTACGTGGTGTTGGCTACAAATTTGAATGTCCTCCTCAATCTCAACAGCCTGACAAACCACAATAGTCATTAGTTGTTAGTCATTAGTTGTTAGTTGTTAGTTGGTGGTTGTTAGTTGGTAGTTGGTAGTTGGTAGTTGGTAGTTATTTGTCATCATAATCAACAATGTATAAGCTGTGAGCGGCGGAAGCCGCCGCTCAATTATCAAATTTGTCTTTTTGGTAGATAGCTACATCTAAGCACTCTTAACGACATTTGGGTGATTGGCACTTGAATTTTACAGATACTTACACAGGTGCAATCAAAGAGCCAGTTATTTTGCTACCTAAAGCAATTAATTGAAATTTCATACAGCTTTGCTTGATTTTTTGGCTTTGATGCTTACCCTAAACCAATGGCCGCTTCTATTCACAAAAATCTAGCTTTTTTAGGATCCTAAGTGTTAAATGTGACCTAAAGAGCATAATCCATCTATAGCACTACTTATTGAAGCACCCATGATCAAGCTGTCTACTAAATTAGCTTCTGGGCATACATTCAGTCAAAAATATTTCTACTTAGCAGTGATGGAATAAGGTTTCCAAGTATACACGAGCAGCGCGGCGATCGCTATCCCCATTTTGGAGCAAAAACAACGATAGCGCTGCCGTTAAGACTCGGTTTTGATCCCAATCAGGATGCTTTTCTAAGTAGATTTTGAGTGATTCGTGTAGTGTTTCAGGAATTTCTGTAAAAATGCTGACAGTTGTCTTCATGAGGTTTTTCTCCTTGGCAGTGTTCATTGACTAGAAAATCTTGCTTTGAGTTAGAGCCACAGGATGAGAGTGTGTAGTCCTTTGCCTGTCCAATAATTCTGTAGTCAGGTCAATGGTCATTTCACACAGACATCAGAGCAGACTAAAAAGGTAAGCCGCATCATTTTGCGGCAAAGGGGGGTGGGGTTGTCAATGCTGCGAAATGTTAAAAATAAGTTTATGAAAAGTATATACTTACGAAAGTATAGGACTTTTAAGCATTTTTTTTTAAATTTCTTAACATAAACTCAGTCTTATATATCTTCACCCGTTGTGAATAAACAATCCCCAGCCAAGAGTTAGGAAGCCCATACCATCGTCGAGTCTCTGTGGAAAACTAGGAAACAGCCTGTGGAAACTCTGTGGAATCAGTGAGGAAAATTTCATAGAATAATAAGAATTACAAAAAGATTAGATTAATTTATTTGGGTGATTACTTTTTAGTTATAGGTCTCTGACCAAAGGTGACTACGTAATTAGTGATCAGTGATCAATCATTTCACTGGTTAGCGACGACGCTCCTGTAACTTGCGATACACCGATTTCAAGTCAACTTGATGGTGAGCAAGAGCGACCAGGGTATGGTAAAACAAATCTGCTACTTCTGCTGCGATCGCATCGTCATCATGATCCTTAAACGCCATGACGACCTCTGCGCTTTCCTCGCCAATTTTTTTCAAAATCTTGTTATCACCACCTGCCAATAGTTTACAAGTGTAGGAACTTTCCTGAGGATGATCACGGCGATCGCAAATCACAGCAAATAATTGTGACAAAGTATCAGCAGGTGGTGGAGTGATTTTCCCTTCTACCTGATGAAAACAACTACGTTCACCAGTATGGCAGGCAATATCTCCCACCTGTTCAACTCCAATTAATAGTGCATCACTGTCACAGTCGTAACGAAGACTTTGCACCTTCTGAACGTGACCAGAAGTTCCTCCCTTGTGCCATAACTCCTGACGGGAACGACTCCAAAACCAAGTTTCCCCTGTTTCTAAGGTCTTTTGTAATGACTCCCGATTCATCCACGCCATCATCAAAACAGTGCCATCTAGATAGTCTTGGACAATTGCTGGGACAAGACCATGGGAATCGTAGCGAATTTGATCAACAGGGATAACTTGGTGTTGAGGATTGCTTGCAGAAAAAAACATACCAGCTGCTAAAAAAAGCGAGAATGATTCATGGGTTCACGATACCATTCTAAAGAGAGCAACTGGCATTGTTCGTCTGAAAATATTTTCTATTCAGCCTTAGACAACAGAACTCTTATGCACAGCAGACTGCATCTTAACAGCACTTAAAGCGACTTGATGAGCCTTTGTAGCTTCACCATACCAATGAATAGCCGAATTGTAAGCCGCCCGGTAAATATCCTGGTATGCCTCGCACAAGCGAGTGCGAATCTCCACAGGCAAGTCTTGGTTGGACTTGTATAACATATTGTTATTTTCTTGGTTCGGGTGATTTTATACGATATAAGTTCTGAGAAGACTTTACGCCTATCCCAAGACAGACCTTTATTATTTCCCACCGTTTAGGAGAGAACCTTGGTAAATACAACAATTAAAACAACAAAATCACAAGAAATCTTCGCTGCTGCTCAAAACCTCATGCCAGGAGGGGTAAACTCTCCAGTTCGCGCCTTTAAATCTGTGGGAGGACAACCGATAGTTTTTGATCATGTTAAAGGCGCATACATTTGGGATGTAGATGGTAATCAATACATCGACTATGTAGGTACTTGGGGACCAGCTATTTGTGGTCATGCTCACCCAGAGGTTATTGCAGCCCTGCATGAAGCCCTAGAAAAAGGCACCAGTTTTGGTGCGCCTTGTGTGCTGGAAAATGTCTTAGCAGAAATGGTGATCGATGCTGTTCCTAGCATTGAAATGGTAAGATTTGTTAACTCCGGCACGGAAGCTTGTATGGCAGTATTGCGATTGATGCGGGCTTTTACCGGACGGGAAAAAGTTATCAAATTTGAAGGTTGCTACCACGGTCATGCTGATATGTTTCTGGTAAAAGCAGGTTCCGGTGTTGCAACCCTGGGTTTACCAGACTCCCCTGGTGTTCCCAAATCGGTAACAAGTAATACTCTAACTGCGCCGTTCAATGATTTAGAAGCCGTCAAAGCTTTATTTGAAGAAAACCGTGACCAAATCGCTGGAATCATTCTAGAACCAGTAGTAGGTAATGCTGGGTTCATTCCTCCTGATGCTGGATTTTTAGAAGGCTTACGGGAACTTACGCAGGAACATGGTGCTTTATTGGTATTCGATGAGGTAATGACAGGCTTCCGTATTGCCTACGGTGGCGCCCAAGAAAAGTTTGGTATTACCCCTGATCTGACAACCTTAGGCAAAGTCATCGGTGGTGGTTTACCCGTAGGAGCCTATGGTGGTCGTCGCGATATCATGTCAATGGTCGCCCCTGCTGGCCCGATGTATCAAGCAGGGACTCTTTCTGGTAATCCCTTAGCCATGACTGCGGGTATTAAGACCCTGGAATTACTGCAAAAATCTGGTACTTACGAGTACTTAGATAAGATTACCAAGAAGCTGGCAAACGGTTTGTTGCAAATTGCTCAAGAAACTGGTCATCCAGCTTGTGGCGGTTCCATCAGTGCTATGTTTGGTTTGTTCTTTACTGCTGGTCCGGTTCATAACTACGAAGATGCCAAAAAATCAGATTTGGCTAAATTTGCTCGTTTCCATCGCGGTATGTTAGAGCATGGTATTTACTTGGCACCATCACAATTTGAAGCTGGATTCACTTCTTTTGCCCACACAGAGGAAGATATTGACAGAACACTAGAAGCAGCTAGGGATGTCATGTCTCAACTGTAAAAAATAGCAACCCCGCCCACTAGTGGGCGGGGTTGAAGTTTATATAGGCAGAAATAACAGCTAACTAACAGCCACAACCACTGTGACCACAGCCTTTAGTGGTTTGATGACCGTCAGCACAGGCTTCAGAGCAGTAGTATTTATTATCTTTTTGAATCGCATCTTCAATAGAAACGATGCATAGGCAAGATTCACAAGCACATTTCATTTGGGTTACGGTAGTCATTGCTCTCTCCTTTATGTCCTCTGGTCAATTATAGTACTATATCTGAACATATATTCATACATTTGCTTAATAAAAGTTTAATTGGTAACATAATTTTCTTGATGCAACAGATGCTTGATCTTAGGGAATGGGCAAATTACCTATCATATCATGTTCTGTTGAATATTTATACTGTCGCCTAGGCTGGTAATAGGTAATTAGTGAGACTACTTGCCGTCTTGGCTTATGCCGAGATGGCAAAGTAGCGAACCCGAAGGGTAATGGGGAAAAACCAATGACCAAAAGCGAAGCATAATATCGTAAGCAATTAGCCGAACTTGATATTACCCATTACCCGTTACCCATTACCTATTACCAAAGCGGCGGGAAACACTATCCCCTCGTGAGTGGCGGGAAACCGTCCCGCCGCTTTTAATAAAATTACGTAAGTCTACTATTGCTTCACATCAGCTTAGCCTAGCTTTAGCAACTCTTCAAAGGATTTCCAGCAAAAATAACCTGGTGAAAGTAGCTTTTAATGTAAATAATTGAGATCGGAGTGAGTGTACCACTCCCCGTGAATCTTCGTGCAGCGAGTTGACAGTGCATGAGCTACTGCGTAAATCCTTACTGTCCCAATCCAGAAAACTTGGCATATAGCGAGAGGTGTCAGTCTTGTGGCTCGCGATTGCTGCTACGTTCGCGCTACCGAATAGTGAAAGCTTTAGGCCAAGGTGGTTTTGGAGCAACCTTTTTAGCCAGCGATGAAGCTCTACCAGGCGAACCAAGTTGCGTAATCAAGCAATTACGTCCATCAGGAACCGCACCCCACGTTTTAAAAATGGCACGGGAGTTGTTTGAAAGAGAAGCAGTGACTTTAGGCAAGATTGGCAATCATCCGCAAGTGCCACGCTTGCTAGATTACTTTGAAGAGCGTGAACAATTCTATTTAGTTCAGGAATACATTAGCGGTTCCACCATACAGCAAGAGGTTAAACATACAGGAGTATTCACTGAAGCAGGAGTGAAGCAATTTTTGAGCGAGATTCTGCCATTACTGCAATATATACATGAACGCAAGGTAATACATCGCGATATCAAACCTGCTAATATAATCCGCCGTGCTCAAGATAGTAGACTAGTTCTCATAGACTTTGGTGCTGTTACCAATCAAGTCAGACAAGCTGTGGTAAATCAATCAGAACACACAGCATTAACTGCATATGCAATTGGTACTCCTGGTTTTGCCCCTCCCGAGCAAATGGCAATGCGTCCAGTCTACGCCAGTGATATTTATGCCTTGGGAATTACATGTATTTATCTACTAACTAGCAAATCTCCTAAAGATTTAGACTATAACCCCACAACAGGGGAAATTATGTGGGAACATCACGTACATGTGAGTAACCATCTAGCAGACGTTTTGCGGAAAATGCTGGAAGTTTCTGTACGCAATCGCTACCAAACAGCTGAAGAAGTACTCAGAGCATTAGAACTAGAACCGTATCTAGAGAGTTTGTCGAAAAGTTTAGTTTCTCAACCAAGCGGCGGTGTTAAAGAACGAACAGTTCACCGTTTAGAAGATTCTGGTATTTACAGCAGCAGTCCTTCCGGTGTTTCTGGTATGAGTGTGGCGCAGGTAGCAGCAGCAATTCGAGCAAGACGGGCTAAAATCGCAGAAGCTGCTGGTGTTACCTATGCAGGGGAAACACGACGACGAATGCTAACAACAAAATCAACGACTTTGGCTAGTAGTTGTGGTAGTTCTCAAGGTCAAAAAGCTCAGGCTATGCGCCAATTAGATAGCCAAAATTTGATTGCAGCTTATCTAAAAGGGAGACGGGATTTTGCCCTACACAATTTAAATCTGCTTAACTTACAAGGTGCCAATCTATCAGAAACAAATTTCCATTCTTCTCAACTGCAAAGAGTCAACCTCCAAGGAGCTAATCTCCACAATAGTGACTTTGGCAGAGCTAGTCTCAATCGAGCGAATCTTAGAGATAGTAATTTAACCAAAGCTTACTTGAATAATGCTGATTTAGAAGGAGCAGACTTACGAGGCGCGGATCTCAGCTATGCTTATCTGCAAAACGCTAACTTGCGGGGAGCTAATTTGTGTGGCGCTAATTTGACTGGTGCGAAAATTTCTGAAGAACAACTAGCACAAGCCAAAACGAATTGGATGACGGTACGTCCCAATGGCAGACGAGGGTTGTTGTAAATCCTCTGTTAACGTGAGTTTGATTAATATTATCGGACTAAAAAATTGAATTGCCCGCAAGTAAATAAGTGAACAGTTATCACCCTCGTCACCAGGTTGAACCTGGTAACAACTTGGGAATTGCTTCGTGTAAATTCAATTGTTTAATCAATATTATTTAAATAAACTGTCATATAGCATTCCTAAATCATTCGTGAAAGGCAAGATACCCAAATTCTCAAAGAAGTCGGGGATCTGGGCTTTGCTATTCTCACAAATCATATAGGACTGCTATATATTATTTATTGTTAAACTAACTAAAGCAAATATTCTAAATCTTTTCTCAACATTAAGTAGTATTGCGGTTACTTTAAACTGAAGAGAAACTTTAATCTGGGATAGGGAAAACTTCATAATGTATGTTACTTGATGCTCAAACTCACAGCATCAAGTATGTCAGACACTATTTCAAATTATAAAATTCAGAATAATTGTTCATAACTGACTTCAAAAATAGATATTTGTTAGCAATATAAAGGCTAAGCTATGATTGCTGAATTTTCAGAAAAGGAATTAGAAAAGCGGCTGAGTTTATATCAAGTATTCCTTAAGTTGTATGAACACCATAGTAGCTTTTTAGATGAAATTCTTCAGTTAGAAAATTTACCTCAGCCATTGTCTACAGGAGTGCAGGGGTGTTACCTACAAGGTGTAATCGATAGTTCTGCTGTTTATGTCATTACTAATTTATCTGAGGGTAAGACGCAGACATTATTACAACCACAGTATATTTGGACTATAGGCCGCGATCGCACCTGTGGTATTTGTGTTTGTGACAGACGCGTGTCTCGTCGTCATGCAGCTATTCAGTATATTGAAAATGCTGATTACTCAGGCTTTTACCTAGTTGACTTTAGTAGTACCAATGGTACTTTTGTGAATGGTGAACCTGTTTATCGCCCAATCAAACTACAAGATGGTGATCATATTCGGCTAGGTAGCATGACTTTTTCTTTTTATATGAATTTGACACCACCCCAAGTATTGCCTAGAGTTGCAGTTGAGTTATTGATGCAACTAGTTACACGCAAAAGTGGTGATGGTGATGAGGCGCAAATAAATAGAAAAGTATCTCCGGAGAACTTAGATCATACTTTAGAAGCTTTTAGAGAGATTCCAATAATTAATAGTGAAGAAATTGCGGTATCGCTAAGTCAAAAACAGCAATCAGAAATTTTAGATAATTTCTTCAGTAAACAAATGCCTAGTAATTCTATATAATAGCTGTTTTTACAGATTTGATGATTATTTTATTAACTTTGACTACATAACCCCGACTTCTTTGAGAAGTCGGGGTTCGCGTTTTTCTGGCAGAAAATGCTTAGCACTTAGCAGTTAGTTTTTGACTAATAATGTACAGACGCGAGGAACATCGCGTCTCTACCCACTAACTAATGACTACTGTACAGACGTGCCATGGCACGTCTCTACAACCACTAACCAATACTATTCTTCTTCAGAAGCATCATCCATATCTTCGTCTTCGTCTTCGTTTGTCTTCCTGACAGAGTTAGCGGAAACAACAGCTCCTTTTTCTAATTTTTCCCGTACTAGTTGCTTAATTTGTTCAGCAAATTCTGGTTTTTCGTCTAAGTATTTAATGGCGTTATCTCGACCTTGAGAAATATTGTCGCCATTGTAGCTATACCATGCTCCCTTGCGGTTGAGTACGCCAGTTTCTTCTGCTAAATCTACAAGACAACCCAAGGTAGAAATACCTCTACCAAAAATAATGTCAAATTCTGCAACTCTAAAAGGTGGGGCGACTTTATTTTTAGCAACTTTGACTTTGACGCGATTACCGAATTCCTCAGTTCCTTTTTTCAGGGTTTGAATCCGACGGATATCCAAGCGTACCGAAGCGTAATATTTGAGAGCATTACCACCAGTTGTAGTTTCGGGATTACCGTAGCTGACACCAATTTTTTGTCGTAACTGGTTGAGGAAAATTACTGTGCAGCCAGATTTACCAATATTACCAGTGATTTTACGCAGAGCTTGGCTCATCAATCTTGCCTGAAGACCAACGTGGGCATCACCCATATCACCTTCGATTTCCGCGCGAGGAACTAGGGCTGCTACCGAGTCAATGACGACTATATCTACTGCTGCTGAGCGAACGAGTTGATCGACAATTTCTAAGGCTGCTTCTCCTGTATCTGGTTGAGAAACCAATAAGTTTTCTGTATCTACACCTAAAGCCGCAGCGTAAGTGGGGTCGAGGGCGTGTTCTGCATCAACGTAGGCAGCAATTCCGCCATTTTTTTGTACTTCTGCAACGGCGTGTAGTGCTAAAGTTGTTTTACCAGAACTTTCTGGACCATAAATCTCTATGACTCGACCTTTGGGTAAACCACCGCCTAATGCCAAATCCAATGTCAGCGCCCCACTGGAAATGGTTTCTACCCGCATCCGGGTAGCGTCGCCCAAGCGCATGATTGTTCCTTTGCCAAAAGTACGCTCAATCTGGTTGAGTACCATGTTGAGCGCTTTTTGCTTGCCAGCATTATCAGTATTAACAGCCATTCCTACCTCTATATATATGGATTTAGGGAGTGTTGCTTGGGAAGATTTAATAGAACAGATATACTATTTTGACATTTTCCTGCGGCTAATCGCTACATAGTTTAACGCGGGCTGATCAATATTGCTAGAACAGGGGATCATACCATTTTAGATTTTGGATGAGGACACTGATCTGGGTATAGGTTCTGTAGATTTATATCTGTTGCAATCATTTCTAAAATTGGTATTTGGTATTAAATTTTGTATTGTCTATCTTGGTTATTATGCAACATGTAGTAGCAATATGCCTGCTCAAACGCTACTACGATGATATTTTTACTTTTATTTACAGAACTTTATGGGTATATACCCTGAAATCAATCAAAAACCAAAAATCCAAAATCAAATGACTGCTGATGTTACTGAATTTTTGATTCCTGATACAGCTGTTAGCGTCGCCGGTTTAACTGACTATATGCGCTTGCTACTAGAACAAGATGAACAATTGCGGCAAATTTGGGTAATTGGAGAAGTTTCTAGTGCTAACAACCACCGCAGTGGCTTATTTTTTACTTTGCAAGACCCCGATGGGCAAGCAGCAATTAAATGTGTGGTATGGAATGGGCAATTACCTAAACTAATGCAAAGACCAACTGTAGGGGAGCAGTTGATTGTTTTAGGTAGTATAAAGCTATACCCAGCACGGGGTGAATATCAACTGTCTGTTTGGCAAGCTTTACCTGCTGGTGTGGGTTTGCAGGCGCTACGTTACCAACAACTGCGAAACCGTCTAGAAGCAGAAGGGTTACTTGATCCACAAAGGAAGCGATCGCTTCCTTCTCATCCCCAAACGATTGCTGTTGTCACTTCACCTACTGCTGCTGCTTGGGGGGATATCCAAAAGACTCTCAGACAAAGATACCCTGGTTTACATGTTTTATTTGCTCCTGCTACTGTTCAGGGTGAGCAAGCACCGGAGTCTATTGTTAAGGCTATTGAACGGGTAGAAAAAGATGGACGAGCCGAGGTGATAATTTTATCGCGGGGAGGGGGTGCGGTGGAGGAATTGGC
Organism: Fischerella major NIES-592; assembly: GCF_001904645.1. Lineage (NCBI taxonomy): Bacteria > Bacillati > Cyanobacteriota > Cyanophyceae > Nostocales > Hapalosiphonaceae > Fischerella > Fischerella major. Next base: position 101,867 of record NZ_MRCA01000005.1, on the reverse strand, counting down.
TTGTTTTAATGATGAACGAGTAGTGCGAGCAGTGGCTAATTGTACAATTCCTATCATTACTGGAATTGGGCATCAAAGGGATGAGTCTTTGGTAGATTTAGTTGCAGATGAGAATGTGCATACTCCCACTGCGGCGGCAGAACGAGTTGTTCCGGCACTGGCGGATCTATATAATCAGCATCAACAGAGAGTTGTAAGTTTGCAGCAAGTTGTGCAACGGGAGTTGGAAACTGCTGATAATCAACTGCAAGGACTGCGAGAACGTTTGCAGCGTTTACGCTTGGATAAGCAGGTACAGCAACAAATGCAGGCGCTGATTTGGCAACGTCAGAAATTGGTGCAAATCACGTCTGTTAAGTTACAACAAGCAACTCAATATTTAGAGATGTTACGACAAAAGTTAACAACTCTTGATCCCAAGGCTGTGTTACAACGTGGTTATGCGGTGGTCAGGCAAGAAGATGGGATGACTGTTCGCAATGCGAGTGAGTTAGCTATGGGGCAGGAGTTGGTGATACAGTTGGGTCAGGGTGAGGTGAAAGTAAGGGTTACGGAATTAATTAAACCACCAAGGCGCCAAGGACGCCAAGATTTGCATGGTTAAGCGCAATAATTCTTCTAATTCTAAGTCTGTAGAGGCTGAGGTCTGGAATTATGAGGCGAAGGTTGCTGAGATAGAGGGTATTATTAATCGGATTGAGGGGGGTGAGTTGGATTTGGCTGATGTGTTTGAGCAATTTGCTCAAGCTGTTGAGTATTTGCGTGAGTGTGAAAGTTTTTTACGTCAACGACAACAGCAAGTAGATTTGTTGATTGAAACTTTGGATGATCAGTAGTTGGGGATTTGGTTTGAGTAATTAACTGTAGATGCTACGAGTTGAGTCAGTTGTTTGTAGGAGTTGAGGTAATTATTGATACTGGCTGTTCTATTCCACTGGTAGGAGCGGGTTTCATTTCGCCGCGAAAGTCTAGTATTTGCACCAGAAGCAGGTAGGCGATCGCTAAAATTAAAGAAAAAACGCCTGTAATAATTGCGACAATTTTTGAACGATTCATTTGCATTTCCTATATGGAAGTTAGAACGAGAGAGCAGCTTCATTGGGTTCTATTTTCTACTAACTATGATATTACACTTAATTTTCTTTTTGTGTTGAGCAAGTATTGATTCAGGGAACTGATAATATTTTTGATAAACAACATTATAAAAAATATTCTTTCTGTATGTCTAAATCCAAAAACATTTTGAATCAAATTATATGCTGTTCGTTGACTGTTGTGCTTGAAATCAGGAGATAATATTAAAGTTTTTTCCAAGAATTGCAGGTACATTCCATAGTCAAATTTTAATGATTCTCGTGCCAATTCAAAATAAGATAAAGCTAATGCGCAACGATACTTAATTGTTAATTGGTTTGACTGTATTAGCTTGTTTTGTGCTTTTTGTAATACTATACTTTGGCATTCTATCCAACGAGATTTGCTACAAGTGGAAACTGTCACATTGCCGTATCTTCTATACACTGAATAGCAACCTGGTTGATATACTACTTTAGCACCATTCATTACTACTGATAAGAAAAAATCTCGATCCTGTGCAGCTGATAAGTTTTCATCCCATCCACCACTGTTTTCGATGGCGCTTCTTCTGTAGAGTAAAGAAGCAACCGCAGTCCACCAATTTGCTAGTAACGACTCAAGAACATCAGCTTGTGTCGCAGCAATTTCTATGGGACCTAAAAAACTTGTTCCATCTGCATTGTGATATTGATGTCTCCAATCACCATAAACAACATCTGCTCCAGTTGTTTCTAAATAACTTACTTGTCTGGCAATTTTTTCAGGTAATATATAGTCATCTGCATCTAGGTACTGGATATACTCTCCTTTTGATATCTGAAAGCCATAGTTTCTGACATGATTTCCGCCTTGATGAGGTAGAGATTTCCAGATAATTTTATCACCATAACTTTTGATAATTTCTAATGAATTATCAGTTGAACCATCATCAATAACAATAATTTCGAGATGAGGATATGTCTGCTGTAAGCAGCTATCAATCGCTTCGCTTAACCATTTTTCCGCATTAAAACAAGGAATGATGATTGAGACAAGTTTTGGCATTTGTATTTGACTGGATGTGTTGGAATATATTCATCAATAATTAAAAACACAGAAATAATATGGTTCTGAAATTATGCAAGTACAGTTAATATTTTGAATATAGCAATGTTAAACTGGGAAATATGATTGGGTGCAGTACTATTTAATTGATAACTTTCCATTCTCGGGGTTGATAAAACAAAGATTGACTAGTAATCGTATTTGATTTCACTGTGAATCTAAAAGATTCGACTGCATCAAAAGAGTAAGCACCTTCTTTAATAAAAACTTTAGTATTGTAGACACCAGGATTCAAACAGCAAAAAGGCATATACATTTGTAGTTCATTTTTGCCTGGTAAGACCTCTAAATACTCATTATCGTTGGCAGCAGTGAGATATAAGATCCGTCCATTTTCTCCACCAACATCTGTAATTGTGACGCATAAATTAGCATTAGTTACTCTCCGATGTGCTTTGCATTCTACACATAGAGAGATAGACTCACCGCTTGTAGGTGTTGCTACAATATTGCCTTGTGCATCTTTAAAATATACAGAAGTAATATCTATACCTGTACTTTCATTCTGAGATTTCTCTGGCAAAACTAAATAACCTGGAGATTTTTCTGTCCCAGCTAGACACAAATCTTCTTCATATTTACGCACTACAGTATCTATATCGCCGGTAGTAATTAATTTACCTTTTGATATATATACTGCCGAAGTACAGACATTTAAAATTGCTGGTGGATTATGAGAAACTAAAATAAAAGCAGTGCCGTTATCTCGAAGTTTTGCTAGTCTGCGATGGCATTTCATTCTAAACTTAATATCCCCAACTGCTAAGACTTCATCAATTAGTAAAATGTCTGGCTCGATATGGACAGCACAAGCAAATCCTAGTCGTGCTGCCATACCAGAACTATAGGTTTGTACAGGTGCATCAATAGCATCGGCAATTTCAGCGAAATCTATAACATCCTGAAATCTTTCTTCAATTTCTTTGGTAGATAGACCCAAAATTGACATATTGGCATAAATATTTTCTCGACCCGTCAAAATTGGATTAAACCCTGCTCCCAGGGCAATTAATGGTGCTATTCTACCTCTTACTCTGACCCTGCCAGTATCAGGCTTAATCAAACCACTAATAATGCGTAATATGGTACTTTTGCCAGCTCCATTTGACCCGATTAACGCTAGTGCTTCTCCTCGTCTTAGTTGAAAGCTAATATCTTTCAGTGCCCAAAATTCTTTTGGTCTTAAGACATCACTATTTCTATTGACGCCAAACAATTCTGTGGTGATATCTTGCACACCATATAATAAAGATTGTTTTAAGTTTCTACAAAATTTTTTAGAAACATTCTCTACTGAAATTACTACCTCAGAATCGTCTGGAGGCTGGATAGAAATCTTTTTTTCGATTAAATCAGTCATGATTAAGAACTTACTCTTTCAACTACGAAAGGCATGGCAAGACGAAAGGCGATCCAAGTCAGTAGTAAACCAATAATAGTAATTGCACTGACTACCCAAAATCCTAAAGGTTCTGATACTACTCCTGTGGTTGCTAACTCTCGAGTTGTCACTAATAGAGGAGTTACAGGATTAAGCTTAACTAAATATCCAAATGTTCCTTCGTTAGGAACTGCATAGACTACTGGAGTTAAAAACAGCCAAAATCCTGTGATTAAACTTAGCCCTTTAGATACATCTTGATATAAAACTCCAAAAGGGGCTAATAAAATACCGATGAATGTTCCTAGTAAAACTAAGTGAATTAATGCTACTGGCGCTATAATCACCGTCCAACTTACGGAAACACGAAAGAATATAAATAATGCCACTATCAATATTGTTTTAATGCCAAAGTTAAAAAACACTTCGCCTAGCTTTGCTAAAATCAGTGCTTCTCGAGGGAAATTAACTCTGGCTAACATTGGCTTGGCAACTGTCACGGCTTGCACTGGGCCGTTTAATGCTTCTACAAATGTTTGCCACAGAGCAGTGCTGAACATGACGTAAGCTGGGTAGGGTATATCTGTCACCCCGACATTGATAACTTGGGCACCCTTGGCAAGGGTAAAGCTAGCTGCCATAACAATAGGGGGTAAGAAAGCCCAAGCTATTCCTAAAAATGATTGACGATACTGGGCGCTAATATCACGTACCATTAGCCGCCAAGCGAGTTCACGAGAAGCAAGTAAGTCTCGCCACATTTGTTGGAGTAATCGGAGGGGATGCTTCAGACTACTTTCTGGTGTATGAATCACCTCGGGTAGCTGATGTTTTGAATGCATGTTTGGCTTCAAAGTTTTTCACCCTACTACACTGTAATACATTGCCAATCACAGGTGGGTTTTATCCACTATATCTATATGACTGAGATATTCTCAATTTAGACTGTGATGTGGCAAAATTTGGATTTTTATTTACTGACAATAAAAAAGACTACCGCGATCGCAGTTTTCTGGCAACGATCCGGGGTATATATAAAGGGTCATATGAAGATTTGATGATCATTGCCCGTAGTTTGCCAAAATATTCGTCACTGGGGTTGCAAGGGTAACAAGATATTTGAGGGACGGCTTGAGAAATCAAATCGAGCTGATACTTGGCATTGAGGCGGCGGTTTTCGGCAATGCTAAGCATTAAGGCATAGGTGCGGGCAGCGTTAACAATGGGGATTCTCTGGATATTACTGAGGTCATACAACTGTTCTTTGGAACTTTGCCACCCAGCTAGGCGTTGTTCGATGTAAAACCTATCTCGCCAATCCATGTGTGCTTGGGGAGTTTGCTTCACCCATTCTAACCACTGACGCATACCTGCGATCGCACTTGAGTTTAACGGTTCCCCATAATTTCGGGCAATTTGTTGAGCGCAGATTTCGGTGTCGTCTATGGTATCAGGTAGGGAATTACGCCACATTGCTTTACCCACTTCCATGCACCAACCACCAACAGAAATTCCCTCTAGGGAATCTCGTACACTTTGGAGAAAAGGCAGAGCGTCACCCTGAGAAACATGATCTGCGCTGTGTTCTGTAACGAGATGCTGACGGTTGGCTTGACTTTTACGTCCATGCAAAAAGATGTGCTGATATCCGAGTTTTTTTGCTAGGGTAGCTGGGAGAATGCGATCGGCTACTGACATTCTGGCAGCAATCCGGGTAAAGGGTGCGATGTTGACACCGCCACGATATGCCATTGCTAGTACCAATCGTGAGTCAACACCCGCCGAAAGTCCCAGCCACAGTTTGCTCTGTTTTTGATAAAGCCCCCGCAGTGCTGTGATCATACTTTGGCTCAAAAGTTCCAAAGCTTCTTCATAGTCAAAATCAGGATTGATTGGCGGTAGCAAAGGTCGGGGTTGAATGCTACCGTCTTTGAGTTCAATAACTTGACTAGGTAAAAGCCGACTGATGTCTACAAAGCGCGAAAGTGGTGGTGTAAACCACGACAGCCCTTGTTGGTAATATAACTGCCGAGAATCAGCTTTGGGTGACAGTATATCAGCAAGTAAAGCTGGACTGCTTGATACCCAAACTTGACCGTCGCGTGTTTTACCATAAAAGCAACCGAGAAGTCCGGAGGCATCCATATGTACCTTGCCATTACCGATTAACACCCAACGACCTGCCCAACTGGCATAGAGGTTAGGTACATCGGCGCTGGCTGTCTGAGCAATCTCTGCTAGTGGTTCGGAACGGGATTCTAGGGTTTCCACAGCCACTCCCAAGATTACCCAAGTAGTCCCGTTTGCATCAGTTGTCCAACTAGCAAAGAGTTCGGGACAATAGGAAATCCATGTGGAGGCATCCAACTGCCAACAATGCCAGTCGTCATACACACGAAAACTTTCTGATCCAATCACAAACTGGCGACGGTGAGGCCGCATCATTAATGGGGAATTAGTGGTAAGCACAGATTCTTTTTGCATGGAGGTCGTGTCCTTGGTTTGGCAGGCACACCCTGATTAACTCTGGGATGAGGCTGTCATGGTAGATGTTGGCGGCTGTTGTGGAGGGATTTGATTTGGCGATCCTTGTAAGTATTTTTTGGCATAGCGAGAGGTAAGATAATGGTTTAACACCTTATCTATTTGTCGGAGAATTTTGCCCACTACTCGAGAACCAAGTTTGCCAAGGGGAATTTTACGGACGAGGGGGTTGACAATTGTCATATCTCGCCGCCATCCTAAGCGTTTGTACTTGTTTTGGAAGTACTCATCTTCGCTGAGATTCCACTTGTCACGTAAGCGTTTCAAGCTTGCTAGTTCCCAAGCATCACTCCACCGCAGCATATAAAAGTGTAGGTCTGTCCATTTTAAGGGCGGGCCTGGTACATAGGTTACTAAGGATTCAGGTTCCAAGTAGACTGTACCGCCAGCCTCGTTAACCATAATACACAAATCTACGTGTTCTTTCGTATTCAACAGTCCTTCATCTAAAAGACCAATCTGAGCAAATATTTCTGTGCGTACCATCATACAGTGAAACTCTGCTAACCCGGTTTGTTGCCGTTGCAGTTGGGGACGTACATCTGCTACTTTCCGTCCTTGCTTATAAATTTTTTCAATTATTCGCCGTCTGGTAGTCTCGCCTTTAGTTTCTACTTTCACACCAGATTCTCCGCCTGCACAATGCACTTCTGTGTGTAGTGGTAGGTATTGACAGATGAGGGGACTAACTATAGTAGCCCCAGTTGCTTCAGCACAATCTACCAATCGCTGCAACCAACCAGGTGTAACTACAACATCATTATCTATAAAGACAACATATTTACTGTTAACTTGACGTAAACCGATGTTTCTAGCATGGTTGGGGGAAAGGTAGTGATCAGTGCGAATTAGTTGAAATTTCTTCTCAACTGCTTGAGTAGCGAGGTAATTTTTGATGTGAGTAGGTGAACCTCCATCAACATAGATTAACTTGAAAGGGTAATTTGTGTTTTCGTAAATACTTTCCAAGGATTCACGAGTATAGCTAAAACGCTCACGAGGAACAACGACAATAGTAACTTCTGGCTCAAGAAATTGAGATTGATTCATGGTTTCAGCCTTTTTGAAATATGCAGAAAAAAGTTAAGTGAACTGTTGTGAAGAATTTTGACTAGCCTTTATCTCTTTTAGGTGTATTTAGGACTAGCAATGGAATCTATGCTTTGCTCTGAGCATGGCTGTAATTTATCTACTATGACTTGCTGATAAATTTTTACTAGTTCATCATTGAGGTGATTAATGTCGTAATGTTTTTCTACATAAGCACGACCAGCTTTACCCATTTGTTCCCATAACTCTGGATGCTCAATTAAATAAGTTAGTTTATCTGCGATCGCATCTGCATCTCGCTCTGGAACTAATAAACCAGAAATACCATCTTGAACTAGTTCTGGAATACCACCGTGCCGAGTAGCAATGACTGGTAAACCCATAGCCATTGCTTCTTTGAGGGTATTCACAGGAGCATCCTGATTCCCATCTTTAGCGGTGACACTGGGAGCAATAAAAATGTAGGTATTATCGATAATTTGAATAATCTCTTGTTGATTTTTCCAACCTAAAAGCTTGACTTTTTCAGCCACACCCAGTTCTGTAATTACTTGCTGCAAATGTGCTTTTAAGTGTCCATCGCCAATGATATTGTATTCTAGATTGGGATAGTTTTTTAAAACTTGGGCGACGCCACGAATGGCATACTCTATGCCTTTCTTTTCAACCAAGCGACCAGTCGTAGCAATATAAATTTTACCATCTGCTAGAGGCTGACGCGCCCGAAAACTAAATCGACTACAATCTATTCCCGAACCGTGAACAATTATCTTCTTTTGATCACAACCTAGTTGAATTGCTCGCTGACGAAAAAACTCACAATTTGCTAGAAAAAAATCTCCTTTGAGAAACAGCTTATTGTAAACTTTCTCTCCACACTCTTTGACATACCAGCTGATATCATAGCCCCGAAAAGAAGTAACTAACTTACCTTTGATAGCACCAATGTCACGATAAATTATTCCTGCGTTGCCCAGGATACCAAATTGACAGTGAATGATATCGTATGGTTCTGCACCTAACAAAGGAATAATTGAGTATAAGATTTTTAGAGCTGGTGTATCTTTATTGGACTTTAAAAATTTGAGCGATCGCAATATTACTAATGGAGCTTTATGAAAATTTGTAATAATTAACCACAGTGCTTTGAGCAGCCGCCAGACTTTATTATCAGGCATTTGAGGGGCATAAAAAGTACATTTTAGCAAGTCATACTTTTCTACATCTGGATGAAATTTAGCATGATCATCAGGTCTATCACCGTAAATGTGAACTTCATGCCCTCGACAAATTAAGCCTGTAATCTGATTCAAAATAAATGTTTCCGATATGACCGGAAATTTATTCACTATGAAAGCTATTTTCATATGCTGATGTCATCACTCACTAGTTGTTGATCAACAGACAAACAATTTAGTTGCACTATATTACATGTACTTTTAAACCTAATTATTTTTTGCTATTCAGAAATAGTGTCAGAGACATCTTCATTATTTTTTTACAAAAAAGCAGGATAATTAATTTTTCTTTGAAATGGAAAAATCATGTTGATAAAATACCGAGATATGATATTCGTAATGCTCAAAATCAATATTTTTTAACCGCGAAGACACGAAGTTCACAAAGGTAACAGTCACGACCCTATGCTTGTGGAGTCGCTACGATCAAGATCAGTGACTTTGCTGGAATCAAGTTCTATGTCTTTAACCGAGGAAATTCTTTGGCAATTACCAGGTGATGTTTTAGGGGGGTTGCGTCGTAGCGATCGCCTTTTATCATCCATCAGAGAAGGTAAAGTCCCAGTACCGGTGGTAGTAAGAGAAAATCAACAAGAGTTGGGTGCTGTCGATTGGGATATTTTAATTTGCGGTGGTACTTTAGGGATTTTAATTGGCTGCGCCCTTGCCCTGCAAGGATTGCGGGTAGCATTGATAGAACGGGGTAGATTGCGGGGGAGAGATCAAGAATGGAATATTTCCCGTAAAGAATTGCAAGTATTCTTAGAATTATCTCTATTAACAGATGCAGAATTAGAAAAAGCGATCGCAACAGAATACAACCCTGCCAGAGTCGGCTTTGATAACGGTGTTGAGATTTGGGTAGAAAACGTATTAAATATTGGTATAGATCCAGTGTATTTACTGGAAACTTTAAAACAAAAATTTTTGGCAGCTGGTGGAAATTTATTTGAAAATACACCTTTTGGAGAAGTAGTAGTTCACCCGGATGGAGTGATAGTCAACAATCAATACAAAGCTAAATTGTTAATCGATGCAATGGGACACTTTTCTCCCATTACTCAACAAGCACGACAAGGACAAAAACCGGATGCATTGTGTTTGGTAGTTGGTAGTTGCGCTCAAGGATTTCCAGAAAATCACACTGGCGATTTAATCTTATCTTTTACACGGATTCAAAAGCAGTGCCAATACTTTTGGGAAGCTTTTCCTGCTAGGGATGGCAGAACTACTTACATGTTTACCTATATGGATGCAGATCCACAACACATAGGATTAGAAACTTTGTTTGAAGAATATCTGCGTTTAATGCCAAAATATCAAAGCGTGGAGTTACCACAACTAACATTCCAACGGGCGCTATTTGGCTTCTTTCCCTCCTATCGTCAAAGCCCCCTACATACACCTTGGAGTCGCATTCTTCCCATAGGAGATAGTAGTGGGAATCAATCTCCTTTAAGTTTTGGTGGCTTTGGGGCGATGGTGCGTCACTTGCACAGATTAAGCCAAGGTATTCATGAAGCACTACAAACTGATCAATTATCTGCCAGCGCATTAGCACTACTGCAACCATATCAACCCAGCTTGAGTGTAACTTGGCTATTTCAAAAAGCCATGAGTGTTGGAGTCAATCAAAAAATTGCCCCCGAACAAATCAACGAATTGCTATCAGCAGTATTTCGGCAAATGCAACAGTCAGGTGACATGGTTTTAAAACCATTTTTACAAGATGTGGTACAGTTCCCAGCCCTAACGCAAACCTTGTTAAAAACAAGTATTGCCCATCCAGGCATTGTTGCTAAAGTTATTCCCCAAGTAGGTTTACCAGCCTTATTAAATTGGATGGTACATTACGGAAACTTAGGCATTTATTCTGCATTATTTTGGCTCAGTCAAAGATTAGAACCGTGGGAAAAATATTTACCCAGCATTTCTCAATACTATTGGCATCGCTGGATTGATACTTGGAAATATGGTTCTGGTAGTGATTATTTGGATTACTGTAGGGGTGTAAGAATGTAAAGTATTCCTGTCAATGCATAGCTTCCCGAATAAAATTTTCTTGGTGTCTTAGTGTCTTTGTGTTTCAAAAATAATTCTTTTCACCACCAAGACACAAAGACACTAAGAAGAAAACTGTTTGTAGTAAGCGCCTTGGCGCTTACTACGAAGTTATAAAGTAGTAAGACTCGCCATTAGGCGATCAACAATCTGCAACGCTGTATCTACTTCTTTTTCACTGACAATTAGGGGTGGTACAAACCGGATAACTTTAGATCCGGCTGGTACAAGTAATAAACCTTCGTTAATAGCTGCTGTGACAACATCGCCTGCGGTAAGTTCAATGTCTGCTTTTAATTCCATACCGTTGATTAAGCCCCAACCGCGTACATCAACGATGTGATTTGGATATTTGCTAGCCAACACTCTTAAACCAGTTCGCAGTTGTTCACCCCGTTGTTGGACATTGTGTAAGATATTTTCTTGTTCTAATGTCTGGCAGACAGCTAAAGCCACGCCACAAGCTAAAGGATTGCCCCCAAAGGTGCTAGCATGTTCTCCCGGTTGAAAGACATCACAGAATTTTTTGCTGATCATTGCGCCGATGGGAACACCACCACCCAAACCTTTGGCACTGGTAAAGATATCCGGTTCTACGCCAAGATATTCATAACCCCATAACTTGCCACTGCGCCCCATTCCGACTTGCACTTCATCGAAAATTAGTAAGACGCCTGTCTCATCGCAAATTTGCCGTAGTTTCTGGAAGTAGTCCACATCTCCTGGACGAAGTCCGCCTTCTCCTTGTAATGGTTCAATTAGAATTGCGGCAACGCGGTAATCGCCTTCATCTAATTCGCTAATTGCTGCTTCTACTGCTGCAATATCATTGTAAGGTACATAGTGGAATCCCGGTACTAGGGGATCAAAGTTCTTTTGATACTTCGGCTGTCCTGTGGCGGTAATAGTTGCTAGTGTACGTCCATGGAAGCTGGAGTGAGTGGTGAGAATAATAGGACGTTCGATCTGCAACACTGTGTGCGCGTATTTCCGTGCCAGTTTAATTGCAGCTTCGTTTGCTTCTGCCCCCGAATTGCAGAAAAACACGCGATCGCCACAGGAATGCTCAACTATCCATTTTGCCAATTCTCCCTGTTCGGGGATGTAGTATAAGTTAGAAACATGATGCAGTTTTTGCATCTGGCGTGTCACCGCTTCTACCATTGCTGGATGAGCATGTCCCAAGGTACATGTAGCGATTCCTGCCACAAAATCCAGATATTCCCGTCCTTGGGTATCCCAAACGCGGCAGCCTGCACCCCGTTCTAAAGCGAGGGGAAACCGCCCATAGGTAGACATAACAACCGCATCAAAACTATCAGCATCAAAGGCGCTAGATAATGTAGAACCTGACTCTGAAGTAATGGGGTGTTGTTGAACAAGAGTTTCTAGGCTCACCTGCTTAGCTCCCTAAATTCTTTATTGTAGGGTGATTCACTGGTCTGATAGAAATCTGTCAAAATTTCTTATCCTTACCTAATAGTTCATCTTAAGCTGTCACTCAGCTATCCTCAAAACGAGTGGTGATGGTGAATAATTGTGTACTCAACTCTGGAACAGAAATATCAACGCATCCAAAAAGAGTTAATGGCAGGAGCACTTGCTCTTGCTGGTGTCTTTCTGATTGGTACTCTATGGTACGCCTTAGTTGAGGGCTGGTCATGGCAAGATGCAGCATATATGACAATCATAACTTTAGCTACTGTGGGTTATGGTGAAACAAGACCACTAGGGGATCGAGGACGATTATTTACCATCGCTCTAATTTTAATGGGGGTAATCACTATCGGTTACATCGTCAACCGATTTACAGAAGCAGTCATTCAAGGCTACTTCCAAGAAGGAATTCGACTTCGACAAGTGCGACGGGCAATGGAATCTTTATCAGGGCATTACATCATCTGTGGATTTAGTCGGACTGGTCGGCAAATTGCTATAGAATTTCAAGCAGAAGGCGTCTCTTTTGTGGTTATTGACTCGGATGTCGAATCTGTACGGAAGGCACAGGAGCAGGGTTATACTATATACCAGGGCGATGCAACGTTAGATGAAACTCTTATAAGAGTCGGCGTTGAAAGAGCAATTTGTATAGTCGCAGCCCTTCCTTCTGATGCAGAAAATTTATACATAGTCCTTTCCGCAAAATTTTTGAACCCAGGTATTCGAGCGATCGCCCGCGCTAGTACAGAAGAAGCTTTGCTAAAGTTGCAACGCGCTGGTGCAGATGCTGTTATTTCTCCTTATATCACTGGTGGGAAGCGCATGGCGGCGGCTGCTCTCAGACCCCAAGTTATGGACTTCGTTGATGGAATTATCTCAGGTACAGACCGACAACTATACATGGAAGAATTTTTGCTTGACCCAAAAGTTTGTCCGGTAGTAGGAATGACTTTAGGACAAGCCAGGTTGCGGGCGCAAACAGGTGCATTAATACTTGCTGTCCGACGCAATGATGGCACTCTCATCGGCGGCCCCACCCCTGATACAGTATTTATGCCCGCAGATGTGTTAATTGCTATGGGTACACCAGAACAGCTGCGCGCCCTCAATCAACTTCTGGGGCCAATTGGTTCTAAGCAGTTAAGGAGACCAAAAAAGATTTAAGACTCTCTCTTATTGCCCTCTGCCTTCTTGGGATGTTGATATTGAATGGCAAATCAGTCAGTTAACTCAATTAAGGAAAAATCATTAAATCTTTACATTATGAAAATATTTTTACCATATCAATTCCTATTTACTAACTAATCAGATTGATAGTATTCCAATGCCAAATCAACTAGTAGTCCGCCAAACAAATTATGAAAGGTCATAGATCCCCAACTTTTTGAAAAAATCGGGAATCTGAACAACCGCAACCTCTCAAAATCAATTGGGTGGACTACTAGATTTATTTTTAAATAATTATTTGTTGTTTTATTCTCAAAGTTCAGAATTTCACAAGGATTTACTTTCTATATATCCTTAAACAAGGAAAAGTAAATGCTTAACTGGCTTATCTGTTCTTGCATTCAGTTTCAATATTCATCAAAAATTACAATATCTATCAAATAGATGATTATCAAAAATCAGCAATGCTGGTAAGGTGTTTGATAGCAGTCCCACGCAAGCTAGTAAGTTTAGTTTTTTAACCTTTGTCTACTAGATATTTATTTTTAACCTACTATATTAATCACTTATGACAAAGATAAATATATCCAACGGATAATCAGTGAAAGGCTTTAACTAAAAGGATTTTTAGCTTTTGTAGAGATGCGATGAACTGCGTTTCTACAAACTTTTGACTTTAGGGTATGGAAAGATGTCTAAAACTTGGCTAGAGCAACTACAGCAAATAACCGTTGTGGTTGCAGATGCGAGGGATATCAGAGCAATTGAAAATTTGAAGCCGCAAGATGCTATAAATAATCCTGCTTTGATTACTGCTGCTGCTCAAATGCCTGAATACAAAGATATATTTCATCAAACTTTATTGCAAGCAAAGCAAGATGCAGGTGCAGGAGCAACAATTGATCAGATTGTATCTCTAGCAGTAGATCGTTTGCTTGTGTGGTTTGGACAGAAAATTCTCCAAACAATCACAGGTAGAATATCAACACAAGTTGATGCACGATTGTGCTACGATACGGAAGCAATTATTGCCAAAGCGCGTTATCTTGTTTCTCTGTACGAAGCAAATAATATTTCCAGAGAAAGAATTTTAATGAAAATAGCCTCTACCTGGGAGGGCATCCGTGCAGCTGAGGTTTTAGAAAAAGAAGGGATTCATTGTCATTTAAACTTACTATTTGGTATTCATCAAGCGATCGCCTGTGCGGAAGCTGGTGTGACTTTAGTTTCTACTTTGGTGGGGCGAATTGGAGATTGGTTCAAAAAAGAATCGGGACGTGAATTTTATCCAGCCACTAGAGATCCGGGAGTCCTATCAGTCAGCCAATTCTATAACTACTATAAAAAATTTGGCTATCAAACCCAAATCATGGTGGCTGGCTTTCGTAACATTGACCAAATTGCAGAGTTAGCAGGTTGTGACTTACTAGCAATTTCACCTGTGCTACTGAAAAAATTGCAATCTACAACAGGAGAATTACCGCGTCAACTTGTTCCCGCCCATGCAGCCGAAGCTCATTTCAGAAAAATACATATTGATAAATACACTTTTTACAATATGCATGAAGCCGATCGCATGGCATACCAAAAACTAGAAGAGGGAATTGTTGGTATGTCCAAAACACTGGTTGCTCTGGAACAACTTTTAGCGCAGTGGTTGGAATGTTTGGAAAACAAGTATATAAATAGCTGTAGTTGTCTCAGTTTGGGAAATATCTTTCGAGTTTACGACTTTGACGGTGATGGCTTCATCAGCCGTGAAGAGTGGACAGGAATCGATGCAGTATTTGATGCTCTTGATGTAAACCATGACGGGATCATCACTCCTGAAGAAATGGCAGGTGGATTAGGAGCAGCCTTTCACTTGTCATTCAATTCCCTTGGGTTCGCTAACAAAAGTTATGAGATGAAAAATTTATAGAGGAAATTCTGTGGTTTTAAAACTATATTTGCTACGGCACGGCGAAACAATTTACAGCCAAACCGGAGGATACTGTGGCGAACTAGATCCAGAGTTAACACCAGAAGGAATACTCATGGCTAAAGCATTCGCCGAAGCACACAATTCCATACCTTGGACAGCAATTTATGCCAGTCCCAAAAAGCGAACTGTTGCTACAGCTAAACCATTGTGTGATGCCATAGGGATGAAAATGGAACTACGCGATGGGCTAAAAGAAATTAATTATGGCAAATGGGAAGGTCAAGATGTTGATTTTGTCAAGCAGTACTACCTAGATGATTATCTGCGTTGGTTAGCCGAACCAGCTTGGAACCCACCTACAGGAGGAGAAACAGCAGTACAGATTGCTAGTCGTGCTTCCCTTGTGATTGCAGAAATTCAGGAAAAATATTCCGATGGTAATGTTTTAGTAGTTTCTCACAAAGCAACCATCCGAATTATACTTTGCAACTTATTAGGTATTGATTTAGGACGCTATCGCGATCGCATCGATATGCCAGCTACCTCAGTCAGCATCGTCAAATTTGATACTCATGGCCCGATGCTGCAAGTCTTAGGCGATCGTAATTACATGCCAGAAGAATTGCGCTTACGACCAGGGACTTAGGAGGTGGGGCAATGGGGAGTGTGGGGAGTAAGAGATAACAACTAACTACTAATAAATGACAAATGACTAATTATGAAAATTTTAGTACTCAACTCTGGGTCAAGTAGCCAGAAAAGTCGTTTATATGAAATAGTTGGGGATCAATTATCAGAGCATCCGCCAAAACCTGTTTGGCAAGCTAGTGTAGACTGGACTCATCATCAAGGATTTGCTGAACTCGAAGTTAAAACTGCTGAAAACGCGGTTTTCAAAGAAAAAATTCAGGCTGATTCCTATGCATCAGCAACTGAACGTGTATTGCAGACTCTGCTTGAGGGTGAAACACAGGTAATCAAAGCAGCTAAGGAAATTGATGCTGTTGGTCATCGGGTAGTACATGGTGGTCAAGAATATAATCAGGCAACTTTAGTTACAGAAGAAGTCAAAGCAGCCATTAGACGTCTAGCAAGTTTTGCCCCAATTCACAATCCAGCCAACTTGGAGGGAATAGAAGCAACTGAGAAGGTATTTCCTGAGGCTACCCAAGTGGCAGTATTTGATACAGGCTTTCACAGCCACATCCCTCTAAGCGCAGCTGTTTACCCCGGTCCCTATGTGTGGTATGAAAAAGAGGGTATCCGTCGTTACGGATTTCACGGTATTAGTCATCAGTACTGTTCCCAACGGGCAGCGCAATTATTAGGCAAAGACTTAAATTCCTTGCGACTGATTACATGTCATTTAGGCAACGGTTGCTCTTTGACAGCAATTAAAGATGGCAAGAGTATCGATACAACAATGGGGTTTACGCCCTTGGATGGGTTGATGATGGGGACTCGTAGCGGTTCCCTCGATCCTGGTATTTTAATTTACCTTTTACGTAAGCAAGGGTTCGATGCTGACAAATTAGATGATATTCTCAATCACGACTCTGGATTGAAAGGCATTTCGGGCATATCTGGTGATATGCGTGCTATTCAAACTGCCATTGGTGAAGGTAATACCCGCGCCCAGTTAGCTTTTGATATGTATATTCATAGATTGCGATCGCACATTGGTTCGATGTTGGCTGTACTGGGAGGATTAGACGCGATTGTCTTTACTGGCGGTATCGGGGAAAATCATTCTTTAACGCGATCGGCAGCCTGTGAAGCCTTTGCCTTCTTAGGACTAAAACTTGATGAAACCAAAAATCAAGCTTCACCCAAAGATCAAGATATTGCAGCAGCAGATTCCAGTATTCGCGTTTTAGTCATCCAAACTCAAGAAGATTGGGCGATCGCTCAGGAATGCTGGCATTTACTGTACAAAAGTTAATAGTTAGTAGTTTGTCGTTAGTGGTTAGTGGTTAGTGGTTAGTAGTTGATTGTTACATTTTCACCCTAGATGCACTAGATAGACCTCTTGCATGAATCCTAAAAACTCCCCTCAATCCCTCCTTTTACGTCAGGGCTGGCAAACAAAGGTGTACGATTTGCGATCGCTTTCACATTTATAGCAAATGTTGTCGTGTTAATAACTTCGTTGACATGCGTCGATGCCTTATGCAGCAAGGTTACCAGGCTGCAAAATCGATGATTTTTTGAAGTTTTTTTCTCCTAATTCAGAGATGTGTCGATTGGGGGGTCTAAAACCCTCTCCCTGTAAGCGTTCCAGATGTGAACTCTTTCCATAACGCTTCCCCTCAATGGGGATGGAAACTCCCCTGCTGCTTAGACTCTGCGCTCAAAAAGCTTACGACTTTACGCAAAACTGTACTAAAACATCAAGCATTTTTAAGACATTCATAGAAAAAAATCTCACAACACTTACCTCACCTCGTCCTATCGGACACCCTTCTCCTTAGCAAGGAGAGGGGAACTCGGGGCCCCCACTCCCCCAAGGGAGTGGGGATTAGGGGTAGGGGGTGAGGTTTTTTATTGAAACTACCTTGATTCAATACAAATTTATGCAAACTTCTACTAAGTTTTGCAATTTGGAAACAATCAGAACAAACAAATTGCTAAACTTTTTTGATTAAAAACCAAGTTATAACTATGGCTATTGCCGTAAATCGAAAATTCACGGCTGTCCTACGTAGTAACTAACTAATAACTCATAACCGACAACTGATAACAGCGTGGGAATTAGTATGAAAAGTGACATGGCGATCGCACAACTAAGGCAGTACAAAGAATATGGGGAATCCGTTCTCCAAAGCCTGGAGTTAGTATCACAAAATCCACCTCCCCAGGAAAGCTGGTTTCCTAATAGTATCCATGAAAACATTCAAAGGTTAAAAGCATCTGCACAAAGGGTAGTAGAAATTGCTTCTTCACCTGTGAAAATTGGCGTCATGGGTGAATTCAGCAGTGGCAAAACTTTATTAATTGGAAGTCTCATTGGCTACGCCGATGCTTTACCTGTCAGTGAAACCCCTACCACTGGCAACGTTACCGCAATTCATTTGCGTCAGCAACCAGACTTACAAACAACACAAATTGGTAAGTACACCGTTCATTATCTCTCAGACGAGGGTGTGAAAGAGTGTCTGCGCTTTATGCTACAGGAAGTTGAAGTCCGAGCCAAAGCAGCTGAGTTATCCTTGGAATTGCTGGCTAGTCTCAAAAACTTGCACCCCACCACAATTGTGGATAGCAACGGAATTTTGAGATGGTGTGAACAAGCTTGGAATCAGACGCAAAGTTTAGAACTGCGATCGCTACTGCGCGAGTTAGTAGTGTATATACGTACCTACAACGCTTACGGTAAATATATTGGCGGTAAAAGCTACGAAATCGATCATACTACTGCCAAAAAAGGGTTGAGACTGGCTGAACCGCCGATGAATATCTTAGAACTCAGCTTTGATCAACTACCAGCACCTCCCCAACCTTGGGCAAATTTTGCTCAACCATCAGCCGTAGACTTACACAAAAGCTTTTCTTTGATTCGCCGCATTGATGTCACCGTCGAAGTATCCAAAGAAATTTGGGATTTATCTGCACTCCAGGGAACAAATGAATTTGTCTTGTTAGACTTTCCTGGTTTGGGTTCAGCCGATTCTGGCGTACGGGATACCTTTTTGTCACTGCGCGAACTTACAGATGTGCAAACTCTGCTGCTGTTACTCAACGGTAGATATCCTGGTGGTGCGATCGCTTCCAAAATTCGCACAATGTTGGAACGCGACAAAGGACAAGACTTAAGAGATAGAATTATTGTTGGTGTCGGACGCTTCAATCAACTTCCCCTTACCCAGAGTGACGAACGCGCCCTTGATGAACTCGTAGACGAACCATTACTTTCCGAAGCAAATATATTAGAAAGCCTGGGTATTCTCCAACTTACCATTGCCAGTGCCAGCAACTTAACCACAGAGAAAAAAAATATAGTTCTACTATCCCAACTCCACGGTTTAGCCAAACTTGCCGAACTTTCCTCCCTCATCCAAGTTTCATCCCGCGAGTTTTTGCCAGAATTAGACATACCCAACAAACTTTCAGAAGTCGAATTGCGGGAAAAATGGCAACAACTAAGTAAAAAGCTACCACCATCCAGCACCCTGCACAAACAACTGAGTGACTTTGCAGAAGACGGTGGAATTAGTAGATTGCGATCGCTACTCAAAGAACACGTAGCGCAACACGGCTTAAAACAACTTGTCGAAGATACCCAAAGAACCGTCAAAGCACTGCAAAAAGAACAAGATAACCTCAAAACCCTCCTCGAACAACTTCCCACCTATATCCCCGTCGAAGAAAATCCAAAATTTATCGAACTGCGCCAAGGTATAGAAAACCTAGTAACAATTTACCGACAATTTCAAGAAGAACTAGAAAAACAACCAATATTAAAAAACCGCGACGGAGTCGCCGTGAGTGATGTCGTCAAAGACGAATTAACTAATAAAATCTTCTTTGAATGGAGCGAATGGACACTACTATTCGATCGCACCAAAAACGGAACAATTTCCCTCACCAAAGCCGACAGCATTTTTGGTGACGAAGAAGTAGAAGACACCATCCCCACCAAAAGCGATGATTTCCACTCCGCCTTCGTCCAAACCATTCAAGAAATGCAAACCTTTGCTCACGATCGCACCACCGAAGCAGTAACCGACTTTTTCAAAAAACTATCCATCGAAGTCGCCGACGAACGTACCACAGTCAATTCTGTCCTGTCACCAGACATCGAACAGTACATTCAAAACAACTTTGGCAAAAATCAACTCCGCCTATTTCGTAACCTTTTGCGCGCCGTTGATCCCATCAACAAATGGCAAAAGCTCATTATTGAACACAGTGGATTAGCCACCAATCATCATACCATCAACGCCGACACCTTATTTCCCCTAGCGCGCCAAGATGAAAAACACCCCAACGGACAAATCTTCGACTGGAGTCCCGATAAAAAATATCCGACTCCTCCCAGACCATTCAATCATCAAATAGCCGTTTTACGACTGCGGGACGAAATCACCGCCAGCGCAGGCTTACACCTAGTGCAATACGTCAGTCAACTAACCAAACAAGTAAAATTTTCCTTTTCTCGGGCCCTCAAAGAAATCGTAGATAGTCTACAAGAACTATTAAAAACCAAACACGAACCCCTACTTCGATACATCGCCGACACAGACAAAGATAAATCTACATCCATTCCCCCTTGGTTAGAAACCCTTTCCCAAGTAACAATAATTTCTCATTCAAGTGAACTGTAACCATTGGATTTATGGGGTGATAAACGAACCGCGAAGGCGCGAAGAACACAAAGAAGAAACTCTTGTTCCTTCGCGCACTTCGCGTCTTCGCGGTTCATTAAATAAAATCTCTATGCGTACTGCGTAACTTGCACAAATTATGATTAATGTTAAGGGAATCTATAATAATGCCAATCAAAATAGAACTATTTAATCGTTACCAACTACGTACCCATCCCAACGATTCATCCTTATTACTATTACCAGCAATTGAAATTAGACCAGTTCCTAATCCTCATTTTCCTCATATCTTCCGCATTAATATATTTGTTACTGGTGTCCCAGAAGACTTAGCAGCAGCGATGCAATCTGCTTATAAAAGTGTAAACTTTGGTACTAATAAGCTTTTACAGCTTACTACTCCCCAGCGATTAAGGCAAAGTGATTGTCGCTGGAATGAACCTTTACCAACAGGTGTCAATTGTAATTTACAAGTCACGATCGAGTATTTTGAATCCGGGGCGACGGGTGATCCTCTTTTATCTATTAGCAAACAAATCAGCGCTGAATGCAATATCTGGACTTATCCAATCAAAGAATATTCACTGAAAAATCCACTCATGTCTTTTACAGATTCAGTCATCAACTCATTTAAAAGTACAACACCGCAAACTTTACCAGATGAGGAAGTAAAGTTAGATGTTGAGACAGTCAAGCAAGTCGATCAACAACCAGAAATTAACTATCCTGGTTGGTTTGCGATCGATTTTGGCACGTCTAATTCCACAGTTACGCTTTACGATCCGAAAGTTATTGTGACACCCCATAGTTTACCTAGTGAACAAGAGCTGAGGTTACGCGATCGCCTATCGACATGGTTAACTCAACGTCCGGTGGATAATATCGCTGGTGTAACTCAGGATGCGTGGGCGCAGGAATGGCAAAAATTTTTAATTGAAGTGAGTAAGAATGTCCAGGGTGATAGTAATGTCAATTTACGCAATTTAAACGGAGAGCAATTTTTAGAAGCAATTCGCCAAATTGAAATTGCCCTGAGTAAGCGTTTACCTTGGTTTCGTCGGGCTGCTAGTAAACGTTTAAATCAAATTTATCACGAAGTGTTTCGGGTTCCGCCTTTGGAATGGCAAAGTTTGATATCGGTAGAGTTAGATAAAGACCGACGTTTGAGTGAAATTGCTAGCGAGTTGGAAGTTATTGGCTTAGAACCGTTTTTACCAACCAACGATCCGCTCAAAGTCAAAGTTAGTTTGGGTGAACAAGCAAAACAACATCGTCTGGATGCAATTAGACAAGGCGAAGGAATTGAAAGCAGGTTTTTGCATTCGCCAAAACGTTATTTTGGACAAGAACGTTCTTTTCAAATTAGTCTCAATGGGAAAGAAGCTTCCATTCCTGTTAACAAACTATTGCAAGCGGCGTATGCGCAATTAATCGAGTTAACTGAAAAATATCGCCAGCGTTCCGGTAAGTGTTCCCAAGGGAAATTTTATCGCACGGTGGTAACTTACCCCACCATCGCTTCACCTTTTGTCCGGCGGGAAATTGAACAGTTGGTAAAACAGCTAGATATCGAAGACGTGCAAATGGCTTATGACGAAGCTGTTTCGGTAGCGATATTTTTCCTGTGGCGAGAATTTGGCGGCGATTTAAATTTAGGAATCGAATCTTTCAAGACTCGCTGTCGCCGGGATGGGGACAAGTGGTGGCAAAATGTCATGGTGTTGGATATTGGCGGTGGTACTACCGACTTAGCCTTAATTCGTCTTTCCCTAGAAGAAATCAACCCCTTTGAACCAGGAGAAGACCGAGGCGACGGCGGACGCTACTATAAACTTACACCGAAGTTACTTGGTTCCTCTGGACATCTGCAACTGGGCGGCGAACTCATAACCCTGCGACTATTCTTATTGTTAAAAGCAGCGATCGCCGACTGTTTACTGACTGCCATTGTAGATGAAACTTTGCCCAAAGATATCTTAAAAGTTCAACCAGAAGAACTAAGCGATCGCTTCCTGCAAAACGGTAAATTCCAGCCAGGTTCGCTGTTAGCATGTGTCGATAACGAAGTCCGCGAAGGCGAAGCCTACAAAGAAGCACTCAACGACGCCGAAAAAGTCCTACCTACGCGGTGGAAAAGCGCCCCATCCCGCGCCCAAACATTCTACACCCTTTGGGAACACGCCGAAGCAGCTAAACTCACCCTCGGACAGAAACGTCAAACCCTCGATACACCAGTATTTATCCTCGATGGTCAAAAAATCTCCGAACTCCTACTACACAACGATATCACCCTACCTACCAGCACCAGCGATCGCCTCAGTGTCACCCTCACCGTCGAACAATTTGAAAAAGCCGTCGCACCCGTAGTTCGGGAAGCCGTCGGTATCGCTCAAGGATTAATCGAAAACGCCTTTAAAAACCAATCCCTCAACCCTGGTAACTCCCCGGAAACAGTCGATTGGCTCATCCTCTCCGGGAAAACCTGCAACTTAGAAATCGTCGAACGCGAACTCTACCGCGTCTTCAGCAAATCCGACTACTTCCTTTGGAACGAAGAACGCGTCACCTTTGAACCAGAATACACCAAACTCGCCACATCCGCCGGCGCTTGCTTCGCCGAAAAACTCCGCCAACTCAGCTTCTCCCCCCAAAAAGCCAAAGACTTACTCAAAAAAGGCGCCAACCAACTATACATAGACGTCAAAAACCTGTTTTACTTTCTTCCCTGTTCTTTCGTCCGCGAAGTCATCGGCGGTAGTCCCGATCCCATCTTCCACGCCGGACAAGAACTATATCAACTGCAAGCCACAGATGCGATCGCCAAATATCGCAGTCGTTGGATGGGGATGCAATTAACCAACAACATCAGGCGCCAAGACTTCGAGAACATGAAACTGCAACTTTGGGGTAGCTACAACGGCGACATCCTGATGAAAAAATTAGGCATGAACGAAGAAGACTTCAAAAACCACATTCAAGTTCAATTTGAAATCAACCAAAAACTAGACATAGATCTATTATTATCCCGAGGCAAACCCCATTATCTCATCCCCGTCAATATACCTTGCCTTGATGCCGCCCAAGCGATCGGTACACAAACAGTAATTTCTGATCAAGGCGAAGTCGTTTGTGACATCGCCGTCAACGTCGCCGAATCAGCCAACGTCTTCAAAACCGATGCTCACACAGTACTCTTTTCCAGCAATCAAAACCAAGACCTACACACCTTCCGCTACAACGAAGCCGACACCCAAATCCAAGGACTAGGCTTAATCGCAGAATTACCCCCTTTCCCCGCCAGTGGTAAACACACATTTTACTTCCAATTTCGTCACCCAGAATCCAACAAATGGGAACTCATCGGTGAACTTCCCCAACCAGAAATCCAATCAGAATATCCTTGTAAATATTACGTTTCCCTCAACAAACAAGGTATCCTGCGCATCCACCCCTTTGAAGTACCATACTGGACATCAACAAACCCCGAATGTCTGAAAATAGAGGGATGTGTTTATCGAGATTCCCTCCAAGCCCAGTCTAACAACGTCGAGACAGAACGCGATCCATTTTGCGGATTGCATTAAAAACTTCTTCCTTCGTGTCCTTGGCGTCTTCGTGGTTCAAAAATATATTAAACCGCGAAGGCGCAAAGAGCGCGAAGGAAAATACAACAGAGGATTTTGCGTTAGTTTTGCAGAAATAATGGAGAGAACATGCAGCACCTCAGCAAGTTATTGGAAATAGAGGATTCACAATTAGCTTGGGTACTGCGGTTAGGTTTACATGGACTGCGGACTCAATTACAAGAAGCACTTAAGGAAGCAAAAACAGATTCCGGTAGCAGTGCTTGTCAGGAACTTGTACGCGAATTAGATCAACTTCTGCAACCACAAAAATCAAAAGTTATTACCCCCCCCACCTGGGAGGAGGTATTTGAACCAATTCACTTGGAATTATCAGGGGAACAGAAACTGAAACATATTGCTGATGCTTTGTTGGCTGATCAAGAATTGTTGCAATTTATTGGTGCGTACAAGTTTCACAGCAACAATGATGTTGATTTGTGGAATGAAATTCAACGCTTGCTGCTACGGGTTCCGGAAAAACTTGCTCATACTTGGCGGGAATGTATTTTGGCGGAGGCGAGTCAGTTAGGCGCTTTGGAAGATAAGCTGGCTGTGCAACAGTTTGGTTTTAGTCGGAATGAGCATGTTTACTCTGGTTTGCAGGGGAGTGTTTATGCAACTGGATTGTGTCTATCAAATCAGGTCGGTTTTGATCCCCGATTGCAAGTAGAAACAAGGGGCGGGGAGTTAGATTTATTGGCGGGAATTGTATCTGTTTGTTTAAAGTTTATCGATATAGATACGTGTTTACACCATGCTCTAAAAAGTGTAGATCGTTTTGGTGTCAGGTCTTTAAATTCGGAGTCGGAAAAGTCTAAGTATGTTACGGCACTTATCGACCGATTTCAGCGTGTCCTTATCACTACCGATGCTGACCCAGCGATCGCACTTCGTGCCAGATTAGATTTAGATGAGGCGATTCATTCTTTGGTATATTTGCCACCGTGCGATCGCTTTTCTTGGTGGGGGAAACTCCAACAAGAAGCGCGGCGCACTCTTGATAGTGTGGTGGAAAAAGCGCGTGATGCAGGTTATCAAGTGCAAATACGGCCATTGTGGGGAACCTACGCCGATATCTACACTTGGTCAAAAGACGATTTACAACTAAATATTGGTGGTGTACCAGGAGAAGTTTCCGCCTGTCTACGGGTGTGTGCCAAGATCAACGATGAGGTAATTCCAGGACGTGTTTTGTTCCGTTCTTCCTCTGAGGGGTAAGGTGAAATAATTCACTTGCAACCACATAAAAGCTCTAAAATCCACCCCAGATGTAATGTAAAATACTCAATAATTTCCGATATTTCATAAAATTACCAGCCTCTCATCAAGCTTGAATTTGTTTATAACTCATCTCCAGAAAATATTTAATTAACTTTTACACTGGCTTTTGAAGGCGTTCAAACACAATACACTCATTCCCTAATAATTGTGTTGCTCATCACAATTTAAAGTTTGACAACTGTATTAAATTGAACTGATAGCCTCATTCATCTATGCCAGCTTTAAAGGGATGTTTTAATCCTTAAAAAGAAAAACTCATGCCGGTTAAGGTAGAGGTTTTAGTCAAAGTCGGTAATCTCATTGTTAAAGTCCGTGTCTTGGTTAAAGAAGGCGTCGGCGTTCGAGTTAACGTTATAGTCAAAGATAAGTCGAAAATTAATGATCACGTAGAAAAGAAGGACACGGGGGACAACAAAGACAAGGGAGACAAGGGAGACTTTGTAACTAATTTTCTGGGCGATCGCATTTAAGAAAAATATGGAAACGCGAATAATCTTACTTCTTTCACAAAATTATTGATACAAATTCTCTCCCTTGTCTTCCTTGTCCTCCTTGTCTTCCAGTTCACCAAGTCTATCAGACTTATGGTGAAATGGTATCACTACCCTTGTTACAGTCCTGTTTTGAAATGAATCTTTCTTGGAGTCTTGGAGTCTTTGTGGTGAAGAAGATAAATCACTATTTTCTCCCCCATCTCCCCACCTCCTACTCAACTTCTCCAGTGTCGCCTCCATCACAGCGCTTGTCTGCCCGGTGACAGTAAATACCAGTGCTTCTCTGTAAACGCGCTGTGCAGGATGATGTAAATAATTAGCAGCACCACTAGAAACGGTGACGGCTGCGTGAGCAATGCGTGTTGCTAAATCAATTGCCCAGGCTCGTAGTTGTAGTTTTTGTGACAGTTGGGCATGAGTATTTTTCTGTAGCTGACGAATGGCAGTGCGACAGTGGTTTAATTCTTGTTGCAAAGCTGTCAAAGCCGCCGCGATCGCAGGCAATGATTTTGTCTGTAGGGCGGATTCGATAATATCTAAACCAGCGAAGGCGCAACCTGTAGCTAAAAAGGTGGCACGAAGGATGTTATTTTTGTCGTTTTCATGAATCCATCCGGCTGGTTTAATGGAAACTACGCGCTCTTGAGGTAGAAAGTAGTTATTTAAGTTGGCTGTGACGGTATTGGTTGATGTCATTGCTGCTAGTTCAGCTGGGGAGGTAAATGTAATCCTGCTTGTTGAGTTTTGGTAGGTGTCTTGAAAAGGAACTACGCCGAAAACAGCACGCCCATCGGGAAGGGTAGCAGCAACGATAAAATCATCAAACATTCCCCATCCTGTTACCCAAGGCACAACTCCATCTAATTGATACCCTCCTGGAACAAGTTTAGCTATCGTTAGCGGTTCACCTCCCCGCCTCAACTGCGAAAAGCCGACACCAATTAAAAGTTCACCTTTACCTATACGTGGTAAATACTCCTGCTTCAGAACAGAATTACTGCTAGCAACTAGCATTGCAGCAGCGCTTTGGTGTTGAGTTTGCAAAAAAGCTAAAGCACCAGAGTATCTTGCTACCAGTTCTTGAAAATCACTAAAGGTTTCTTCACTAATTTCCTTACCACCCCAATTCTGGGGAACACGTAACGCCAGCAAGCCTAAATCTCTGAGTCCTTGCAGTGCGTGCATCAGCGCATCCGGGTTGCTGTCTATCTCGTTAGCTTTGACTGCAACTGAGTTGAGCAAGTAGGAATGGGCTATTTCTAAAACAGAATGGTTTTCCTTGGGTGACACTTGGCGATCGCAATTCATCAGCTTTCGCTAGCTTAACAAAATTTAGAAGGAGGACAATAAACACCGATCACGGATTCCCAATCTCCAATCCCACAAAAGAATCCCCCCAAATCCTGTAAGTCACAGGTTTTAGAGGGTTCAAATGTTGCAGCAAAAAGTGAATTAGTAATAGATTAGCAGCCTGTAAGTTAATTTTTGACTAAACTTTAATTAAATTTACGTAAAAAGTTTGTTTTTTTTGCGTACACTATAAGTCATATAGAGAAAAATCTAATACTTAATTTACTGGAAATATTACTATTATTCTATTTAAGTAAACTTTTGTTATTAACTTGGAAATTTAGTTTTGAGCGGAATAGATCACGTTTATCTAAGATTATGACTGCTGTTGAGGAATCGCAACAATAAACTCAGTACCTTGACCAGGTGCTGAAATACACTTAATTTTCCCTTGATGCTTTTCAACAATAATTTTGTAGCTAATTGACAAACCCATACCCGTACCTTTACCTACGGGTTTAGTAGTGAAGAAGGGATCAAATATTTTTTGCCGCACATCTTCAGTCATTCCTATGCCGTTATCGGCTATACAAACTAACACCACATCATCCTTAATTTCGGTGCGGATGCGAATCGTAGGAGTTTGGGATTGTTGATCAGAAAAAAAGGCAGAAATGCTTGTTTGTCCTCCCTGTCCCCTAAGTCGTCCCTCTTCCAAAGCATCGATCGCATTTGCCAACAGATTCATAAACACTTGATTGAGCTGTCCTGGATAACAATCTACCAGTGGTAGGTTGGAGTATTCTTTAATAACCTGAATTTCTGGATGATCCGGTTTTGCTTTCAGGCGATGCTGTAACAATAGCAAAGTACTGTCAATGCCTTCATGGATATCAACGGCTTTCATTTCTGCTTCATCCAAGCGGGAGAAATTACGTAAAGACAGAACAATCTGACGAATGCGATCAGTGCCAATCTTCATTGAAGCCAACAGTTTAGGCAAATCTTGGCAGAGAAACTCTAGATCGATCGCTTCGATTTCCTCTGCAATTTCTGTTACTGGTTGAGGGTAGTGTTGTTGGTAAAGTTCCACTAAATGCAGTAAGTCTTGGGCGTAGTTACTAGCGTGTGTAATGTTTCCGTGAATAAAGTTCACTGGGTTATTAATTTCATGAGCAATACCAGCCACCAATTGTCCCAAACTCGACATTTTCTCGGTTTGGACTAACTGTGCTTGGGTTGCTTGCAGTTCCTGTAAAGTTTCTTCTAATTGTTGCGCTTTTTCTTGGGCAGTTTGAGCGGCGATCCGGCTTTGTTTGTAGAGTTCTGCTTGATCAATTGCTATGGCAATTTGATCTGTAACTGCAAGCAATAATTCTACTTCACTATCTAGCCAAGTTCGACAATCAGTGAACTGGTTGCAAGATAAACCCCCAATTTCACCAGATTGGGTATGGACTGGTAAAATCACTGAGGCTTTAAAGCCCAAACTTAGAAAAAACTGTCGCGATACAGGATCGGATATTGCTTCAACATCATCAAATCTGATGATTGCTTTTTGCAAAACTTTTTGAGCAATTGGCCCTACTTCTTCTGTTGTTGATCGTAGATCTAGCAAACTTGGTACAGTAGGATTTTTAGCCTCTTGAACATTTTCCCAGTAAGGCGGTTCGGCTTCAGCACGATACCAGCTGAAAACACACATATCAAGTTGTAATAAATTGCGAACTTCTGTAACGGCATTTTCCAGAATTTGATTAATATCCAAAGAAGCCCGAATCTGACTGGCAAGACGATTCAGCAGTGTTTCTTTGCAAGCCAGTTCGCGAAACTGGCGTTCAGATTGCCGCAGTGCGTCTTCTGTACGCTGGCGTTGAAGTTCTGCTGTGGCACGGGCAGCAAAAATACTCAGAATTGCTTTAGCCCGTTCCTCTGCCAGCAGTGGCTTTGTATCAAAGACAGCAATGTGACCGATCGCTACTCCAGAGGTATCGAGAAATGCTGCTCCCAAGTAACTTTCTGCCTGCATAGCCGCTAAGTCTTGGTTGAGAGGAAAAACTTGCTGTAACCCATAGGGATAGTAAGCAATACCCTCTTGAATCGCAATTTCACAAGGAGTATGAGCTAAATCAAACTCAAAATTTTCTTTGAGGTTGTCGTCTATCCAGAATGCCAAAACTCGGGCTTTAGTATATTCTGTACCAATTCTTTCCGCTACCATCGCATAGCGAACCCCTAAGGCTGCTGCTAGATGGCGCACCAGAACCGGAAAAAATTCTTCACCCGTTACAGAAGCAGTCCCAGCAACAAGTGCTTGCAAAGCTGCTTCGGCTTTTTTGCGATCGCTAATCTCGCGGACAATAGCTAAAATTTCATCGTCACCGCTTGGTACTATTCGTGCTTCATAGTCGCGTATTTCTCCTTCTATTGGCAGCTGGTACTCAAAAATCTGGATGCTGCGCTCAGCAAGAGCTTGTTCGGTGTAGTACATTACTTGCTGCGCCACACTGGGCGGTAAGAGTTCATGGACAAATTTACCGATGATTTCATTGGCTGGTGCTACTAATTTTGCGTCTTTTGCTGCTACGTAATCTAGATAAGTACCTTTTCTGTCAAAGCGAAACATTAAATCTGGAATCGCGTTGAGCATGGCCCTATTTCTAGCCTCGCTTTTTTGCAAAGCTTCTTCAGCAAGTTTACGATCAGTAATATCTGTAAGCATCCCTAAAGTGCCAACATAATGCCCAGCAGCATCATGGATCGGATTAGTAGCAATCATTGTCCACAGTTCGGAACCATCCTTGCGGCGGAATTTCAAATCGTGTTGTTCAGCAATACCATGGCGACGACGTTCTAATTGTTCAGTGGCGATCGCTTGCCCTTGTGCATCCATAAAGGCAAACAAAGGCATTCCGATCATTTCCTCTACTGTGTATCCGAGCATTTGGGCCATTTTCGGATTGACAAAACTCGTCTTACCTTCTGTGTCCAGTATCCATATACCCTCTGCTGCTGTCTCAATTAAGCGGCGATATTGGGCTTCGCTTTCATGTAAGGCTGCTTCAGCACTTTTACGTTCTGTAATATCACGGGCTATACCAATTACGCCGATAATGTTACCTTGAGCATCCCGCCAAGGACTTTTGGTTGATAAAAAAATGCGTATGACTCCGTTATCGGGTATATATTCTTCACTGGTATTAGAAATACCAGTATTGATGATTCTGTTGTCTGCTGCTTGAAGCTCAGCAGCAACATCTGCTGTAAACAAATCAGTGTCTTTCTTACCAATGATTTCCTTAATTGGTTTTTTCAAAAAATTTGCAAAACTAGAGTTAACCATCACATGGCGTCCCTCTAAATCTTTGGCAAAAATTAAATCCGAGGTACTGTCAATGACAGAATGTAAAAGACTATAGCTGGCTTGCAAAGCTTTTTCTGCCTGTCTGCGATCGCTAATATCAGTATGGATGCCAATTAAACCGATTATTCGGCCATTCGTGTCTTTGATCGCATCAGCACGGAGGTGGATTTGGATCAATTTACCACTGCGATTTTTCATCGTCAGTACACCATTCCACGACTGACCTGTTTGAATCGTGGTGAAAACCGTAGCCGCTTCTGTCACATTAACATAGACCGCGCTAGCCCCTCCAACGGCTTGCATCTCCTCAACGGTGTACCCGAATAAATCAATAAAAGCTTGGTTGTGATAAATTGGTTTACCTGTGATATCGGTAATCGCGATCGCATCACTCGTACTTTCGATGGCTTGACTGATCGGGATTAATTCTGCTGTCCGTTCTGCAATGCGAGTTTCTAGCTGTGGTTTGGCTTCTTCCACAGCTAGTTCCGTGAGTTTACGCTCGGTAATGTCTAAGAGTGTACCCATCATCCGGGTTACTTGTCCGTTATGATCCCGTAAAACATCTCCTTTGCCTCTGAGCCAGCGCACACTACCATCTTGCCACACCCGAAAATCAGCATCATAGCTAGTTTTTGAGTGTAAAGTACTCCGAATTGCCCGGCTGACAATTGAGCGATCGCTTTTGTAAACTTGCTTGAGAAAAGCTTTGTAGTTTGTAGGTAAATAATTAGGAGTCCAGCCCAAAATCTGCTCTACTTGCTCAGAGCAACTAACTTGCTTGGTTTTAAAATTCCAATCCCAAACTCCTATTTCGGCTAGCTGCAGTCTGGTTTCACTCTGAGTGAAAGAAAACTTTTTTACTTCTATATCAGTAATATCTACACAATAGCCTATGTAACCAGCAAAGCAGCCATTTGCTGTAAATCGTGAGGTAACTGTATCTAAAATCCAGCGATATTCCCCATCAGCTCGACGTAGACGATACTGTCTGCTAAACTTTTTGTATCTCTTCAAAGCTGAAATATAGTGATCCTGACATTGCTGTCTATCTTCAGGATGTACCCCCTCTAACCAACCTACCCCTACTTCCACCGAGTGCGATCGACCAGTAAATTCTAGCCAAGCAGGGTTAAAATAATTACAAACTGCGTCACACCCAGCCATCCAAATCATTACAGGTGCTGTATCTGCCAGTGCGCACAACAGTTCTTCAACTTGTGGCATCGCTGTTACTAACACCCTATATTCTGCGCTTTTGCTGTGAGCAATGTCATCTTGCAGCTTTTCAGGGAACATTTTCACCTGCCTGTAAGGATCACGGATCAGGGATTGGGTCAGGGACTGGGGAATAAATTTTTATGCCTTTGTTGTGGGGTCTAGCTAGTTACTCTACCCTGAAATTTTTGTAATTTATTTAACTCTACGTTTGCCATAGTAAATTTACGGTAATTCTGGTAGTAAGGTAAGGAAATTGGCAGGAAAATAATCTAGGTTTGAACAACCAACCACCAACCACTAACTACTAATTACCTTTTCGAGTTAATTTGATTTATGGCGACTAAATTTTGATTAAATAAATCTGTATATGAACCATTCTTCGCAGCCTGTACAAGAATCTTCTGCGATTTGGTCTAACCTGCTCCAACAACTACTAGAACGTCAGTCTTTGTCTCGCACTCAAGCAGAAAAATTGATGCAAGGATGGCTAAGTGAGGCTATTCCTCCGGAATTATCGGGAGCTATTTTAGCTGCACTACATTGCAAAGGTGTATCTGCTGAGGAACTAGCAGGTATGGCTGGAGTATTGCAAGCTCAGTCTCTAGGAAGAGGTGGGGACAAGGGGATAAGGGGACAAGGAAGTAATTTTTCTTCGTTATCTCCTCACACTCCCCTGATCGACACCTGCGGTACTGGAGGAGACGGAGCATCAACATTTAATATCTCTACAGCAGTTGCTTTTGTTGCTGCTGCTAGTGGTATACCTGTTGCGAAACATGGTAATCGTTCGGCATCAAGTCGTGTTGGGAGTGCGGATGTATTAGAAGCTTTGGGTATAAATCTTAGCTGTGCTAGTGAGAAGGTAGAAGCAGCACTCAAAGAAGTGGGGATCACTTTTTTGTTTGCTCCTGGTTGGCATCCAGCCCTCAAGGCGGTTGCTTCGTTGCGGCGGAACCTTAAGGTGCGGACTGTATTTAATTTACTCGGACCGTTAGTTAATCCCTTACGTCCCACAGGGCAAGTGATTGGTGTATTTGATCCTCAATTATTAACAACAATTGCTCAAGCCTTACAGCAACTGGGTACACAAAAAGCGATCGTGCTGCACGGACGAGAAAAATTAGATGAAGCAGGTTTGGGCGATGTTACTGACTTGGCTGTGTTGTCAAAAGATGAAGTCACAATTACTACCATTGACCCTGTACAATTCGGTATAAATACTGCTCCCATTACGGCGATCGTAGGTGGCGATCTCCAAGAGAATGCCGAAATCCTTAAGGCAGTGTTGCAAGGTAAAGGAACACAAGCACAACAGGATGTAGTAGCGCTAAATGCAGCCTTAGCATTGCAAGTGGGTGAAGCAGTACCACTGTTGGATCACGCTCAAGGTGTACAATTGGCTAGGGATATCCTCCAGAGTGGTGCGGCTTGGACGAAGTTGGAACAGTTAGTCCAGTTTCTGAAGGATTGAGTTGCTCAGAGTGGGATAGTGGACGAAATTCTACAACATCACGCTTGATTGTGATCTCGTATTCACCAAAAAAATCGTGTCCCAAAAGCCCTGTTTCTAGTTCTGCGCCAGCAATCGCAACTGGAATTTTGTTGACTGTTACTCCACCAGCTTCAATTGAATTTACGTAACCAATAGGGAATTCTACCGCTTTCGCACTGGCAGTATTTGCTTTGGCTTTCCCAAAAGGTACTATTCCCAGGGCATCTGCCATACCCTGGGTGATAACTGTACCACTTGCTCCTGTATCCAAAATCATTTCAAATTGCTGATTGCCATTAAAAGTAACATCAATAATTGGTGTACCCCCTATTCGTCGTTTGATGGGGGCGACAAACACTACAGATTCATGGCGCTGCTGTGTAGTAGGTGCTGCAAAGACCTGTTGTTTGCTGTTGGTTGGTGGTTGGTAGTTGTTGATTGGTGCTTGTTGGGTTTTTGGTACAATCGCTGGTTTGGTAGAAGGTTGAGGAACCACAAGTACTATTTTAGAAGGTTGCGCTTTAGAAGCTTGTACCTGTGTGACTAATTGTGGTGGTGGCTCCTTGGGAGAGAAAGCTTGCTGTTGGGCGTATTTGATGCGGCGTTGATATTGAATGATGTTATCTTGAGCGCTGGGAAAGTAGGAACTTTGTCGATCTACTTGTTTCATCAACGCGATCGCATCTTGATACTGAGTAACTACTAAATTCCAATCTTCTGTTGATTGAGCAGATTGACTAATCGCATCAGCACTAGCTGCTTTATCTAGTCCCAGTTCAAATGTACTGGGTTGAAGTTCAGAAGCTTGATATTGCTGTGGTTGTGGACTTATTGTTGGTAATGGTGTGTTCTCACCAGAAGCGATCGCACTTTTTTGTGTTGCTTTTGGTTGTTGTTGCTCATGATTCACAACAGCCTGTTTGTCTTCACGACAGGCAACAGTAAAAATCGCCAGTGTGGTGGAAAGAAATATTAGCGTAGCCTGGGATAAAAAAGACTGAAGCATAATTGTTTAGAACGCATACCTTCCCCTACACCCACGATATTTGGAATAGTACCTGTATCCGGCTGGATAAAGTAGACACTACATCTTTAATATAATGCCGTAGCCGATAAACATTCGAGAGCATTTTTATCTTTTGCTATTGTAATGCAAGCAGACAAAGCAATTCAAATAAAGTAGTACAGTACTCGACCAAATAAGTTTTGACTCTTTAGTGAGGCGTCAGATCCCCGACTTTTCAAAAAGTCGGGGATCTGGCTCACCTATCAAAATCAATTTGGTGAACTAGTAGGAAGCAAAAGGAAAAAGGCTGTCAGAAAATTAACCTAAAAATTTTTTCATGGGAACTCTAATGAAAATACAGGTAATAAAGCTATGAAATACAATCCTTAATTATTTGTTAACGTCATATATAAAATAGACAAATCTAAATTTATGGGATAATTATCCTTCGCAGTGCACAGGATATTAATTAGTGGTTGTTTGTTGGTTGTTGATTGTTGATGGGTAGAGACGCGATGTTCCTCGCGTTTGTACATTGGTAATTAGTGGTTGTTTGTTGGTTGTTATCCCTTGTCTCCCCGATCCCTGATCCCCAATCCCCTATTCCTATTTTTTTGACTTATATAATCTATGGCTCTGTTTGAAGCAATACCTGCCTTACTTGTCCTTGCCGATGGAACCACTTATCGCGGTTGGTCTTTTGGTGCTACAGGCACTGCGATCGGGGAAGTGGTATTTAACACTGGTATGACTGGATATCAAGAAGTCCTGACTGACCCTAGTTATTGTGGTCAGATAGTAGTTTTTACTTATCCAGAACTGGGTAACACAGGTGTGAATCCAGAGGATGAAGAATCCGCTCGACCCCAAGTACGAGGAGCGATCGCACGCAATATTTGTACCCGACCAAGTAACTGGCGCTGTTCGCAATCGTTACCGGACTACCTCAAACAGCACCAAATACCCGGCATTTACGGCATAGATACCCGCGCCTTGACCCGCAAAATTCGGATCTATGGAGCTATGAATGGCGGCATTTCTACAGAAATTCTGGACGAAGCAGAATTGCTAGAACGGGTATTAGCAGCTCCTGTCATGAGTGGATTAAATCTGGTTCGTGAAGTGACTACCCAAACACCATATGAATGGTCAGAAACTACTGACCCCGTTTGGGAATTTAACCCACAAGCAAAAGCTAATTCTGATGAAACCTTGACTGTTGTGGCCCTAGACTTTGGCATCAAACGCAATATTTTACGCCGCTTAGCAAGTTATGGATGCCGTGTTATCGTTGTTCCAGCCCACACCCCTACTGAAGAAATTCTCAAATACAATCCAGATGGAATTTTTCTCTCTAATGGCCCTGGTGATCCGGCGGCTGTCACCGAAGGTATTGAGACTGCCAAGGCTTTACTGTCGGCTCAAAAACCCATGTTTGGCATTTGCATGGGACATCAAATTTTAGGTCATGCTTTGGGAGCAGAAACTTATAAACTTAAATTTGGGCATCGTGGCTTGAATCAACCAGCAGGTTTGGAAAAACGGGTGGAAATTACCAGTCAAAACCACAGTTTTGCTATTAACCCAGACACCCTACCCGAAGCTGTTGTAGAAATCAGCCACCTGAACTTAAATGATCGCACTATTGCTGGAGTACGTCACAAGAATCTACCTGTGTTCTCTGTGCAGTACCACCCAGAAGCTTCTCCTGGTCCTCACGACGCTGATTACCTGTTTGAGAATTTTGTACAAGCAATGCGCGCAGCTCGCCAAACACCAAACAGTTCTAATGAGGTAAAAATAAAGTAAAAATGGAGAAAGCGCGAGATTGGGGACTCGTGACAGTGAAGATTAACTCAGTGAACAGAGAAAGGAAACTGATCACTGATACCCAATCCCCAATGTAGACAACATCTACCAAAACCATCTATACTTGAGCGTTCAACATAAATATGAGGAGGGAATTATTGCTGAGCCACTGAACCTAACCGTTAGCCTGAGAGGTACTCGTGAAGTCCGGGATAACTGTCAGCTATTCCGCCTCACAGGTTTGTTAGACGCGTTTTCGGAACCGACGTTTCGCAAAGTATTAGGAAGCAAGATTGACGAGGGTCCCAAACACATTATTCTGGATCTCTCGCAAATCGATTTTGTTGATAGCTCCGGCTTGGGTGCTTTGGTACAGTTAGCCAAGCAGGCACAAAATGCTGAAGGTACTTTGCAAATTGTCACTAATGCCCGCGTAACTCAAACAGTCAAGCTTGTCCGTTTGGAGAAGTTTTTAATGTTGCAGACATCAGTCGATGCAGCTTTAGAAAACCTCAAAAACCCTTCTTGATTGCTTGACTGCGCCGATAAAATTAGCTATCCGATGCTTTTATCTGGATAGCTTAATTTTTGTCATAATTTGGCATGACTGCTAACCTTTCACAGTTGACTTTTCGAGAAGACAATCCCAAAAAAACTATGAAGAATGAGATAATGGTGCTTCACAATTTCAAAGTTCATTCTAATCTTAAATAAAGCTGATCTCAAGGGAGAATACTCATCTGCTTACTAAGCTCTTGGTGACTAACAGTTACCCATAGGGTACAAGTTCCTAAGTTCCGTCCGGGACGCTGCGCGTGTACAAATTTTTCGCAAAATCCAAAATCCAAAATCTAATGATGCCCCTAGCGTTAATTAATTGTTTACAATAGTTGACAAAACGTTAGCGACTCACTAACTATATTTGAATAACAAATTTTCTTCCCGCACAATGCTTGTGATAACTGCAACAGAGCCAACGCTCAGAAAAAATGCATTATTTCCAACCTCCCAAATATAGTCTGCAAGGAATCATCGCTTGTGAAATCAAAGGAGGAAAATTTATTGAATGAACAAGGTGAAACTAAAGTGTTAGATTCATCTTGTTGGCAGTTCATGCAGGCAACAATAGAAAATTTGTCTCAGCAGCAAATTGACCAAGCACAACTACAAAAACTTTCTCCTGCTGCCTTAGCATATTTGGGAGATGCAGTGTATGAACTTTATGTTAGGATGTATTATCTGCTGCCGCCGCAGCGAAGCCAAAGTTACCATCGTCTGGTAGTGGCGCAGGTAAGGGCAGAAACGCAGGCGCTACACTTGCGATCGCTTACTCCCCATCTGCGACACAGCGAGTTAGAAATAGTCCGAAGGGGCCGTAACGCCAGCACAGGACGTCCCAAGCGATTAGATCCCGAAATATATCAACAAGCAACTAGCTTAGAAACTTTAATCGGCTATCTATATCTTACTGATCAGCCACGCTTAGCTGAACTATTACAAAGGCTGCAATTAGAAAAGTAATGAGAAAATTGTCTCATGACAGGACAATTGCTTATTGTGTGTTCGGTAAACTATGGTGGTGAAGTTATGAGTTGAATCCGACTCTGACAGCTTATGGACAACGACAATACTGTCACTGACAAAGCCTAACAACAAGATACCAAAAACCTAAATATGATTAATTTTTTTAGTAGCTGTGATGAAGAATAATTTGTCACCAGAACACATGAAAATAATCTTACTTCCTTGTGCCTTCTATTTATTGGATGCCCGCTCCTACGTATAACATCAAAATCTCATGACAAACAACACAAAAAAAATTATTACTTCTGGTGAAAAGAATCGTGGGCAAACCCTGAAACTTAAGGGCAAGCGAGTCGTTTCTCCTTCTTTTCGTCCTCCGATGAAAAAGGTGGATGGACAAAACCAGCACAAACCAACTCAAGATAGCGATTTGATTTATGGTCGCTATCCAGTCTTGAGTGCCTTGGAAAGTCAGCGCCTGCTGAATCGTATTTGGATTACTTCTCGCCTACGCTATGATCCCCGTTTTCACTCTCTGATTTTACAAGCTAAGGACAATGGCACGATCATTGATGAGGTAGAACCCAAGCGCTTAGATCAAATTACTGAAGGTGGTAATCATCAAGGTGTAGCAGCACAAATTGCTCCCTATGCCTACATCGAATTACACGAGTTGATCGAAAACAGCAAATCCGTAACCAATCCAGTCATTGTTGCTGCTGATGGGATCACTGATCCCCATAACTTAGGAGCAATTATTCGTACAGCAGAAGCGATTGGCGCTCAAGGGTTGATTATCCCCCAACGGCGGGCTTCTGGAATCACTTCTACAGTTATGAAAGTAGCAGCAGGTGCTTTAGAACACTTTCCAGTTGCGAGAGTAGTGAATCTGCACCGTGCTTTGGAAGAATTGAAAGCCGCAGGTTTCTGGATTTACGGTACTGCTTGTGAAGGTAGCGAACCGATCAACACAGTAGATTTCAATGGTGCGATCGTTTTAGTAGTGGGATCTGAAGGAGAAGGTCTAAGTTTGTTGACACAACGTTGTTGTGATGTCTTAGTATCAATTCCTTTACAGGGTAAGACTCCTAGCCTCAATGCCTCCGTTGCTGCGGGGATGGCATTGTATGAAATTTATCGTCAACGCTGGGAAAAAAATACGCTACACTTCGATAAACTACAAAAAACTACTTGGAAAAACAATAGTAACAGAGTATAAAGAAGTAAAAAGAAATGTAAAACCACAAAACAGCAGCAAACGTTTACAACCCAATACAACGTTAAAACAACTGGCAAAGACCATGAAAACTATTTGGGAACAATCTAGGGAATTTTTGATTAATACATTTCAGACTTTGGGATTGGCTTGGTGGGTTGAAATTGCAACAGAGAATCCCAAATGTACGTACTACTTTGGTCCATTTCTCAACTCGGCAGAAGCAAAGGCCGCTATTAAAGGGTATGTAGAAGATTTGGAACAAGAAGGGGCCCAAGGAATCATTGTGAATGTAAAACGCTGCAAACCAGATGTCTTGACAATTGCTGAAGACCTGGGGGAACGGATTGACCGCAAAGTACAGCCTGCCTTTAGCGGTCAAATGTGATTACAAGGCTTTTTTTGTTGTTTGTTGGTTGTTGGTAGCTCCAAGCAACTGTCAACCGCCAACTATCAACTAAATCTATTGACTAAATCTATTGACTGTTTCTGGATGCCCTTCCAACCAACTATCTATATCACTCAATACCTGATCGGGAATTTCCCATGGGAAAAGGTGAGCAGTGTTTGGATAGCACTGCCACTGGCAATTTTTCAGGTGTCGGGCTGTTTCTATACTAGAGTCGGGTGTGATGTGGTAGTCTTGAGAACCTGCTAGTACTAAAGCAGGACACTGAATTTGTTCAAGGTCAGCGAGGCGATTGTAACCTGCTTTGATTGCCGTGTAGAGAGCCCGAGTTGCAGTCGCTGAAGTTTGTAAATAGGCTGACACAGCATCCCTGGCTATGTAGTTATAGGTAGTAGCAGTATGTTGTTGGATCAGGTAGCGAAATAGCGATCGCTTGCCGAATGTCTCAATATTCCACTGCCAACCTGGCTTAATCAAGTTCAAAACAGAGGCAATTCCAGTGTAGAGATTATCCTCCCAAGTTATAGGTGGATGGTTTCCTCTCGGTCTTGCAGCAGTGGCAACCAAAATTAACCCTGTGACACGTTCAGGTAGCCGCAGTGCCAATTCCATCGCTAAAATGCCACCCAGCGACCAACCCAATATCAGACATTTTTGCATCTGAAAACTGTCTAGCAGGCTCTCTAGGTCATTTAAATGGTCATTCATGTCAAAATTGTCATTAAACCGACTTTTGCCATAGCCACGAAGGTCTGGGGCAAAAGTTTTGAAGCGTTTGGAGAGGTGATGGGTGAAAACAGAAAGACTAGAACCAGAACCAGGATGACCGTGTAAACAGAGAATGGGGAAGCCTTCACCTTGAATGTAGACATTGAGAGGTATGGCCGGGGAATTTTGAAAATAAGAGCGATCGCCCATGATTCTAAGCCTTACTTTTGCATGACACAATTACAGCCCACAACTAAAATTGTAGTGACTGTCGCTAAATCAGTTGACAAGAATGATCCCATCTTCATCTTCTTACACTGATTCTATATATCCTCCTGCATAATTAATAACGCACATCTGCCTGTAAGTGGGGTGAATACCAAAAGCGACTCCCGTAACTTTAAAAGCTGGGTTAAAAATATTGTGGCGATGACCGCGATCGCTCACTCCATCATCGATAATTAGCTGCATAACAATATCTTGGGCTGTGTGCGAACCATAACTAATGTTTTCACCAGCAGTACTTTGCCAAGTTCCGTAGCGACTCAGGCGCGTGAAGGGATCGCTACCATCACTCCCATCATGACCTGTTGCACCTGTGGAACCTTGGTCTTTGACGTGATCTTTTGCTGCTAAAGACATACCCTGAGATGGCCTTAAAGCACCCATATGGCGAACTGATTTGAGATATGCGATCGCTTCATCAACAGCCGCCACACCTTCTTGAGTTTGTAAATAGACATTGTGAGAAATTCGGACTTGATTACCCACAAAGCGACTTTTATACTCTTCGAGTACAGCAACATAACTTTGGGGATCTGTCCTCGCTTTATTCATTTCCACAATTACTTGTTGTTCCAGTGGCGAGAGGTAATCTGCCTGTATTTGGGGAGCAGAAGTCGCTACAGGTGTTTCAGTAGCCACAGAGTAAGGTTGTAGCACTTGATTTACAGTACAGCCAGAGATGAGAGAAATAGGAGTAAATATCCAAGATAGCAGCCGATGCATTAATTACCTCAAAACTTGACATGGTATGAATCCTGGTTTAACCGCACCCTAACCCTCCCCTTGTAAAGGGGAGGGGACTGGATTTTCGGTTTCCCCCCGAAATCGCGGGGATTTAGGGGGGTAAAACACGGTAGTTTTGTAAGAGAGAGGTTTTCTAGATCCAGTGAAAAATCAGAATATATGTTGAGATCCACAGAATAAGAGAAACTTTCCGGATGTGCTTGCCAAGAAGTAATACTGATGAGATTTTTAACAATTTTTTTGGAAGGAATTTTCTTGGATGCAAGAATATTGTATAAATTTTGAATTGGTGCAAAACTGAATTATTTACGGTTAAAAACCCTTTATTTATAAAAAGTTTTTAACCAACTAACTACTAAAAATCAACAATCAACTATCAACAAAATTAACTAGATTTTTCCTGATAGCCACCTGCATAATCTATCACGCACATTGTTCGGTATTTGGCATGGCTTCCATAAGCAACCCCTGCAACTTTAAAGCGGGGTTAAAGATGTTTTTGCGATGACCGCGATCGCTGACGCCATCATCAATAATCAACTACATAACGATCTCTTGAGCAGTGCTTGGGCCATAGCTAATGTTCTCCCCAGCAGTGACTAGCCATTTGCCATAACGATTCATACGCACGGAGGGATCGCTACCATCACTAGCATAGTGACCAGTTGCACCTTTAGGCCCTTGGTCTTTGACATGATCTCTTGCTGCCAAAGACATACCTTTAGAATCCTCTTACCTTCTGGCTTACGTGTTCCGCCTTAACAGGAGTTTAAATCTACTTAGCACGCGCTAAAATATCCTCTAAGTCAGATAGTTGTATAGCACCAGAAACAGTTTCACTGTTAATAATAAAAGATGGTGTGCCAGAAAGCCCTAATTTTTCAGCTAATTGTAGATCTTGAACAATTGCAGTATTAGCAATACGTCTATCTGTTTCAAATTTTGCTAAATCTAAATTCAACTTTTTAGCGATATTTAGATATAAAGATTCACCTAATTTGTTTTGATTAGTAAATAATGCATCATGATATTCCCAAAACTTTCCCTGTTGTTGTGCTGCCCAAGCTGCTGTTGCCGCTGGCATTGCTTCGGCATGTATTGGAGTTAAGGGAAAATGTTTATAAACAAGCTTGACATCTTTTTGATGCTTAGCTAACACTTTTTTTAAAGTTTGATGAGCTTCAGCACAGTAGGGACATTGAAAGTCAGAAAACTCTATCAATAGAGTTTTTGATTCCCTTGCTCCAATTGTGGGAGAATCAGCGATTACTGCTTGAGGATTGGTTTTTAAATCCTCTAAAAATGCTTGCCGTTCTTTTTGTACTTTCTGTGCTTGTTGCTGTTGATAAACCTGAACAGATTCAATAATGACTTCTGGGTGCTGGCGGATAACTTGTAAAATCTGTTCTTCTAGTTGCGGATTAATGTGAGTAGCAGCTTGTGCTGGCAATGACAAAGCAAGAAGCAGTAATGGGCATAATACCAACAAGGTACGGAGATATTGCAGAACTTGCCCAAATGCAGGTAAGAATTTACTCATAAAGTCATTGTGGTTGAAATTTTTACATTTTAATATTTTCTGAGATGGGCAAGTGCGATCGCGTTACTTAATTAATATCAAGTTTGGCTCATTGCTTACGAGATTATGCTCATACCATTTCATATTAATTACAATACATTTAAATCCTGTACCAGACGTGCCATGGCACGTCTGGTACAACACAAATATTTTTCACGCTTAAAGGGAATTGGTATTAGTTGTTGGGTATTGGGCATGGGAAAATCATCGGTATCTTAATTACCAATTACCAATTACCAATTACCAATAGTTAATTTTTGACTGCATTAATTAATTCCATTATTTTCTCAAATTGAAAGTTTTCAGCTAAATCACTCAGAAAGTTGATCAGCAAAGATTTTTCGGGAGGGATTTGCTCAAGTAAATCTAAAATCAAGTCATCACTGCATTGAGCAGCAGCATAATGCACCTTTGTCAACCACTCGCTTGGCATTTTTGATAATAGAGAAACTATATCAATGGAATTTAAAAGTGTTTCTGTATTTGTTTGCTTTTGCGATAATTTTAAATGACTTTCTTGTTGGTAAAGATATTTTACTCCTAGATATTGGCTAAGTTTTTCTAGCAACAGTTCTTCACGGAAGGGTTTATTAATAAAATCATCACACCCAGCCGAGATCATTGCCTGTCGTTGTTCCTCGAAAGCATTGGCAGTGAGGGCGATGATGATAGTAGGGGAAGAAGACGCCCAGACGCGGAGAGTGGGAGACGCGGAGAAATTATCAACAACATTCTCCCTGTCCCCGCGGAGTATCCTCATGTCCCCCTTGTCTTGTCTTTCTCTGCGTTTAATTTCCCTGGTAGCTTCGTAACCATCCATAATTGGCATCCGCATATCCATGAGGATGAGATCGGGTAGCCAGGATTCCCAAATAGAGATGGCTTGTTTACCATTAGTAGCTTCCCTGACAGAAAAGCCAATAGATGTCAGCAATTTTACTAATAGCAAACGACTATCATTAGCATCATCAACTACCAAAATCCGGTACTCAGGTTCATTAGGTGCTATACCAATTACTTGATGATGTACGGAAGTGGTGGTTTGAATTTCATCCACAGAAGC
The DNA here is from genome assembly GCF_001904645.1 of Fischerella major NIES-592. Classification (NCBI taxonomy): domain Bacteria; kingdom Bacillati; phylum Cyanobacteriota; class Cyanophyceae; order Nostocales; family Hapalosiphonaceae; genus Fischerella; species Fischerella major. The sequence goes on along the minus strand of NZ_MRCA01000005.1, from coordinate 58,446 downwards.
GATACCAATCTGAATATAAAAGGAAAATACACTGCCTACACCCACAGTACTGCTGACGTTGATCTCACCTCCCATTAACTGCACGTACTTGCGGCTAATTGCTAAACCTAGCCCAGTTCCCTGCTGCGATTTTCTACCTGCTTCGGTTTGTCCAAAAGCTTGAAAAAGTAAATCAATTTCTTCTGGGGAAATACCAGGTCCGGTGTCTTGTATCTCGAAGCAGAGGTGGGGCTTCTGTGATGGGGTGGTGGGGAGATGGGGAACTTGGGGCCCCCGCTCCCCCAAGGGAGTGGGGATTAGGGGAGGTGGGGTAAAATTTTTCTCCCCATCTCCCAATCCCTCAATCTCCCTATCATCTTTCTTTCCATCTGTGAGAAAAACGCGTAACTTTACGCTTCCTGTCTCAGTAAATTTAATGGCATTGCCCAAGACATTGAGTAAAACTTGCCGCAGTTTACTAGAGTCTGTTCTTACATATCTAGGAATTTCGGGTGCATATTCAAATACTAGTTTTAACCCTTTGGCTACAGCACGGATGTGCAACATTTCTTGGAGATTGTCCAGTAGATAAATTAAATCGAAGCTAGATAAATTCAATGTGGTTCTACCAGCTTCGATTTTGGACATTTCCAAAATATCGTTGATTAAATTGAGTAGGTGTTCGCCAGCACGATTGATGATTGCCAGATTCTGTTTGTTTTCAGAGGAGAGAGTGCTGTCACGACTCATGATTTGGGTGAAGCCAAGGATTGCATTGAGGGGGGTGCGTAATTCATGGCTCATGTTGGCTAGGAATTCACTTTTGGCACGGTTAGCAGCATCAGCAGCGATGACAGCTTTTTGGAGTGCGCTTGATTGCTTTTGAGTTCGTGCTAGTAATTCTGCCTGCTGCAAAGCTACTCCCAATTGATTGCCAATTTGCACGACAATGTTAATTTCTCCTTTTTTCCATTGTCGAGAACTGGAATTTTGATAACTTGCTAGTAGTCCCCAAAGTTGATTACCACAAAAGATAGGAACTGTAATGTAGGCTCTGACTTGAAAGCGTTCTAACAGATTGATGTAACAAGGATCAAACCCAGCTGTATAAATATCTGGTACGCACAGGAAACTCGCACCTCTGGTATACACACCACCTTGGGTTTGTTGCAGATAGGTATCAAGTACTTGGTTATCTCCACTATTCAAAGTTGTGACTGTACAGCGTTCGTTTTGGGTAGTAGTTTCTCTGAGATGAGGTTGATCTTGTTGTTGTTCAATTAGCGATACCCAACCGCTTGCTACTGACTCGGCAACAAAATCGCCACTCCAGTCAGGGTTAAAACGATACACAACGACGCGATCGCAATTCAGCACTTGCCGCAATTCTTGGGTAGTGGCAGTAAAAATTGTTGCCAGATCCAGTGTCTGACGCATTCTCTGAATAACTTGAGCTATGGCTCTTTCTCTGTCTGCACTTTCGCGTAAGGCATCTTCGGCAAATTTGCGTTCGGTAATATCTGTGACTGTGCCAATGTAGCCTTTAAATTCACCATCATCTCCAAATTCTGGTAAGGCTTGACCTATGACCCAAATAACCCTGCTATCAGTGTGTACAAAGCGATACTCAGAATAAAAAGGCTTTTTTGTTGATATTGTTTCTTGCCACTCAGCAAAGACGCGATCGCGATCATCTGTATGTATAATTTCATGCCAATACTTATCTAAATCAGCTTTGGAAGCAAGTCCGGTAATCTCACTAAAACGCTGATTGACATACAGGTACTTACCATGAGGATCAGTGTGGAAAATGCCTACAGGTGAGGCTTCTGCTAAAGTTTGGTAGCGACGTTGACTTTCTTGCAAAGCTAGTTCAGTATGCTTACGATCTGTGATTTCTATCACAACTGTACCTACACTAGCGGGGTGATTGTCCTCTCCAAAAATGGGGAAGTAAGAAGTTAAAAAATGCCGTATAATACCAGGCTGCAAAGGTAATGCTGTACTTAGCTCTATGTTGAGAACAGGCTTACCAGTTTGCATGACTTGTTTGTGGATTGATGCGATCACAGGAGCTACTTGGGGTACTATTTCCCAAAGGGTCTTGCCTATATGCTCACTTTGGGATAATCCATTAATACCTGCTAGCACTTCGTTGATCTGCACATATCGCAATTCCTCATCTAATATTGTTAACCCTACAGGAGCGCAGGAGAAAAAAGCATGGAGGCGGGCTTCCCGTAAAGCTAATTCTCTTTCTAAAGTTTTACGTTCGGTGATGTCTTTGTGCGTACCCGTCATCCGTAGCGGTTCTCCCGATTCATCGCGCTCAAAAACCTGAGCGCGAGACTGTATCCATTTCCATTCATCGGATTTAGAACGCAGGCGAAATTCTACTTCATAAACTGGACTTTCACCACGCAAATAAGCATCCAATGCTGATTTGATAACTGGTGCATCGTCTGGATGCACCAACTCCCCAAAAGCGTGGGAATCATCTGTAATTTCCTGTGGTTCGTATCCCAGCATTTTCTTCCATCGCCAGTCACGATAGACTTTGCCAGTTTTGATATTCCAATCCCACAATCCTAAATCACTAGCTTCTAGTGCCAGTTGTAAACGTTCTTCGCTTTGGCGATGGGCTGCTTCTACCTGTTTACGTTGAATGAGCGCCCCTAGTTGAGCTGCGACAGCACCCACTAAATAGAGCAAACGGCGATCCAAAGCATGGGAGGTGTTTTTAAAAAAGGCGAGTACAGCTACTACTTGATTATCAGCTAAAATTGGCACGGCAAAACCTGCTTTTAATCCGATTTGCGCTGCTTGGTGCGTTCGCACAAAAGCTGATTCTGTCACTTGAGAAACATCTTCTATCCATTCTGGCTTTTGCTGGTGCCAAACTCGCCCCAACAATCCCATACCTTTTTCGAGTCTGACAATCTGGGTGTATTGGCAAAATTCTTCTAAGTTGTTGTGGCGTCCATACCAACCTAAGCTATATTCCAAAGCAGTGCCGTTGGCATTGGGTATCCACGCTTCAGCAAAATCCCAATCGATAGTAGTACAGATGAGGCGTAGAACAAGGGCTAGGGCATCGTTGACATCTACAGCACGACTAATGGCTTGGGTTGTTACCAATAATAAACGGCTTTCATTTTCAGCTTGCTTACGTTCTGTGATGTCATGAGCAGTACCAAGTAAGTACTGTTGTCCGTCTATTTCTATCAATTCAGCACTGAACAGTGTCGTCTTTAGCTCTCCGTTGGCAGTACGGAACTCAACCTCGTGATTGCGAATTGCTTTTGTATGGCGCAGAACTTGGGTGAGCATGGTACATTCTTCTTGATTCACCCAAATATTTAATTCTCGATAATTGCGATCAATTACCTGAGAACGAGAATAGCCAAAAAATCTACAAAAGCTATCATTAACTTCTATGTAGCGGATCTCTGGGAAAGTAGTGAGGGTGATGGGATCGGGAGATGAGCGAAAGGCTGAGGCTAGCTTGGCTTCCGACTGTCGCAGTGCTGCTTCGGTGCGTAACCTCTCCCGTGCTTCTAGTGCTAGGGAGACTAAATTGCTCAAAGAGCGTGCAAAATTTTGATCTTCTGGTGTCCAATCACGAGTAGTACCTGTGTGTTCTAGACATAACACACCCACTGTCATACCCTCCAGCTTGACGGGTGTGTCAAGCATTGCAGTAATTCTCAGTGGACTTAAATAAGATTCAGAAAATTCTTTGGTTCTAGAGTCGGTATGGGCGTCTGTGGCTACAATTGGTTGGTCTTGCTGCAGGGCTTGAAAATAAGATGGGTAGTCTGCTACTGCTAGAGAACCACCGTCGCTGTGCCGATTACTACTTTTTTCAAATAAGTCAAGGCATTGGATTTGAGTACGTGTTTCCTCATATAGCCAGATACTGACTCGTTCTACTTCGATATTTTTGGCTGCCGCTTCAGTGATATTACGTAAAGCAGCTTTTAAATCACCTTGATAAAGTACTTGATTTTTGGCAAGTTGGGTTAATACTAAGTTGTGATTGCGAAGCTTGTCAGCACTTGCTGTTAGCGCTTGTTCTGCGCGTTTGCGCTCTGTAATATTGGTGGCTGTGCCTGTAACACCGACTATTTTACCCTCTTCATCTTCTACGGCGATCGCATTCAAAATCAGGTAGACTAAGCTACTATCTTTGCCAATGCGGATGGTTTCATACCCAAAAATAGACTCTCCATTGAGGATACACTCAAATGCGCCAAGGTCTTGGGCAAGTTGTGCCGATGGAACAAATTCAGTGAAGCAACGCCCGATCATCTCCTGTTGTTCATAACCAAGAATCTGTTTGACAGCAGAGTTGACATAGGTAATGCATCCGGAAGTATCCACTGACCAAATGATATCCCGGGAGGTTTCTACTAAGTGACGATACTTACTTTCACTGGCTCTTAAGGCTGCTTCCGCGTTGAGGCGATCGCGAATTTCTTGCTCTAATTTTATCCGGGCTTGTTTTTCCTGTTCTAGTAGTTTGGCTTGGGCGAGGGCAATTCCCAATTGGGCGGCGATCGATTCTAGGAGTTCCATTTCTTGTGGACTCCAGTCTCGGTAGCGATCGCACTGATGTAAACAAATCATGCCATTTGCTTGGCTGTTGTAAGAAGTGCGTACTGCTAGTATGGACTTGATGTTATATTCTCGGCATAATTCTTGACAATTCTTTAATAAGGGATAAGTATAAACATTTTTAACTGCTATAGCTTGATCTTGAGCTAATAACTGTTGAACGTGAGGATTTCCGCTTACAGGTATTTTATAATGACTTATAGAAGTACACCCAGTAGTCAAAAATTCTGCAAATATGGGGATTTGAGGAGTTGGTGAGTCTACGTAACTATGAATCAGGGCACGGCTTACATCCAAAGCCTCTCCTATTTGTTGCGCAGCAGTTTTGATAATATTTTCTGTGTCTAATTCCGAACGGATTTTGTTTGTAATTTTCCTGAGAATATTACTACGTTCTAGTTGTTGTTGTAATTCTAAATCTGATTTATAGCGTTCATAGGCTATAGAAATTGCTCCGCCAACTGCTTGTAAAAAAGCGATCTCTGAAGCTTCCCAAAGACGTGATTCTATACAATTATCAAAGCCAATAAAACCTAAAAATTCTCCCTTAGCAATAATTGGCAAAATTAGAATCGAAAGTATACCTTGCGGTTCTAAAATTGCCCGTTCTGATGCGGGTAATTCTGCGACAATGCCAGAAATAATTTTGCCCTGTGGCAGTAAAGCAGCCCAGCGAGGAAAATATTCTTCATAAGGCAAGTTTTGCAGAATGGGATTATTAATTTCGGAATTAATACCCTCAGCACACCACTCAGCCCGTTGACTCATCAGCAACTTGCCATCATCTGCATAATGATTCTCAAATACGTAGACGCGACTCGCCTTGGAAGCACCTCCCAGAATTGGCATAATATCTTGGTAGCATTTATTGCTGTCATCAAATGACAGCAACCGATGCTGTACTTCTACCAGTGCTGTCAGATATTGTTCGCGCAACTGTCGCGCGGCTTCAATACGTTGACATTGTTGCATTTCCAGCAGCAACTGTTCGTTTTGTTTTTTGAGTTGCTGTTGGAGTTTCTGGATAGTAATTTGATTTTCTACACGTACTAAAACCTCTTCTGCTTGAAAGGGCTTAGTAATGTAGTCTACAGCACCAATTTTAAAAGCTTTAACTTTGTCAAAAACATCATGATACACACTGAGAAAAATTACCGGAATATGGCAAGTCGCTTCATCGGCTTTCAGTTGTTGACAAACTTCATAGCCATCTATATCTGGCATTTTAATATCAAGCAAAATCAGATCCGGTAAAGCTAATTTTGCTACTTCTAGAACCATTGAACCTGTAATTAAACCCCGGACTGCATACCCATATCGGGACAAAGTAGCAGATAAAGCTTGTAAATGTTCCCAGGAGTCATCAACTATGAGGATGCTTCCTTTGCTTGTTTGCTGTGAATTGCTGCTACCCATAATTGGTTTTTAATTGACGTGGTTTAGAAACGCCACCAGGTTTTTTGCAAGTGACTGAGAATACCTATTGCGATCGCTACCAATAACAACATTAAAATAATTCCTCCAGGAAGAAAAGTCAGTACCCCAAATCCCCTTAATACCCAGACGGCGATTGTAATCCCAAGAACAATACCAACTGCTTGGGTTAATCTGCGATTTAATTTAGAAGAAGATTGGCTCATATTGCTACCTATTGTCTCAACAATTAAGCTTATTCCAAGGATGAAGTATGAAGTGTGAAGTATGAAATATTAATCACTATTTTTAAACATCTGTTTTTAGCTTTATACCAATTTAATATGAAGTTACAGACAAATAACCCCACCCCGAAATCGGGGAGGAGATTAAGGGGTGAGGTATAAAGATATTTGTGCAAGGGGTTTATTCTACCGATGAATATGGCAGTTTTTGGATTTTTAAGTATTATTATTTACAATTTTTAGTGATTAAAATCACTTTAGGTTCATGAAATTTTGGGCATAATAGCCGAGAAAACAGCATCTCCGGAAATTATATATCTGGAGTTGGAATTAGAATTGATCGGATAGACTCTATCAATTGAAGTGATCACACCTTATAAACCGATGAAATAAGTAGCTATCATGAACTGCATAGGCCAGGAAAGAGTTAAAGATCAAAAGCTAGGAAAGAAACTTTTTCCTTCTACCTTTTGCATAGCTAACTACCTTCTGCTTTCGATGTGTTGAGGAGTGAGTGAAACGTTATGTCTGCATCTTATATTTCAGACTCATTTACCACAGGTTTGCCAATGACTTGGAGTCAAGACAAGCAACAGAAAATCATCCAGGGTGAAATTTTTACAGAAACGCGAACGCATACGTCTTGGGGTGGTTGTGTTACTGCTTGGATGTATTTACCCCTGCTGCGATCGCAAGTATTTTCCCAACTAACAGATTACCCTCGTTGGGTACAGTATTTTCCTGATATTACCAGAAGCGAGGTTTTGCAAATCAAAGGTGAAGCCAAGCGTCTGTATCAAGCAGCACAAAAAGTCTTCTTGTTTTTCACAGCCCATGTGGAAATTTACCTAAACGTCATTGAAGAATTAGGACAAAGAGTGCAATTTCGCCTAGAAAAAGGTACTTTTCACGACTTCAGCGCTGAATTATACTTACAAGATTATGCTAACGGTACTTTGTTGAGCTATACAGTACAAGCGACTCCTAACATCCCCATACCGTCTATTTTTATTCAACAAGCAATGAATTTTGAATTGCCTGCAAATATGCGTAAAATGCGACAAGTTATTTGTAATGCTCAGTAAAATCAATGTCACAGGCACAAGAAATATTAGACTTTTGGTTTGGTAAGCCCGATCAACCTAATTACGGTAAACCACAGGAATTTTGGTTCCAAAAGAAACCAGAGTTTGATGAACAAATACGAAATAGGTTTTTTAAAGATTATCAAAAAGCAGCAGAGGGTTACTTAGATGACTGGATGGAATTTCCAGAGTCTTGTTTAGCACTAATTTTACTGCTAGATCAGTTTCCTCGTAATATGTTTCGTGATACTCCACAAGCCTTTGCCACCGATTGGGAAGCACTTTCAACAGCTCATCATGCTGTTGCCCAAGGATATGATCAAAAATTGCTACCTGTACAGCGTTGGTTTATTTATTTACCTTTTGAACACAGTGAAAACCTAGAACATCAACGTCAAGCAGTTAAGTTATTTAAACAACTCAGTGATGATCCTGATAGTGCTAGCTGTATTGAGTATGCAATTCGTCATATGGAGGTGATTGAACGTTTTGGTCGTTTTCCTCACCGAAACGCAATTTTAGGAAGAACTTCAACTCCAGACGAAAAGGAGTTTTTGAAACAATCTAATTCGTGGTTTTAGCTAAGTTTCATCTCAAGCAGAGGGGTTCATTGGGACAGCCCTCTGCCTTCTGCCTTATCCCAACGACAATGATTTACAATAGCTAAATTATCATCTCACTGCGTAAATCCTACACAAAGACTTATATCTCCACCAAACCATGCCAAATCCAGTTCAGTTTCAGTGAAGTTGTAACCAATAGAAGCAGCAAAATCAACTATTTTGCTTTTGTCCCAATTCCAGACACCAAAAACGCCTTTGTTAGAACATTTGTTATAGTATTGCTCGTAGAGAACTTGATCAGAATTTAAAAGCTCATAAAAAGCATTAACCTGTTCTAGCGACATAAAATGTTGTTTCCAATAGGATTTTGTGAACTTACTAAAATCTACACGGCTTACTAGAGGATTTCCGTTAAGACAGTTTTTATATTCAATGTATTTGCTTTGTCACAAGGATAAATTTTTCGGCAACGTCAATTCTTCCAATGGTCACTAAAACATTTTGTTTCTTAATAACCCACTAGCCAAATCTATCGCAAGAAGGAAAGTGTGAAAGGAGGTGGGGAGATGGGAGAATGGGGAGTGTGAGGGGTGGGGGGGAGTGTGGGAGAATCAATATTAACAAATGACCCATGACAAATGACAACTAACTACTAACTATTAACTACCAACAATCAATAAGCAACAAAATTACCAAGTACGATAATTACGTGCTGTTTTGTTGCAAGGCTGAATTTCGTCTCCAAATACCCACCCTTGTGTACCATCAGCAAGTCGTACTTGAACAAAATCTCCCCTTGCTTGAATAAATAAAACTTTTTCACCAAGATTCAATTGTTTTAATGCACCAACTTCTGTTTGTGGTTCTGGACGCAGTTTTGCTAATAATTTGCCGCCAGAGGGAGATACAAGACGACACATTTGTGGTGCTTGGGAAATGAGATTTTGTTGGGAATTACCTCTGCTTAAATTAACGGTATTTAATACTATGATACCCGCGATCGCACTCATGAAAGCAGCCGTACCTGTCTTGAGTAATGGTCGTTGCGCTTTTTTGGGAGCGACTGAAACAATCATAGACCGAGGTGGTAGTGAGGGCTTAGCTACTTCTTCGGACTTTTTAAATTGAGATACCCGTATTGTCTTTAGTACAGGTTGTGGTGATGCTAATGTAATTGCAAAACGTTTAGCATACTCTATCGGGGTGTAACCATCACTATACTCTTTGCAGGTTATATCTTTAACCCTAAAATCCTGTTGACCCAAACGTATGTGACTACCAACAGCAAGAGGTATTTCCCCAGCTAAAAGCAACTGTCCATCAACGATTGGCGGGTTTTGCTGTCGTAAATTTCGTAAATAAAATCTTTGCTTTTCGGTATGAAAAAATATCTCAGCGTGCAGTCCAGATATTGTCGGATCTGGTAAAACAATATCGCACTCTTGAGGGTTGCGGCCAATACGTATTTTACCTATATTTTTACTAGCTTGATTCTCAAGAATCGTACGATATTTAATTTGTCCGTCTTCTATCCACTCTATTGTTAATTGATGTAATTTCTTACTGACAATTTCTGATTTTATCTCAACTTCTGCTGCTTCTGTTTCACTAGAATTAATTAATAATTCTCGCAGTGCTTCTAATGTCTCAGTCGCCGTTTGGTAGCGGTCTTTGAAATGATAACGAGTCATCTTAGTAAGGACATCAGCAAACTCTGGAGTCACAGAGGTGAGTTCTTGCCAAAGTACTTCTCCTGTCTCCGGATCATCTTGTAGTGTATGCGGATGTACTCCTGTTAATGCTTGAATACCCATCATCCCCAAAGCATAAATATCACTGCTGGGACGAGGTACACGCCGGATTTGTTCAGAGGGCATATAACCACGAGTACCAACAACAATTGTCATATTTTGCTTTCCTGACCCAATTATCGTTTGGTTTCGCAATTGTTTAATTGCCCCAAAGTCAATTAAAACTAATTGATTATCACTAGCACGTCTAATCAGATTATCTGGTTTGATGTCGCGATGAATTACTCCTTGACCGTGGACAAATTCTAAAATGCTTAATATTTCAATAAGCATTTTAATAGTTTGTTTTTCTGTCCATTTTTGTCCGACAAAAAATTCTCTACTGAGGGGATGTCCCTCAATAAACTCTTGAACTAAGTAGAATTGTTGGTCTTCTTCAAAGTAAGCTAAAAGCCTTGGTATCTGGTCGTGGTTACCTAACTTTTGCAGGGTTTCGGCTTCTTTTTGAAATAGCCTCCTGGCAATTTCTAAAGATTCTGAGTCCGTACTAGTAGTTTTAAGATGTTTAAGAACACACTTAGGTTTTCCGGGAAGATGTATGTCTTCAACGATATAAGTTTGACCAAATCCCCCCTCACCCAATACTTTAAGGACTTGATAGTGTCCTGCGAGTAACTGACCAATCATATTGTAAAGGTGATGATGAAAAAGTTAATCCAAATTTGCTTCACAATTTAGTTGTTTAACTTGTTTTCCCCTCCCCTATTTATCTCAAGTGCTACATCAAAAAAAGATTAAAATTTGGCGATTGTAAGGCATCTTATTGTCATTGATTGGCATTTTTGTCACTTTTTTGACCATCAGTAGACATAAATAAAAAGCCTGGTAAATCAATGAATAACAAATCTACAGAGTTTATGTTGCCAAACTGGCAACTATCATCGTAAACTATATTTTTACTTAAATTTAATATTTGTTTTATTCAGAAATAATCACAAATTTATAAATTTTGATTTTCATAAATTCCGCTGTTTATGCTACTAAATTTATAAAAAATAAAATTTTAATTTTAAGACAGAAAAAGCTGATTACTAGTATTAGATTTACTAGCATTGTGGCAAGATTATTTGAATAATTGTTCTATGGAAATAAAAACATTATAAATGTTTCCTGACAAAATAGAGTAAAAAACTTGTAAATATCCAGTTAAGTTGGCGATTTGTTTAAATTTAAGCCAACACGATAACACAGATTAGCGGCTGACATCCTCTCCCAACTAGTAGAGATAATTGCTGTAACAATGGTAACTATGATGCAATTGCAAATAAAATTCTGTTACACCGATAATCATGCAATTGTTACAAAAATCACAAAAAAGTTAGACAAAGTTATATTTGGCTTGAAAATCAATTTAATTACTTAAAATATAGAAAAAAATAGACACTTTTGATTGTCAATCAAGATTGAGATAGTTTTCAGCTGGTGCGTATAAAGTTGTATACCTTACAGCAAAAAGATGTATACTCACTCTTTTAATCTATTTTGGGGGCAATTCATATGCGATCGCACCAATGTTTTTTTGCTGATATCTTGCACCTACGCCATATCTTGCCTTGGAATTTATTTCAAGGCTAATAGCACAAGTCCGTTTCCAACAGACTCAAAGACTTGGCATTCTGAAAATTTAGTGCAAGATATCAGTAGACATCACGTGCTACAAGCCGGGAAACCCGTCCAACGCAGTCGCTCCGCTGCCCGTCGATTGCGAACTCCCGTAGACGCACTCATAAGCTTAAGGCAGAGAGAGTACCCGCAGGGCTTAAGGTAAGGGTGGAGTGGACATTGGGCGTTGGAAATTACCAATAACCAACTAACAACCTTATGAAAACAAATCAGCACGGGGTCTAAAATTTTCAATCTGTCGTATTTTTTCGTATAATTGCCGTTCTTCTTGGCTAATATTTTTAGGAGTAACTATTTGAATTTCTACTAATTGGTCGCCGCGTTTACCTTTGTCGCTGGGATAACCCTTACCAGCTAAACGTAATCTTTGTCCAGATCTAACTCCGGGAGGAATGGTCATTTTTACCAAACCATCAAGGGTTGGTGCTTCAACTTGACCTCCCAATACAGCTTCACTGGGAGTAATGGGGATTTGACAGTAAATATCTGTGCCTTCTATTTTAAAAAGAGGATGAGGTTCGACAGTGATTTTTAAGTATAAATCGCCACCATTGATGCCTTGATTACGGAGACGAATAATTTGACCTGTTACCATTCCTGCGGGCATTTCTACTTCTAGCGATCGCCCATCCTCTAGGCGGATTCTTTCCAAACCACCGTGATAAGCTTTTTCTAGAGGTAGAGATAATCTTGCTTCGATATCTCGCTTTGTAGGGCGTTGGTTTGGGGTATATGCAACTTTTGTTCTCGGGGTACGAAATGGATCGGCGTTGGTGGTATTAGCAGCTGTAGATGTGGCGTTTCGACCAGTTTTTACACCAATGACTTCATTAATAAAGGTTGTAAAATCCGAATAATTACTAGGGTTTACATCCTGGGTACTGCGACCATTGCTACGGCTATCCGCGCCCCAAGGTTTTTTCTGTGCTTGTTTATCAAAGCCTTTTTGCTTCCAGTAGCGGCTGAATTGGTCGTATTGGGCTCGCTTTGTGGGATCGGAGAGGATTTCATAAGCTTCACCGATATCCTTAAATTTTTCCTCTGCTGCTTTGTTCCCTGGATTCAGATCTGGGTGATACTGCCTAGCTAAGCGTCGGTAATTTTTTTTAATTTCTTCATTGGTGGCATCTTTAGATACTCCCAAAACTTCGTAATAATCGCGAAAATTCCGCAAATTCTGCATAATCAGTTTTAAATAAAGATTTAGTTTTTAAGATAGTTGGTTGTTGGTTGTTGATAATGAATGATCAATTGTTAGCGGTTGGTAGTTGTTGGAAAAAACAAATAACCACTAATCATTAGCTACTGACTATTACTGATTACCTATTAATATCGACTAAATCCGAAATTTAAATCAATTTCATCACCTTTTTCTAACTAAATATTCAGTATTTTGCACTAGCAATACATCTGAACAACGAAGGAGTGATAAATTTTTACCTAACAAGCTTGATTACCAATCATCGTCATCATCCCAGTTATCCTGATAGGTGGGACGAGAGCGGCGTGAAGAACCACCGTCAAAAGCAGAAGAACGGCTGTCTCGACCATAGCTTTTGTCGTAGTCTCGGCTAGGACTGCGGTCATAATCTCTGCCATAACCTCGGTCATAGTCTTTGCCATAGTAATCGCGATCGCGGAAAGTGTCTCTAGGATAATCCCGGTCTTTATCACCACCACCTGTAAAAATGTCTTTAATCGCACCTAACAAATCGTCATCTTCTTCTTCAGCGTAGTACTGGCGGACTTCGCGGTTGAGGTCATACAACGCATCTTGCAAGTCGGCGTAAGCTTGATCTATGCCGCGATCATCATTTTCTTTTAAACTCTCGCGCAGTTCCCGACAGATGTTGTCAATTTGTTGACGACGGTTGCGGGCAAATGCCATACCAAAATCTAGTGCCACTTCCCGCAATTGTCTTTCGGCTTGTAAAATCAAAGCCTCAGCCCGCGTACGTTTTTCTACTTTTTCTTTACGTTGTCTGTCTATGTCAGCAAATTTCTCGGCTTCTCGAATCGCTTGTTGAACTTCACTTTCACTCAAGGTAGAAGCACCTTGAATTGTAATACTCTGCTCTCTACCTGTGGTTCTATCTAAAGCAGTTACTTGTAATATGCCGTTAGCATCGATATCAAATGCTACTTGAATTTGGGGGATACCACGAGGTGCTGGAGGGATACCGTACAGCTTGAATCGCCCTAAGGATTTGTTATCTGCTGCCATTTCCCGTTCACCTTGGACTACGTGAATTTCCACAGTGTTCTGGTTATTTTCTGACGTGGAAAAGATGTCAGAACGGCGGACAGGAATAGTAGTGTTGCGGGGAATTAGTACTTTCTTAACGCCACCTATAGTTTCCAGTCCCAGAGATAGGGGTGTCACATCCAGTAACAATACATCCTTGAGTTCGCCAGCGAGAATACCCGCTTGAATTGCTGCACCCACTGCGACAACTTCATCAGGGTTGACGTTTTGGTTGGGTTCTATGCCAATCATAGCGCGTACTAGCTGCTGTACCATAGGCATCCGTGTAGAACCGCCTACTAGTACAACTTCGTCAATATCATTAGGGGTGAGTCCAGCATCTTTTAAAGCGCGTTTGACAGGGACACGTAACCGCCCTAACAAGTCATCGCATAAGCCTTCAAACTGGGAACGAGTCAGGCGAGTTTCTAAGTGGACAGGTCCTTCTTCCGTAGCAGCGATGAAGGGCAAGTTAATTTCAGTGACGCTAACAGCAGAAAGTTCTATTTTGGCTTTCTCCGCAGCTTCCATCAAACGCTGCAAAGATTGTCGTTCTCTTCTTAAATCTACTTTTTCTTGTTCGAGAAATTGTTCTGCTAACCAATCGACAATTTTTTTATCAAAGTCATTACCACCGAGTTGAGTATCACCGCTGGTAGCTTTAACTTCAAATACACCGTCACCAACATCTAGGATGGAAACGTCAAATGTGCCACCACCTAAGTCAAATACTAAAATGGTTTCCGTCTCACCGCGATCCAAACCATAAGCCAATGAAGCAGCAGTCGGTTCGTTAAGAATTCGCAAAACTTCCAGACCAGCAATTCTACCAGCATCCCGCGTTGCTTGCCGTTGGGAATCATTAAAATAGGCGGGAACGGTAATTACTGCTCCTGTAACGGGTTCCCCCAAGTACTTACTGGCATCTTCGGCCAATTTCTTGAGAATCATTGCCGAAATTTCTTCTGGGGCAAAATCTTTATTTAAACGGGGGCAAACAACTTTAATATTGCCAACTTCATCTTTGCGAATGGTATAAGGTACACGCTTCGATTCTGGACTCAGTTCACTGTACCTACGTCCCATGAAACGTTTAATTGCAAAAAAAGTATTTTGAGGGTTGAGGACAGTTTGTCGTCTTGCCATTTGCCCTACAAGGCGTTCGCCGTCTTTGCTAAAGCCAACTACGGAGGGAGTTGTTCGCATTCCTTCTGCATTGGCAATAACCACCGGCTTGCCACCCTCCATAACGGCGACTACAGAGTTAGTTGTACCCAAGTCGATGCCTACTACCTTGCCCATGCGTTAAGTTTCTCCTAGTATTTCTATATAAATTTTTTGTTTAGAACTAATGCTTGATTTATTGTATCTTGCTGTTGATAAATACACCTTCAACCAGGTTCGCTATTAGCATCTTGTGAATTTAAAAAACCAACTGGAAACTCATCTTACTCAAATAGTCCGCGATCGCGATCCTTACATGGCAAGTGCTGGCCATTTTTTTGTTCAAGAATACATTCGCGCCTCATTTGCACAGTGGGGGAGTGTGGATATCCACACCTTTTATGTGGGTGGTAAAGCTTGCAAAAATCTCATCTTGAACTTACCTGCTGCGCATTCACAAAAGAGAGACTTGCCACCAATTTTAATTGGTGCCCATTATGATGCTGTGCCTGGTTCCCCAGGGGCTGATGATAATGCTACAGGTGTAGCAGTGTTACTAGAGTTAGCAAGGATGTTTGCAACACAACCAATTAAATATCCGTTGCAGCTAGTAGCTTTTGATATGGAAGAATATGGCTTGTTAGGTAGCATTGAGTATGCAGCTAAGTTGCAAAAAGAACAGCAACCGCTACGCTTAATGATTTCTCTCGAAATGTTAGGTTACTGTAACTCCAATCCTGGTTCCCAAATTTACCCGCCACCTCTACAACATATCTATCCTAGCCGTGGCGATTTTATTGGTTTAATTGGCAATTGGCGAACCTTAAGAGATTTAATTAACATTAGCCGCAGTATTCGGAAAGTGGGTGTAGCAAGTCAGTGGCTACCAGTACCTAATAAAGGTCATATAGTCCGACAAACTCGACAGAGTGATCACGCCCCTTTTTGGGATGCAGGTTATCCAGCGATCATGATTACAGATACGGCTTTTTTGCGAAATCCCCATTATCACAAACCCACTGATACAATTGCCACTTTAGACTTGGATTTTCTGACTGGTGTTTGTCAGGGTTTGGAAAAGGGAATTCGACGGTTGTGAGAGACAGGGAACACAGACAACTAAATCAGCTATCAGTTATCAAATTAAACAGGTCACTTGTTCACTGATTCATGCCCAATGACAAATGACGATCCCAACTTGTACCAGACACATTTGTACCGACTTACTGATCAGATTTTTGCAATGTGCGATCGCGTACTCAGACCTAAGCTAATTAAATCATCAATACTGCGTTTCATTTAGCTTACTCTATTTACTGTTGTAGTCAGCATAAAAACCAAAGCTATGGAGATAGACGCAGCGATCGCAGCAAAATTGATCCAATTGGTACTTACCTGCATCAAAAAAGAGTATCCCCATAGCGGTATTTACTGATTTGATAACGACGAAGATATCAAGCCACCAGACCAATTAACACCTGCTTTTTATAGTTGCTTGGATTG
Source organism: Fischerella major NIES-592 (assembly GCF_001904645.1). NCBI lineage: Bacteria > Bacillati > Cyanobacteriota > Cyanophyceae > Nostocales > Hapalosiphonaceae > Fischerella > Fischerella major. Next base: position 42,198 of record NZ_MRCA01000005.1, on the reverse strand, counting down.
GCATTCAGCAGTGCATGGACACTAGTTACTCGCACATCTCACTCGTTATTTTCCTAAAGCCTCCTTTCAGACAACAGTTAGAGAATCGTGCTGCTGCTGTTCTACATCGTCAAAGTAGCACAACCGAAGCTGTCAGTGAACACTATTCCAGTAGTCACTGGCTGGGGACTTTTGTAGTTTACTTGCTAACAAGTCGTGGCTTGTGCAGGTCGATATAGGACTTTTCTTGGTGTCTTTGTGTCTTGGTGGTGAAAAAATATTTATTTGAAACACCAAGGCACTAAGACACAAAGAGGAAAATATTCTTAGTTTACTGAGATTTGGATTTTTTCTACCCACTTTGACAGAGCTACCCCATATTCCTATTTTTGACGATAAATCTAAAAAATTATTGAATATTGTGTGTCAAGAACTGCTGCTGATACTTTTATCGTAATAAGTGTCAAACTGTGTCAAGATAACATCAACACATAGACGCTTTGAGTCATAACTTCTAAACTTATTAGCATGTAAGGTGAATATAATGTTGGGTCACAAGCTTCGTGGACGTTACCAAATTGTCCAACAACTGGGATTAGGAGGAGGATTTGGGGCTACTTACATTGCGTGTGACACCGACCGCCCAGGTAATCCTAAGTGTCTGGTTAAGCAGCTAAAACCAAGAACTAATGACCCAAATACTCTACAGATAGCACAGCGCTTCTTTAAACAAGAAGCAGAAATTCAAGAAGAATTAGGGAATCATGATCAGATTCCGCGCCTTTTAGCTTATTTTGAAGAAAATCAAGAATTTTATTTAGTACAAGAATTTATTGAAGGTCATGACCTCAGGCAAGAATTACCTCCATTAGCTAATAGACTCACTGAAGTTGAGACGATTAAGCTTTTGACGGAAATCCTAGAAGTTTTAGCCTTTGTCCATCGTCAAGGAGTAATTCACAGGGATATTAAACCTGCTAATATCATGCGACGACAGGATGGAAAAATTGTCCTGATTGATTTTGGTGCGGTGAAAAAGGTTAGAGGTCTGGAAGTTAATCAACAGGGGCAAACTGTCACCGTGGCTATTGGTACTCTTGGCTACATGCCCAGTGAACAAGCAGCTGGTGAACCACAATATAGTAGTGATGTCTACGCCGTAGGAGTGATTGGTATCCAAGCTTTAACAGGCATATATCCTGACCCTTCCCAAGGAAGTAAACTACCCAGAGATCCCCAAACCGGAGAAATTGTTTGGCGTGACCAAGCGCGGGTTAGCCCTGAGCTAGCTAATATTCTAGATAGAATGGTACGCTATCACTTTGGTGGACGTTATCAGTCAGCGGAGTCAGCACTGCAAGCACTAAGACAAATCTCACACCCAAATCACACTTTTACACATCTGAAACTTCGTTCTTCCACATCTCGTTGGAAATGGTTAATTCCTGTAGGCATAGTTGCAGTGCTTGCTAGCGTATTTGTAGCAATTCGGTCTGGGCAAGAACCCGAAAAGTTTATACCCTATGAGAATTCCAATTACGGTATAAAAATCAAATATCCAGCTAGTTGGCAGCTACAAATTAAAGAAATTGATGTTTTAGGCGTTACTGAAGTAGTAACATTTATATCTCCAAGGCAAAGTGAGACTGATAAATTTCAAGAAAAGTTAAATATAGATATTGAAAAATTTTCCGGAACATTAGCTGAGTCTAAAGAATTATTTGTTGATGAAATAAAAAATACTTTGCCAGAAGCTCAAATTATTAATACGAGTTCAACAACGTTGGCATTTAAACAAGCAAATCAGATCATCTACACAGGTAAAGACGAGGACACTAAGTTAAAAAATTTGCAAATCTGGACTTTAAGAGGCGATAAAGCATACATAATTACCTATACAGCAGCTATAGATGATTACGATGAATTTATCAAAACAGTGAATGAAATGATAATGTCTTTTGAGATTAATTAGATAATTGTCCTATCTTTCTTCTCAACTTTAAAGGAAAGCTGATTTTGCACATCATGTGGAAACGTAATCCTCTAAATGCAAGGAACATTGCATTTGCTAAAAAATCGTTCTTTTTAGAAATCGACCACCGATACACACCGATAAACACAGATGACACAGATGGATTTTCCCTTAGTGGTTGGGTGATAATTAGTATGTTGACTATTCACTATGATCTATTTGTACCTTTTTTCATTGATGTTAGACGTAGATTATATTCTTGGTGTCTTGGTGACTTAGTGGTTCAATCTAATCTTCATCCCTAATTTGTGAAACACCAAGTTTTTTATTACTGTTAAAAGTTCCCTATTTCCTCTTCCCTAATCCAACGGTGTTTGTAAATTTCTCTGTCGGGACAGCCCAACTTAGGCGAATAATCTGTTCATGCAATTTTTGATCTGCTTCGGAACCATCAACGAATACTGAAGGAACATCCCACAAAGGATATGCGTGCATTCCATTCACAGCAACTACTTTACCTTGATGATTGAGGAGTGGCCCTCCACTCATACCTTTTTGGATATCATTAGTGTAGCCAATTTGATAACCACCTGCTAAAGCCTTCGGTAATATTAGTTCTACTTTACCAGTTGTAAAGGTAAAGCCTTTGTCTTTTCCGTCATCTGCATGGGGAAATCCAGCAGCAAATACTTCATCACCGATGGTAGGGTTAAAAGCAATGGATGCCACAGTATAATTTCTCTCTAGGCTACGAAACTGTAATATGGCTAAATCATTAGTGTCAAACTTGACATTTGCCAGCAAATTCGCAGACCAGATCCGACCATCCGGTGTTTGAACCCGATAGGGAGGAGCATCAGCACGCAATACATGGGCGTTAGTTAAAACTATGTAAACTGAGTCTTGCTTTTTTAGTAGAATTCCTGAACCTAAGAATTCTTTTGACATCACTTTTACAGTAATAGCTTGACCAGTATGGCGTATTTGTTCTGTTGACAATCGGTTTGTTTGCGTAGTGTTTAGATTGTCACAGTTAATATTGGTACACTTAGCTGAATATTTCAGGTATACTGCTGATACACAAATTACAAATAACAAGCCAGGAACCAATGTTACTGACTTTGGATTGTACCATTTCATTTGCTATTAGCCATTTCTATAGGGGTTGGAAAAATAAAATCTGTGAACACTTAATAAAAACTTAGCAATATTGGCTACACAATTACCTAATTATAAACCCATTAGGGTGTGCTGTGGTTTTCGAGATTGGGATTACTTGGTTCATTTGTTAAACCTTGATTCAATAACCCCTGATTCATAAGTAATAAAGTCGATAGAAAAAGAGGGTTAACCTTGACTTTAATTATCAGGCATTTTGAGAAAGATTTTGTTAAGGTGAGCGTCGCCTTCCGAGAAGCCCCCTACGCGTCTATGCACTGCAACGATTTTGGGTGTCACAAGGTTGCGGAAGAAGTTAAAATTTCTCCTATAAATGTTAAAAATACTAAATTTTTAATTTTTAATTTTTAATTTTTAATTTTTAATTGCTATGTCGCTCCCTTTTCTGAATCAGTATATTCGCACTGTCTGGCAACCAAGAAGAGGTTTAGCGATCGCACAAGCCTGTATTATTGGTCTGGTTGCCGCTTTTTCTGCTGTATGCTTGAAATTTGGTTCGGGATGGCTAGGAACATGGCGAGTTCAGGGTTCCCAGGTTTTACCAGCCTGGCTATTCCTCCCAGCAGTTGGTTTGGGCTTCGGGTTTCTGGCTGGACTCTTGGTACAAAGGTTAGCACCAGAAGCATCTGGCAGTGGTATCCCCCATGTGAAAGCTTCTCTTGCCAATGTACCAGTCAAGCTTTCATGGCGAGTGGCGATTGTGAAGTTACTTAGTGCCATGATCACTTTGGCTTCAGGAATTACTTTAGGTAGGCAAGGTCCGACTGTACAAGTCGGGGCTGCTTTGGCAGCTGGGATGAGTCGCTGGGTTCCCACATCCCCAGATCATCGACGCCAGATGATTGCCGCTGGTGCGGGTGCAGGTTTAGCAGCGGCTTTCAATGCGCCCATTGCTGGTGTCTTGTTTGTGGTAGAAGAGTTACTTCAAGATTTGTCGGGGCTAACATTGGGAACTGCAATCATTGCTTCTTTTATTGGTGGTGTTGTCTCCCGTCTTTTGGGTGGTCGTAGTTTGCTATTGAACTTGGAATTAACTCGATCTTCTAGCAGTTTTTCGATTATAGAAATTCCTTTTTACCTGGTTTTGGGTGTTTTAGCAGGATTACTGGCAGCATTATTTAATCGTGGATTAATTGAAAGTATCAAAATATATCGAAGATTACATATTAGCTTACCCCTCAGGGTGGCTTTGGCTGGATTTATTTCAGGTATAGTAATTGCCTTTTTACCACCATCTTTCCGTGATAATACGGGATTAAGAGAATTTGTGATCGCTGGTCAGGCTAACGCACCTATAGCGGCGATCGCGTTTTTGGCTCAGTTTCTCTTAACCTTGGTAGCATTTGGCTCAGGTGCGCCAGGAGGATTATTTGCACCTAGTTTGATTTTAGGTTCTTGTTTAGGCTATATCATCGGTATTGTTGAATTCCAGTTACTTGGATTAGCTTCGCCAACAACCTATGCTTTAGCAGGCATGGGGGCATTTTTTAGTGCCGTCTCGAAAGTACCAATCACGGCGATTGTAATTGTTTTTGAAATGACAACAGATTTCAATCTGGTGTTACCCTTAATGATTGGCTCTGTTACATCCTACCTGGTTGCTGACAAGCTGATGCCAGGATCGCTGTATACCAAACTTTTAAACTTAAGTGGCATCAACATTGAAAATGTATCCCCCGTTGAGGGTGCATTCACCAAGTTAACAGCAAAAGACGTCATGCAGCGTCGGGTGGAAACCCTGGATGCAGAGATGTCTGTGGAAGAAGTAGTACAAGCTTTCTCTCGTTCTCACCATCGGGGATTTCCTGTAGTTGAACAAGGTAAATTAGTAGGAATTGTTACCCAAACTGATTTATTAAAAATACGCGATCGCAACTTAGCAAAAGATACTCCCCTACGGGAAATCATGACATCCCAGCCAGTGACAGTTACGCCTACCCATAATTTAAGCAATGTGCTGTATTTATTGGATCGTCATCAAATCAGTCGTTTACCAGTAGTAGAAGGGCAGAGAATTATCGGTATCATCACTCGTGCTGATATTATTCGGGCAGAAGCCGACAGTCTCAACTGTCACACTAGAGAACACGGACCACAACCAGAACCGTCTTACGTTGTTTATCAAACCCGATCGCCCAGCATCGGTAGAGGTAGATTATTAGTACCAGTTGCTAACCCCGAAACAGCCGCCGCACTATTACAAATGGCAGCAGCGATCGCCCGCGATCGTCACTACGAAATAGAATGTCTGCAAGTCATCCTTGTTTCTCGTCAAAAATCTCCTGCTGAAACCCCTGTTAGGACTGCCAAAAGTCGGCGATTACTGCGAAACGCTGAAGTTTTAGGCAAAAAATGGAAAATTCCGGTGCATACACAGATCCGAGTTACTCATGATATTGCCCATGCAATTTTAGAGACAATCAAAGAAAGACACATTGACCTAATTTTAATGGGGTGGAAGGGCAGTACTTCCACCCCTGGTCGCATTTTTGGCGACGTTGTAGACACCGTAATTCGTCAAGCCACCTGTGAGATGGTGTTGGTAAAGTTAGGGAAAACTCCAGAGTCAATCATCAATCATCGAAGACCCTTCCTAACTCATCTTTTCCCTATTCCTCCCCTCTCTCACTCCCCATCTCACTACCTTCCCATCGCCCGATCCCCCCATCTCCCCCTCCCTTCTCCCCAATTCAACAGTTGGCTGGTACCAATGGCTGGCGGTCCCAATGCTAGGGCGGCGATTAAATTACTACCTGCTTTGGTAACGCTAGGAAATGACCCGAAAATTCGCCTTACCCGCGTATTTAAACCATCCGAATCAGAACCAGACATGAAAATTTTAGAAGAAGCAATTCGGATACTTGTCCGTCGCCAGAAATCATCCAGCACTGTAGTAGCTGCACCTGTGCAAGCAGATTCTGTAACCGAAGGAGTAATCAACCTAGTAAACACCGAACATTATGATGTAGTTGTTTTAGGTGCTTCCCGCGAGGGAATGCTACAACAGGCGATAAAAGGAAATATTCCGGAAGCGATCGCCTCTGGTGTAGACAGTACCGTAATTTTGGTTAGGGGAGCGATCAATAATTAATGGCGACAAGACAGACAAGGGAGCGTGGGAAGCGTGGAGAGAATAAGTAGTAACTTTTGACCAATGACCTTTGACCACTAACCATCAACTACCAATGCATAATTTATCAGTGTCTATCAGTGTGCATCTGTGTACCCTGTGGGAAGCCGCCCAAAGCGCGTCTACATCTGTGGTCGATTTCTAAAACATGACTTTTGTTCCAAACGCGAAAAACACAGCATTCCCTACTCTCTACCACACTAATTTTGATAGGTTTGTAGTCAGGACTTTAGCCCTCATTTCAGCACGCGCATTGCTTACTACAAACTTCTTTATGACGGCAAAATAACGCAGATAAACAAAGCCTGCAATTTTTTTTGCTAATCACTTGCAAATTAAACTCATAACGACTATGATTTAGTTAAAAGAGTGAAATTAAAAATCCCGGATATGGACAGCCTTGTTATCGGTGCGATCGCCAGTTTAGGCACGGGACTAGTGACAGTAGTAGGCGCTTTACGGATTTTGTTACCAAGTTAATCTCACCAAGGAGTACAACTTAGACGCAGAGAGGACTTGCTTTATTTTCATTCTGCCCTCTGCCTTCAACTATCAAATCAAAGGACAAAAATATGAACTTTATTCGCTTTGAACACATTAACCTGTCTTGTAAAAAGATAGACGACAGCAGGAATTTTTATCAAACTTTGTTTCCTGATTGGTACGTACGTGCAGAAGGCGTATTTAATGGTCGTCGTTGGATGCATTTAGGCGATCACCAATTTTATTTAGCTTTGAATGATGAGAATAATCAAGAACGTGTCCATAATGCTTACGAAAATATTGGCATAAACCATGTTGGTTTCGTGATTAAAGATGGCGAAACCATGAAAAAGCGGCTTGAGGATAAAGGCATTGAGTATTACACAATGTCAGCAGCAGAAACAAAACATAGAATTTATGTCAATGACCCCGATGGTAATGAGATTGAGCTAGTAGAATATAACCAAAACTATGCTCTGAAATAATAGCGCAGCCAGGCTAAAATGGTGCATTAATAAACCGCATGATTCAAGAGATAACACAAAGTATAGAAGAAGAGATTTTTACATAAAATTAGCTTGGTCACACTAATAGTAGTCTGTCACACAAGCTTTGCCTGGTCATACCAATTTCTAGTTTTATCCTCTCCTCTTCTTCCTCTGCGCCTGGTGCGGTTTTTTATTCAAACCCTCATACGGCGATCGCGCAATATACTTGCGTGGTCGCTACGATAAACGTAATCTAATAATGGTAGGAAATATGAAAGCAATATCCAAATATTGAGCAAAATTGTGTACGTTTATACGATACATAAACAATAAATAAGATAGAATTTAAAAGCCCTTGACTTTTGTAATGTTAGCGGTGCTGTCCGCTAAAAAAACATCAGAGCGCTGGGGAATTTACTTATTACTAATTACGATTAATAACTATTAATCGTAAAAGTTATTATTTGAACAATTTTGTTGCAACAAAAAAGGTGATTTCCTTCGCTCTGGTGATTTACTTAATTTGTATCGCTTATTATTCTTTGAAAATCTTCATCGTTGGCAAAATTAGCAACATTATTGACTGCATTTTTTTTACATCCGTGGAGATAGGAGCAGTTAAATTTTCATACTTGGTTGTGGGATTTTCCCATGATTGACTGAGTTGTCATAACGACAATTTTTAACACCGATCTACTTACTGAACTTATAGTGAAACGTTATTACGTGCGTCCCACAAGGCTAGCTACTACTGTAATTAACTCAGATGGATCGACGGGTTTAGGCAAATGCAACTGAAAACCTGCCTGTATAGCTCGGCGTCGATCTTCTGCCCTAGCATAGGCTGTTAAAGCTGCTGCTGGTATTTTGCCTCCTTGTTCTGGCGCAAGCGATCGCAATTTCCGGAGTAAAGAATAACCGTCTTCCTCTGGCATGCCAATGTCACTAACCAAAACATCTGGTTTCCAATGCTCAACAGCCTCTAGTGCTGCTGGTACTGATGCTACTGCTAGCACATCGGCTTGAGACTGTTTAAGTAAAGTAGTGAGATAGTCACGTGTATCAGCTTCGTCATCTACGACTAGTACACGTACGCCATCTAGAACAGAAGATGAGATCGGCAGACAATTAAAATTTGCTTTTTGGCTATTGACTGTTAATTCTTCAATGTGGACTATTGAATCTTGACTTTTGAGGAGTGGTAGTTTGACTGTGAACGTTGTACCTTGTTCCTTTCCCGGACTTGTGACATCAACAGTACCACCATGCATTTCTACTAAATGACGCACAATTGCTAAACCTAGTCCCAACCCACCATGGGATCTAGTACTAGAACTGTCTGCTTGGCGAAAACGATCAAATACGTAAGGTAAAAACTCAGAACTGATACCTATGCCAGTATCTTTCACTGTAATTTGGGCATAGGCAGTTTCAGAAGAGGTAGAGGGAAACCATTGTGTTCCAGGGGTTCCTCCCATTGTCGCACTTAGTTTGGCAAGAGGCGATGATGCTTTGAAAGACGCGCCAATGTTCAGCCTGGGTGATGCAGAGAATCTATCAAAGACACTTGCGCTATTTCTATATTCCCGTATCCTTGTTTCTTCTTTTACCAGTGATAACACTACCTCTACCTTACCGCCAGCAGGTGTAAATTTGATGGCATTGGATAGTAAATTCCACACTACCTGCTGTAGGCGCTCGCCATCGCCAGAAACTAACGCTGCCTTAGAATCAAAGCTAGTTCGGATGTGAATATCTTTTGCTTGAGCGGCTAGGCGTACTGTATCTAAAGCAGCTTCTATGATAGCAATTAAATTGCAAGTACGTACATTTAAACGTAATTTGCCTCTGATGATGCGCGAGATATCAAGTAAGTCTTCTATCAACTGTGTTTGTGTTTTAGCGTTGCGTTCTATAGTTTCTAGTGCTTTGGTGATTTGAGTTTCGTTGAGTTTGCGAGAACGCAACAACTGCGACCATCCCAGAATGGCATTGAGGGGTGATCGCAATTCGTGGGATAATATCGCTAAAAATTCATCTTTCATCCGATTTGCCTCTTGCAACTGTTCGGTTTGTTCTTGCAAAGAAGCTATTAAACGCGCCCGCTCGATCGCGATCGCTATTTGATCACAAACTGCTTGCATCATTCCCATTTCATTTTGGCTAAATTGCAAGCGAGTGCGACTGCAAAAACACAGAGTACCCAATAATTTTCCTTGGGTGATTAATGGGTAGCCGTAATAAGTCTTAATACCAATCGCACGTAGGAGTTCTGTTTTCGGATCCTTTGATTCCTGGACATTTTCTATAGAAATAGGACGGCGTTGTTGGGCAACTGTACCACACATTCCTTGACCAATCTCTAGCCAATTGGCTGCTTTTGCAGTTTGCTCATCAATTCCGTACCAGGAGGCTAATTGCATTATCTGGGAGCTTTCATTCACTAAAAAATTAAAGTAAACATCTAAACCAATTTGCTCTGCCAGTTTTTGGAATAAACTTTCAATCAACGCGACTGGCTCTTTGCTAGAAAGTAAATCGCTGGCTGTACCAAAGAGTAGTTGTAGCCGTTTATACCCTAACGATAGGGCTTTTTCTACACGCTTGAGATTGGTAATATCTTGGAAGGTTAATACACAAGTAGTTGGATAACCGTGCATTGCTGGTAGAGTATCAGCGTAGATCAGCAAAGAGCGAATACCTGTTGGTGTATGCCAGTCTAACTCTACTCCATCTAAGCGTTCCCCACGGGCTACCCTAATTCCTGGTGCTTGTTCCACGGGAATGGGATTACCATCGGCGTCAGTTGAGTAATAGAGAGCTTGATAATCTGCGGCTGAATCTGCTTTGGGAAATTTCCCTCCTGCGACTTCGTCAGCAGCTTTATTGGCAAAAGTGACTCGTGCTGTCCCTGGTTCTATCAATAACAGGGGTGTGGGCATGAGATTGAGTAAGTCTTCCAACCATTTTTGTTGATTGCGAAGTGCTTCTTCTGCCTGTTTGCGGACTGTAATATCTTCAGCAAATGCCAATATTTGATAAATTTCCCCTTGCTCGTCAACTATCGGCACATATTTAATTAGTGTTGTCAATGTGCCATTATTGGGTAAAGTAATTGTGGTTTCTGTTGTTTGAGTCGTACGTGTTTCAACTGCTTTAAATAAACTCGGCAGATAAAGTTGTGTAATCTCAACTGGAAAGATTTCTTCGTCAGTGCGTCCAATAACTTCCTCTTTTGGCTTGCCAAGATGCTGCAAAGCCGCCGCATTGACAAATTGAAACCTCCGTTGGGCATCATAAATGGCAAAAACATCTGGCATGTGATCAACCGCCAATCTAAATCGCTCTTCACTTTGGAGTAGGGCTGCTTGAACTTTTTTGCGTCCGCTCAAATCTAGGATAAACGCTACCGACTCTTGTTGTTTCTCTCCTACTAAGGTATAACCTACTAAAACCGGAATGCGACTGCCGTCACGCCGAATGTATTCTTTTTCGTAGGGGATGCAAGCACCTTGAGATTGGGCTTGGGCAATACCCTGTGCATCCGTAGGTAAATACTCTGGTGGTGTAATATTTTTCCAATTAATGCCACCTGCTTGTAAATCTTGCCGTGTGTAGCCAATCATCTGCAAAAATTTGTCATTGGCATGGCTGACACCACCGTAAATATCACCAAATAAAACGCCGATGACGTTTGACTGTGCAAATCTTCTGAGTTTTTCCGTATTTGCTTTCAATGCTAATTTAGCGCGATCGCGTTGAGTACTAAGCTTTTGAATCGCTCCTGCATTTTCCCAAATTATGATCGCAAAAATTGTCATCAGAAAAATGGCAAATAGGGAAATTGCAAACTCATACTTGTATTTTCCTGCTTTTTGTCCTTGCAGAATTAACCACCCTGTAATTAAGGGTACTTTGAGTGCGGCTATCAATAAACGACGTGCTAGCAAACCACCATCTGTCGGACTGGTGATTACTTGCATTATTCTCCGTTCTGGCTGCTTCCACAAAATACCCACACAAAGTACAATCAACCTGATCGCTGTATGTAGTGCTGTTGCTACATTACTAATGTAATATGGGCGATATATCAGTTTTTTTTCAATCTATCTTTATGCATATTTTTTCTAATTAGCAGAAAATGATGAATGGTTTGTGGTCAGCTACTACCTACAAACCACTAATTACTAGCTAATAAATCGTAAATATTAACCAATTAATTTTAGAAAAACAATTTAAATCGCACTAGTTGACTTTCAATTGTTGGCAGCAGAATTTTATGTAATTCTACAGTGTCTTGAAATTGTAAAATTTGTGTAGGCGGCAAGCCAAAGGGAAACTGCTCTGGGAAATCAGGGCGCTGCATTTGTGCTAGTAAAATTTGCTCAAACCTTTTGCTCCCAATAGCATAGCCAATTTCTACACAGACGGTTGGGCTGGGTATTGATTGAGCAGTTTGTTTGCTTTCTATTTTGGCAATGGGTGTGGTGTCTGCAATAAATAACAAACTCCTACGAATTTTTCGCATCATTGCGCTTCCTAGTCGTAGAGGAGCTTCTTTAGGGCGGTAAGATTCTACTAATTTTAAAGGCAGGCGCGATCGCAAGTTCAATTTTTCCAAACTAATCAATAATGCTTCCCGCAACGCATCAGTTGCTGGCGGATATTCTACTTGAGAACAGAAAAATATAGTAGGTTCTAACTGTGCTAAGGTTGGTTGCTTGGTGAAATAAATTTCGTGACTAATCAAGTCAATATTAGCTACGCAATAGCCACCACTACCTTCTATATAAAATTCAATATTTTCTCCTTCTAGATAGCGACCGAACCACGTTGATTTTCTGATTTCATCACTGTCTTCCAAGAAATCTGCTCTTAGCCCAGATTTCAGCAGACTCTTTTTACTGAGGCGAATATCCGGTGGACGTTTTTCCAGTTCTTGTATTGGCTGGTAATTATCAAGATACCATGCTCTAAGAGCAATTATTGACATAAGGCGCTATTTCAACTATTTCAAATGTCTCGTGCGATTCCACTTCGTACCAGCTTACACCTAGTAGTCTGAGATGGGGAAAGGTTAAGGAGCAAAAGGCAAAGCAAATGCTAAGAGTAGTGTAAAAAAACAACAACACCTAAGCAACTAATAGCTGACTTACTTCCTCTTATCGTTAATTCTAGCCGGGGATGTACTGGGTGAATCACTTTTGACTTCAGTGAAGTCAAGCAGTCACAGCGCCCCCTTTCTCTCACTATGAGGAAATATCGCTTTTAGAGTTAGGTGTTGTTGTTCTATAACGAGACAGATTGAGTTTCAACAGCGTTTTTACCTCTTTTTGCTTTTGAATTTAGCTGTTTGATCTGCCAGGGAAGCTTTGTTTAGCTTCAATTATTAGATTAGCACTGTTATATTTAGGTATGTTTATTTGAAACTAAACTTTACTAATTTTGGTTGTTGATTGTTGGTTGTTGTACCAGATGTGCCATGGCACGTCTGTACATTGGTTAGTGATTAGTGGTTAGTGGTTAGTGATTATTATTCTACTCCCCACACTCCTCACACTCCTCACACTCCCCACACTCCTCACACTCCTCACACTCCCCACACTCCCCACACTCCCCACACTCCCCACACTCCCTCCACTTCCCCATCTCCCTTCCAATCCCCAAATTGGGAACCCTTAATAGGGTAACAACCGTCATAGTCCCAACTGTGCTTTCTTCACTCTTCCCATTCGGGCAGTGCGTAGTCCAAAATGGGTTGGATGTGTTTCAAATGATTCAGTCAATATGCCTAGAACTCCCAATGAATACGCAGTACACTTACTAATGGCAAGTGGTCATCGGGAAGAAGTACGTTTTCCGACGATTCAGGATTTTCAGAAGTGGTATAGTGGCGAACTGATGCCCAAATCTGCTTCTGATGATTTTATAAACGTGCCGATCAAAAATATTCAAGGTGAATACATGGTTGTGCGTCCCTCGCGGATTGTGGCAATTCGGGTGGAACCACTCTTTAGCTCTAGTGTGGAAAGATTTACATAAATCATGAGAAAAACGCTTGCTTTAGTTTCCTTGAGTCTGGGACTTAGCTTTGTAAATCCTGTTTGCTCTGTGTTGGCTCAGGTTCCTATTAACATAACGCCTTTACCATCACCAGCTAGCCCCATTGAACCGTTACCCCCACCAGAGTTATCACCACCACTAAAACTAGTGAGGTTAGGAACGGACTGTAAACCCGTTCATCAATGTTTGGGTTGGGATGAACAGCTTTGGAGTGGAAAGAGTAAACAGGGCGATCGCAAAGCTTTGTTAGCATCCATTGACCACAGTTTACGTTACCTGACAACAAACAAGGCACTAGCAGCGTATCAAAATTATCCTGTTCCTGAAATCACCCTTGATCGTGTCCGTCGTAGCTTGCAGCGTTTTCGCCAGTTGGTGGTTAGTTCCAAATCGCCAGCTCAACTGCAAGCTGCTGTGCGTCGAGAATTTGATTTTTATCAATCTGTTGGCAATGACGGTCAAGGTACGGTAAAGTTCACCGCTTATTATGAGCCAGTTTATACTGCTAGTAAAGTTCGTACTTCTGTATATAAATATCCTCTTTATAGATTGCCACCCAACTTTGACAAATGGGTAAAACCACATCCTACACGGATCGATCTAGAAGGTAAAGATGGTTTACTGGGTAATAAAAGTCAGTTACATGGTTTGGAATTATTTTGGTTGCGCGATCGCTTAGATGCATATTTGGTACATATCCAAGGTTCTGCCCAACTCAAATTAACTAATGGTAAAAGTACCTCTGTTGGCTATGCAGGAGGCACAGACTATCCTTGGACTAGTATTGGCAAAGAACTGGCCAAAGATGGTAAGTTACCTTTACAAAATTTAACAATGCCTATCTTGGTCAATTACTTTCGCCAGCACCCCAAGGAGATGAATAACTATCTACCACGGTGGGAACGGTTTGTCTTCTTCAAAGAAACTGGGGGTAAACCTGCAACTGGCAGTATTGGCGTACCAGTCACAGCAGAGCGTTCGATCGCCACAGATAAATCTCTCATGCCGCCAGGAGCGTTAGCAATAATTAATGCCTCATTTCCTTATCCTGCTGGTCAGGGAAAATTGGTTAAGCGCCGGGTTAGTCGCTTCGTTCTAGATCAGGATACTGGTAGTGCTATTAAAGGCCCGGGACGGGTAGATTATTTTATGGGAACTGGGAAATTAGCAGGCGATCGCGCCGGTATTACGGGTGGTAATGGTACTTTATATTATTTGCTGCTGAAGGAGTAGTTGGGGAACGGGTAAGGGGTAAGGAATTTGAGCAGCCTTTACCCCTTAACCTTTAACCTTTTGCCTAACCGAAAATAGCACCCTACCCTTAAATCTTCTATGAGGCTTTATGAAATTTAGCGATATACTAGCAAAACTTGGTGATGCTGCCATCTGTAATAGCCTTAATCTCGATAAAGAAAATGATCCAGAAATTGTTGGGATGGCAGCAGTTGATGAAGCGACAAGTGGTACTCTCAGCTACATTGAAGGGGCAAAATTTGCCGCAATGGTAGGCAAAACTGGTGCAAGTGCTTTAATTTTGCCTCAAGATGAAGCATTACAGGCACAAGCACAAGAACGCGGTATTGCTTGGATCGCCACCCCAGAACCAAAACTAATATTTGCAAGAACGCTCAAATTTTTCTACCAGCCTTGGCGTCCTACTCCAGAGATTCATCCTACCGCCGTTATTTACCCGAATGTGAAAATTGGCAATGATGTTTATATTGGACCTCATGTAGTAGTTCATCAAGGAGTAGAAATTGGCAGTGGTGTATGCATCCATGCCAATGTCGTTATCTATCCCGATGCTAAAATAGGCGATCGCACAACTTTACACGCTAACTGCACTATCCACGAACGTACTCTCATCGGTGCAGATTGTGAAATTCACAGTGGTGCAGTCATCGGTGCAGAAGGCTTTGGCTTTGTGCCGACTGCCACTGGCTGGCTCAAAGTCGAACAATCTGGCTACACGGTTTTAGAAGATGGTGTTGTTGTTGGCTGTAACAGTGCCATTGATCGTCCCGCCGTCGGTGAAACACGAGTTGGTCGCTATACAATCATTGACAACTTAGTACAAATTGGTCACGGTTGCCAAATTGGTGCAGGTTGTGCATTGGCAGGACAATCGGGGATAGCAGGAGGAGTGAAAATTGGCAATCGCGTAATTTTAGCAGGACAATCAGGAATTGCCAACCAAGTAAAAATCGGCGATGGTGCGATCGCCTCTGCTAAAGCAGGCATTCACAGTGATGTTGCACCAGGAGAAATTGTCTCTGGCACTCCCGCTATCCCTCATAAACAGTTTATAAAAGTGTCTGCGATTTTGACTCGCTTACCTGATATGTATCAAACTTTGAAACAATTGCAACGTCAAATAACTCAAAAATGAGGGGTTTTGAGTAGATTAGCGGACTTTTTATGAGTAGCCTCGGTTATTTTATACCATTTCACAATACTGATTGATACAAGTTATCCTCTTTGCCTTCCTTCTCCTCCTTGTCTCCTAGTCGCTAAATTTATCAAACTTATAGTGAAAGGGTGTTAGCCGGGGCTTTTATTATTGCTGTATGCAAGCAGCCATGCTGCTAGATATTTTAATTGTTATGCTTGAAATTAAAAACCAGCCTGTTTTGGCTATTTATGACTCTAGTAGTCTGAGCGAAAGAAGGCCATTTCAGTTCGGTAAAAATGATTAAAGTAAATGTTAGTACTATAGCTAGCAAAAGTCTTTCCATCATAGTACTCCCCAAACCACAAAATTTATAAAATAATATCTACTTTTAGTTTTAACTAAAATCTTTTTTTTCTCAACCAAAGTAACAACAATACTCCTCAGGAATGATTTGGATTTAGAAATTCTGTAATTTGTGTCACTAATTTTTCTAGCAAATAAACTAGCAACTGTACTTCTTGCTAAAAAGTTAGCGAAACACAGAAATAGAAGCGATCGCTATGAGTGGGACTACAGCCAAATGGACGATAGATGAGTATCACTGCGTAACATTAAACTTTGTTAGAGTTCACAAAATCGCTTGATATCATCACACAGAGTTCAAAAAAAGCTGCTGATGTGTTCAGCAGCTAAAACTGTATTGGCTTTAGCCTGCAAGCACACTCTTTTTACGTTGTCGTAAGCCAAACATACCTGCAACTGCCAAAGCACCTAAGCCCAGAGTTGTCCCAGCTTCTGGTACAGCTTTTGGTGTCCCCTTGATTCCCGATAAGTTTACACCATCACCATACTTCGGAAACTTACTAGAATAAGCATTACCCAGCTGCACTTCAAAAGATTTGACGTTGTAAAAAGTCAAAGTCTGAATACCGTTGTTCTTGCCAGCAGACAACATCGAGCTGCCAACAGGACTGTTATTGATCAGTAAGACACCAGTGCCTATATCTTCCACATCAAAGAAGTCTAAAGTTATTTCCGACATCACCTCTGTGAAATCAAATAAGAACCGACCAACTTCTAATTGACCATTTTCAGGTAACTTACCGCTTTCTGTGATAGCTACAGGACGTAACCAAAATTCATTGACTCCTGTATTAGTGCCAGCATCTTTTGTTCCGAAACTAACTTTGAGACTTGATCCTACATAGGTGTTAGAAGTGGCTCTATCATCTACAAATAATCGGCTAGCACCGTAGCCACCAGCGCCATCAAAATCTAAACTCGTTACTGTATAACCTAATGAAGTTGTATCAATACATGTAGTTGAATTAAGACAGCCTAGATTAGTCTTGATTTCGCCTTCCCGGTTAGGAATAAGAGAAGCAGCATGAGCATTAGGCATAGCAGCAACTACGCCCAAACCCAAAACTGTTCCTATCATTGTTGCTAAAAAATTAAACTTAGGCATGATTCCCCTTCTGCAAACCTGATATGAAAGTAGCAGTAAAAAAATGATGATGTACTATTGATGCACCACTAAGCTAATAGATAAGTTGCCGAATTTGCTAGAGCAAAAAATATATTTCACACGATCTTTAATTACAGATAAAAATCAAAATTTTATCCGCATAAATACAATGTTTATACGTGTTATTAACTATTTATAAAAATATTTTTTTAACTTAATACTGGCAATTTCCTGATTCAGTTAAATTGATTATTATTTTAAATAATAGTAATAATCAAAAAAATATTGTGGTTTACACTGATAAGTAGACTGATATCTTGCACCTACACCATATACCGCCTTGGAATTTATTCCAAGGCTAATAGCACAAGTCCGTTTCAACGGACTCAAAGACATTCTTAGGCAGATTTATCTGACTAATAATATTGAATTAGAGGTATCCGGTTTCTTAAAAGTTGAGAAACCGGCTTTTTAAGAAATCACACAACAAGTTAAGGTTTCTGCGGTAGACCACGAGTATGTAATCTCATGATCAATTTCTAAGCTACTGATATGGTTTTTCCCCGTCGCCTTAAACCAAATAAACTGACCACTACTAAAGCACCTAAACTGACGGTAGTTCCTGCTTCAGGTACTGGTTTGGGTACCACATTACCTCTGAGATTAACACCATCACCAGTTTTTGGAAATTTGCTAGAAGAAGTGTTACCCAACTGCACCTCAAAAGACTTGACATTGTGAAGAGTTAATGACTGAATACCGTTATTTTTGCCAGCTTGTAAAACTAAATCAGTAATATCTTCACCATTGAGCATCAAGATAGCAGTGCCTATATCTTCTACATCAAAAAAGTCTAAACTTATTTCCGACATCACCTCTGTGAACTCAAATAAGAACTGACCAACTTCTAATTGTCCACTTTCAGGTAAATTACCGCTTTCTGTAATTGCTACAGGACGGAACCAATATTCGTTTAATGCTGGATTTGTGCCTGCATCTTTTGTACCAAAACTAACTTTTAAACCTTGTCCTTCATAGATGTTAGAAGTGCTTCTAGTATCCACAAATAGTCGGCTAGGCCCATAACCACCAGCCCCATCAAAATCTAAACTTGTGACTGTGTAACCTAATGAAGTTGTGTCAATACATTGATTTGGATCAAGACATCCGAGATTTGTTTGTACTTCTCCTTCTAATTGAGGAACTAGAGAAGCTGCTTTTGCTGAGGGCATAGCAGCAGCAACACCTAATCCAACAGAAAATGCTATCAGTGTTTTTGCTAAAGTAGGGATTTTTTGCATGATTTATTAGAAATAACTAAGGATGATTTCGGGTATCAGACACAAATTTTTGTGCTTTTTCTGAAACATATCCGTATGTTATTTCCGTATCCGAGTAATTGTCATCTCAAAATCAGAACATTTACCTGTTCTTAATTTTGAAAATAAGTTTAGGAAAAATACTTAAAAGTGCTAAGTTAAATTATACGCAGAATCATCAACCAATTACTTAAATAAAAAAAACAAGGAGATTGTAAATGATATTAACTACTTGGTTTATGAAAATTATACGTATTAAGTAAATAATTTTCATAAACATCGGTTCACCAATCTAATGATTCTGTTGGTAAATTGCCTTTTAGCATTAAAGCTTTGCTTTTGCACCACTTTCTCGCCTTGCAATAAATTGTGGGCTGATAGCTTAAGTACATTCAAACGCACTCAAATGTGCATGGATTAATGCTGATTGCTTAGATTTGTTTTTAATTCGCCAACAAAATCATCTAACTTGTGAATCGATTTTTGTTTTATTCAATAGACAGGTGAAAGGATACAGCAGATTTCATCTAAGTAAGGTACAGAAGAACCCCACCCTAACCCTCCTCGCCAGTGAGGAGGGTAGGGTGGGGTGTACTCCATCTAGATGCAAGGGGCTGTATTAGAAATTTTCCAGAGATTTTTGCGCTTCTGTTGCAACAGCCTCCACTTCATCATTCACCAATGTTTCTAATATAGTTTTGGCGTCTGTACTTCTCAAACGACCTAAAGCTTGTGCAACTCTATAGCGAATTTGCCAATCTGGGTTTATAGCGTAGGGAGCTAAAAGAGGAACTGCTTGTGTATCTCCTAAATCTCCAAGAGAACTAATAGCAGCAGTTTGCACTAATTCATTGTCTGAGGAAAGTGCCTGTTGAAGTAGTTCAAACGATCGCGGATCACCCAATTCTCCTAAAGTAGCAATAATGCTAAATTTCACAATCCATTCATTGCTAGTTTGATAAAGCTGCTGCAAATCTTCAAAAGCTGCTTTTAGCTTTAAAGCACCCAAACAGTCTGCTGCTGCTGCTTGCACATCTGGTTCTGGGTCATTGAGCAAGCGATCGCGTAATATACTCAAGGACAAATCTAAATCTTGTCCACCCAAGGTATCGAACTGACTAACGGCTGAGTAACGCACACGGGAATTACTGTCATTAATAGCATTTTGAATTAATTCAAAACCAATGGTTGGTTCTAGTTGGCGAATTTGATTCACTGCTCGTAAGCGATCGCCCAAATCCTCAGACACCAGTAATTGTTTTACAGATTCAGGATTGACACTCATTTATTAATCTCACTTTTTAAATGTATTTTGTTAGTAGTTAGTAGTTAGTAGTTAGTAGATAGTAGTTAGTGGTAAACAACCAACTACTAACTATTAACCACTAACCACTAACCATTAACTAATCTTGGCCTGCTGCCATTGCTCTAATCACATCACCACGGGTAAGAATACCAATTACTTGACCCTCGCTGTCAAGAACTGGTAGACGGTGAACGTTGCGATCATTCATAATTTTGGCGGCTTCTCTGAGAGTTTTGTCTGGGGAGACAGTGATCGGTTGTTTACTCATAACTTCGCCAACAGTTTGCCCCAGGGCTTTGTGCAAATCGCGTTCGTATGTCGCCGGATTTTTTAAATAAATCACGCTATCAAGAAACATAATATACGCTGGAGGCGTAACACCTGTCTCTTGCCACATTAAATCAGTTTCCGAAATAATGCCTACCAATTTACCGGCGTCATCTACAACAGGTAGACCACTGATGCGTCGTTCTGCCAGAATTTGGATAGCTTCCTTCAGAGGAGTTTCGGGTCGGACTACAATTGGGTCACGACTCATTACGTCGGCAACGGTCTTAGGCATTTGTTTGCTGATACCTTTTATCAACCACTCTGGGATTATTGTAGAGAATTTTGGTCATTGGTAATGGGTAATGGGTAATGGGTAATGGGTAATTGGTAAACTTCTATTCCCCAATTACTAACAACCAACAATCAACAACCAACAAATGATTGAGTTTCACAAAAGACTTGTAACAAATTAATACAATTGGCGATCGCTCCTAAATGAGCAATTTCATAACCGTGGGTGTTTTGTGTCGGGAAGGCTAAACACGCAGCACGGGCGACATGACCAAATTTCATGGCGATAGAAGCATCGCTGCCGAAACCATTTAAGATTGCAAGTTGCACTGGTATATCTAGTTGTTTAGCAGATTGGCGCAATTGCCCATTTAAGGTTTCATCATACATTCCGTAGGCATCCTGAGATAAAATTACAGGGCTTTTGCCGTCTTCAATGGGGTATTCTGATGATAAAGGACAAATCTCTAAAGCAATTAAGGCATCCAAGCACTGGTTTTGAGTAAAGTAAAGTGCGCCAATTGCCCCCACTTCTTCTTTTGCTGATGCAACCAAATAAACATCAACTGCTGGTTGTTTCATCTTTTCTGCCAGGGCTAACAAAATGGCAACGGAGGCTTTGTTATCCAATGTATAACTGGCAACATGGTCTTTTAGCCGAATTGGATGCTTGCGATGTTTACCAATCACCATTCTACTTCCCGGTCGAATGCCAGCAGCTTCTAGTTCCGCAGTGGTACGTTTAGTTTCAATCCAGACATCTTCCCATTTCACAGCAGTGTCTTCTTGCTGGACTTTTTGTGGTGATTCGTGGGAAACGTGACGAGAACCAAAACTGAGAATTCCGCTGATTGTTGTATTATCGCCTAGTAAATCGACAACGCCTTCACCGTACACCCACGGGAATGCACCTCCTAATTTACGGACTTCGACTCTACCTTGCTCACCAATACTTTTGACAATTCCACCAATTTCATCTTTATGAGCAGTGATGGCGATCGCTTGGTTAGGATTTTTACCAGGTATTTTGGCAATGATGTTATCTGCGCGATCGCACCATACTTTTACTCCCAAGTCTGTAAATCTCTGCATTAAGTATTTATTAATTTCTGTTTCAGCACCACTAGGAGAGTGGTGCATTACCAATTCTGCAATTATTTTGAATAAGTGATCGTAATCCCACATAATACGATTTTGGATTTTGGATTTTGGATTGTGAAGCATTTATTGGATCAGCGTTTGCGATGTCAACTTATCGCAATTTTTTTCAAATGCGTATAAGTATACTCAATGCGTATAAGTATACTCAGAGATATATAAGCTTTTGAATGCAAACAATCATAATATTAGGTGGGTAACCATAAAGGTGATATCATTGCAGGCGATCGCCCCGTCAATCAAGCAGCTTTCACTATTCATTCTCAAGTCCATGCTGCTCGTCCTGAGGTAGTCGCAGCAGCTCACGCTCACTCACTCTACGGCAAAAGCTGGTCTAGTCTTGGTCGCCTGCTTGACCCTCTCACTCAAGATACTTGTATGTTCTACGAAGACCACAGCTTATTCGACGATTATACTGGCGTGGTTCTCGACTTAGAAGAGGGTCAACGCATTGCCCAAACTCTGGGCAATAATAAAGCAGTCATTTTGAAAAATCATGGCTTACTCACCGTCGGTCATTCAGTTGATGAGGCTGCATGGTGGTTCATTACAATGGAACGTACATGTCAAACTCAATTATTAGCAGAAGCAGCTGGTAAACCAGAGCCAATCAAACATGAGTACGCCAGCTTAGCACAAAGCCAGGTAGGTTCCCATTACATGGGCTGGTTTAGTTTTCAACCTTTGTACGAAATGATTGTGCGACAAGAACCAGATTTGCTGGAATAAGCTTGAGTATTCCTACTGTTTCAACAGCAGCAAATCCTCAGATTCTTGATTTGGCCAAGGTGCGGGTACGGGCTGAGTATCCAGCGCGGAAAGTGCTGTTTCTGCTACGATGCTGTGGATGTGTGTCGTCGGATGTACACTATCCCAGAATAAATATTCATTTGGATTAATACATACAGTAAAATTTCCTTGGGCGATATCGTCAAAATCGCCTACTAGACAAGCATCGGTAACATTGGTAAGACCAAATTCGCTGGGAAAACGTCGCACCCTTTGAAATAGGGAATTAACATTAATAGGAATAATATTAACGCCAGGAATTGCACTCAAACTACTTAAAGTTGCTGCCAATGCTATGTTATGTTTGCGGCTTAAACTGGTTAATTGACTGGAATTTTCTTGACCTGATGTCAAAGGAAGCTTGCCTAAATCTGGTAAGTTAACTACCATGATATTTTTAGCACCTGCAAGGGCAAGCAATGTTACTGATCTTGATAAATTTGCAATTGGTTGGCTAACATCATTCACATTACCAAACACATAATCATTGCTACCACCCCAAACAATATAAAGTGCGTTTGGATCAGCTGATTGATTGCTTTCTCGTAAGGAGCGGGTAAATAAACCAACCTGCCCAAGCACTCCTGGTAATAATGATTCAGGAACAAAAGTATTACTCAGACCAGAGCTACTTCCAGCAAAGGCATAATTAATACCATCGGTGGGGGTGCTGTTCTGTAACTCAGTAAATAAAGTCGGGGATAATCCTAGCTCGTCTCCAAGATATTCTACCCATACCTGGCCATTGGACAAACGTCCGTCAGAGTAGGGTGGACTTGGTGGTATTTGGGATTTGGTGGCGTTGTACAGATTACCAGGATCAGAAAGACTATCACCAAATACGTAAATTTTACTAATCTGTGTTGTAGCTAAAGATTTCAGCGGCGACAGAACAGATATGAGCAAAAATCCTGCCGCAATGAGTTCTTTTTTCATATTAATTTTGTCCTTATTATTGATAGCTAGATCTGCAAAAAGACTAGTTTTTCTAAACAAATTAACTCATACTAAGTTATGTTTAAAAACCTCACCCCATCCCCTAATCCTCATTTCCTTGAGGGAGTGGGGGCCCGAGTTCCCTTCTGGTGAACCCACACAGAGGGATGCCAAAGGCGGAGTGAGGTAATATCTATGAATGCAACTCGGTATCAAATATTTTTGTTATCTAATAAAGCTTGCTCATTAAAAAAAACTACGTAGCTTTACGTAGTCAAAAGGATTTTATCATGAGTGAGTCAAATCTTCGTCAAGATTTATCTTTACTATTTCTTATTTATTCATTTGCTCATGGCTAAAAATGAAAAATATTCACTGCTGAGCCTGACTCTGTGTTAATTTCAAAGCCTCAGTTGCCGATATACCCTCGCCTTGAGTACCAAAGTACCATAACGCCGCCGCCGCTTCAGCCCGAGTTACTGGTTTTTTAGGTTGGAAAAGCGTCGTATAGCCATAGACTCGACGAATATTTGATTGTTCTCCATTTTGGAAATCAGCCAGTATCGCTCGTAACGCCTTGGGGTCAATTTTTGCTGCATCCTGGAAACCCCAAGTTTGGCTGACTGCACTGACACTAGCAGTAGGTAAAGCTTGGCGGGTATCCAGAGGTACTTTCGACATGAGTAATTGTTCACGCGTCAATGGTGCATCTGGACGAAACAAAACTTGTGTAGAATCCCCAGACAAAAGACTCGGAAATAAACCACTTTCAGCTAGTCCTTGAATAACTGAAAAATCTGGATCTGTTTTTGGTACATCACTAAAAGCTGGTTGTGCGTTTGCTGATGCCAAGCGAATCCGTTTAGATGGAATGTTGGCATACATAGCATTATTAGCAGCTACTAGCCAACGAGCATATTCTCTACGAGTGATGTTTTTATTTGGTTCAAACAGGTTGGTTGTAGCTGTGGAATTGTTTTTCGTAGCTTGAGGCTCTACAGACAAAACACCTAAACGAGCGACATCTTGAATATATTTTTGCAGTTCTTGGGGTGCTTTGTTTAAGTCGCTGAATTCTTGAGTGCTGGATGTTACTGTTGGTGTAGAGTTACTAGTATTGGATGTACCATTTGGTTGGGTGAGTGAACCTTCTGGTTGTACAGGGCCAATGAACTGTGGATTGCCTGGTTGAGGGGCATTATCATTACTGGTAATTTCGCTGCTGGGATTTGGGCTAGCTTGAGCTGTTGTTGTGGAGTTTGGCTGATACTCAATGAGGAGTTCGGTGGCTGTCTGTGGTTGATTGGGTGCAGCGTTAATGACTGACTTTGGTTGAATAGAAACTACAAGTTGCAAATCATTGCGCTTGGCGATAAAAGTACCACCACTGTCATCAGCAGGCTGTTGAGAAACCTGCCAATTATTACTTGGCAACTGATTGCGATAAAAACTGGCAATGAAATTGCTTGGATCAGAACTCAGCCAGCGAGTAGTTACTTTGTTTTCTGAGTTAGTTGCAGGAGACACTTCCTGTATTTGAGCGTTGGGATATATGGGGATATCTTTGGGGAAATCCGCTGGTAATTGGACTGTTGGCTGGGTGGATTGGTTGGGATTTTGGCGATCGCTATTAGGCTTTTGGTTAGCGCCAAAAATAACTGGGTTATCTTTGAGTCGAGGATCTGCCGCTAAAGACTGCTCAAGGCTTTTACCAATATTACTATTGGTACAGGCTGTGAGTGAAGTAAGTAATACTGCCAAACTGAGAAGGACAGCTGAACGTTGAAAGTACAGCACAGGAAATCAAAAATTGAGTGTCAATTCCTACCCTAGCGTATTTGAACAGGGAACGGGGAAAGGGGAATGGACAGACAAGGGAGAATAATACACTAACGCCCCAATTCCCAATCCCTGATCCCAGGTGTGAACTGTAGTCGAAGGTGCTAAGCTGGAAATAAGACCACACCTGCTTTAACCAACTACAGAAAAGGAAAGCGATCGCTAGGACTATGTAGCTGAAGATGGTAAGCTATATAAGCCAAAAGCAAAAACTACCAGTGCTAGTCATTTCAAAAACTTGATGGTATTGCACGGCTGGTGGTAGCTTGCCTATTTTGTTGTTAGCACTAAAGTGCAATTAAAAACCCATCAGTAATTGTTTTGACATTCCGCTGCAAAGCATTCAAGCCTGGTAGTGTTTCCCAAGAATCTTGAAATCGTGTGATCGGGAAAATGCGGTTGTGGTTTGTACTCAATTTAGCTGTGTGATTAACAGCTAGATCAATGTGTTATTGGTGATGCGATCGCCCTTACTTGGGGCTTAGTTTACATCCCCAATAGCCTGTTCTTATCACAGTCAAAAACCTATTGTATAAATCAATTCATCTGCTCTTGACGAAAGATTTTGATTCGGCGAGGATCGCAACTTAGGCTCTAGAGCATAAGACCTGTCACTAAAGTGGAGTAAACAGTTAAAAAAGACATGATTTTATCTCAAAAACCAATGGGTAATAGGAGTATGAAAAATCTAAAATAGATATTAAATTGAAAAACAAGAAAGACCATTATCATCGACATACGCCAATCGATTTTACTTTTTGTTAAGCGTCGTCGGTTTGTTACCAGTGCTAAAACACGATTACATGCAAGCTTCCCAGGATCAGCCTATTTCTTCTGAAGCTCCACTACAGTTGTTACTTTTTGTTGATGGACGACCAAAGTCTCGACAACAAGTCCAGCGAATTCGTGCGTATCTGAAAGAATTGCAGGCTGACTACAAGTTTGAACTCCAAATTGTTGATGTCGGACAACAACCCTATTTGGCTGAACACTTTAAACTGGTAGCAACACCAGCTTTAATCAAAATTCACCCAGAACCTCGACATGTTCTGGCTGGTAGTAATATAATTACGCAGCTCAAAAGCTGGTGGCCTCGCTGGCAAGCCGCAGTGGATGCCTATGTAAAATTACAGACTGACCTGCAAGAAAATACAGAGGATAACGGTCGTACTGCTTCATCTTCTAAATCCTCTATTCGTTCAGTGGCTCTTTCCGCCGAACTGCTGCACCTGTCAGATGAAATTTTTCGCTTAAAACAAGAGAAAGAGCAACTCGAAGAGCAATTGCAATTTAAAGACAGGGTGATTGCTATGTTAGCTCATGACCTTCGCAATCCCCTAACAGCCACTGCCATAGCTATAGAAACTCTACAATCCAACTATAATCCAGACAAAGCAGGTTTTGAGCGGCTAACGCCAACAATGACAACTAACTTATTTAAGCAAGCTCGTAACCAGACTCGCATCATAGACCGTATGATTACTGACCTTTTGCAAGTAGGTCGTAATAACGAGAGAGAATTTCCAGTCAAGCCGCAAAAAACGAATTTGGGACAACTGTGCTTGGATGTATTGGAAGAATTGAGCGATCGCTATGCAGCTAAATCCTTAAAAGTAGAAAAGGATATTCCCAAAGATTTACCCCAAGTTTACGCCGATCCAGAACGCATCCGTCAGGTATTGATAAACCTCCTGGATAATGCCATTAAATATACACCAGAAGGCGGTACAATCTCTGTGGCAGGACTGCACCGCACAACCCAAAAAGTTCAATTTAGTATTGGTGATACAGGGCCTGGCATACCCGAAGAAAATCGCGATCGGATTTTTGAAAACCATTTCCGCCTAGAACGAGATGAAAGTAAAGAAGGCTATGGCATCGGTCTGTGTTTGTGCCAACGTATCATCCGCGCTCACTACGGTCAAATATGGGTAGATTCTTCACCCAGTAACGGTGCATGGTTCCACTTTACATTGCCAGTGTATATGTAGTCGTTGATTGTTGGTCGTTAGTGGTTTATTACCCCTCATACTCCTCATAGTCCTCAGACTCCCGACCTCCCCATCACTCCACCCTAACCCTCTGATACCATTTCACTATATAAGTCTGATACATTTAGTGGCTAAGGAGACAAGGAGGACAAGGAACAGAATTTGTATCAAAAATTTTGTGAAATGGTATCAGCATACCTTTACACCCTATTACTTGGTAAATTTAATCACAAGATTGGCGCTTGCAACTATGGGTGCGAAAGTGCTTTAATAGCCTTGCTTCTTGCTCGAGTATCTTGCTCGAATAGACTGTGTGTGATATTAACTTACACATTCAACTATATTCAAATCATGAAGACACAAAAGTAGGACAGATTATAATTAAGTCCTTAAAGTAAAAGGTAAATCCCCTCAAAGCTTAATTAGGAGCATATATGGAACCAATCATTGCTATAGTCTTAGTGCTTATGGGCTATGCCTTAGGCTCTGCTAAATTAATTAACGAAGGCAATGAAGCTCTTGTAGAGCGTTTAGGTAAATATCATCGCAAACTAGACCCTGGTCTAAACTTTATTATTCCCTTGCTAGATCAAATTGTGATGGAGGATACGACAAGAGAACAAATTTTAGACATCAAGCCTCAAAATATTATTACTAAAGATAATATCTATGTAGAAATTGACGCAGTATTATTTTGGCGGATTCAAGATATTAAGAAAAGCTATTATGAGATTGAAGATCTGCAAACAGCGCTGTCTCAATTGGCTACAACCACTATTAGAGAAATCCTGGCTCAACACACCTTGGAAGAAACTAATGTCTTGCGATCTGATATGGATAGAGCTATATTAGACAGCTTAAATGCTATTACACCCAAATGGGGAGTAGAAGTCCTGCGCGTAGATATTCAAAGTATTACCCTACCTGAAAGTGTGCGGAAGTCGATGGAAGAGCAGCGAGCAGCTGAAATTAAAAGCCGTGCTGCTATTTTAGAAGCAGAAGGGGAACGGCAAGCCGCAGTTAAAAAAGCAGAAGGAACCAAGAGGTCGATGGAAATCATTGCTGAAGCTTTACGTGATAACCCTGGAAACAAGGATATTTTGCGGTATCTTGTAGCACAAGATTATATTAATGCCAGTTACAGACTAGGTGAAAGCGAAAATGCCAAAGTCGTGTTTGTAGACCCTGGAAAATCTGCTGATATGATGGAATTGATTGCTCAGACGGTATCTCAAGAAGGTAATAACAACAAATCAGAGAATGGTTCTGTATAAAAAAGTCATTGGTTACTTGTCACTTGTCATAATCACAACTAACAAAAACAAACAACCAACTAACAACAATCAACAAATAGTCACGACTGTCGAAAAATTGCATCTGCAACTAAGCAAACATCATGCATTTGTTTGACATCGTGAACTCGAAGGATATCAGTTCCTGCAAAGATAGCAGCACAACATGCCGCTGCCGTTCCCCAAACACGAGCCTTCGGGTCTGGTTGGTTTAAAATATGACCAATAAAACTTTTACGCGATGGGCCCACCAAAATCGGACACTTAAGCTTTCGTAATTCCGGCAAACGGCGAAAAATTTCTAAATTTTGCTCGTAGTTCTTGGCAAAACCGATGCCAGGATCGATGATAATTTTTTGTTGATCAATACCTGTAGCTATTGCTGTTGCAATTCGTTCTGAGAAAAAATTGCCAATCTCCCCCATTAAATCTTGATAATCAGTCATTTTTTGCATGGTTTGAGGGGTTCCACGCATATGCATTAAAATAATTGGCACACCCAACTTGGCTACAGATGGTAGCATTTCTGGGTCAAACATGCCTCCAGAAACATCATTAACTATATCTGCACCTGCTTCTCGTGCAGCGATCGCGACTTCTGAGCGTGTAGTATCTACAGAAATTGGTAGGGAAATTTCTGGGCGTAAGACCTGTAATACCGGCAAAACACGGTTGAGTTCCTCAGTCACAGAAATTTGCTCTGCTCCAGGGCGAGTTGATTGACCGCCGATATCGATAATATCTGCCCCAGCTGCTTGGAGTGCTCGCGCCTGGGCTAAAGCAGAAGCGATCGCATTAAATTCGCCACCATCACTAAAACTATCAGGCGTAACATTTAAAACGCCCATCAAATAAGTCCGCCGTCCCCACTCGAAACAGCGATCGCGAATAGTCAAGTTGCTTGTCATCTCACTAGGCTAGGTGGGCATTGCCCACCTCACTACTTGTAATTCACTTGTAATTCACAATCCGGGCAAAACTTGCTGGTTCTAGACTTGCTCCTCCCACCAACACACCATCGATTTCTGGCTGAGCCATAATTTCATCAATATTATTCGGTTTGACTGAACCGCCATACTGAATCGGCACATTAGGGTTTTTTAATTGCTTGCGAATAACACCGATGACTCGATTGGCTTCACTGGCTTCACAGGTATCGCCAGTACCAATCGCCCAAATTGGTTCGTAAGCAATCACCAAATTACCCTGATCGATATTTACTAAGTCTGTTTCTAGCTGACTGATAATCAGTGATTCTGTTTCCCCCGCATCTCGTTGTTGTTTAGTTTCGCCTACACATAAAATCGGAATCAAACCATGTTTTTGAGCAGCTTTCAGGCGTAAATTGACGGTTTCATCCGTTTCCCCAAAATACTGGCGTCGTTCACTGTGACCGACAATTACATAGCGTACCCCGATTTCTTGCAACATCGGTCCGGAAATTTCACCCGTATAGGGACCACTGTCTTCCCAGTGGACATTTTGCGCCCCCAGTTGTACACGGCTACCATGCAAACTTTTAGATAAAACATTTAAATCAGTGAAGGGTACACACAATACCACTTCTCTATCTTGGGGGGTATCTTCTAAGGTAGGCAGAAATCCCTTGAGAAACTCCTGGGACTCTACCTGGGTTTTGAACATTTTCCAGTTTCCGGCAATTACTATTTTCCGCACAGGTGATTCGTCAAGCTCAAAACTATACACAATGCAATCTTCAGTTTAGGACTTTTTGTTAATCATTTGTTAAATTTTTGGTCATTTGCCATTTGTCTTCCGTGTCTCCTTATATTCCCAAGCAAAAACAGAAGGCGACTTTCACAACAAACCACCTTCTGAATTGGAATATTATGAAGTGCGATCGCCTACTAAAACTAAGTAAACTCGATAGTATCCACGAAACTGATAATCTGCTGCTTAAGATTTTCGGCTTCTTGTTTGACACTCTTAGGAGTCTCACCATCACAAAAGCTACGTTGGCTACTGACTATATACAAAAAGTCTCCATCAATAAATGCTAATAGTCCTCGATAGGCATCACATTTAATGGCAGTACCATTGTTCCCTGTTTTGGGAACTGTTGAACCTTCGGGCATATTCACTAATGCGAAATAAGCGCCCTCTAATATATCTGGTAGGTATTGCGTGTAATCCACAGAAGCATCCGCTAAATTAGATGCGATCGCACTAGGTACATACTTATTCAAAAGAATAGACCTTAAATATTCCTCCTGTCCCACAGCTTCCATGTCATCCATTTGTTGAGTGGGCAGGGGACTATAATCGATTCGGAATAAGGAACCAAGATCATCAGAAAAAGTCACTACTCCTTCTTGAGTATCAATTCTAGCACCCTGTTGCAGGCTAGATGGAACAGGGACTGCAAAATTACCAGCAGGTGACTCATATATTTGCTGGCTAGACATTGATTCTAGTAATGGTTCATTGTCTTCATCGAGTAATTCTTCGTCTTCTGCTTCTTCAAAAGCGGTAATAACTTCGTCTACAATTTCCTTGGCTTCTTCATCTTCTAGTTCTAAGGCTTGTTGTAGTTTCTTGAGTAGAGTTGCTTTCCCTCTGGGGATACGCAGTTCTTCTTCATCCACCAGCATACTCACCCCCGCAGCAAAAGCATCTGGTATTAATTCATCATCCAAGGATTCATAAGCAGTATTAAAAAGTGTTCCGACTCCTTCATCTTCAGCAAGCGCTAGCAGTTTATCGATCATTTCTAATAATTCATCATCGGAATATTCGTCAAAAACCTCAAACCCCCAGAGAATATCCGTTAATAGATCTGCATCCACATCTTCTATGGAAGAATCAGCAATCGCAGTCACAATAGCGACTGCTGCGACTGCTTCATTGGGAGTGAGTGATTCTTCCAATACCTCTTCTGATTCAAAAAATTTATCGTACTTACCCATGATTTTTCCTCCGTTGTCTGGTGTTATTGGGTAGTTTACCAATGCCTGAAGTCATTAGTCTTCAATTGTTAGGCTCAAATAGAAAATAATTTATAAGTAGTAATAATTGAATTTGTAGGTTAATAACCCATTCTTAATCTTCTTACAAACCATCAATCACTAAACTTTATATGGACATACTATGTTCAGCAAAGGTCTTGCCGTAAGTTATACCATTAATGAAAGGGTAAGGTGGAGTTCTCTCAAGGAAAATCGAGGTGTTCGCACAGTGGGGATCAGGTGCAAAGGGCAGGGTGAAAGAAATGGAATTTTCCTTTACCCTACCTCTTGAAAAATTGCTTCTGCAAGAGATCTAATGAAT
Source organism: Fischerella major NIES-592 (assembly GCF_001904645.1). Classification (NCBI taxonomy): domain Bacteria; kingdom Bacillati; phylum Cyanobacteriota; class Cyanophyceae; order Nostocales; family Hapalosiphonaceae; genus Fischerella; species Fischerella major. Next base: position 10,565 of record NZ_MRCA01000005.1, on the reverse strand, counting down.
AACTGTACTACTCATTTTTAGTTTCTAGAAAACGTTGGGCAATATCTTTGTAGAAATTTGGATCTGTCCAGTAACCTAAATGTGCTTTTTCTCCCCATGAAGTTTCATATTCCAGCAAAACGTTATCTAAACTGTTGTAATAATCTAAATGACCACTGATTGGATCTTGTAAATGATAATAATTGACCCAACGGACTTTTTCTAGTTGACATTCGACTGGATTTTTAGTCAAGTATGGAGTTATCTGAATATATAAAGGCTTCACACGAAAAGAATTTAAGTGTTCTAAAATTCTCTGTCTAATATATTGATGTTGCTGTGCCATTTCTCTCAAGAAAAAAGCAATTTTATCTAATGGAGATGCGAAAGTGATTAAGCCTGTAATTTTATCAACCAGTAAGCTTTTACCTTTATCTTTGGATAGGCTTGCTTCTATGCATAAAAGATTTAAGGTATCGTAAGCAATACAGCTACCGAGAGAATGCCCAGCTATAATTACTTGGTCGTAATTTGCTTCTTTATCTTTGAGAATAGCTTTCAGCAATGCTAATGATTCTGCTAGTATTTGTCCACGAATTTTATGGTAAGGAGATTTTACATTAGTAGTAGTGTAGATAGCAACATCTCCCACAAAATTAACTAGCAATGGAGTAACTAGTTTTCTACTCAATTTCCAAGCTGGTTGGAGAAATTGACCATGCAGAAATGGATTTAATAACAGCAGTAATATACAAACAATCAATCGTAACCAAGGATATACTATATTAAATAGTCGTAAAAATATAGTTAGCCAGCGTAAGCGATATTTAAAAAATTTCTTCCATTTATTTTCTTTCAAAATTTCGTCTAATTTATCTTGATTTTCCTCTCGACTATAAAAGGCAATTGTCCCTTGTAGTGTCTGTTCTGTCCATTGTAATACTTCCGGTACGCTAATTTTATTTTCCGTATCAGCTGCCCAATAATATTCATGAATATCTATAAAATCATCTGGTTGAAGTTCAGCAGAGCTAACACGTACAAAGCTTTCTATCCAAGGATTGCCATTTGCTAGTCTTCGCTTAGCAATTAAGTGTTCTAACTTAATAGGTAAACTTTGCCCTTGATAGTGTTTGATTAAATTTTGAGCAAAATAATCTACTGTTTCATAAGGTATTTGTTCACCTACGCCGTGGATAATAATAAATGCCGTACGCCCTTGAGGAAATTTAACTTTGTTATCTTGGTTATTTATCATAAATCAATAGAATGAGTAATTTGTTGTATTTATTGAGTTGTTGATTGATTGTGAAAGTAAATATCTGACATTACATATATATAGGATATTTTTAGTTAATTTTAAATTTCTACTCTAGGGTATATGAAGTAATCTTTGTGATTTAGTCTTACTCCCTATTTTACGTAATGTCAAACATCTACTAAGCTACAATCAGTAATAAACTTAATGATTATCATAAATCAAAAAAAGTAGCTATTTTTAGTAAGAAGTGGTTACAATGTGTAACTAATGTATTTGTAAATGCTAATTCTGCATTTTTTCTTGCAAGAATTTCAATTATGTGATTATAGATTTCTGTTAAATAATCAAACACATAAGCTACCAACCAGATAAGAGACTATTTATCAAGATGATTTATATGTATATACAGCATGGATAAATGTCATTTCGGATTTAAGTTTGAGGTAAATTGAGTGGAAGAGGGAAACTTAGAATCAGTTATTAGCAATTATCTATTACCGGGTGACGTGACCTTTCATCCATAATTTATCAAATGCAAAATTAAACTATAAGCTTAAATAATATTTGTTCTATAACTTTGGATATAGTGATCCCCAATAAAATATGGAGTAAATTACGAAATATAAAGAGATTGATTATGATATATCGATAAACTCAATTGAGTAGAAATCAAAGAATTTACTAGGAGTAAATACTAGTGTCTACAGTTATAAAAGAAACTTCTCACATAACTACCAAAGAACGATCACTCATTCTCTGGTTCAATGAAATTGGTATTAATGACATCCAGCTAGTTGGTGGAAAAAATGCATCTTTGGGTGAGATGATTCAGCAGTTAACACCTAAAGGTGTGAATGTGCCAATGGGGTTTGCAACCACTGCTTATGCTTATCGCTATTTCATCGAGTCTGCTGGGTTAGAAGCGCAGTTGCGCGAATTGTTTGCTGACTTGGATGTTGATAATGTTAATAATTTACGAGAACGAGGTAAAAAAGCGCGATCGCTACTAATCCACACACCATTTCCACCAGAATTGCGAGATGCGATCGCCCAAGCATATCAAACTCTGTGTCAACAGTATTATATGGATACAGATGTAGCGGTTCGTTCTAGTGCTACCGCCGAAGATTTACCTGATGCTAGTTTTGCTGGACAACAAGAAACCTACCTCAATGTCACCACAACTGCGGGAGTTTTAGCAGCTTGTCATAAATGCTTTGCTTCTTTATTTACTGATCGCGCAATTTCTTATCGTCACATTAAAGGCTTCGATCACTTTAACATTGCTCTCGCCGTCGGTGTACAGAAAATGGTGCGTTCTGATTTAGCATCTGCTGGGGTAATGTTCACCATTGAAACCGAGACAGGTTTCAAAGATGCAGCACTCATTACAGCTGCCTATGGTTTAGGAGAAAATGTTGTCCAAGGGGCAGTTAATCCTGATGAATATTATGTTTTTAAACCGACATTAAAAGCAGGATTCCGCTCAATTATTGATAAAAAATTGGGCAGCAAAGAATTAAAAATGATTTATGATGACGGCACTAAATTTACTAAAAATGTCCTAGTTACAACTAGCGAAAAAAATAAATTTGCCCTTACAGATGATGAGATTTTACAACTAGGACGTTGGGGCTGTTTAATTGAAGACCATTATTCCCAAGTTCACGGTGTCTACACCCCGATGGACATTGAGTGGGCAAAAGATGGCATTACCAACGATTTATTTGTTGTGCAAGCACGTCCAGAAACAGTGCAATCTCAGAAAAGCCAGAATGTGTTGCGGACTTATAGACTCCGATTGGGAGATGGGGAGGTTGGGAGTTGGGGAGGTGAACAGAAACTTTCACCCCATCCCCTAGTAACGGGACGGGCTGTTGGTTCGGCTATTAGTCAAGGTAAAGCACGAGTAATTTCCGAAGTCAGTAAAATTGACCAATTCCAACCAGGGGAAGTTTTGGTAACAGATAGAACGGATCCTGATTGGGAACCAATTATGAAGCGCGCACGTGCAATTATCACGAACTCAGGGGGACGCACGTGTCACGCCGCAATTATTGCTAGGGAACTTGGTGTACCTGCTATTGTCGGATGTGGCAATGCTACAGAAGTGATCAAAACTGGTCAAGAGGTGACAGTTTCTTGTGCTGAGGGAGAAGAAGGAAAAGTTTACCCAGGATTACTACCTTTCGATGTGCAAGAAGTTGCTTTGGAAGACTTACCTCGTACCCGCACCCAAATTTTAATGAATGTAGGTAATCCCCAGGAAGCTTTTAGTTTATCTGCTATTCCCAATGATGGGGTTGGTTTGGCGCGGACTGAATTTATTATTGCCAATCATATTCAAACTCATCCAATGGCATTGATTAAATATGACCAAGTAAAAGACCAATTTGTCAAAGAAAAAATAGGAGAAATTACTGCTCTTTATGATGACAAACCGCAGTATTTTGTTGATAAATTAGCCCAAGGCATTGGCAGAATTGCAGCAGCATTTTATCCCAAACCAGTAATTGTGAGAATGTCAGATTTTAAAAGTAATGAGTATGCCAATTTACTCGGTGGTAGACAATTTGAACCCAAAGAAGAAAACCCCATGCTAGGTTGGCGAGGAGCAGCCCGCTATTATGATCAAGGGTATCGCGAAGGTTTTGCTCTAGAGTGTCAGGCGATCAAAAGAGTCCGGGAAGAAATGGGTTTAGTGAACATCATCCCCATGATTCCTTTTTGTCGCACTCCCGATGAAGGACGGTTAGTGTTGGCAGAAATGGCAAAAAATGGCCTAAAACAGGGTGAAAATGGCTTGCAAGTTTATGTGATGTGCGAATTGCCTAATAATGTCATAATGGCCGAGGAGTTTGCTGAGGTATTTGATGGTTTTTCGATTGGTTCTAATGACCTAACTCAGTTAGCACTAGGAATAGACAGGGATTCAGCGTTAGTAGCACGGTTGTTTGATGAACGCAGTCAAGGGGTAAAGCGGATGGTGAAAATGGCGATCGCTGCTGCGAAAAAGCATAATCGCAAAATAGGTATTTGCGGACAAGCACCCAGTGATTACCCAGAATTTGCTCAGTTTTTGGTGGAACAAGGAATTGATTCAATTAGTCTCAACCCTGATTCTGTGCTGAAGACCATGCTAGAAGTGGCGAAAGTAGAGGAATTAGGGAGGAGTGTGGGGAGTGTGACAACGACCAACAAACAACCACCAACCACCAACAACTAACAAATGACTAATGACCAATGACTAAAAAGTGGTTTTGGATAGGCATTGTAGGTATATTTCTTCTATCACTTTCCCTGCGATTTTGGGGATTAGGGAGATTTGGTCATCTTGTTTTTGATGAAGTTTACTATGCTAAATTCGGCAGTAACTATCTCACCCATACCCCATTTTTTGATGGTCATCCGCCTTTAGGTAAGCTGATAATTGCTTTGGGAATGTGGATTAGCGATCGCATTCCCTGGTGGAAAGATCAAGTCAATGGGTTAACAGGTTCATTGCGCCCGGCTTGGAGTTATCGTTGGATTAATGCTCTGTTTGGCTCATTTATTCCCTTAATTATCACAGGAATTGCTTATCAATTAAGCCAGCGTCGTAGTTTTGCTTTACTGGCAGGTTTGTTTACAGCTTGTGACGGTATATTTATTGTCGAGTCTCGCTATGCTCTGATCAATATATATATAGTTGTCTTTGGGTTACTAGGACAATTGTTGTTCTTATTAGCATTGGCAAACCATAGACAACAGCGCAGGTTTTACCTGGTATTAGCTGGCGTTGCTTTTGGTGCTTCTGCTGCGACAAAATGGAACGGTTTGTGGTTTCTTCTGGGTACTTATCTCATCTGGATTTTTGCCTGGGGATGGAAAATAATAGGAATAATTAGTAATGCAAATACTTCCAGAGAAAGCCGTAATTTGTGGGAAAGTGAACCAGAAAAATCTCCATTACAAAACTTGACGCAGCTAAATATTGTTAGCTTTGGATTTTATTTAGGAATTATCCCAGTATTAATCTATAGTTTGATTTGGATTCCTCATTTATTAATAGATAAAAGATATAATTTTCTCCAAGTTCATCAACAAATTTTGTTGTTTCATGAACGTTTAGGTGGTAACAGTCCCACAGTCCACCCTTACTGTGCTGCTTGGTATAAATGGCCCTTGTTGACTCGACCAATGGCGTATTTATATGAAACAGCAACTAGTCTCAAAGAACCTCTACCTGTAGTCGGTCCACCTTTGCCAAAAGGTTTTGGTCAAGTCATCTATGATGTCCATGCAATGGGAAATCCCTTTTTGTGGTGGTTTGGTGTCGTTGCTCTGCTATTGTTATTACTAATGTTGGGGTGGCAAGCTGTAAGTTTTCTGGTTAAGAAAAAGCGTTTTACCACCACACCAATACTTTCTGTTGATACTTGGATTGCTTTATATTTGGTTTTAAATTATGCTGCCAATTTGCTGCCTTGGGTAGGGGTAACTCGCTGTCTTTTCATTTATCACTACATGACAGCTGTTGTGTTCGCATTTATGGCGATCGCTTGGTTTGTAGATCAATGTCTTGGCAGTTATTATAAGCTACTCCGGGCTGTGGGCGTTACGATTACTTTTATGATTTTGACGGCTTTTGTTTTCTGGCTACCGCTTTATTTAGCTTTACCTCTTTCGCCTCATGGCTATAAATTGCGGATGTGGTTTAGTTCTTGGATTTAGATTTGTAGATTCGACCGCAATTTACTTACGGGCGATATTGTGGTTATACCCAATATTTTGTGATTATAACGAACACCGATGCACACAGATAAACACAGATGTTTTATCTATATGCATTTATGTTTAGATTTTCTGTTATTACGCCTCTAGAGTAAGTATTTGAAAAGCATTTATAAATAATAAATAATTGAAATAAAAGTTATCACAAGTCAATTAAAATACATATTTTATAGGTGTAACAATAAACTACTTTTAATCTTTTTTAGCTAAATACTTTTGTTCTGTTTGTTAGACTGAGAACGCAATGTGATTGGGAAGTACTGTAAAAGCAGATAAGGAAGTCAAAAGTCTATCTTTCAAGCAAAATTTTCTGTCTTGACCAGTTTAGGAAGATTGTTGTCCTGTTGTCTGGCTCTAACTATAACTGCGATTAAAAGATAAGTTACAAAAGTTAATCTAGTTAGAATGCTAAACCTAATCGTTAAAGATTTGATGATCCGCAAGGAAAGAGGAGGATCGTGATGGTAATGGAATTTGAATTGCAAAGTCTAAACTTAACAAGCTTAAAAGAACCATCAATTCATAATATTAGTCAAATTCAACCCCACGGAGTGCTTCTGGTTTTAGAAGAACCAGAGTTAAATATATTGCAAGTCAGCAGTAATACCTACGATGTTTTTGGGATAACTCCCGAAAATATGCTGCAAAAAAAACTAGAAGATTTACTTGATCCGTTTCAAATTGAGAAAATTAAAGCTGGACTTTTACAAGAAAGTCTAGACATGATCAATCCCACAAAAATTTGGGCAAGAGTTAAGGGTGATGAGTATATAGTATTTGACGGCATATTCCACCGCAATGCAGATGGATTTTTGATTTTGGAATTAGAACTTGCTTTCTCTCAAGAAAATATTCCATTTTTAAGTTTCTATCATTTAGCAAGAGCTTCTATTAATAAATTAGAAGAAACGGGAAATTTCCACGATTTCTGTCAAATTCTTGTGCAAGAAGTCCGGAAAGTCACAGGATTTGACCGAGTAATGCTATATAAATTTGATGATGATGGGCATGGTTCTGTGATTGCTGAAGAAAAATTAGCAACTATGGAATCTTATCTGGGTTTACATTATCCAGAGTCGGATATCCCTAGACCAGCAAGAAAATTATTTGCATCTAATTGGATTAGGATCATTCCAGATACTTATGCCGATCCTGTAGAAATTTTCCCTGCTATTAATCCCTTAAGCCAGCGTCGCCCAGATTTAACAAATTCTATTCTCAGAAGCCCTTATTCATGCCATATTGAATACTTACATAATATGGGTGTTGGTGCTTCTTTGACTATTTCTTTAATTAAAGAAGGAAAACTCTGGGGGTTAATTGCTTGTCATCACCAAACACCTAAATACGTCTCTTATGAGATGCGGAAAGCTTGCGAATTCTTGGGTAGAGTGATATTTTCAGAACTTGCAGATCGAGAAGAAACTGAAGATTATGACTACAGGATGCGGCTGACATATATCCAATCAGCATTGGTTGAATATATGTCCCAAGAAGAAAATTTTATTGATGGATTAGTTAAACATCAACCAAATTTACTAGATTTAACTAATGCTCAAGGTGCAGCAATCTGTTTTGGTGGTAATTACACTTTAATTGGTGAAACTCCCAAAGAAGAAGACTTAAATTTTTTAGTCCAATGGCTAAAAAATAATGTAGAAGAAGAAGTATTTTATACCGATTCTCTGCCACGTCTTTATCCAGATGCCCAAAACTTTAAAAATGTGGCTAGTGGTTTACTAGCAATTCCAATTTCTAAACAGAATTACGTGTTGTGGTTCCGCCCTGAAGTTATTCAAACTGTGAATTGGGGTGGTGATCCAAATCGGGCGTTTGAGGTGAATACTTCCGATGGAAATACGCGCTTGTGTCCGCGTAAATCTTTTGAATTGTGGAAAGAAACGGTTCGCTTAACTTCTTTACGTTGGCAAGCAGTGGAAGTGAAAGCAGCATTGGAATTGCGAAAAGCAATCGTCAATATTGTACTGCGCCAAGCTGATGAATTAGCACAGTTAGCGCATGATTTAGAACTTTCTAACGCGGAATTGAAAAAGTTTGCCTATGTCGCTTCCCATGATTTGCAAGAACCGTTGAACCAAGTAGCAAACTACGTGCAATTGCTGGAGATGCGCTATGAGCAATTACTCGACGAAGATGCAAAAGAGTTTATTAGTTTTGCTGTCGAGGGAGTTAGCTTGATGCAGACGTTAATTGATGATGTGCTAGCATACTCGAAAGTAGATATGCAGGCAATAGAATTTGAACTGACGAATGTAGAAACAGCTTTAGAACGTGCTTTAACTAATTTGCGGAAACGCATCAGCGAAACGGGTGCTGTGATCACCCATGATCAGTTACCAACCGTCATGGCTGATGGTACTCAGTTGATGCAATTGTTCCAAAATTTGATAGGGAATGCTATCAAGTTCCGCAGTAATCAAGCACCAGAAATTCATATCGGTGCTTCTCGCTTAGAGGACGAATGGCTATTTTCAGTCCGGGATAACGGTATCGGTATTGATCCACAGTTCCGCGATCGCATTTTTGTTATCTTTCAACGCCTGCATACGCGGGATGAGTACCCAGGTACTGGTATGGGACTAGCTATCTGCAAAAAAATTATCGAGTGTCATCGGGGACGTATCTGGGTAGAATCAAAACTTGGTGAGGGTGCAACATTCTACTTTACTATTCCCGTGGGAGGACGCGATCGTGAACGCAGGAACGGACGAAAAGCACAGAACCATATTTTTGGTCGAAGATAATAAAGCCGATATCCGTCTGATTCAAGAAGCCTTAAAAAATAGCATGATACCACACCAGGTTATTACTGTTAGAGATGGTATGGATGCTATGGCTTATTTGCGCCAAGAGGGCGAGTACGCTGATGCACCCCGCCCTGATTTGATCCTCTTAGATTTGAATCTGCCCAAAAAAGATGGTAGAGAAGTTCTGGCTGAAATTAAAACTGATCCCAAACTGAAACGCATCCCTGTAGTCGTGCTGACAACTTCCCACAACGAGGAAGATATCTTCCATAGCTATGACTTGCATGTGAATTGCTACATCACCAAATCCCGCAACCTCAATCAACTATTCCAAATCGTCAAAGGTATAGAAGATTTTTGGTTGTCTACTGTCACTTTACCATCAGAGTAAAACAGACCGAAGATCAGAAAGAATTTTAGATTTTAGATTTTGGATTTTAGATTGAAATCCAAAATCGCAAATCCAAAATCCAAAATATCTTGTCCCCCTTATCTCCCATCTGTTTATCCCCTATCCCCTATACCCAATTCCCAAACCACACTATGATTGCAAGCTCAATCAAAATTTTATTGATTGAGGACAATTTGGCGGAAGCTAGATTGTTACAAGAGTTTTTGAAGCAAGCCCAGTCTCATAAATTTACTCTTCTCAACGTCAAGAGATTGGGAGATGCTTTGTCCTTACTCAGTAATTGTAATGAAATAAGCTGTGATTTTGATGTGATTCTGTTGGATTTGACTTTACCAGATAGTGAAGGATTAAGCTCACTTCCACCGTTGATTAGCCAAGCTCCTACTGTACCAATTGTAGTATTAACAAATACCAACGATGATGAACTTGCCATAGAAGCAGTACGCCAGGGAGCGCAAGATTATCTAGTCAAGCGACAGGTGAATTTAGAAGTACTGATTCGTGCTTTAAGATATGCGATCGAGCGCAAGCATACTTTAGAATCATTACGCGCAATCAATCATGCCTTAGAAATGCGGGTAGAAGAAAGAACAGCAGAGTTAATCAAAGCCCAACAACTCAATCAGTTTAAATCCGAATTTGTTTCTATGCTCTCCCACGACATCCGCAATCCTTTAAATACCATTTTATTGGCGGCGGGTTTGCTACAAAACAGTGGTGACAAACTATCTACAGAAAAAAAGCTCAATCATTACAAACTTATTCGTTCTGCCATTAAAAATATGACACAACTATTGGATGAGGCTTCCCTATTGGGTAAAGCTGATTCCGGTAGACTTGAGCGGGAATTTACTTTACTGAATTTACAAGATTTTTGTCATCAATTAGTTGAAGATGCCCAATTAATTGCTGTTGATAAACGTATTACAGTTGTATTTACAACTACTGGACAACCAACTGAAATATTGAGCGATGAGAATTTATTGCGGCATATTTTAGGAAATTTACTTAGTAATGCTATTAAATATTCGTATCCAGATAGTATTGTTTATTTTGAATTAAGGTTTAAAAATCAAACTGTAATTTTCAATATTAAAGATGAAGGTATTGGTATTCCTTTAGAAGATCAAAAACAACTTTTTCAACCCTTCTATCGTGCTAATAATGTTGGCTCAATTCCTGGTACTGGTTTGGGTTTGGCAATTGTGAAAAAGTGTCTAGAAGCACACGGAGGCGATATTACAGTTAATAGTGAAGTGGGAGTGGGTACAACGTTTACAGTGACGCTACCTTTGATTAAAAGTTAATCAGATTCCTTCGGGAGCATCTCACCTTTGCAAAAATATCAGGTAGTAAGCTGACCATTGAGATA